>JBBQFQ010000015.1:0-93246 GCA_038322235.1 Chthoniobacterales bacterium
GACCACGATGATTTTGCAGTTCTTGGCGTCGATGGAGAGTGACTTGTCAGCGATGACGCCCTGGCGGATCGCCTGCACCAGCTTCAAGTCGGTGGGATTGTTTGGCTGCTGATCGGCCGTGCTGGCGCCGGCTTTCGCATCGCCAGCGTTGCGAGCCGTATTATTGGCATCCGTCGCTGGGGGCGCGGTCTGTGCTGGCATTGAGGGCTGAGCGCCCGTCGGCGTTGGCGTTTGCGCGTTCACGGCTCCCGTTAGGACAGTCAGGGTAAGGAAGAGAGCGATTGTGGTGGTTTTCATAAGTAGGAAGATAGGTTGGAATCGAATCGTGAAGGGGAGTGTCCGTTGCACTGAAATTGCCTCTGAAAGATCGGGCCGGCAGCGCTGCAATCGTTTAGGGGCGGAGTGACAGTTCGCGGCGCGCCGCAGTGGCCGAATCGGCTACCGTGGCGCTCGTGTTTGTTGTCGTTCATCCTCAAGCACGAGTGATACCTCACCGGACTGGCTTGCCTTTTTCCCTTGTTTGGAGTGGGTTACGACCTTCGAAGGCACACCGGGAAAATTGGGAGTCGGGCGTTTCGCATTGGATTTTGCGCCGCGAACGTGCGCGTTGCATCATCCTCCTGTCGAACTCTCGCATCCTCATCCGACCAACAGGCGACGGCTCCTCATGACCCGCCCGCGTCGGCTGGAAGGAACACTCGCGGAGACCCCGACAGCAAGCGTCGTCCCCCCTCCGCGCCTCTGCGTCTCATCGAGAGGATTTGCCTCATCACCGGCCTCGTTCCGGTTTGCTGCAAGGTTCGGCTTCGGTTTGTTCTGCGGCTCTGGGGGCAGCGACGGGCAGGGCGGATCAGGCCGAAGCGGTCTTCATCGCCGATGAGTGGCGAAGACAGCGTTTACGAGTCTCGCAAGCCCACTGATGGGCACGACGGGGACCGAGCTGGCACCGGTCCCCGCGCCAGCGGCGCGAACGGTTCCTACCGAGTGGCGGCGGATCGATCTGCCGCGTTTGGCTGGTGTTCTGCGCCATTGCATTCGTCCGCGAAGCACCGACGCTGCCCCATGAAAGGCAAACTGCTTTCGCCCGGCATCGCCAAGGTGGACCACGAGCACCACGTCATCCTGCTCAACGGTGAAAAACTAAAGTACACCAATCGGCGGATGGGGGTCGTGCAGAAAAAAAAGACCGGCGCGCTCGCGCTTTTCCTCGGCCTGACGCGCGGTCCATTCATCGCCGTACAGCCGCTCCTCGCGGACGGTGCCGTTGTCGAGCCGGAGCGGCGCTGGAGTCGGGCCTCGAGCTGGACCTTCGTCGGCGAGATCGACCGCTGCGTGGCCTGGCGAGATCCGCTCAAGGCCCGCCGTCGCAAGCGCGACGCGGTGGCCAACCTTTTCCGCGCTCTTGTGGGACGCGCGAAGCGTCGCCCTCTACCGGTGGCCGAATGGACGGAGAACTATCAGCCCTGGAAGAAGGGCGAGCAGTTACCGGTCGCGCGCTGGCCGGACGTCCTTGCCCGCTTCACGCTCACAGAAGAAGACGGTAAGGCCGCCGCGAAAAAGAAGCGGGCTTCCGCGTAGCTGCGGGCAACCCTCTCCGTCGGGACCGCGTGGCGCCGTGGGCTTCTCGGGCGACGATGGCCCTTCATTCAAAGGCCGGTGACCCGCAATCGCGAGACCTGCCGCAGCTTGAACAGCGCCCGCGGATGAGCTGACCGAAGGTGACGTCTGTGGAGTCGAGCGGAGATCCAACGGGCTCCATCAAGCGTTGCAGCAACCCCTGTTTCGCGTAACGTCGTTGTCCGTTCGTCGAAGGTCGGCTTTACCCCGTTCCGAACGGATTCTTCCCATGCGCGCCGTCATTCTTGCTTTCATTATTTTGCTCACGTCGGGCTGCGCCAGCAACAAGCAGGAGGAGGCGCGGCGCCCGGTGCTGACCTCCCTCCGGAAGTTCAAAATCATCGCGGAGCAAAACGTCCAGGTGGCGGTGGTGACCGGCCGGCAACTGGAGGAATCCCGGCGGACGGCGTATCTCGAAGGAGCAGAGATCCGCTATGTGCGCGCCCAATCCCTCGCAAATGGGATCATCGAAGATGTGGCGCTCACGCTCGAAACTGGGACGATCCCGACCCCGATCGCCCAGCTGGAAGCCAAGTGCACGGAGATGGAGTTCCGCTTCCGGGAGTTCATCGAGTTTCTCGAGTCCCAGGAGGTGAAACCGATTTCGTATTCCGACGATCTGAAAGTGATCACCGGAACATTCAACCTCGTGACGGAGCTCATTCGCGGAACTCGCAGCGTGGCGGAGAGGATCTCGATTGCGAAACAGATCCGTCTCCTTCTCTGGCGGAAATGGCCGTCCAACGCGAATCCCGGCCGGGGAACGAAATCGCGCGCGGAGACGTTCGCATAAGCCACCCGCCTCCCCGATTCCGCGCCGTGCTCTCGTCGCCGCGGCTGCTCAGCGCCGCTGCCTCGGCCGCCGCGGTCGTCGAGGCCATCGCGTTTCGCGGTTCCGCTAACTTGGATCGGAGCCAGCTGCGCGATCCACCGCTGATCGCGGCGAATGAGGATTCCATGCTCGCGGCGCTCGACGAAGTCGATGCGGTGGCCGATCTCGTGCCGCGAGGTCGGATGGGGTGCCGCAGGGTTCATCGGCGAGGTCCGAACGAGGGCAAAGGCATCTGATCAGGCCCCGACCGACCGACTGGACCGACCGAAAGCGCCACAGGACGAACAAATTGCCACTTGCAATCGCCCCGGCGTCGCGTGTAGAAACTTGTGGATGCGGAATTGAGTCCGCGCGATTACCAAGTTTGCCAACCCTCACCGTCCTATGCGTCGCTCATTCCACGCCCTCACCGCCGCCCTTGCCCTGATCCTTTCGGCCCATGCCTCCGGTCAAGGCTTCACGGAGTTTCCCGGCGATGCGGGACAGACCGTTAGCACGGCGAGCTACACGGGCCCGCTGAATTTCACGCCTCTCACTGGGATTAGCGGCACGATCGCCACTCCAGGTGACGTGGATCTTTTTCGCATCCAGATCATCGATCCGTCCAGCTTCTCTGCGTCGACCGTGAACATCTTCACGCCGGTCGGATTGGACACGATGATCTTCCTCCTCACCAGCACCGGAGTGCCAGTCGTGTTGAACGACGACGCCTCCGGGAAAGGAGAAATCCGCTCGACGATTCCCGCGGGTTCCCTCAGCGCGTTCCTTGGCAACAACAGCCCGGGCTACTTCATTCTCGGGATCAGCATTTTCGGCAATGATCCCGCCGATAGCGCCGCGCGCGTCCTGTTCCTTTCGGGCAGTGTTCTGAACGGCGCGAATCCCGCTGCTGTCGGCGGCCTCGGCGGCTACATCTTCAATGCGGCGAACGCGACTTCTGCGACTCCCGCCGCCTACCAAATTTCGCTCACGGGCGCCAGGGTGGTGGCGGTCCCGGAGCCGGGGACTTATCTCGCTGGTGCACTGGCGATCGCCGCGCTCGGAGTGGCCTGGCGGCGGCGTGCGGCCGGAGTGGTCGCGGCCTGACCAACGACATTCGTTTTCCAAGAGCGCCCGGCCCAGCCGGGCGCTTTTTTTTGAGATTATATCCCGCCCAGCTTCGACAGGATCGCGTCCTCCTGCGGAAACCGGACGGACAACGCGAATCCCAGCCGGGGAATGAAGTGGCGCGAGGAGTCGTTCGCTTGAGGCCGGCGGCTGGACCGACCCCAGATTGAGAGGACGGCGAGGGTATCGGAGAGCCCGCCGGCCGAGCGATCCCCCGCGATGACGTCAAGCGGATTCCATGTTCCGGCGCTCGAGCAAGTCTATGAGGTGGCCGATCTCGACTGCCCGCCAGACGAGAGCGACGACGCGGCAAGCTGCGGGTGCCATGACGCCGCCATCGTCCTCCGGTTGCGGCACAGAGGCGGGAGCCAGTTTGGCAGGGCTTACCGGCGAAGTTTTGCCGCAAGCAACGGCTTGTGACCGAGCCCCAAGCGACAAGCGGCGGCGGAAAAAATGCGGAGATAAGCAAATTTCCGCTTGCAATGGCCGTTATCGCACTTATGCGACCAGTATTCCATTGTTGGTCCCCCAAGTTCCACCCTTACCAACCTCCTCATGTCTCGCTCCTTCCGCTCCCTCACCGCCGCCCTCGCCCTGATTGTTTCGGCCCATGCCTCCGGTCAAGGGTTCTCGGAGTTTCCGGGTGATGCCGGACAGACTGTCGCCACGGCGAGCTTCACCGGCCCCCTGAATTTCACGCCTCTCACCGGGATCAGCGGCACGATCGCCACTGCAGGTGACGTGGATCTGTTCCGCATCCAGATCGTCAATCCGTCGCTCTTCTCTGCGACGACCGTCAATGCCTTCACGCCGGTCGGCTTGGACACGATGCTCTTCCTCCTGACCAGCACCGGCGTGCCGATCGTGTTGAACGACGACGCGGGCTCAGGAGAACTCCGCTCGACGATTCCCGCAGGTTCACTCAGTGCGTTCCTCGGTAACAACAGCCCGGGCTACTTCATACTTGGGATCAGCATCTTCGGCAATGATCCCGCCGATAGCGCCGCCCGCGCCCTGTTCCTTTCGAGCACGTTTGGCCTGAACGGCAGGAATCCCGCTGAAGTCGGCCCCCTCGGCGGCTACATCTTCAACGCGGCGAACGCGACCTCCGCAACTCCCGCCGCCTACCAGATTAATCTGACTGGCACCAGCGTAGTGGCGGTCCCCGAGCCGGGCACCTATTTCGCGGGTGGACTGGCGCTTGCCGCGCTTGGATTCGCTTGGCGGCGGCGTGCCGCTGCGCAGGTCGTGGCCTAACCAAGGATCATTTCGTTTTCCTAAAGCGCCCGGTCCAGCCGGGCGCTTTTTTTGCCGTCATCAAAGCCTGTTCAGCCGTTCAGCCGTCTGCATTGCGTGGTCGTTTGTCCTGCCGGTCACTGCGCCCACCGCTCCCACCTTCACGTGAAAGGCCTCCGCCCGGAACCCGACGTTCTGGTTGGTTGAACTGCCTTACGCCGAACCAACGGCGTTGGCGCACCTACTATGGTAGGTCGTGCGCCTTGCTCAGTGCATCAGGGGACCTACCCCGATAGATTGTGCGACCTGCTTACGGGATCGGTCTAGACACCGCCTTTGGCAGGGCTCGCGCGCGGCGCGTTGACGCCGGGAGACTTTCCATTGCCATCCGTACGGTTAAAGTGCCAGCGATGAAACCCGGAGTGCGCTACGCGATCGCGGCGGCGGCGCTGTTTGGCGCGAGCACCCCTTTCGCGAAGCTCCTCCTCGAGACCGTGCCGCCCACGACGCTGGCAGGCCTTCTCTACCTGGGGTCCGGAATGGGTCTCGCGATCACGCGTTTCATTCGTCGGCGTGGATGGGTGACTAAGGGCGGCGCGCCTGCGGAAGCGCCGCTCACGCGGCGGGATTGGCCCTGGCTCGGTGCGGCCATCGTCGCCGGAGGAATCATTGCGCCCGTCCTTCTGCTGGTCGGACTGCGGAGCACTCCAGCCGCGACCGGATCGCTCCTGCTGAATCTCGAAGGTGTGCTGACCGCCACGCTCGCCTGGTTCGCCTTCCATGAGCACTTCGATCGGAGGATCGCACTCGGGATGGGTGCGATCGTGGGGGGAGGCCTCCTTCTTTCCTGGCAGTCCGCCGATGGCGGGTTCTCGCTCTCCTGGGGGGCGCTGGCAATCTGCGGGGCGTGTCTGGGCTGGGCGGCGGACAATAATCTAACTCGCAAGGTTTCCGCCGCGGATCCGGGCGAAATCGCGATGTGGAAGGGGCTCGTGGCCGGATCGTTAAATCTGGCCCTCGGGGCGATCGCGGATCATCACCCAACCCCAACCGCCTCCTGGCTGGCCGCTGGTCTGCTTGGCTTCCTCAGCTACGGCGTCAGCCTCGTGTTCTTCGTCCTTGCCCTGCGCGAGCTCGGGACGGCGCGGACCGCGGCTTACTTTTCAATGGCCCCATTTGTGGGGGTGCTGCTCGCGCTGCTCCTGATGCGCGAAATCCCCACGCCGACCTTCTGGCCGGCGATGGCGCTGATGGCAATCGGCGTCTGGATCCACCTCACGGAGAAGCACGCGCATTCTCACGCGCACGAGGCGATGGAGCACGATCACCTCCACGTCCACGACGAGCACCACGAGCACGAACACGACGCTGGTGATCCGCCGGGCGAACCTCATGCCCACTGGCACCGCCACGAACCGCTCACCCACTCCCATCCCCACACGCCAGACGTCCACCATCAGCATCGGCACAGCTGACGCCCGAAGACATCGTCGACGGCTATACGCCTCTCACGCACGGGGGATTCGTGCATTCTGGCGCGGTTGAAACGGGGTCGCGCCAGTCAGACACGCGCGGATTCCCGGCTGACCAGCGGCCACGGAGATGGGCGTTACCGACGCAGCAGGATTCCGGCGAAGAAGCCCACTAGGATCGCGGTGACGATCGCCTGGCGCGGCGACTCCCGCACGTACGTCTCGACCTCGCTTTGAAGACCCTTCGCTCGCTCCCTCGCCTCATCGAAGGCGTTACCCGCCTGGCGCCGGACTTGGTCTGCCTGCGCAGAAGCCGCTTCCTTGATTCCATCAAGGGCCGCGGCCGTGCGAGACTTCACGTCACTGACGAACTCAGTCGCGGACGCCTTCACACTCGCGGCGAGACCGACGCCAGAGTCGGCGCCGTTGTTCATCTCGGCTTTCGCTGAGACGAGGAGGGACTCGATCTCCTCGACCGTGCGCCCGAGTCGGGCCTGGAGGCGCCCGAGGAGTTCGTCTCCCTTCCCTTCGACGAATTGCAGATCATCGTCCGTGAGCTGGGCGTACTTTTGCTTGAGGACGCCCGACAGTTGTTTCCAGGAGGCGTCGAAAGTGAAGTGGTTCATGCTCGGATTTCGGATTCCGCCGGGACCTCGGCCGTGCGCGGCGGGAATTTGGCGACGATTTCCGGCTCGAGACGTCCAACTCTCCCGGGAACGCCGAAACAACGGGGCATGAAGATTGATTCCTCCCCATCTGCAGCACAGACCGAATCTCCCGGATCATCCTGGGTCCGACTTGCGGATAGCTACGTCCATCGGGAACCGCTTAAAGCCCTCGCGTCGGCCACCGCATTGGGTTTCATCCTCCCGCGCCTGCCGCTCGGAGCCATTGTCGGCGGCGTGGTCGAGGTCAGCCTTCTGGTGCTTCGGCCCGCACTTCTCGTCGTCGGCCTCGCAACGGCGATCGATTTTCTCCGTCCCAAACCCAACCGAAAATAATGAGTCCCTTCGAAACCGAAACCGAACCAGTCGCGCCCCTGACATTTGATCAAGTTGTGCGGGCAAATCCCTTGCCGTCGATTCTCGCCGCCCTCGGCGCGGGATTCGTGATCGCGGTCGCGGTGCGGGCCTTGCAGCCGCGTCCGGTAGAAAATCGTGCCGCCCGCTTGCTCGAAGATTTGAGCGATCGTCTGATGGCCCAGGCTCATCCGATGCTGAAGCGCGCCGGTGGGGTCGCGAGCGACGGGGCAGACTTCATCCAGGATCGCGCCGATGACTTTTCCAAGCTCCAGCTCGGCAAACGCCTCAAGAGTCTAGTCTGCGACTTGAGGGAGCGGATCGGACGTTGAGCTGAAGCGACGCCGGGGTGCGAATGACTCATTCTCTCCGCCCGAGGATGTGAAGGCCCCAGCGGACAAACGGAACTGAGCAGTTCTCGTCCGCTTCCGCTAACTCGCGCAGCACGGCGGCGGATAAATCAACCCGATGCGTCACATTACCGCGGGAGTCGAGGGGGCCGCCCGCGATGGCCTCGGCGAGATCGAACATGCAGCGCGGCGGGCGCGCGATGGAATGAGGCCAGATCTTCAGCGTGCGTCGCCGCCAGACGCGCGAATTTCCCGCGCGATTCCGGGCGCTTGCCCGAGATCCCGTGTCCCGTAAGCAGGCTAGGCTCATTCGACGGCCATGAGGGGTCATTCGACCAATTGAAGGGTTCACGGGCCGTTTCCGACAAACCAACGACCCATTCCGAGAGCCTGCTGACCTCCAGAAAAGGTCGTGCGACCTTCACGAAGGGTCGCGGGACCCTTCGAAAGGGTCGCGGACTTCTAACGAGACGCTGCTGACCTCCAGAAAAGGTCGTCCGACCTTCACGAAGGGTCGCGGGACCCTTTGAAAGGGTCGCGGACTTCTAACGAGACGCTGCTGACCTCCAGAAAAGGTCGTGCGACCTTTACGAAGGGTCGAGGGACCCTGCGAAAGGGTCGCGGACTTCTGACGAGACGCTGCCGACCTCCAGCAAAGGTCGTCCAACCCTTACAAAAGGTGGTCGGACCCTTCGAAAGGGTCGCGGGCTTCCGACAAGACGCCGCTGACCTCCAGAAAAGGTCGTCCGACCTTTACGAAGGGTCGCGGGACCCTTCGAAAGGGTCGCGGACTTCCGCCAAGACGCCACTGACCGTTGAAAAAGGTCCCGGTGGTGAAAGCCCGGGTACAAACTCGCCGGGACTGGTTCTGCGTTGGAGTCGAGGGTCCCGACGAGATCGCCGGAATTTCGTACCCCCTCGAGCAGCTGATGGAGCCACGTGGCCCATTGGCGTCCCGCCTGCAGGTCGTCCGCATGCCGGTAGCTGAGAAATACCGCATAGCGTCGACCGCTTTTCGGCGTTGGTCCTTCGCGCGTCATGAGCTCTGACCGAGCCGCGATGATCCGCCGGGAGCCGGTGCACGGTCGATCCGTTTTCCCCTCTTCCGCGAGGGACCACTAACGCTGCGCATCGGCCAGCTTTGCCCGCAGCGCTTCGAGTTCGCGACGCCGGGGCTCGAAGCGGTCCGTGATCGAGCGGTTTCTTCCCCCCACCTCCCGGACGAAGGCGATGAGGGCGATCACGCCGAGCAGAAGGTACGCCCAGACTGGGGCAACCTCCAGATGAAACAAGGCCGCCACCCAGAGCGCTGCCGCGAGCCAGACCGGGACGAGGCCCCGCCAGACGGTGTTCCGCGCCATCATGAGCTGAAAATCCGTCTCGGAGAGCGCGCGGTCGAGATCACCTCGAAGAGAGGAATCGAAAGTCTCGAGCCGACGCTGCTGGCGCTTGCGGGCGAGGTACATGTAGGCGCCGTAGTAGAACCAGATGGCCGCCGCCCCGAGGAGCGCCGGGATCTCCCAAGTCACTTCGCTCGAGCGGATCAAAGACCACGACGCCAGCGACGCCGGATCCGCGATGGCCAACAGTCCGGCACAGCCAAGCATGGCGAACCCGCAGATCAGGCCCACCGTGATCTCCGTGGTGTAGCAGCGCGAGAGCGCGCGGGCCCGCTCGTCATTCCGGCGCTGGACCACGCGCTGCAAGGCCCCCTCGTTCAAGGCGTAGAGCGGTTCCTGATTCTGCGAATCCCAGATCATCTTCAGTTCGTTAAATTCCATGGTGCTTGTCCTCGCGGGTGAGGTTCCTCAGGTGGTTCTTGATGCGGTTGATTTTGACGCCGACGTAAGTTTCCGAAATGCCGAGGGTCTCCGCCATCTCGCGGTAGCTGAAGCCATCGAGCAGCAGCAGCGTGAGTGAGCGATCGACGTGGTCGAGCTGCGCGATCTGCTCGTAGAGCCAGGCCAGCCGGGCATCGCGCGCTCCCGAGTTCGCCAGGAGCGCGGGTTCGGCGTCCGCGAGCGGTTCCGTCCGGTCGCGATGCCGGCGTTCCTTGCGGGACCAGGCCAGCGCGGTATTCAACGCGACGCGGTAGAGCCACGTGCTGACCGCCGACTCGGACCGGAAACGCGGGATCGAATTCCAGACCTGCGTGATGATCTCTTGAAACAGGTCGTCCCGGTCGGGCGCGACAAAGGCGTAGGCGTGGACGACGCGGAAGAGCAGGCCTTTGTGGCGGCCCACCCACTCCTCAAAAATCTGCCGTTGTGCACGCTCCTCCATTTTCCCCATTAGTGTCCGGGACGGGTGGAGTTCTTACAAAACCGCGGAAAGATCGAAAATCTCCGTCCGGCGGGCCCCGTCAGCCCGCCGCCGGTCTCGGCGTGACCGAGCGAAACGTAACCGCCCCGCAAGCCCCCGAGTCTCCCGGACTCCGCCCTACGGTTTCGTCACCCGCAGACGCATGAAGCGATGCACGCGGCCGTTCATGGGTGCGGTGTCGCCGACAGTGACGCTCATCACGTTTCCACCCACGACTTCGCTCACCTGACTCGGCACCTGACCGGACGCGGCGCTCGTCGCGGCACCCGCCACGCTCTGCGCAATCGTGGTCCAGACCGAGGCATCGTCCGATGCCTCGACGAGATAGTTCAGGTCTGTGAGCAGAGGATCGCGCTGGAAGGTCAGGGTGAGATAGCCGCCGGCCTGGCGCAGCAGCGGCGCTCCCGCGGGCGAACCGCCCGCGCGTGGATTAGAGCCGAGCGCGTATTCGAAGAGATTCGACCACCCATCCCCATCGGGATCCGCGGTCGGGCTGGAGATCGCCTGGTTGGCGATTTCCGCGGCCGAGAACCAGGCGCTGAGCCACGCGGCAAAGCCCGTCGAAGAGGGGTAGGCGCTGAGATCGCTCGCAAAGAACGGGCTGGGCGCTGCCTGCCCGCCGGCGAGACCCGCCACGCCATCGGTCATCGTGGTGTTGAGCCAAGAAAGGGTGATCGTCCCGTTTGCCCACAGCTCCACCTGTCCGTTGAGCATGCCAGCGCCCCCGCCAAAGCGCGGAACATTGGCGAACGTGACGACGACCCGCTGCGCACCCGCGGTGGCGATGACCTTGTAGCTGACGGTGCCGCCCACGCCGGGATCGAGATCCGCCCCGAAGAGGGACACCCGCCGCCTCCCGCTCGTGAAATGCTGCGACGGGGAGCTGTCCGATCCGCTGTCGCCGCTTTCGAAGGAGATGTTCCCGTTCGTGTTCACGAAGATCTGGGAAAACGTCGTGCCGAAGACCGTCGGGAGCACCGGGAGGCCCGTGATCTGCCAGAAGCCGTCATCGAGGCTGCCGGAAGTGACCGGCACGGCGGCGACGCCGTTCGCGACGAGCGTGATGCCGCCCGCGGGATCGGTCGGGAAGGCACTGATGGGATCCGACGCGCCGCGGTACGTCGTCGCCGTGAGCGGCGCGAAGGTGACCTTTCGGCCGTTGAGATCGAAGGGATTCGAATTCGCACCCGAGGCGAAGGCCTCGGTGTAGAGATCGGCCGTGTCGTTATCGATGATCGTCATCGTGGCGGCCACGGTCCCACTGAGCTGATAGCCGGTGCCGGCGGTGAGCGTGGCGATGACCGTCTCCGTCCCTTCCGCGATGGCGTCATCCACCGGCGTAATCTGAAGGCCGGCGCTCAAGGCGTTCGCCGGGATGACGAGCGTGCCGATGCCCGTCGCGGGGGCGTAAGTGCCGGTCGCGGGCGGCACGGGAGCCACCACGTAGTCCGTCGCCTTGTCGGCGGTTCCGGTCAGGGTGTAATTCAGGGTCAAGGCCCCGGTCGCCGGTACTTCATCACCGCGGGTGAAGGTGAAGTTTGCCGGGACCGTCCCCGCCTCGCGCGCCGGAGCCGCGGGCCCCGTGAGACTCACGCTGGCGCCGAGAGAGGTGCCAGTGAAATTCAACCCGGTCTGGCTGGGTCCGACGGTGATGGGATTTGGAAAGCCGGCGGTCGCCGCACCCGTGAAGCCGGGGGAAATCGCGCTCAGCGTGACCGCACCGGCCGCCAGGTTGGTGAGCACGTATTGGCCGGTGCTGTCCGTGTACGTTCCGCGGTAGCTCGCGCCCGTCAGGCCGTTGTGCACGCGGGCGCCCGCGACGAGTTGCCCGAAATTATCCGTGACCAGGCCGCTGGCAGAAAAGGTGGCAGGCGTGCCAACCGTGACGAGGAGGGATTTCGTCGCGAACTTCCCCTTCATGTCGGAAACCGTGCAGAGCACGTTATACTGGCCAGCGGTCGACCAAGATGCGGTCGCGGTGGCGGCATTCGGACCGACGCTGGTGCTGCCAAAATCCCAGTAGTACGCGAGCGCGTCGCCATCCGGGTCCGAGGCCGTCGCCGTGAACGTGACGACGGCATTCACGGCCACGCTGGAAGCGGAGGCGCCGAAGGACAGCGTCGGGGCGCGATTCGTGGGGAAGAAGCCGCGATTCACCACGACATCGACCGACTCCGGCGTGGTGGCGTTCCGGGCGATGAGCGTGAGATGCACCCCCGCGGCGCGGTCGGAGAAAGTCCGGCCGAGGACGATGGGCGCATCGTTGATCCCGTTGGAAGTGCCCGGCGCGATATCGAGCAACTGCGAGCCACCATTGCTGCTGGCCCAGGGGCTCCAGTGGAGGAGCACGCCGTTTGTGACCCAGGAGTTCGATGACCATTGCACGCGGTGTTCGAGCCAGTAGTCACGCGTGTCCTTGTTCGTCTTCAGGGCGAGCGTCTGTCCCGGCGTGAGCGTGGTCTGATCGAACGCGTAGATCCGGTAGGTGCCCGTCGTGGCGGTCGCCGCCTGGACGTTCGCGGCGGGGAGCCAGCCGAGGAGATTGCGATGGTTCGTGTTGAAGGAATTTCTCCCGGCGGCGGCGGAACCCATCGTATCAAAGCCATCGCCGTACTCGGTATTCGTGCCCGTGCCGATGATCGTGTCGTTCGTCGCATTCCAGAAGTTCGCGTGCCAGAGGCCGAGGTTGTGGCCCCACTCGTGGCAGGCCACGCCGGTGCTGCTGCTCTGGAGCCAGACGCCGCGAGCCCCCACGTAGGCCTGCCCACCGAAGCCATAAATCGAGGCGTAACGGACGAACTCGAAATCGTATAAGGTGTAGTTGTAACCGGCTGCGGTGGCGGCCGCGCGGGCATCGGCGAGAAAAGACGTCGAATTATTCTCCGCCAGATAGGTCGCCTTCGTCTTGGGCATGGTGATCAGCACGGGCGTGACGAGGGAATTCACGAGATCGACGCGCAGCGTGCCGTAAGAATTCTCATTCATGAACACATCCGTCGCAGCGAGGAGAGCCTGCCCGCCGGCGACGGTGATCGGCTCCGCGAGATCGTCGGTAAAATTGGCGCGGATCAGAAGGATCTTCTTCGTGCCCTGATTGTAGGCACTGTCGGTAATGCTGGCTCCCGGCCGCGCGCCGACCCGCGTACCATCCGCGGTGTATTTCCCGGTCCGCAAGCCCTCGCGCACTTCGATGATGTGACCGCCGCTGCAGAGAAAATGGACGGTGCCTCCGATCTCGACCGCCGAGCCTCCCGCGGGGACGACGCCGGAATGCGACGCCGCGACCGTCTGACCCGAGACCGGGCAGACGTCCACGACGGGAGTGCCGGGCGCGATTTTCTCGCCGGCGACCAGCACCCGGACGGGATTTTCCGCGACCGCGAGCCGGCCATCGAGCGCGATGCCGCTCAGGGGCAGATCCGTCGCGCTCGGCTGCTGCGTCAGCGCCCCATAGACGTGGGCTTCGAAGGATGTGCCCTCCGCGGTCAGCACGTCATGGCGAATCGCGGGCAGCGTGCTCGGGTCGCCGTTCTCCGGTGGCAGTGTGGCGATGACATCGAACCTCGCCCGCGTGCTGACGCGTTCCTCGAGCTGCGCGACGATCTCCGGCGGCAATTGCTGGCGGACGAGCGGCGGCACCGCCTCGGCGATCGCGCGCTCGGGATCATCGACAATGAGCTGCGCGAGAGCGACTCGTCGCGCTTTCGCGAGCTCGAGACCGCGGGCGACCGCGGCGGCCGAAACCCGACCCACGCCGCCCGGCAGCGCCTCCTCCAGCCAGACCCGGAAATCGCCGCAGACGGCGTCGATCTCCGCCCGGGGCAGCGTGGCCGCACGGGTGACGCCGGACGGCCGCGCGACCGCGGGACTCGACGGTGGCGAGGCCGCGATGCGACTCAACCCGGCGGTCGCGGGGGCTGAAACGGAAGCCGACGGACCCGACGCGGCGATCGCGGGCCGGGCCGGCATGCGGGGCGTCGTTGCGGTCCGGTGGAGGGCGAAGCTATACGCGAACAGCAACAAAATGACCCCTGCGAGGGCTGAAGCGAGAGTGCGGGGCCGGTGAGCCATCCCGCTCCCGCGAGCAAGTATTCTGCCATCTGGCTCACGGCGAGGCGGTCTCTGACGGGCCAGCGTCGTCGCGTTGGGCGGAGCGGCATCGATTCCCGAACGGCGCGTGACCGCACTATCGATGATGGGAACGCCCGGCCGATCCGCGAGCGTCCCACATGAAACCATTCGCTCTCCCCATCGCCTTGCCCCCTGCCCTGCGGTCGCTTCTGCTCTCTCTGGGCACCGCCTGCGCTCTGCTGCTCGGCTCTGGCTGCGTCATCGCCCGGAGCGTGCCTCCAGATCCACGCTGGCCGACGGCGGTGAAGGCTCCGGAACTTCGCCGCTTCGACGGGATCTATCGCGACAACGGCGGGTTTGCGGGGCCCGCGGGTTCGGCGAAATCCCAACTCTCGCTCTTTGCGTTTGCGACGGGGCGACGCCGTCTCCCGCGCGTCCCGGCACCGCGGGTTGAGATTCGCACCTCCCCGGACGGAAGGTCGCTTCGACTTCGCCAGTTCGGCGACGGGGGCCAGACTCTGGCCGAGGTCGTTCTGCACCGGGACAGCGACTTCCGTTTCGAAGGTGACATCCTTGAAGTCGGCCGCTCCGCCGCGGGAGTTCGCGGGACGTCGGGCAACCTCGGTGCCGGCGTGCTGGAAGAGCGCTCCGAGCTGCGTCTCGACAGCGGAGGCGGCCTTCTCGGTCGGCTATCGAGCCGTTCCGCTGGACTCCTCTTCTTCGTGGTCCCGCTCGCAACTTCGTCGGAACGTTCCATTCGCTGGCAGCGCGTTGGACAGTGATGTCAGGCGTTCCGGGTCGACGCGCGCGTTCGACGTCGGTCGCTCATTCAAGATCGTAGACCTCAACGAGTCCGACGCCGTCCGTGCCGACCGGGCGCATGATCGCCGTGTAGACGCCGGGCGCGAGCGTCGCGATGATCGCCGCGTCGCTCGGCGAGGACGGAGCGAACCCGCTCGCCTGGATCGCCACGCGATCAGGCGAGGCGGCCCATTGCAGGTTTGAGAGCAGGCTGACGCCACCCTGGATGAGTTCAAGAGAGAGCCCGCTCAGTGCTCCCGGGACGCCCGCATTCACGAGGGACGGTCCGACCCCGCGGAGAAGCACCCGCCGCGGCGCTGTCCCCGCGATGACCACGCCAGCGATCATGACGTTGTCACCGGTCGAGACGCCACCGCGGGTCGAAAGATTGATAAAACGCGGTTCATCGGAGGCGCTGAGTTCGTATGCCTCGACCGATCCCACGCCAGTCGATCCGCCAACGCCTCGCACCACCGCGGTGTACGCACCGGGAGCAAGGGTCACGATCACCGCGGCATCCTTCGAGTTCGCCGGGGCGAAGCCACTGGCTCCGATCTCGCCAGCCTGTGCATCCTGCCAGTTGTCGTTGAAAGCGAGTTGCCGACCGCCTGCGTCCACGATTTCCACCAACGGATCTGCGAGAACATTCTGCACCCCGGCCGCTGCGAGCGATGGACCAAGCGCACGAATGAGAACCTTCTTTGACCCACTCCCCCGCACGACGAATCCGCCGATGAGGACATTGTCCGCCGTGCCGACATGCGCCCGCGTCGAAACGTTCACGAGCCGCGGTGCGGGCGGCGGGTTTCCCACCGCAGACCGCGCGAGAGCAATCGTTTTCGCGACATCGAGCCGTCCCCAGCCGTAGTAGACATCGAAACCCGGCGTATCGGTCGCGTCTCCGACCTGATCCGCGGCCGCCGCGTGGAGCAAAGCGCGGACATCTTCCTGCCGCAGCGAAGGCCGCATGGAGAGGAGCAGCGAGGCTGTTCCCGAGACGAGCGGCGCCGCGAGCGACGTGCCGAACCAGAAATCCAAACGGCCATCGAGCCCGACGGTGTAGATGTCCCGGCCGGGAGCCACCAGATCGATGCGTGGCCCCCAATTGCTGAAGGAGGCACGCGCGTCATTGCGCTCGGTGGCCCCGACCGTGATGGACTCCGGCATGGAACCCGGAAAGCGGATCGTTCCCGTCCCGTCATTGTGAGTGATCGTGATGAAAATGACTCCCTGCGCGATCGCCGCGCGGACGGAATTCGCCAGCGTGGTGCTGGTCGTCTTCCCGCCGATGGAAAAATTGATTACTCTCGCGCCGCGGCTGACCGCGAAATCAACTCCGGCCGCAAAGTCGGAGTACGAGCCCAGATTCGCCGAGTCCAGCACTTTCACCGGCAGGATGCGGCAGTTCCAGTCGATGCCCGCCACGAGCGAACCGTCGTTGGCATTCGCTCCCAAGGCTCCCGCGACGGCCGTCCCGTGCCCCTCGTCGTCGCTCGGATCATCGTCCCTGTTCACGAAGTCGTAGCCCGGCAGGAGACGGCCTGAAAAATCGACGGCGGAGCGGTTCACGCCGCTGTCGACGACGGCAACGATCACGTTCGTAGCTCCCCTCGTCACGTCCCAAGCTTGAGGCGCCCCGATCCTGGGATGGTGCCACTGCTGCCCATAGTTGGGATCGGTCGGGATCGCACCGCCGGACCCCACGCCGTCCGCCTCGGCATATTCCACCTCCGGCAGGGCGCGCAGATGGGCGAGCGCGGCTGCAATCTCCAACCGGCCGTGCAGCTGCACGATCAGATGGCGCTCCAGATTCAGCGGTTCATCCGCGACCGGCTTCCCGAAACCGGCGGCCTGACGTTCCCAACGGGAATACGGATTCAGCTCGATCGTCGTGCCCTCGGGCAGGATAAGCGCCTGACGTACGGCCTCCGGACGGCGGGCTTCCGGCTTCGCGGACGCCACGCCGCGAAGTTTCACGATGACGCGGTCAGCGACATAGTGCTCACCACCGAGGACGACGCTCTCAAGAGCCGGAGCCGCCGGTGCGACGCTCAGCGCCGCCCAGCCCACGAGACCGAACCACCTCCGGCCTTGCGCGCTCGACATCATGCAGGCTCGCGCCCAGCAAGACGGCGCGCAAGCCACACCAGCTCAGAAGCAAGATTTCGCGGCACGCGCCGCCACGACCTTCCCTGCCACGGTCGCCATGAGCACATTCGCGACTGCGGTGCCGAGGACACCGAGCGCGAGCACAGAGGGGACCGGATAGGCCGCCCAACGGAACTCGAGGACCGCTGGGGCGCCGAGGGGCGAAGTCACAATAAGCGCCACGCCCAGCGCGCGCCAGATGACCGGAAGAGCGCCGTGCTAGCTCTGGAGCGGGGCGGCAATGTTGATGGCGATCCCGTAGCTCAGCAGCGCCGCCAGGATCAGCAGAACGCTCCCGCGAGTACTGCGGCTCTCGCCCAAGCTGGGTCCAGCAACGAGCGCGAGCCCGATGCACCCGTCGGCCATCGCGACGTACCGGCGCTGAGCGAAGGCGGGCGACGGGCGAAAGGCGTGAAAAACAGCCCCGTCGCCGGCCAATCATCGCGCCGACTCAGAAGCCGGGCTGACCGCCCAACGGCGCGGTGGTCGCGCCGTTGCCCGTGAAGGCGCCGGTCGTGCTGCCGTTGCCGCCGTTGGAGCCGCTGTAGTTCGGCACGTTCGTAAAGATGCTGACCGGGTTGGTGCCACCAGTGACGTTGACCTGGACGCCGTTGTTCACCGTCACGGTCTGGCCCGCGATGAACTTCAGACTGCTGCCCAGGAGGGAGGTGTTGCCGGTGAACTGCACCTGCCCGTTCGACGCCGTCGCGTAGAGCTTGAGGGTCGTGTCGGCGCTGAAATTGCCGCCGGCGATGGTGAGGATGCCGTTGTTTCCGAGGGCGCCGATCTTCACGATGTCACCGCGCAGGTCGGTCGTTGCGCTCGTCGTGATCTGGCCGCCGGTCGCATCGTGCCGAATCTCCACCGTGCCGCGATCCGCCCGCACCTGACCATCGACCTGAATCCGCGAACCGCTGCCCGCGCTGGTTGCTACGATGGTGATTTTCCCGCCCGGCCCAGGGGCCGCGGCATTGAGGAGCGCCTGCAACTGAGCCGTACTGCTGATATTGATGGCCGTCCCACCGCTGCGGGAACTGTTCACGTTAATGTTGCCGCCGCGGGAGCTGCGCCGGCCGACATTGTCGTCGGAAACGCGGACCCGGCTTGTGACGACCACCGCATTGGTGCCGCTGGTGGCATTCAGGGTGACGGTGCCGCCATTGCCACCCGTGGCGGTAACGTTTGCCCCGGTTGTGGCGTCGATAGGCGCGCCCACGACCAAATCGCCGGTCGTGGCGCTCACCGTGATTGTGCCGCCATTGCCGCCTGCCCCTGCGGTGCTGTCGCCGCCGTTGGCCGTCAGTCCATTGATCTGCCCCGCCCCGTTTCCGAAGGTAAAGGCGGGCGAATTGAGGGTGAGCGTGCCGCCATCGGTTGGCGACATGCCGGTGACGCCATCAAAGTTGATCCCATTGGGCGCAGTGAGGTTGCCTGAGGTCGCGATGTTGATCGTTCCCAACCCGCCGGAGAGGTTCGCCGCATTTACCGGGCTGTTGATGCCGAGGGTGCCGTTGGTAATCGCAATGAATCCGGACGAGGCGCTCGAACTGCCGGCCGCAAGATTGAGCGTGGCTCCATTTTGGACGTTGAGCGTGCCGCTGTTGGTGAAGGTGCCGTTCGGATTGATGATGAGCGCCCCGCCGGCCACATCGGCGCTGATGGTGCCCTGGTTGACGAGTGAATTTGTCCCCCCAAAGACGCCGAAGCCCACGTTGCCGGAGCCGCGCACCGTCACCCCGCTGCCCAGCGTCAAAGTGTTGTTGAGGCTCACCGCCAGGTTCGCATTCGTCCCATTCAGGTTGAAGGTCACCGGCCCGGCCAGCGTGCTCGTCTCCTCGAAGGACACCGTGGCATTGGTCGCCAGATTCACTGTGCCGACAAACCCCGCCCCGTTGCGCAGCCGGGCGTAAAAGTTTGCCCCCACGTCGACGGTGCCATTGACCGTCACCGCATCCAGGAAACTGAACTGACTGGTGCTAAAGAGCAGCGCGCCGGCGCCGGTGTTCGGCGCCACGATGAGAGTGCCGCCGAGGATCGTGCCGCCGTTGAGCGTGAACGCGACGGCCGACGCTGGTAGTGTCGTCGTCAGCCCGGTGTTGTTCAGCGTCCCCGTGATGTTGATCGTGCCGCCGCCAGTGTTGTTGATGGTGCCCAAGCCCGAACCCGGGAACGTGCCGCCGAGGTTCAGGGTCGCGTTGTTCACGCTGAAGGTGCCGGCATTGCTCCAATTCGTGGCGCCGATCGTGAGGATGCTGCTGTTCAGCACCTGCACCGTGCCGCTGTTGGTGAAGGTGTTCGGAAAGATCGCCAGCGCCCCGCCGGCCACATCGGCGCTGATGGTGCCTTGGTTGACGAGCGAGTTGTTGGTCCCCCCAAAGGCGCCAAAGCCCACGACGCCCGAACCGCGCACCGTGACCCCAGCGCCCAGCGTCAACGTGTTGTTGAGGCTCACCGCCAGGCTCGCCCCCGCCCCATTCAGATTGAAGGTCACCGGCCCGGCCAGCGTGCTCGTCTCCTCGAAGGACACCGTGGCAGTGGGCGCCAGATTCACCGTGCCGACAAACGCCGCGCCATTGCGCAGGCGAGCGAAAAAGTTCGCCCCCACGTCGACCGTGCCGTTGACCGTCACCGCATCCAGGAAACTGAACTGACTGGTGCTGAAGAGCAGCGCGCCGGCGCCGGTGTTCGGCGCCACGATGAGCGTGCCGCCCAGAATCGTCCCGCCGTTGAGCGTGAACGCCACGGCCGACGCTGGTAGTGTCGTCGTCAGCCCGGTGTTGTTCAGCGTTCCGATGAGGTTGATCGTGCCGCCGGTATTGTTGATCGTCCCCAGCCCGGAGCCGAGGAACGTGCCGCCCAGATTCAGGGTCGCGTTGTTCACGCTGAAGGTGCCGGGATTGCTCCAATTCGTGGCGCCGATCGTGAGGATGCTGCTGTTCAGCGCCTGCACCGTGCCGCTGTTGGTGAAGGTGCCGTTCGGATTGATGATGAGTGTCCCACCACTCACATCGGCACTGATCGTCCCTTGATTCACGAGTGAACTCGTCCCGCCAAAGACGGGAAAGCCCACGTTGCCGACGCCGCGCACCGTCACGCAGCTGCACAGCGTCAACGTGTTGTTCAGGCTCACCGCAAAGCTCGCATTCGTCCCATTGAGGTTGAAGGTCACCGGCCCGCCCAGCGTCCCAGTCTGCTCGAAGGAGACCACGGCATTGGTCGCCAGATTCACCGTACCGACAAATCCCGCCCCGTTGCGCAGCCGCGCAAAGGTGTTCGCCCCGAGGTCGACCGTGCCGTTGACCGTCACCGCATCGAGGAAACTGAACTGGCTGGTGGTGAAGACCAGCGCGCCCGTCCCGCTGAGCGTCAGCTGGCCGCCGCCGAGCGTGCCGCCGTTCATCAAGATCGTACCCGCGCTCACGCTGCCCCCGACGATCAGACGGAGGTTCGCCCCGCTCTCCAGCGCGAGGGTCGCATCCGGGGAATTTACCGTCAGGTTTTGAATCGTAATCGGCGAAGCGAGTGTAACCGTGTAAGGCGATCCGGTCGCGTTGATGATGGCGTTGTAGAGCGTGGTCCCATCGTTCGGGAACGCCGGATTGCTGCTCCAGTTGGAGGCAGTCGTCCAATTTCCGTTGGTGGCCGTGAGCCAGTTCGCCGGAGCGGGCGTGAGGCTCGTGAGAAAATTGCTCAGCGTAGCCTGCGTTGCGCTAATGGTGAAAAGGAAGGTGCCGAAGCCGCCGGTGTCGCCGATGCGGCTGCCCGAGGCGATATTCGCGAAACCGCCGGCCAGCGCGTTGCTGGATCCGATGATCGTGAACGAGTTGGCGTTGCTGATGCTGCTTTGGAAACCGTTGGCGAAGGACACCACCAGTTGCCCGCCGAGTGCGAGGGTGCCGTTCACATTGATAAATCCATACTGCGAGCCTTGCGCGAGGCCGCCGATCTGGAATTGCAATTGCGATCCGGACAGCAGCGAGACGTTGCCAACGACCGAGAAGCCCGTGCCGCCGAGGGTGGGGATGATGGTGGCGGCGTTCTGGATGTCCGCGCCGACGTTGCCGAAACCGGTGAACTGGCCGCCGTTCAGATTGAGCGTGGAGCCGGCCAGACTGCCGCCGTTGACGTTGAGGAGGCCGGCCGATTGGGTGTAGCCGCCGCCGAAATTGAGGATGCCGGCGTTGACGTTGACCGTGCCGCTGTTGGTGAAGGCGACGCCGCCGGACACGGTCGCGAGGGCCGAGCCCGTCTTGGTGAAGGTGCCGGCGTTCTGGAAGCTGCCGCCGCCGGTTTGGAGCGACAGGCCAGCCGTTCCCTGGAGCTCGAACGAGCCGTTGTTCACGAAGGTCGAGCCCCCGTTGAAGAAGAGCGACTGGCCGCCGAGCGAGACGAGCGTGCTCGAGTTGTTGATCAGCGTATGGCCGCCGCCCAGGACGATATTCGTGCTGCCGACCAGGCTGGCGATCGCGCCCGGCTGAATGGTGGTGACGCCGCTGCCACGCAACTGGCCGCCGGTCCAGTTGAACGAGCCGGTCAGGCTGAGGTTGCCATTGTCAGTCAGGAAGACGCTGTTCGGATCGTTCTGGAGATTAAGCGCGGGAATGGTGGTCGCGTTATTAAGAATCGTGTCGCCTCCCGCGATCGTCGTCGTGCCCGTCACGGTGTAGCTGCCATTGATCGTGTGCGTACCGGGCCCAAAGCTTACATCCCCGGCTCCACTGAGCATGCTCCCGGCCAGGAACGTGCGGGAGTTGTTGACCAGGAACGTCGCACCCAGGGCAACGTTGAAGACGCCGGTCCCGGTGCCGGTCGCGTCGAGCGAAAGCGTGCCGGCGGCGACATTGAGCGTGCCGGTGTTGTCGAAGGTCAGCCCACTCGCGATGGTCGAAGTTCCCGCTCCCGTCTTCGTGAAGGTGCCCGCATTCTGGAACGTGCCCGCGCCGGCCTGCAAAAACAGACTCGACGCGCCCTGCGTCTCAAACTGGCCGTTGTTTACGAAGAGCGACCCGCCATTGAAGAAGAGCGACTTCCCGCTCAGCACCAGGTTGGTGGAGGAATTATTGATCAGCGTGTGTCCGCCGCCCACGCCGCCGAGCACGATGTTTGTGCCCCCCACCAAGCTCGCGATGGCACCGGGCTGGATGGTCGTCGTCCCCGTGCCGCGCAACTGGCCGCCGGTCCAATTGAAGGCGGTGGTGATGCTGTTGTTGGCGTTCGCGGTCAGGAAAACGCCGTTCGGGTCGTTTTGAAGATTCAACGTTCCGAAGGTCGCGGGCGCGTTGAAGACATTGTTGCCGGCCGTGACGACCGTGGTTCCGCCGAGGCTGTAGCCTCCATCGATGGTGCGCGTGAAGTCGCCGCTGAAGGTGACATTGCCCGCGCCGCTGAAGGTGGAGGCCGCATTAGCCGAGAGCGCGCTGGCGAAGCCGAGGGTGGCGCCGCTGGCCACGTTGAAGGTTCCGTTGGTGCTGCTGACCAACCCGTTGAAGACGAGCGAGCCGGTGTTGACGTTGACGGTGCCGGAATTTAGGAATGTCGGCGCGATGGCATACGAGCCCACGCTACTGTCACGGGTGAAGCTCCCAAGGTTGTTGAAGGTGCCGCTGGCGAGCAGCCCGATGCCCAGATTGTTCTGCGCGAGGTAGGATCCGCCATTGTTCAAGATCGCCCCGGCGTCGAGCTGGAGCTGCCCGGTCGAAGCGGCGCCGTCCGTCATGGTCGCGCCTGCGGGATTCGAGAACATGGCGACGCCGAGCGTCTTCGTGGTCGAACCGGTCAGGAGCGTGCCGCCGGTCGCGATCAGCGAAGAACCGCCGCCGAGCGTGCCGCCGGAGAAGGTGAAGAGCGCGTTGATGGTGAGCGGATTGTTCAGCGTGATGCCGCCGGCGCTGAAACTGAGCGCCTGGATGGTCACGCCGCCGGCGATGTCCTGCGTGACGGTGCCGGCGTTGACGATGACGTTGTAGTTGTTCCCGCCGTTGCCGTTGTTGGGCACGGTCGGGTTCGTGGACCAGGCGCCCGGCGTGCTCCAATTCTGCCCGCCTCCCAAGAAGGTAGCCGTGAGGGGTCCGGAGGCCTGGAAGTTCGTGAGCACCACGCTCAAGGGGGAGTAGTTGACGAGGAACGAGCCGAAGCCGTCGCTGGTGGCCAGACGGGTACCGTTCGGCGCGTTCGGGAAACTGCCGATGAAGCCCGAGCCGGTGGTGACGAGGGTAAAGGTGTTGCCGGAAGTCACCGTCGACTGGAAGCCGTTGGCGAAGGAGAGGACGAGATTGCCGTTGAGAATGACTCCGCCGGAGACCGCGACCGAACTGTATTGCGTGCCCTGGGTCAGGCCGCCGAGCTGCATTTGGACGAGTCCGCCGGCCATGAGCGTGAGCGAGCCGGAAATGTTCAGACCGCTGGTGCCGCCGATGCTCGGACGGAACGTGCCGGCGGAGCCGACACTGCCGATGATGTTGCCGAAGCCGGTCAGGAGACCGCCCTGGATGTCGAAGCCGGAGGGGGGGGCAATGAGCGTACCGCCGGAGACGATCGTGCTGCCGCCGGTCTGCGTGTAGGTCTGGTTGAAGGCGAGCGTCCCGCTGTTGACCGCGACCGAGCCGCTGTTTCTGAAGGTCACGCCGATGGCGTAATTCCCGGTGCCGGTGTTGCGGGTGAAGGTGCCGGTGTTGGTGATGGAAGGGCCTCCACCGCCGTTGACGATGCCGAAATCGTTTTGGGCCAGGAAGGTGCCGGCGTTGGTGAAGAGCCCGCCAGGCAGCATGACGATGCCGGCCGCGCTGCCAGCTCCGGCGGTGGCGACCTGACCGGCCACATTGAAGAGCTGCGCGCTGATGACCTGACTCGCCGGCCCGCTGAAGTTGATGCCGCCGTTGGCGAAGAAATTCCCACCCCCGGCGAGTTGACCTCCGGCGAAGGTGAAAAGCCCGCTCTGGTTCACATTGCGGCCGGCGTTAAGCGTCAAAACGCCCGCGTTCAAAACGAGATTCGCGACAGACGCATTGAAGTCACTGGCCACGGTGTAGGCGGTGCCGCTCAAGGCCAGCGTGCCAGCGCCGGTGGCGCTGGTGGTGCCGAAGCCGGTAAAGATGGCGGTCGAGCCGAAGACCAGCGTGGCCCCGGCACCCACATTGAAGGAGCCGGCGTTGCTGGTGGTGGCACCGTTCAACGTGAGCGTACCGGAGTTCACGCTGACGATGCCGGAGTTGGTGAAGTCGGCCGCCACGACGTAAACGCCGGCGCTGGTGTCGCGCGTGAACGTGCCGGTGTTGGTGATGGTGCCGCCAGCGGTCGCAATTCCGAGATCGTTCCGGGCCAGGAAGGTGCCGGCGTTGGTGAAGAGGCCGCCGTTGTTCAGCCGCAGCGCGCCCGAGGAAGCGGCGCCATCCGTCGCCGTCTGGCCGGCAGCGTTGACCAGCGTGCCGTTGATCGACTTGTTCCCGTTCCCGCTGAAGAGAATCCCGCCGTTGGCGTTAAAGGAGCCGGGGCCGGAGATGGTCCCGCCGGCAAAGGTGAAGAGCCCGCTCTGGTCCACACTTCGGCTGGGATTGAGCGTGAACACGCCAGAGTTCAGAACCAGATTTCCCACCGTGGAATTCAAGGCGCTGGCTACGGTGTAGGCGGTGCCGCTCAAGGCCAGCGTACCAGCGCCGGAGGCGCTGGTGGCGCCAAAGCCGGTGAAGACAACGGTCGAGCCGAAGACGAGCGTGGCCCCAGCACCCACGTTGAACGAGCCGGCGTTGCTGGTGGTGGCACCGTTCAACGTGAGGGTGCCGGAGTTCGCGTTGACCGAGCCGTTATTCACGAAGTCAGCCGAGATGGCGTAGGTCCCGCTGCTCGTGTCGCGGGTGAAGGTGCCAGTGTTGGTGAAGGTGCCGCCGCCGCCGGCAATCCCGAGATCGTTCTGGGCGAGGAAGGTGCCGGCGTTGGCGAAATTTCCGCCGGTATTGAGCAAAAGCGGGGCGGTCGAGGCCGCACCGTCCGTGGCCGTCTGTCCGGCCGCGTTGGTCAGGTTGCTGGCCAGCGTCTTGTTGCTGCTCCCGCTGAAGACGATGCCGCCGGCCGCAACGAGCGCGCCGGTGTTCGTCAGACTGCCGCCCGACCAGTTGAAGGCGCTGTTGACGGTCAGCGTGCGGCCCGAGGAAAGCGCGAGCTGCCCGCCGTTCAGATTGAACTGCTGGATAGAGAAGTCGCCGTCGAGCGTGACCACGCCCGAGTTGATGGTGGCGTTGCTGGTGCTGCCGTTCGGAAAAGCCGGGTTGGTCGACCAGTTGGCGCCCGAAGACCAGCTGTTGGTGCTGCCATCCCACACGGCGGTGACCGGCCCGGAACCTTGGAACCCCGAAAGCAACAAGCTGGATCCGCTGTAGCTCACAAGGAACGAGCCGAAGCCATCTGCGGTGGGAAGCCGGGAGCCGCTCGCGATGTTGGCAAAGGCGCCGCTGAATCCACCGGTTGTGCTCACCAGCGTGAAGGTGTTGGTGACCCCAACGGTAGACTGGAAGCCGTTCGCGAACGAAACCACGAGCTGCCCGCCGAGGCTGACGGCGCCATTTACGCTCAGCACGCCATAGTCGACTCCCTGCACCAGACCGCCGAGCTGGAAACGCAACTCGGAACTGCCCAGGAGCGCAGCGCTGCCGGTGATCATGAGCCCCATCCCACCGGTGCCGGGGCGGAGAATGGCGGCATTCTGCAACGCTCCCTCGATGAAGCCAGTCCCGGAATAGCTCGCGCCCGCCCCACCGAAATTCACCTGTCCGGCCCGCAGGGTGACGCCGTTCAGCGCGGTAGTACCGCCCGGGTTGGTGATGCTGATGGCGCCGTTGGTGGCGGAGATCGTCGCGGCATCGAGGTTGATGTCGCCACCCAGCGACTTGAGCATGATGCTGCCGGGGGCGCCGCCCGCCGGCACATCGGCCGTTAAATTGGCGCCCGTTTGGATCGTCATCGCCACGCCGCTCGTCTTGGTGGAGTTGAGCAAAATCGAGCCACCGTTCGCGCTGGCGAACGCGGAAGAAACCTCGCTGACGGCAATGCTCGCGCCGGCGGCGATGTTCACGCTGCCGCCCGCATTGATCGTCACACTCCCACCCGTCCCGGAAGGTGCGGCGCTGATCCCGCTGAGTCCGGTGAGCGCCTGAATGTTGTCCTGGAGGGTGACATTGCCGGTGGTGGTCAAGACGACGGAACCACCGCTTCCGCCGCGGCCGAACGCGAAGGCATCCGCGTTCCCGCCGCGCACGGCGATCACGTCCCCGCCGGTGTTGTTCCCGAGCGTGAGATTCCCGGTCGCATTCACCTGGATGCTGCCACCCTGCCCGCCGGCGATGGTGGCGGTGACCGTCGAATCGCCGCCCGGGGCGTAAAACGAAAACGAGGCGCCCAACGTCACCGGACCAACGGCGCCGCCGGAGCCGGCGGTGTTGATGGCGAGCACGCCACCGGGCGTGGTTTGGCCGCTCGCTGCCGTGGCGCTGCCGTGGAAGTCGGCCGCGCCGTCGAGTGAGATCAGCGCCGGAGCGGACGAGATGATCGCGAGTTTCATGGGCGCGATCGCCGTGTCAGTGGAGGCAAACGCCGGCCCGGAACCGAAACTCAACCCGCTCGTGACGGTCAGCGTGCCGCCGAGACGCAAAGTGTGAAGATCGGTCGGGTTGAGCGGATCGAGCGCCGCCAGACCAGCCGGATCGATCAACATCACCACCGCCGGTCCCATCGAGAGGGCGCTCACGCTACCGCCCACCTGCGCCGTGACGAACGAGAGATCGCCCCCCGCGGTCACGTTTCTGCCGGCGGTCAGATAGCTCGCTTGAATGGCGCCCACCGCCGTGACGTCACGCCCGGCGGTCAAAGTTTGGGCGTGCAGTTCGCCGGTCGACGTGACGTCACGGCCCGCGGTGTAGGTGCCGTTGAAGTATTCGTCGATCGATACTCCCCCAGTGGCCGTGCCGGAAAGGCTGAGATCGCGCGCCGCGTCCAGCAGAAGCGTGCCGCCGCCGTCCTTGCCGAACTGCAGCGCGCTGCCGATGGCGATGTCGCCCCCGAGCGAGCGGATGGTGATCGAGCCGCCGACCGGCGTGGTGGGCGCGAGCATCGAGGCATCGCCCTGGCGCACATCCACGATTCCACCGGCCCGAATAACCACCGAACCGCCGTTGGTGATCGAAAGCACGCCGCCGTTGCCGACGCGGCCCGCGCTGCCGGCAAACGCATTGCCGCCGTTGAGGAGGATGCTATCGACCGTCAGCGTCGCCATGCCGGAGAGGTTCAGGGTGACCCGTCCGCCGTCCGTACCGTCGGGCAGGGGCGCAGTGCCAAATGCGCCGCGCGCCAGGATCTGCGCACTGCCGGGCGCTCCCGTGAACGCGAGCGAGGTGGCATTGAACGTGAAGCTGGCGGCGTTGGTATTCATGGGCCCGCCCGGCGTGGAAACTGAATTGATGCCATCACCTAGGATGCTCGCCCCCAATGTCACCGGACCGCCGACGTTGAAGACGGACGTCGCCGGAGTCGCACCGCCCAGATTTCCCGCCAGGGTGAGATTCCCCCCGACGTTCAGGCTGGTGCCCGTGAGGACCGCGCCAACGTCGACTCCATTCTGATAAAGGCTGCCGCCGACGGTGATCGAGCCGGGGGAAGACGGGGCGGTAATGCCCGCTTCCAGCACGCTGCTGAACGTGACATCACCCGAGACCGAAATAAAACCTCCCGCCCGAATCGAATCGCCCCGCAGGCCGAGCGAAAGCGGCTGACCGATGGCGTCGGAGAAATCGATGTTTCGCGCCACGCTGATGACGGGCGCGGTCACGATGAGCGTGGCGCCGCCGGCGGCCGAATTGGTCGCTAGCAGATCGCGACCGACCGAGATCTGCGCGAGCGCCAGACTCTGCGACGTACCGCCGAGCGTGATGGAAAAGTCCCGCGCTGCGCGGGCCGTGCCGGCAGCGCCGGTCAGCGGGGAGAAATTGCCGTTCGTGGTCACGCGGATGTCGCGGGCGGAATTGAGCGTCAGGCGAGGCGCGTCAAGCAGCCCGCCGATCGTGATGTCGCCCGCGGTCGCAGTGAGGGTGATCGTGCCGCTCCCACCTGCAGCGGCGGATGGGAAGCCATTGATCGCACTGATGTTCCCGGTGGTGATGGCGAGCGCGCTAACGGTGACGCTGCCTCCGGCGCCGCCGAGACCACCAGTCACGTTGGCGCCACCGTTCGCCAGGACGGTTCTGCCCAGCCGCACATTGCCAGTCGAAGTGATCGTGAGCGAGCCGCCCGTGCCGCCATTGCCGGTGGTCGCGGTGGAATTCCCACCACTAAAATCGATGAGCGAGGTGGCGCTCCCGAGGGTCACATCGGTCGCATTGATGATGCGCAGCGCACCGCCGGGGCCACCCGATGCTCCCACGGCTCCACCCAGCAGGAACGAGCCGTTGATGGCGATGGCACCCGTGGTGGAGATCGTCAGCGTCCGCGCCGGGTCGGTCGCATTCGGACTGATGAAGTTACTGTTGCCGTTCACCGTCACGGAAGCCGCCGTAAGCGTGAAGGCGTTGCTCGTGTTTGCAGGATTGGCGAACGCGTAAATGCTACCGGTCGTGAGCGCACCGCCGATGGTCGCATTCACGAAACCGAACTGGCCGGTGAGCGTGGCGTCGCGGCCGATGGTGAACGAATTCGCGCCGAAGAATCCGGTGCTCAGGTCGCGGCCGACGGTCACGTTGAGATTCGGGTCGGAGGAATTCAGCGAGCCGCCCTGCCCGAGCAAATCACGGCCGGCGTTGATCGTGACGGCACCGCTCGCGCTAATATTTGCCGCCGCCTGAAAGATGACGTCAGCGCCAGAGCTCACTGCGAGCGTTCCGGTATTTAACGTGCCGTTGAGCCGGACGCTGCCGACGGTGGAACGCAGCGTCAGCGATCCATCCGATCCCGCGGGTGGCGCGATGGTCGCGCCGCTCCGCGTATTGATGCCGGCGTTTAGCGTGAAATCACCCGCGCTCGTCAGATTGACGGTGCCGCCGTTGCCGGAACTCGGCGCCGCGCCACTGCGCGCGAAGATCGAACCGTTGAAGGTGGCGGCTCCCGCGGTGTTGAAGGTGAAGCTGCCGCCGGCACCGCCCAGGCTAGTGCCGCTGGCGGATCCGCCGCCCAGCCGGATGGAACCCGGTAGCAAGAAGGCCGCGGTGGAAGTGAGCGTCAGCGAGAAGCTGCCGCCCGCGCCACCGTTCGTCCCGGCGCCCGCCGCGGGCCCGCCGCTGAGCGCGAAGAGATCGCCGCTGGCGGGGGCGATGAGCGCGAGTGAAGCCGCATTGATGCTGAGGGTGGCGCCGGGCGTGCCCCCACCAGCGCTGGCCACCACCACTCCGCCGATCGAAGCCGCGCCGGTTCGAATGGTGAGCGGAATGGCCGCGGCGAAATTCAGATTTCGTCCGATGGTGAGCGCGCTGGAGTTCAGCGAGTGTGGAATCGCGGTGGAGCTGAAGAACAGGTCGGTCGCCGTGGACACGGCACCCAAGGTATTGATGCGATCGGCCGTGATCGATGACGAGGTCGCAAACACTCCACCGTCCGACGTAATGCTGCTCGCGATGATCCCACCGGTTCGCACGCTGCCGGTGATGGCGGTGATACTGTCGGCGTAAAGCGTCAGGCCGCTGCTGCCGACGTCGATGCCGCCACCGGCGGTAAAGCTGGCGTAGTGCGGCCCCGGCGCGCCGGCCGGATTGCCGGCATCGCCGGTGATGCTGATATTTCCGCCGGCGCTAACCGTTCGCTGCGCGGCCGCGAGCACGCCAGCGGTGCGGAGGAAGCCACCGATGGTGATATTCCCCGGAACGCTCAATTGATCGAGCGTGACATCACCCGACGCGTTGAAACTGGCGTTCGTGCCGGTCAGCGTAAGGCTGCTCGAGCTGAGCGAACCGGTGCTGAAGCTGCTGCCGATGCTGATGGTCGGCGCGTTGATCACGGCGATGCCCGAGAGTGAGCCCACCGTCAGCCCGCCAGTCGCGATGATGATCGCATTCCCGTTTCCGCTGATGCTGCGCACATTCAGGGTCCGGGCCGTGACACTTCGGCCGATACCGAGATCGAGCCCGGCGCCGGTGAGATCGAAGCCGGTGGCGTCGATGGTGCCGGCGAAACCCGCGGTAGTCGACGCAGTAATCGACCCCGTCGCCGTCGGCCCCAGAGCAAGGCTGGAGGTCAGCCGGATGCTGGCCGCATTCACCTGCAGAGCGGTCAGCGTAGGCAGATTGAAGTTCGCGCCACCGAACTGCGCGTTACGCGTCGCGGTGAGCTGCACCGAGGGCGAATTGACCAAGCCCGTGAGGGAGACATCGCGCCCGCCGAGCGCGCGAAAGCTGGCCGCGGCCACGTTGCCGCCGATCGTCACATCGGTCTCTGCGCCCGCGTAGAATTCTCCCCCGAGGCTGGCCGAACCGAGAAAGCTCACGCTGTTCGCGCCGCGCGCGTAAAGCGCCAGCGAAACGCCGCTCCCGCTGAAGGCGGCCCCGCTCGCGATCGAGACCGGTCCATTCGTGCTCGTCAGCAAGAGTGAGCGCAGCGCCGTCAGATCAAAACTGAATGATCCACTGGAGGCGATGCCCGCGTCGGCGACCAGCGCGATATCGCGCGCGCCCCCCGTGGTGAGAAGGCTGGGATTGCCCGCGAGAGTGATGGTGCCGTCGACCCGGAATGTGGCCACGTACCGGGCCGGGAATCCCGGAGGGCGGCCGAACGAATCGAAAAAACTCCCGCCGACGCCGAAGGTGGTGTCGAACGCGCTGGTCGAGCCAAAGAGGTACCTCGCGACCGGCCCATCCAACGCGGCGCCGCGGTAGAGCGTACCGGGGACGCGCTGCGTTGCGTTCGTGATCACCGGGTCAGTGACGATCGTGGTGCCCGAGTCGATCGTGAGGCTGCCCGCGTTGACCGGGGCCGCGGTGCCGAACTTCGCCGGATCCGGCGTCGGATTCGGCGTCTCGCCCGGGGACCCGCTGACCGCGTTGAATCGCGTGTCGAGCGTGGAGATCAGATCTTGCCCGTTCGCATTCAGGTCGCTGCCGAATGCCGCCCCCACGAGACTCGCCGGCGCGAGCGTGCCGTTGAGGAGGGCGGTCTGCTGCTTGTCGATCTCCGCGTTGATCAAATCCATCGACAATCGACCAGCGGTCGTGCGGGCATCCGGCGCGAGTAATCCGCCGAGCGTCTCGCCGGAGGTGCGCGTGACCTCGCGTCCCCAAAAGGCGTTGTTCACCAGCAGACTCGTCTGCACCAGGCGCTGCAGGTCGACGTCGACTGCGCCGGGAAAACTGGTCGTGTTCGGTTCGGTGATCAGCATTTGTCCCGCTCCGAGCGTCACGGTCTGGCCCGAGCCGTCGTTGAGGGAGAGTTTGAGCGTGCCCTCGAGCACGACCACCTTGATGTAGCCCTTCTTCTTTTTCTTCTTGCCACCCTCGATCACCTCCCGATCGGGCGAGTACTCAAGCAGAATGCTGGTGCCGGTGATGGCGGCGGTGACCGCGGCCGTGCGAATCTTGGCCCCGCCAGCGTTCTTCGGCACCTGGAGGAGCATCGTGCCCTGCTGCATCTCCATTTCCCGCGTGCCGCCCTCGAATGAAAAGATCGTGTTCGCACCCAGGCGGGTGAGCGTCCGGTCCTGAAATTCCAGCTCGGCGCGCGATTGCTGCCCGGTGCGCACACCGAGTTCACCTCGGATTGTCGTTCCCGGAGTCGCCGCCTCATCCCCGCGATCGCGCGCGATGACCTTCACCTCGTTGAACGTCTGCGTGACCGTGGCGGAGCGCAGGTCGGCAGCATCAAGGGGAGTGAGGAAAAAGCCCCCGAGGAGAAATGCGACTGAACGGAGGATCGCGGGCCAAGACATAGGGAAGGAAATACTGCCCCGGCAGAATGCCACGGCCAGACTGTCTTACTGAGAAGTGAGCGCGGAGGGAACGGCGAAGTTGCACAATCGCCCGCCCGCCCGGGCCGCGCCTCGGGGCGCCATCTGCGCGTCGAGGGGGTCCAGCCCGGTCTGCGCAGGCAGATAGTCCGCATCTTTTCATGTCGTCAGCCTAGCCAACAGGCTTGTCGGGGAACCGACAGTCATGATTCCATCCGGAGATGCCCGGCCGATCCGCTCCCTCCGCTGCCAGCGTCGCGCTGATCGACGACGACGCGCCCGTCCGGGAATACCTCCGCGTGCTGCTCGAGAACTCGGGGCGCTATCGCGTCGTTGCCTCCTCCGGGAGTGCCGAGGATGGCCTGCGCTGGCCGTCGAACCTGGCGTTCAGCCTGCTGTTTCTCGATATTGGCCTGCCTGGGATTCAAGGCTCCGCGGCGGTGAATCAGTTTCTCGCAGGTCGTCCGGCGCTCTCGATCGTGATGCTGACCGCCAAGCGGGATGACGACGCCGTGCTCGAATCCCTCCGCGCCGGGGCCTGTGGCTACCTGCTGAAGGGCGATTCATCGGATTCGATATTGCGGGCGGCAGACGACGCGCTCGCGGGAGGTGCTCCGATGTCGCCGTGGATCGCCCGGCGCCTGTTGGGTTTTCTCCGCGCGAGCCCGGGCTCGATCGCGAGCGACGACGAGCGAGGAGAGTTGGACAAGCTCTCCCGGCGCGAATCCGAGGTTCTCGCGCTCGCGGCGGAAGGCTTGGCGGACAAGGAGATCGCGACTCGGCTCGGCGTGGCGCGTTCAACGGTCAAGAACCACCTCGCGCGGGTCTACAGCAAGTGGCAGGTCGGTTCCCGCACCGAAGCGGCGGTACGCTATCTGCGCACGGGCCCGAGTGGGGAATAGGCCAGCCGGCCCAAGCCCGCGGGGGTGATTGCACCCAAATCGGATTTCCGGGTTGTCAGGAATCGAGACCCTTGCTAGAAGCGCCGAGTTCTTCGTCCTCATGAAAACCGCCGTCCTTCTTTCGTCTCTCCTTTTCGCCGTCTCCCAGCCTGCGGTCGCCCGCGCCCAGGAATTAGTTGCCAACGGCGGGTTCGAGGACAACACCGGGGGAGGAGGCAGACCGGCGGGAAATCCCATCCTCGTCCAGCCCATCCCCCTCGCGGTCCCGTCGTTGTTCACCGGCTGGCTTGCGAACGGGCTCAGCACCAGTATCGGAAACAGTGCCTACTTGCTTCCGCCGAACAGCGGCGGGTTCGACGCAGCCTTCGGCCAAGTGGGTGCGACCGGGAGCCTTTTCCAAGACCTTGTGACCATTCCAGGGCAGCAGTATACGCTGTCCTTCTTCCTCGCGCTCGACTCAGGCGGAAATGGCGGAAGCGGTCTGAACTTTACGGCGACGTGGGACGGCGTGCCGGTGTATTCGCGGGTGGACGACGGCTCGACCGTGATTCTGAACTACGTCCAGTACACCTTCAAAGTCACGGCCAGCTCCGGGACCACGCGCCTCGAGTTCATCGGTCAAAACGATCCCGCCTTCTACTTTCTCGACGATGTCTCGGTGAGACCCGACGTTGTCGCCGTGCCCGAGCCGGGGACGTGGGCCGCCGCAGCGCTTGCGGCTGGGCTCGTGATCCGGCGCGTGCGCCGGGGAAAGCGTGCCTGACGCCTTCCGGGACGTCAGATTACCCGCCATGCTGCACGACACCGACGCCGACGCCGACGCCGGGAAGGATCGCCTTCGACATTTCGTCGAACGCGTACGGGCGACCGGTGAAGTGTGGGGCCTGCACTCAGAAGGAAGCTGGGCCTTCTGCGAATCGAACGAATACGAAGAGACGGATGTCATCGTTTTCTGGTCGGAGCGCGCTGAGGCCGTCCGGCATATTGCCGGGGAGTGGAGCTCTCACGAGCCCACCTTAGTCAACCTGGAGAAGTTCGTCAGCAACTGGCTGCCGGGAATGGAAAAGGACGGCGCCCTCGTGGGCCCGAACTGGGACGCCCATCTCAACGGCGTCGAAATTGAACCGGCGGAAGTCGCGGAAGCCCTGCTCCGCTGAAGGCGACGTGGGCGAGACGTGACAACCAGCGAGAACCGGAGCGTCCGCCATTCACCTCACCCCTGCTTCGCAGGGACCTCGCCGACACGATCAAGGCCGCCCGCAAATTGCTCGCGGAGAAATGAGTCGCGACCCGGCGGCGACGCGAAGCCAATCGCACCTCACGGTTTTCCCGCGGCCGCCGGAGGCGGGGCAGGAGCGAGGAGCTTCTCGTAGGCGCGCAGGGTCTCGTACGCGATTGCTGCCGGGTATTTCAGCAGAGCGGCCCGCGTGAGTGCCAAGGCTTGGGGTTTGCGGTCCGCCTGGATGAGGCCCTGAATCTGGCTGACGATCACGCGAACCACATCCTCCGGCGAGGCGTACAGGTCTCGCGCACTCTCAAAGGTGCGCTGCGCGCTGGCATAGTCGGCGTTCGAGAGCTGCAGCAATCCGAGCCCCTCATAGATCCGCGCGCTTTTCATCCGCCGGGCCTGCTTCATCAGTTCTGCGGCGATGACGTTTTCCGGCTTGGTCCGGCGCTGGTGAGCGATCGTCGCAAATGCCCGCATCTCCGCCTCAAGCGGCGTGGGTCCCGTAAAATCCTCCTCCGCTTTGATAAGATTGAGATCGGCGCGAGTGGCGAGTTCCTGCGCGACCTTGAAGGGCCGATAGAGCGGATCTCCGACGACCGTATTCATCCAAGAAACCGCCGGGAGCGACATGTACGCCGCCTCCCCAAAAGTGAAACCCGCCTGAAGGCGCGGGACGAAGTGGTCGAAGTGAACGGTGAGGCTCAAATACGGCTCATAAACGTTCCCGCAGGTCGCCGCCGCACCGCGCGCCAGCAGCGGGCCGACCCAAAAATCCTTGTCTCCCCGGATACTCGTGGCGCTATACGAATGAATGTGGATGGCGACCGCGCCAGGCAGAAAATGCCAGTCGGGGCGGGTGAAGGGACCGGAGACGCCCCCGGCATACCAACCAAGATAAAGGGCGGTCTCCGTCATCGGGAAACCGGTCTCAAACATCTCCGGCCGCGAGTCGAACACCGCCGGGAGGTCGCACTCCTTCGCGGCCTTCTGCAGCCAGGTGTCGCCCTCCGCCAGCGGCCCGGCCTCAGCGGTTAGCCCGCGCGCGTCAAAGTACGCCCGACCCCACAGGCCTCGCTTCTCGACTTCGACAGCGTCGTCGACCAACCGCCGCGCGATGATGTCACTGGGGCCGTCGATTCGCCCCACGACCATAAACCACGGGTAATTCGTATCCTGAATGCGAGCGAAGCTGCGGTAGTACGGATTCTGAATGATCCCGGAAATTGTCCTGGTGAATGCGCCAAGCGCCGCGAGTTCGGAGTCCACGGCGGCAGCGTTCACGGTCCGGAACGCATCCGGTTGATTGCCCGGCGTATCGCCCTCATACGGAGTCGTGCGCTGGGCAATTTTAAGGGGGATCCCGCGGATCAGAACGACGAACCGGATCCGATTGGCCGTGACGAGGGAGGACGGATTTGAGCCCGGTCGCTCGGGCGATCGCTCCCACCAATGCCGTTCATCGAAGACGTGCCGGAGCGGGGCGGCAATGTCGCGATCGTAATCCTCTCGGCTGATTTCCTCCGTGAGACCGCATTTCAGCGCGACGACGCGATCGGGGGGAATGCTCCTCTTGGCGGCGTAGTACTCGGCGAGCGGCCGCGCGAGTGAGTCGTTCGCGTTATAGACGACGATCGCGAAATTTGCCGGATTGTTCGCGTCGGCGGGTCGCGATGTGGACAATCCGAAGCCCTCCGCGCCGAGCCGCGCCGCGATGAACCCAAGAGCGAGCAGAAGTCGAAGGGGCGTAGTCACAGGTGGAGCCGGAGGCCGTCGTACGCGATTTTCACCCCGAGCGGGAGCGTACCCTCGGTTTCCGCATGGGGAAGGTCGTGGGAGAGGTGCGTCAGCCACGTCTCGCCCGGAGCCACATCCGCGGAGATTTCAACCGCCTCCTCCAGGCTCAAGTGCGTCGGGTGCGGTGCCCGGCGGAGCGCGTCCAGCACTAGGACCTTCACTCCACGGATTAGCCCGCGCACAGCCTCGGGAACGCCGTTGCAATCGCTCAGATAGGCCAGCAGCGGAATTCCCTCTCGCGACATCAGATAGCCGGTGACGGTCATCTTGCCGTGGGGGACCGGCAGGGGCGTGAGAACGGTCCCCCCGAGAAGGAAGGGAGACTCGACGACGTGCGGCTCCGGAATGAGATAGCCCGGATACCGGTGCATGCCGTCAAACGCGAACTGGAAGACGCGTTCGAACGCCCGCATCGTTTCAGCCGGCGCGTAAATCGGCACGGTTCCCGTCGGACTGACGAAGCAAAAGGGCCGAAGGTCATCAAAACCCATGATGTGATCGGTGTGCGGATGGGTGTAGACGACGGCATCAACCACCGAAATGGATTCGCGGAGACATTGCGTCCGGAAATCCGGACCGGTGTCCACGACGAATGCGAAACCCGGCGTCTGCACGTAGAGGGACGAACGGCTGCGCCGATCCCGTGGATCCTCCGACTGGCAGACCGCGCAGCGGCACCCAATCACCGGCACTCCGAGGGACGTGCCCGTGCCGAGAAAGGTGACGTCAAGACCGGGCATGGGAATCGTTCAGAATTGGATTTCAGATTTCAGCTTCTTGCCGCACCGGGACACTCGCGGCCATGAGGCCCGAACTCCAATCTGAAATCAAAATTGTACGACAGAGTCGCCGCCCGCCGGGAAAACGCATTTTGCGCCTCGCGTGAATTTTCGGAACTTCGATGTTCAAGGTTCGACGTTCGGGGTTCGATGTTCGATGTTCCCCTGCCCTGCCATGTTGATCTCCCTGCGCATCAAAAACCTCGCGCTGGTGGAAGACCTCACTTGGGAGATTTCGCCGGGGTTCGTGGCGGTGACCGGAGAAACCGGGGCAGGGAAGTCGGTGATTCTCGGGGCCCTGAAACTCCTGCTTGGTGAAAGAGCGGACAAATCGTTGATCCGGACCGGAGCGGAGGCATGCACGGTTGAGGGCGTCTTCGACCTGCCCGATGCCGCTGAGTGCAACGAGCGGCTTGGGGAGCTCGGGCTCGAGCCGTGCGAAGATGGCCAGCTGCTCGTGAAGCGGACGTTCACCCAGGCGGGTGTGAACAAGCAGTTCGTCAACGGCTCTCCCGCCACTCTCGCGGTTTTGAAGAGTGTCGTGGGCGGGATGGTGGACCTCCACGGCCCCCATGATCATCAATCGCTCCTCGCCCCGGAGAAACAGCTTTTGCTCCTCGACGCCTTCGCCCGCGCGACGGCCGCTCGGGCGGAATATGAGGAGCAGTTTCGGGCTCTCCAATCGCTCAAAGCGGCGATCGGGGACCTGAACGCCGCCGAAGGCTCCCTCGAACGGGAACTCGATCTGCTTCGGCATCAGGCCGGAGAAATCCGCGAGGCGGACCCCCAACCAGGCGAGGACACCGACGTCGCGGCCCGCTACGCCATCGCCGCGAATGGAAAGCGACTCATCGAGCTGGCCGCGGGCTCCGCCGCGGAATTGAGCGAAAGCGAGCCTCCGATCCTTGGTCGTCTGGCCGAGACGGGTCGGCAACTGCGCGAGCTGGCGCGGCTCGATCCCGCCGGCGGGGCCGCCTTCCAGCAGTCCTTCGACGCCGCGGTCGGGGAATTGGAGGAACTCGCGCGTCAGCTCGCGCGGTACGCCGAGCGGTTAGAGGTCGACCCAGCTCAACTTGCCGTGCTGGAGGAACGTCACACGCTCCTTCTCGCGTTGAAGCGAAAGTACGGCGGCGAGATTGAGTCCGTCCTGGAATTCGCGGAGACAGCGGAAGCGCGTCTCAGCCGGATCGAGCACCGCGGCGCGGAACTGGAGCGCCTGGAGCGCGAGCGAAGCGCTGCGGAGGCGGAGCTGATGCGCCGGGGAAGGAAGCTTTCGACCCTCCGGCGGAAGGCCGCGGGCCCTCTCTCCACGGCGGTGGCGTCGCAGTTACGGGATCTCGGCTTTAAGAAATCGGAATTCGAAATTCGTCTGGTTTCTCTCGAGGTTCCGGGCGCGAGCGGGCTCGAGACCGTCGAGTTTACGTTCGCCCCGCGTTGGGGCGGATTTGAAACGGCGGAGTTTCTTTTCGCGCCGAATCCCGGCGAGCCAGCCAAACCCCTGCGCAGCATTGCATCGAGCGGAGAGATTTCCCGCGTCATGCTCGCGGTGAAGAGCACCCTCGCGGAACACGACTCCGTCGCGCTGCTCGTGTTTGACGAAATCGACGCGAACGTCGGCGGCGAAATCGCCGGGAAGGTGGGCGCCAGGATGAAGGATCTTGGGCGCGGCCGGCAGGTCCTCTGCATTACCCACCTCCCGCAGGTGGCGGCGCACGCCGCGACGCACTTCGTCGTGGAGAAGTCCTTCGAGGGCGAGCGCACGTTCTCGCGGCTCCGCCCGGTCAGCGGCCCGGCACGCGTGAAGGAGATCGCGCGGATGCTCGGCGGCGAAAACACCCCTTCCCTCGCGCTCGCGAACGAATTGCTCGAGGCGAGCCGGACGCAAGGCTGACGAAACCCTTGTCATCCTACGGCGGTCGCTTGATGGGATCGTAGAAACGCAAAAGACCCCGCGGTTGCCCGCGGGGTCTTGAGAAAGACGGACTTGAATCGGTTTGAGCGGCTCCTTAGAAGGAGGCGTTCAGCTCGACCTGGATCATCTGGTTGGCATTCGTGTTCGCGACCGGGAGGGTCGTGACCGACGTGTTCAAGCCGGTCACAGCAAAGGCGTTTCCTCCCGTTCCCGGGATCTGGTTGATCGGCAAAGCGACGGTCCCGGTGGTAACCACCGAGCTACGGAGGTTGCTGCGGATGTTGTAGCCGGCGTAGTAGTTGACGTTACCGGTGAGCCAGTTGGTGAAGCGATAGCCCGCCGAGATCTTGACGCCCCGGAAGTTGAGCTGGCTGAGACCCCAGTTCGGATCGTTCAGATTGGGATCAGCCGCGTTGAGGCCCATGTGGCGGTAATCCGCCGCAACGGTCCAATCGCCCTTCTTGGCAAGATTGCCGAAGCGCATGCCCACGACGAGTGCAGCGTTGTCGCTGAAGTCCGTAGCGCGGATGCCGTAGGTCTTCTTCGCGCGGTCCGAGCCGAGGAAGTTGTAGCCGAATTCGGCATACGGCTTGACCGCCAGACCGGCGAACTTGAAGTTCGCTTCCACCGGCAGCGTGAACAGAGCGAGGTTGTCCTGGCTATGCTTGCCGGACACCTGCAAGACGCCCTGCGCGTTCACATACGGCGGGGAAACAAAGCCGGCCGAATTCGAGCCGATGCCGGGTGAATTGCCGCCGGGGAATCCCGCCGCATTCGTAGCGGCACCGTTCCCGTTCGCCGTGCCAGTCGCGTAGATGGAGAACATCGGAGCGATCTTGAAGTCCCAGTCGTTGGATGGCTTCACCGTGAAGATCGCCTGACCAGCGAACCAGAAGACGTCGCGATTGCCCGCGTTTGCCGTATTGTTTTCGACGTTATCGGCGAAGATGTACTGACCGAGGATGATCTCCATCTTGGCGGTGGAACTCAGATCGGTCGTGAACTTCTCCGTCAAACCGGTGAGGCGGATGTCGGTCTTGTCGTAGATGAAGTCATCGACGGTCCAGAAGTGGAACTCCTGTTTACCACCGATGATCTGGAGCGTCTTCGGGATGACATTCCAGCCGAGGTAGGCCTTGTCGATGAAGATCTGGTGCTTTCCGAAGCCGTTCGCGATCGTCGCCGTGGTGCCGTCATTCCCGTAGTTGTCGCCGCTCGCGAGGCTGAAACCGATGAACATGTTGTCGGTCATCGTGTACTCGAAATTGATGCGCAGGCGGTAGCGCGTCGGGCGCGACTGCTGCGTGGTGCGATCGAGGTTCGCGGCTGCACCGTCACGAGCCACTGGGCCAGCTTGCGGCTCGGACTGCTGGAACTGGTAGCGAAGGCGGAAATCACCACTGATCGTGAGTTCCTTTACTTCCTTGCTCTTAGCGCGGAGAAACGTGGGGACCTCGGTCGCCTTGACGCCTTTGCCCTTGTCGTCACCCTGCATGACGTTGAGTTCGCGCTCGAGCGCGGCGACACGGGCTTCGAGGGCCTTGTCGTATGGATCAGCCGCCGTCGCCGTGAATACGCCAGCGAATACGCCAGCGGCTGCGAGGAGACCAACCTGCGGGAGGAGATTGTGTTTCATCTCTGATTCCTTAGATGGATGGATTGGTGGGGTTACGGTTAACTGCTGCGAGCCGTTTTGTGAGACGAACCGCGAGCGGATACAAGCAATTAATCGAATGAATGCAAAAAATCTTCGAGAATATTTGAACATTTCGTCACTCGGTAAGTCATGGGTGCCTTTCCCAGCGTAAATCGCTCTCCCTGACGAGGGTTGAACTTCCTCAAAAGCGGGTTGAACCCCGGATTTTTCGCATCATGAATCGCGCCATCGCACGATTCGCCTCCCGCTCGGCGCCTCGACGGACGCCCGAGTGACTCGTCACCGAGCCTGCGCTAGGATCGCAACCTGCCCCGGGGGGCGCCGATTCTTGAGCTGATCGGACGGAAACCACTTGTAGAGCATGAGATAAACGATCACCCCCGTCACCGAGACGTACAGCCAGATGGGCATCGTCCAGCGACCGAGGGCTCGGTGGCGCTCGAATCGCTGCCGGATCGCGGCCGTGACGGTCATGATCACGAGTGGGACCGTCGTGATCGCCAGGATGACGTGCGTCAGAAGGATCCCGTAATAGATCCATTTCGCCGGACCGGGATGCGTGAAACGCACGGTTAAGACGTTGAAATGGTAGATCAGGTAGCACGTCAGGAACGCCGTCGAGGTGAGCAGCGCCGAAACCATGCAAATGATGTGCGCCGACTTCCGTTCCGAGCGGATGAAGATCCACCCCGCTGCAATAAAAACCGCGCTCGCCGCGTTGAGCGACGCATTCAAGGCGGGAAACTCTTCAATTGTCATTCCGGCGGCCCGTGTCTCAGGCCCCTGCGCCCACGGCGGCGCGAGCGCGCTCGGCTTCGATCTGGCGAACCTGACGAACGCCCAAGATGATCATGCCCAGCACCAGAAGCATGGGGAATGCGATCATGAAGTAAATGCTGATGCCGAACGCCTCGCCGATCGCGTTCGGGGTCCCGTTATCCTGAGAGACCGATTTACACCCTTCACAGGCGGCCGCCAGCGACGGCAGGGTGACAGCGACGAGGGCTGCGAAGGGCGCGATCCGTTTCATAGGCGTGAGAGCTCAAATGTCACTGCGCCGGCTGTTCGCGCAACAAACTCCCGATGTCTCCCAATAATTTTTGCACGGCCTCGAGGCTGGTCGCGTCGTAATAGCCCCGGATCTGCCCCCGTCGGTCGACGAGCGCCATTTTTGTGCTGTGGACGAATTCGCCCTCCTTCAGGACTTCGCGGCCGCTTTCCTTGTCGGTAATGCCAAGGAGAAATGCCTTGTGAGCCAGGTCGTAAATCGTCTTCTTCTCCCCCGTCAGGAAGAGCCATTTGTCCGGCAAGGCTTTGAAGCGATCCGCGTATCGCCGCAGCACCTCGGGGGTGTCGTACTCGGGCCAGACCGTGTACGTGACGAGTCTCACGTCACTTGAGCGTTTTATCTCCTGCTGCAGCTCGAAAAACTTGGCGCTCATCTGCGGACACGGGCCGGGGCAGGTGGTGAAGATGAAGTCCGCCACCCAGATCTTTCCATTCAACTCCGCGGAATTGAACTGCCTTCCGCTCCGTTCCGTCAGCGTGAACGCGGGAACCGTGTTGAATCGGTCCAACGAGCCCGTATCGCGCCGCATCGCCGCAGTCCACTGCTGCCGCGCAAACGCCGCGAACAGTCCGACAATGACGACGACGAGCGTCGCCCACAGCACGGCCCGAAGGGTCGAGCTACCGCCCGGCGGCCGGGACGGCGCAGGCTCAGGCTGCCCGTTCACCACAGATAGATGATCGTGAAGACGAGGATCCAGACGATGTCGACGAAGTGCCAATAAAACGAGGCACACATCAGAAAGTTGTGATTTGAGCCGTCAAACTTACCGAGCAGCGACAGAACCCACGAAGCGATGAGCAACAGCACGCCGATAAACACGTGCAGACCGTGGAAGCCCGTCAGAACGAAGAAATTGGAGGCATACGTGCCCATCGTATTGAACCACATCCCCTCGTGCTTGAGATGCATCCACTCATTCGCTTGATTCGCGAGGAAGAGCGACCCGAGCACGATCGTCAGAAAGAGCGCCCAAGTGCCGCGCTTTCCCTTGGCGACCAGCGTATCGGCCCAATGGCAGGTTCCACTGCTGGCAACCAGAACGATCGTCGCAATGAAGGTTTCCCTCACCGGAAGCTTGACGAAACCAGTCGGAAAATACGCCTCACCCTGGCTCACCCGAAGGACAATGTACGCGCCGATCAGGCCAGCGAAAAGCATCGCTTCCGAAGCGAGAAAGGTGAGCATGCCGAAGCGCACAATCGACCTCGGAGCGATCGGCGTGAGGCCACGGGTATCGGCAATCTGGGCAGTAGCGGAGGCAGACATGGTCAAATCAGCGGGTGGTCAGTGTCGGGGGTAATGGAATTCGAACATCCAGGCAAGAACGACGGTGGCCCAAAGCAGGGCGAGCAGGAAAAGTCGCACCATCAGGCGCATGTTTGCTTCGCGGGTCTTGGAATCCATTTTCACGATGAGATGATGGGTGGTCAGGTCAGTGGCGCTTGAACAGCGCGAGACTCCCGAGCAGCAGGGGCAGATAAATGATCGACGCGAGGAAGAGTGACTTAGCCCGGGCGTGCGTCGGATCGACGTGAAAGCGCAGCGCCGCGAGGGAAAACGCCGCACCGAGGAGCAGCGCCACCGGGAAGTGCCAGACCGTCGTCAATCCAACCAGCGCAGGCGCCATTCCAAGTAACAAGGTGATGAGCGCATAGTTTACGGACTGTCGACCGGTCGAAATCCCTTCGGGGTCGCGCGACGGCAACATGACAAAGCCAGCTTGGGCGTAGTCGTCCCGGTACATCCACGCGATCGCCAGAAAATGCGGCATTTGCCAGGCAAACATGAGCGCAAACAACAGCCACCCGCCGAAATTAACCCGGCCCGTCGCCGCCGCCCAGCCAATCAGCGGGGGAATCGCTCCGGGCACGGCTCCGACCAGGGTGTTGAGGGTCGTCCGGCGCTTCAGCGGAGTGTAAACCAACAGATAAGTCACGATCGTCGCGGCGGCGAGCGCAGCAGCGGCAAGATTTGCGCAGACGACCAGCTCGATCATGCCAACCACGCAGAGTCCCACCCCGGCGGCGAGGGCAACGTCTGGCGAAATTCGGCCCGCGGGCAAAGGCCGCGTTCGAGTCCGGCGCATCCGGGCATCAAACTCCCGCTCCAGGTACTGATTCAACGCGCCGGCGCCGCCGGCGCAGAGAGCAGTACCAAGAACGGTATGGAACATGAGCGCATAATCCATCGCTCCCTCCCAGCCGAGATAAAAGCCGAGCAAGGTCGTAAAAACGACGAGCATCGAGAGCCGGAGCTTGACCAGTTCGGCAAAATCGGACCGCAGCGAAGGCGTTTCGACTTCAGCACGACGCGTTTCAGAGGGCAGCAAATCCGGCACGTCCCCACCCTGCCGCAGGAGTGTGGGTTCCGAAAGACCGGCTGTCGCGGGTGTGACCTTCATGCGGCGGCGAACTGGAGTTCGGGTTTCACGATCATTCGGTTCGGAGCGGTGTTCGCCCCCCATCGTGACAACGCCGCGACGAACAGCACGCCGGTAGCCAGTGACACCGCGCCCAAGCCCGCGTGGGCGGTGGCGATATCAGCTGACTTGTCCGTCCAGATCGTAAACATCCCCAGTGTCGCTTGGGCGAGAATGAGGATGGGCCACAAGAACGCCACGCGCCGGAGCCCGACCGGAAGCGAACTCACCCGCAAAGCGCGGAGGAAAGTCATGCCAACTCCGAAAAGCACGACAAGGGCACCGACGCGGTGGAGCATTTGGAGGACGATTTGACCCCGCGTCGTGGGTGGGAGCCGCAGATCATTCACGCGCCCTGCATTGATGGCTGCGATGGAGGCGTCATCCAGTGGAGGGAGCACCCGTCCGTAAGCCAGCGGAAAATCGCGGATCGAAAGATCGGCGTGAGCGTGCCGCATGGACGCCCCGAGGAGAAGCTGGCCGTAGATGGCGAGAACCGCGAAAACCGCGATCGAACGCAGCCAATTTCGCCCGGCGACATCTCCAAGCGCGAGCGAGCCGAGCACCTCCCACCGCTGGGAGAGCGCGAACGCGAGAAAACAGACAAGGCAGAGGAAACCATGCGCGAGGGCCGCGTGAAAAATGCCGATTTCATCCTTGAGCCACAAGACCCGAAGGCCGCCCAAGAGACCCTGCAAAGAGACGGCAACAACGGCAACAATCCCCAATCGCTTCAGCCACCGGCGGGGTTCACCGAACCACAGCGCGAGCGCCAGGATTACCGTGAGCAGGCCCACCCCCGAAGCGATGAGACGATGGGAGTGCTCGTGGAAAACACCGCCAGAGCTCCAGCGCGGCCACGGAAACGTGAACATGTTGTACCCGTAGGAATTCGGCCAGTCTGGAACCGCGAGGCCGGAGTCGGTGCTCGTGACCAGCCCGCCACTACAAATCAGCAGGATCACCGCGACTGCGGTGAAACATGCCAGGCGGTAGAGAGGGCGCATGAACGAAGGTTTCGCGCGGCCGGAAGCCGCGAGCAATGAGTGAACCGTCAGTGAGCTGCGACCCGCACACCGGGCTTTGCGGGTTGGTCCTGCGGGAGGAAGTCGGTCTCCATCCCAGGAACGCTGTACTCGTAGGGACCGTGATAAACCGTGGGAGTCTTTTCAAAATTGCCGTGCAACGTCACCGGCGACGGAAGTGTCCACTCAAGGGTATTGGCGTTCCACGGATTCGAAGGCGCAATCTTCCCCTTATACATGGAATGGAAGAAGTTCACGAAGAAGATGATCGTGCTTAACCCAAGGCAGATCGCCGAAACTGTGACGAAGATATTCACGGGCTGCAGATTCCGCAGATGCTCATATTGCGTCGGATCGGCGATCCGGCGCATCATCCCGGCGAGGCCGAGATTGTGCATCGGGAAGAAGGTGAAGTTCATAAAGATGAACGTCAGGACGAAGTGGATCTTCCCCCACGTCTCATCCATGTAGCGTCCAAACATCTTCGGGAACCAGAAATACACGCCAGCGAAAATGTTCAGAATCGAGCCGCCGAAGAGCACGTAATGGATGTGCGCCACGATGAAATAGGTGTGGTGCACAAACAAATCCACCGGAGTGGAGGCCATGAAAATGCCGGAGAGGCCGCCGATGACGAACATCGAGACGAAGGCGAGCGCGAAAAGCATCGGCGTCGTAAATCGGATTGAGCCCCGCCAGATCGTCCCCATCCAATTGAAGGTCTTGATCGCCGACGGGACGGCGATGAACATCGTCGAGAGAGAAAACGTTGCGGACAGCAACAGACTCATCCCCGAGACAAACATGTGATGGCCCCAGACGATGAAGCCGAGCAATCCGATCGCCACCATGGCGTAAACCATCGCGCGGTAGCCAAAAACGGGCTTTCGAGAAAATACTGGCAGGATCTCCGACGAGATGCCCATTGCCGGGAGAATCATGATGTAGACCTCAGGATGGCCGAAAAACCAGAAGAGGTGCTGCCAGAGGATCGGATCTCCGCGGCCTTCGGGAGAAAAGAAATGCGTCCCCATGTTCAGATCCATGAACAGCATGGCGGCGGCGGCTCCGAGCACCGGCACGGCGAGGCAGAGGAGGACGGCCGTCACGAAAAGCGACCAGACCGTCAGCGGCATGCGCAGGAGGGTCATCCCCGGCGCGCGCATGTTCACGATCGTCGTGATGTAATTCGCCGCTCCAGAAATGGAGGAAAGTCCATTGATGAAGATGCCGAGACCCCAAAGGGTCTGGCCCATGACCGCCGTGTTGTACGCTGGGGTCGTCGAAAGAGGGGCGTAGCTCGTCCATCCACCCTGCGCGGCTCCACCGGGAACGAAGAAGCTGTAAAGGAGCATCAGTCCCGAGATGACGTAGAGCCAGTACGAGAGCGCGTTGTAAAACGGAAACGCCATGTCCGGCGCCCCGATCTGAAGCGGGATCAGGTAGTTTCCGAACACGCCGATCAGAAGCGGCATCACGACGAGGAATACCATGACCGTGGCATGCATCGTGAACAGCATGTTGTACATGCCCGGCTGAATGACGCCGTCGACGACCATCGAGGAAGGGAGGAGGTAGCCAAGGATCGGGACGGCCGTATCGGGGAACGCGATCTTCCAGCGAACGCCCAGCGCGAGCATTCCGCCCACGATCAAAAAGAAGAGGGCGGTCACGAGATACTGCTTTGCGATCATCTTGTGATCGTGCGACCAAATGTAGGTCCGGAAGAAACTCTGCGCGTGGTGTTCGCCGTGATGGGCGAAATCACCAGGCTGGGCGGTGGCAACGTGTGAATCCATCGAATCGAGGAGGGCGGAAGGTTGGAACGACAAAAGGGGTTATCGAGATGCGGCGACGGCGGACGGCGGGATATCAGCCGGAATAGGCGGGAGCGTGGACGTCTGCTTCTTCAACGATTCGTCCCGGGCGGCCTTGCTCTTCTCGGCCACCAGCTTGTCGTACTCCGCCACCGTAACGACATTGATCCGGGCTTTCATGTTGTAGTGGCCCGCTCCGCACAGCTGCGAGCAGGCAAGCTCGAAATTGCCGGTGCGAGTCGTTTCAAACCAGACCCACTCGATCTGGCGACCTGGCACAATGTCCTGATACATTCGAAACTCGGGAACGTAAAACGCGTGAATCACGTCAAGTGACCGCAGGATGACGTTCACGGGCTTTCCCAGCGGAACCGTCAAAACGCCTTCGCTCTGGTAGTCGTCCATCGCTTCCGGGTCGTCGCCGCCTTTGGTGCCGAAAATATTATCCTTCGTCAGCATCTGCTGCGAAAATTCCCCCAGCTTTCCATCTCGTCCCGGGTTCCGGATGTGCCAGCCATATTGGTAGGCCACGATATCGATCTTGATGGAATCGGCGGGCGCCGGGGAACGGACGTCCTTCCACCAGACGTGGTTGCTGCCAATCCACAGCCCGATGAAAATCACCGCGGGAATCGTGGTCCAGATCAGCTCCAGGCTGTTGTTCCCGTGGCTGTAGTGGGCGGCGACGCCGCGCTTACGGCGATACTTGATGAGGAAATAGATGAAGACTGCCTGGGTGAGGAAAAAGACAACTGCGGTCAACCAGAAGATCAAGTGAAGGAGGAAGTCGATCTTCTCCCCGCCTTTCGTCACGACGTCGGGCGTCCACCAGAGGTCAGTCTCACGCACCTCGGCCAGCGCCGGAGTGATCGAGACGAGGAACAGAAACAGGCCGAGGGCGAGCCAGCGACGGATGGGATTCATGAGGATCTCGGGCGAAAGAATGGGAGACTATTTCTTGGGAGGGGCGGCGGGGGCGCCCGGAGCCGCAGCGGCGGGCGCGGGAGCACCTGGCGCTGGCGAGGCGGCCGGGGTAGCTGGAGCTGCGCCCCGCGGCGCAGCGGTCGACGCGGGAGCACCTGGCGCAGGGGCGGCGGCGGCCGGGGCGGCAGCCGCGCTCGCGAGTTCTGGTTCTGGCGGCATCTCGAGGAGCTTTTTCTCGCTGTAGGGGGTACCCTTTTGCGCCTTAAGGCGCTCGCGCATCGTCGCGATGGCTTCCTTTTGGATCGGTGAAGCTTGATTGCCCCACTCGCCATTGGTCCGGATGTAGGTCAGAATCGCGGCCAGCTGTTCGTCGTTGAACACCGCTTCCCACGAAGCCATGGCGCCGTTGTAGACGTTGCCCTTCACGTTGACCGGACCTTGCAGACCGTGCAGCAAAATCGCGATCATGCGATTCGGCGCATCGCCGATAACCCATTCTGATCCAGCGAGGGGCGGGAACTGCCCCGCCTGACCGAGACCGGTACTTTGATGGCAGGAGACGCAGTTTGCGGTGAACAACTTCTTGCCCAGCACCTTGGGGTCGGGAGGCCCGACGGGGCCAGACAACCCGCGTTTGGTTATCGGCGTAAAGAAGAATTGTTCGCTGCTAAACCCGCCGGAGTAGAGACCAAGATAAATGCCGGAGTAAATCGCGATGATCACGAAACAGGCCACGATCCAGAGGGCCAACGGCTCGGAGCCATCATTTGGCTCCTCCAGTTCGCGAAGGATGGCACCGTGGAGGCTGCTTACGTCGATCTCGTGTTCAAGTTCGCGTTCGCGGAAACGGTCTTCGACCACATCCGCGTTAATAACGGTGGGTTGGATCGCTCCAGCACTGTAATCGGAGGGAGGCTGGCTCATGGCGTGGCAGGTTCGTCAGGGGATTCCGGAAGCGGGTAGGTGCTTCGCTTCAGGGCGATGAGGTACTGCACCAAGGCCTTGGCCTCATTCGACGGGACAATCTCATACCCCTCCTCCGGCGCGTCCGGTGGGAGAACCTTGAAGGCATCGCTCGATGGGGCTCCAGAGATCTTCCGCTTCTCAAAGAGGAAGCGATAGGGTGGCATGATCGACCCCGGGGCCACGACCTGCGGCTGGTAGAGATGCTGATAGTGCCACTCCACGCTCGGTTGCCTGGCGCCGATGTTCGAGAGGTCAGGGCCAGTTCGTGAGGTCCCGAAGAACGCCACCCGGTCGCGCATGTAATCACGGGCGACGGTGCGCCGGGCACCCCAGCCGCGAGCGAGATCGGCGCCTGCCTCGGTCGGGCGCACCTGCTGGCTGTGGCAGTAAATGCAACCGCTGGCCGCGTAAATCGCGCTCCCCTGATCAGCTTGGCCGGAAAACGGCGGCGGGGTTTGATCCTTGGTGATTTCGTCCACCTCGGGTTGATAGCGCCCGATTTGAAAATAGGGAACGGCAACGAGTCCCAACCACGCCGTGAGGAACGTGAGGAAGAAACCCGTCATGAGCAGCGGCATCCGATTCATGATTCAAGCAGCGAGAGACGCGATAGGGGAGAACGGGGATCAAACCGCTGCGGCCAACACGGCCGGCTCGTCGGGTTGGGTGAGGAGTGTTGGCCGGGCCCGGCGCGCTCCGGCGTGCCGGAGAATGAGGGCGAAGGACGTTGCGAAGATGATATGACCGGCCGTCATCATGATTCCCGAAAGGCTCCGCATCCAGAGGAACGCCTTGGTGTAGTTCACGCTCGTGATAAAGCTGATCTTCGGGTCTTCGAGCGCGAGACCTTGGAAAAGTCCGGCCACGCTGAGCGAGACAAACATGAAAAGCACGCCGATGCCGCTAAGCCAGAAGTGCCAACGGATCAGGTTGGCTGAGGGCCACTCCCAGTCAACGAGGCGTGGGACGATGTAATACACCGCACCAAACATGACCATGGTGTAGAACCCATAGAGCCCGAGATGCGCGTGCCCAATGGTATAATGCGTGAAGTGGGTCACCTGATTCACCCACCGGATGGCCATTGAAGTCCCCTGGATGCTGCTGATCGTATAGCAAACCGCGCCGAAGACGACGAAGCGAAGCGTCGGACTCCAACGCAGCGCTCCGAAGTGACCGACCATCGTGAAATGGTGGTTGATGGCGGTGGTAACGACAGGAATGACCATCATAAAGCTGGCAACGACGCTCGCGCTGATCAGCCAGGCAGGGAACGGTCCACCGATCAGGTGGTGCATGCCGTTCCAGCTGTAAAAGAACGCCAGTGACCAGAAGCCAATGATCGAAAGCTGGTAGCTGTAAACCGGACGACCGATGACTTTCGGGATCAGGTAGTAGGTCGACGCGATCCCGATGGGCGTGAAAAAGAGCCCAAGGGCGTTATGCCCATACCACCAATTCACTGGGCCTTGCACGGCCGCCTGCACCGGGAGGTAAAAAATGACGATGTTCGCCGTGGCGTAGAGCCATGGGAACCAGAAAAATGCCGCGAGAATATACCACTGCGAAACGTAGACGTGCCCCGGCTTCCGGAACCGGAACATGATCACCATCCAAATCGAAACGAGCGCGAATCCCGCGAACACCACGATCGCCGCGTAGCGCGGGAACTCGAGCCACTCGACGGAAGTGCCATGCCCGGCAAGGATCCCCACGATGCCGAGCAGGATGCCAAAATTGTAAATTCCCGCGGAAGCGTAGAGCAAGCCACCGTGCCGGACGGGCACTCGGCAAAGCCGGGCCATTAGCCAGAGCGCTACGCCTACGCCCACCTGGGCGCCCCAGCCGTATGCCACCGCATTCAGGTGAGCCGGACGAACGCGACCGAAGGTCAGCCACGACCAGTCGGCCAGGAACCCGGGGACGTTCAGCTTGACCGACGCGATCAGCGCAAGGAGTGACCCCAAAAGCAGCCAGAAGATCGCGAACCCGATGTAAAGAAGCACTGGCCCACGGAGGGTTTGATCGATCTCCGCGCGATCCACTTTGTCTTCGATCGTCTCCCGGTGCTGCGGGAGGAGCGAGTCGACCAGGGTCGGCTTGGCGGGGGATTCAACAGTAGCTACGCTCATAAAAGGGATGGATTAGCGCCCGGAGGTCCGGGGCCGCACGGAACCGGGTTCAGCGCCGGGAAACGCATCGGTGGGCAGCCCGACGGGCTCCTCGGCGTCAAAAATCACCATTGAGCCGTCCTTCACGCTCCTGAGTTGGCCCTGCCGAGCAGCGTAGTAAAAACCAATCAACGCCATCACGACCGCCGCGAGAATGGCGGCTGCGATGAAGATATAAGTATAGGCCATGGGGAGTAGCACTATTTGGCTGGCGTCGGTGCGGGTGCGGGTGCGGGCGCAGCTGGGACCACGGAAGGTCCAGTGGGCGCCGCGGCAGCCGGAGCGGGAGTTACGGGCGCTACGGGCGCCGCGACGCCTGGCGCTGTGGCTCCGGCGGGCGCTGTGGCTCCGCCTGGCGCTGTGGCTCCGGCGGGCGCTGCGGCTGCGGCCGGCGCTGCGGCTGCGGCCGGCGCTGCGGCTGCGGCGGGCGCGGCGGCTCCGGCAGGCGCGGCGGCTCCGGCAGGCGGTACGGCTCCGGCAGGTGCGGCGGCTCCGGCCGGTGGCGCAACCACGATGGGATTGGCCGGCTGGGGTTTCTTGGATTTGAGGCGCTCTTCCGTGAAAGCCATGGCGCGCTCGAGAGGAAGCCGGACCACGCCCTGTTCCTTGTTTACCCAATCCGGATCCGCCGATTGCGCCTTGACGGCATCAGTCGTCACCCCTTCGAGGATCTTCAGCCGCTCCGTCTCGCGCTGAGCGTCCACGTCCTTGAACGTGTAGGCGCCGCGGCCGATCACGAGCATGACGAAGCCGATGAAGATGGTCAACATTCCCAGACCTCCCACCACCGTGGCGAGCATGGAGGGCGGACGTTCAGTAACGGCGCTGGTGTGCATGGACAAAAAGCGGAGCGGTTAGTTCTTAAGGTTCAGCGAGCGTTGCAGGCGCGGATCGCGCAGCGGATAGAGCGGAAACTTGCTCAGGTTCTTCAGGAAGAAGAAGACGAGCGTCGAACCGATGAGCACGACGGCTGCGAGATCAAACGGGCTAAACTGCACACCTTTATAGTGCAACGCGGGGAGGACGATGATATAATGGTCCAGAGCGTGAACGCAGAGGACGTAAATCGCGAGCGCGCGCAGAAAGTTGGGATTCCGCTTCGTCGGTTGAATCAGAAGGAGTACGAAAGGAATGAAGAAATGGCACACGACGAGCGCTGAGCTCAGGATATTCCATCCTTCCGTATTCCGTCGGATGAAGTAAGAGGTCTCCTCGGGAATGTTCGCGTACCAGATGAGGAAGTACTGCCCGAACCCGATATAGGCCCAGAAGATGGTGAACGCGAGGAGGAGCTTCCCCATGATGTGGTAGTGCTCCTCGTTGACGATCCCCTCGAGGTAGCCGGCCTTCTTCAAGGTAACGACCGCGACGATCAGTGCGGCCATGGCCGACCAAGCTGAGCCAGCGAAAATGTAGACCCCCCACATCGTCGAAGCCCAGTAATGATCGAGGCTCTTAAGCCAGTCGATGGCACCGAAGGTCAAACCGATCGCAAAAAACGGAAGCGAGGCGAAAACGAGCTTCCGGGTGATGACCGTGTTCCGCGGATTGCCGTCCTTATCCTGAGCGGTGGACCAGCGGCGGAGGAGAAAGGCGATCAACGCGAAACCACCAAGGATGATCAGCGCCCGAATGGTCCAGAACTCCCGATTGAGCATCCCGCGTTTGCCATCAAGAAGGACGTCACGGCCCTTCGGGATATCAAGCCACGCGTACACCTTTGGGGCGAAGATGAGGATCGGAACGATGAAGACCCAGATGTAGCGGAACGACTCAGCCATCGTCTCCAGCACCCGGCGAACCACCACGGACCACTCGGCATCCGTCGCGTGGTGGACAAGGATCCAAAAAAGCGAACCGGCGCAGATCGTGAAGCAGAACGAAAACCCGAAAAGGAGCGAGTAAAGCATCTGCTTCGGACTCGCTCCAAACAACATCCCTCCGAGGAACACCACGAGCGACAGCCCAGCCGCAGTCATGAGCCCAAAAAAGACGGGGCCCAGATTATTCGTTTGGAAATACTCGACCTTGGGAGCTTTCGCGGATTGGGTGGCGACGGCGCTCATGTTTAGGGAATAATCGAATCGATCTGAAGGTTTCTCACTTCGGCAGCTTCGCCTGTTCCGCGGCGCTGAGTTCAGCGACCTTGCCCGTCTGGGCCCGTTGCAATACGCGAACCCACGCAAGAATCGCCCAGCGATCCTGCACGGGGATGTTTGCGCCGTAGCCAAGCATCGTGTTCTTGCCCACGCTGATGGTGTTGAAAATTTCCCCGTCCGCCATGTCCACGAGGCGCTGCTCGTGGTAATTCGCGATGCCATTCCAGCCGTACTTGGAAGCCACTCCGTTCCCGGCGCCGGTCGCGCCATGGCAAACCTTGCAGTTGATCTCGTAGCGCTCCTGGCCGCGGGCGAGCAATGCCCGATCCACCGTGATCTCAGTGGGAATGCCATCGCCCCAGCGATCGCCCATCTTGCCCGTGGCAAAATACGAGGTCCCAGCGGTGAACGAGACCGGCCCGCGGACGGGCGCGGGAGCTTCAGCGCCGACGATTTTCGCCGGAGCCTTGGCCGCCGGGAAATCATACCCGAGCGGAACGGTGCCATCGACCGGCATCCGCGGTCCGACGTGGTCAGCAAAAAAATCGCTCCGGGACTGAGCCTTGACTTTCGGCTGATGATCCATGTCCGGGAAGATCTCGAACGGACGGTTCTCCGAGCGGCGCCCCTGGGGGCCGGCGATCAGCACCACCGCGAGGACCGCGGCGGCAAAAGTAAGAAAAAAGTAACGCATGGCGGGATGGAAGGCGTTCGATCACTCGTAGATCAGCGTGATATTCTTCGCGCCGATGCTCTCCATGAACTCGCGGGTGCGGGTCTCCTGAAACTTGGGATCATCCGCTTCGATGGAGATAAAGAAGGCGTCGTCGGAAAATCTTCCGAAACGCTCCCAGTTGAAGAGCGGATGATTCCACCGGGGCAGTCGATTCAGCGCAAGCATGCCCAAGACGGCGCCAAACGCGCAGAACAGCACCGTCAGCTCGAAAATGACCGGGAAGAATGCCGGGGTCGTCAGGAGAGAAAGCGGCTTCCCATGGACGATCAAGGGATATTCGATGAGCGAAGGATAGGTCTGGAGAATGAAACCGGTGGCCGTGCCTGTTAAGGCCGCGATCAGCGCGATGAGGCCGACTTTCGAACGGCCAAGACCCATCGCCTCGTCCATCCCGTGAATCGGAAACGGCGTATGGACATCCCACTTCTTGAAGCCGTAGTCGCGACACTTTTCCGCGGCGTGATAGACGCTCGCGGTGGTGTCGAATTCCGCCGCGATGCCAAACACGCGCTGGGGTTCGTTCGCGACGGCGCTGGAGGCCGATTTTTCGAGAGTGCTCGCGCTCATTTCGGGTGCGTGGTGGGGATCAATGACCGTTGCTGCCAGCCGGTGTGCTCAGGCGGAGGCCGACAGGTTTCGCCTCCTCGTGCGAGTCGTCCTCCGCATGGTGATCATCGTGACCATGGTGCGGGTCGGACTGCGGTAGCACGCCTTTCACTTCCGACATCGCAATGATCGGGAGGAAACGGCAGAACAGGAGAAAGAGCGTGAGGAACAAGCCGAAGCTTCCGGCGAAGGTCATGATGTCGACCCACGTGGGCGAATACATTCCCCAGCTCCCGGGAAGGAAGTCGCGGGCGATCGACGTGACGATGATGACGAAGCGCTCGAACCACATGCCCATGTTGACGAACATGCAGATGGTGAACACGACGTAGACGTTTTCGCGGCACGCTCGGAACCAGAAGAACTGTGGAGAGAGAACGTTGCAGCTCATCATCATCCAGTAGGCCCACCAATATGGCGCGCTCGGAACGTCGAAAACCTTCGAAAAGATGTAAGGATCCGCGATCCGGTTCCGAAGGAAGGCCCACTGCTCAAAGGGATTCTGGGAGTACCAAGCGATGAAGAACTCCATGATGTAGGCATAGCCCACGATTGATCCGGTCAGGAGGATGATCTTCGCCATCACGTCGACGTGCTTCTTCGTGATGAGATCGTGCAGGCCCAGCATGTAGCGGGCAGGGAGCATCAGCGTCAGCACCATCGCGAATCCACCGAAGATGGCGCCCGCGACGAAATACGGCGGGAAGATGGTCGTATGCCAGCCGGGAACCACCGACGTCGCGAAGTCGAACGAAACGATGGTGTGCACCGAGAGCACGAGCGGCGTCGAGATGCCGGCCAGAATGAGGTAGGCCATTTCGTAGTTCCGCCAATGGCGGTTGCCGCCGCGCCAGCCGAGACACGCCAAGCCGTAGGCGAACCGCTTGATGTTGCTGGTCGCCCGATCACGGAGCGACGCCATGTCGGGGACAAGGCCGATGTACCAAAAGACGAGCGAAACCGTGAAATAGGTCGAGACCGCGAAGACGTCCCAAAGGAGTGGGCTCCGGAAATTCTGCCAGATCCCGTTCGCGTTCGGGACCGGCGCGAGGAACCACGCCATCCAAACGCGACCGACGTGCAGACCTGGATACAAGCCGGCGCAGATCACGGCGAAAATCGTCATGGCTTCCGCCGCGCGATTGATCGAAGTCCGCCATTTCTGGCGCGTCAGGAACAAGATGGCGGAGATCAGCGTACCCGCGTGACCGATACCGATCCAAAAAACGAAATTCGTAATGTCCCAAGCCCACATTACCGGTGAATTCTGACCCCAGACCCCGACACCGGTCATGATGAGGTAGGTGAAGCCGAACGGCACCCACAGCATCAGGAGAAACGACGGAACGAACAGCGCCCACCACCACTTGTTCGTCTTCACCTCGACGATCCCGCAGATCTTTTCGGTGATCCAGTGGTAGTCGCGATTGTTTTGGACGAGCAGCTGCTTCTCCACCTGCCTGACCATTTCGGGGTCAAACTGGGTCGCAGGCGCGGTCTCTAGAGCGGTGTCAGCCATATGCGAGGGCGGCGGGAGATTGGGGGACGAGACGATCGGGATTAATGCTTCGCCGCGGCATCGTCGTGATCGCCATGGGCGTCCGCGAGCGTGCTCATGCCAACCATGTTGGCACCGGGCATCTTGGGATTGGGGTTCCGCAGGCGGGCCTGGTAGCTGAGCCGCGGCTTAACGTTCAGATACTCGAGCAGGCGGTAGTCGCGATCCTGCTTCTTGATCTTCGAGACCTTGCTGTTCGGGTCGCGAATGTCGCCAAAGACGATGGCCTCCGACGGGCACGCCTGCTGGCAGGCCGTCTTGATCAGATCGGTCGGAACCTTCGTATTGTTCGAATTCCGCGCGACGCGCAACTGGGCGATCTTCGCCTCTTCGATCCGCTGGACGCAGAAGGTGCACTTCTCCATCACGCCGCGCATCCGCACCGTCACATTCGGGTTCTTGGAGAGCTGAAGCGTCTCCGCCATCCCCTTCTTCGCGAAGGGGCCCCAGCGCAGCTGGTCGAGCGGACGCTGATTGTAGTCGAAATAATTGAAACGGCGGACCTTATACGGGCAGTTATTGGCGCAATACCGCGTGCCGATGCACCGGTTGTAGGCCATGACGTTGAGGCCTTCCTCGCTGTGAATCGTCGCATTCACCGGGCACACCGTCTCGCACGGCGCACTCTCGCAGTGCTGACAGGTGATCGGCTGCATGAGGACCTGCGGATCCTCCTCATGACCGTCGACAGAGGAATAGTAGCGATCCATCCGGATCCAGTGCATGACGCGGCCCCGGCGCACCTGCTCCTTGCCGACGATGGGGATATTATTTTCGCTCTGGCACGCGATCACGCAGGCGTTGCAGCCCGTGCAGGTGTTGAGATCGATCGCCATCCCCCACTGCTGGGAAGCCTCCAGCTTGGGATTCGGGTAGATGTCTGCGGCCGGCGGGATGTGACCGTCCATCCCGAAATTCTGCACGAAGCTCTTCCCGGTCTCCTTGTCGAAACCCGGATGCTTGCGGTAGGTTTCAATGGGGAGTTCACGCACGAGGGCGCGGCCTTCCATGTTGAAGTACTGCTGCGTCGTCGCGAACAGGTATTGTTCGACGTCAGCGGGTTTGCTCACCTTCGCGCCGGAGAGCACGTAGGGATTCTGGGTCGTGCGCAGCGGATAGGCGTTCACGCCGATCTTCGTGCCGACCTTGCCGGCATGCTCGCGACCGTAGCCGAGCGCGATCGAGATGGAGTTGTCCGCGTGACCCGGCGAGATTAACACGCCCGCCTGGAGCTTTTTCCCATCGACCGAAATCTCGATGACGTCACCCCAGATACCGGTGCCTTGGCCGTCACGACGCTGGTACTCCTTCGTGCCCGGGCGACCTTCAATCGTCTCGGCGGTCTCAATCCCGAGCTTCTTCGCCATTCCGGGGCTCATCAGGGCCGCGTTGTCCCAAGTCAGCTTGGTGATCGGGTCCGGCATTTCCTGCAGCCAGCCGATATTCGCATAGCGGCCGTCCATGACCTTGTAGTCACTAATCAGGACGACCTCGAGAGCGGATTCCGTCGGAACGGGCGTCGATTTAAATCCGGTTTGGACCAGCGCCTTCGCGCCGGCAGCGTTGAAGGTGGCACTGGCTTCGGTCGCGGCGCTGCCGGCGGCAAAGCCGTTCCGCAGGAAATCGCTCCAAGCGGTGGCCTCATCGCCGACGTTCTTCACGACGGCGCGAAAGGTGTCTTTCACCAGCGCGGGCCCGTCGAATTTCTCGTGGCCCGCGGCCAGCGAGAGCAGCTCCAGTTCGGAAAGGCCACCGTGCAGGGGCATAATCATCGGCTGGACCGCCACGTACGTGCCGTCAACCGCGCGGTCGTCTCCCCAGCTCTCGAGGAAGTGCGCTCCCGGAACATGCCACTTCGCAAACGCGGTCGTCTCGTTGGCGTGTGAACCGAGTTGGACGACCACGGAAACTTTTTTGAGCAGTTCCTTGAAATTTAGATCCGCCGGCGCGTCATACGCGGGGTTCGGCCCACTGATGAAGAGAGTCTTGACGACCCCCGACGCGATCTTCTTGGCAAGATCCACGAGCGGGCTAGCGGTCGAGGCGGTCCAGGCAATCGCGGAAAGTGTATGTCCGTAAGCTCCAATCGCACCATTAATGGCATGACCAAGGGCGTGCACCCAAGCAGGCTGGCGCGGTCCTACCAGGACGAGCGACTTGTCCTTGTTCGCGAGGAGATCCTTGGCCGCTTCGGTGATCCACGGCAGGCTCTTCTCTTGCTTCGTGATTTCGGAATTCGGGATTGTGCTCAGGATATCCGAGAGATTCCCGGATCCGCCACCATCCACGAGCGCCTTGGCGAGGGCGATGGCGACAGCGCCGACCTGACCAGCAGGGCACCGCAACCGATGGTCCGCCATGCCGCCCGTGATCGTGTAGCGGTTCTCGACGACGTAGAGCCGGTTCAGCGGATCCTCGGACTTTTCGACGCGACGCTTCGCCGCGTACTCGCGGGTCGCCTGAAGACCATATTCCTCGCCGTGGAGGAAATCGGAATCGAGCGAGAGAATCACCTCCGCCTTCGAAAGCTGCGGAACCAGCTTCATCCCGACGCCGCCGAACGATGCCTTCGCGGCTTCGCTCCCCGCATCATGGCCAAGTGGCTCGTATTCCGACCAGGTCAATTTCGGGAACTGCTTCTTCAGCTCATCGGCGAGACGCGCGCGACTGGGCGAGGCGGATTCACCCATCAGGAACGCCACACTGGCACCACCGTCAGCCTTGGCCTCAGCGCGGAACGTCGTCACCCACTCGGTAAACGCCGTAGCATCGGAGGGTTTGCCTTGAAACAGAAAACCACGCGAACGATCCGGATCGTAAAGATCAAGGATCGCGGCCTGGGCGAATGCATCGGAGGTGCCGGCGCTGCCCGGGTGCAGGGGATTGCCCTCGACCTTGATCGGACGTCCATCCGTCGTGGCGATCACGAGCGGGAGCGCCCCGCCTTTTCGCGGCATCGAGGTGGCGTAGAGCAGTTGGTGACCCGGAATGAGCCACTCCACCGACTTCGTGTACGGGATGAGGTGATTTTCCGGCCGCCGGCAGCCGCTGAGTCCGAAGCCTGCCAGCGCCATCGAAGCCCCCATCAGCTGGAGGAAATTCCGGCGCGAAACGCCATCCATCTCAATCTCCTGCGCCCCGGCGGGGAACTCGCGTTCCAGGAACTCCCGAAACTCAGGCGTGTCGTTCAACTCGCCCATCGATCGCCAATACTTGCGGCCATTGGGGTTGGCTGACGCGGGCGGATGCAGGTTAACGCGCTTCATCTCAGGTCAAGGCGGGTAAAAGGGGCGAAAAAGGTTCGACTCAGATCAGCGGTGACAGCCGGCGCAGGTCACGGGCGGATTGACGTTCCAGGCAGCCTTGAGTTCGAGACCCAGCTCCTGTTGCTTCCGATTGATATCCTCTGGCTTCCAATTCAGATTGGTGATGTATTGGAGCGGACGGAGATTGTTCTCCGGTGCGCGATGACAATCGAGGCACCAACTCATGCTCTGCGGTTGATCGTGCCACACGACCGCCATCTCGTTGATCTGGCCGTGGCAGCTCACGCAACTGACCCCGCGGTTCACATGAGCCGAGTGGTTGAAGTAGACGTAATCGGGAGCTTCGTGAATGCGGACCCATTCGATCGGGATGTTCTTCGCCCAGCTGTTCCGCACCGTTTCCAGCTTCGGGCTGTTCGCCCGAATCTGGGTATGGCAATTCATGCACGTCTGGGTGGTCGGCACGTTGGAATGCGCCGCCCGCTCGACATGGCTGTGGCAGTACCGGCAATCGAGCCCCACCTGCGTCACGTGAATATTGTGGCTGAACGGGACCGGTTGGGTCGGCTGGTATCCGACGCGCGTGTACTTCGGGGTGAAGTAGTACGTGATCGCACCCGTCAGAGCCGTCACGGTCACCGCCGCAGCAACGATGATCTTAAGCGGCAGCGCGTTGGTCCATTTCGGGAAAATGTTCGCCATGACCTGGGAGTTTTGAACGGGGGGAGACGGACTGGGTCAGTAAGAAACGAGAAGTAATCGCCGGGCCTCGCCACTCGGCGGCTTCCGTCGGTCACTCGGCTGCTGCGACGCCGCTTTTGCATCGTCACGATTAGCAATTCTAATACTGCCGAGCACGGGACAAGTCGTCAACGGCCATTGCCGATGAATCAGGGATTTTTCGCGCAATTTTGGAAGATTTTTTCGCTTTCTTCGCTTGACGAAACGCCCCTCCGGCCTCGCCCGGCCCGAGATTGTCCGATTCGTGGAATCAGCGACGAGCGAGAAGACGAAACCGGGCCCGCAGCCCAGACGTCGACGTCGCCAGATCCCCCCGGCACGAGCCCAGCCGTGCGGACTCATTCCGGAGAATGAGACCGGGCGTTTGCGGGGAGAAGGCGGCGGGAGGAACACGTTTTTCTTTCTCGACGCCACCGGCTATTTCTTGCGCAGGAGCGGAAGGTTTGTCGGGGGCTTCACGTAATCAGGACCAGTGAGCGGCTCGACCGTTTCCTCCTCCTCCTCCTTGCTGATGAGGGGTGCGCCGGCGGGATCGATCAGGCGGGCGGTCACGAAGATGACCAGGTTCCGCTTGATCGACTGATCCACTTCACTGCGAAAGAGTCGGCCGATGAGGGGAATGTCGCCAAGGAGCGGGATCTTGTCCCGCACGCGCTGGACGTCCTCGCGGACGAGACCTCCGAGCACGACCGTCGAGCCGTCGTAAATGCTCACGCTTGTCGTGACCTTGCGGGTGCTGAAGATCGGCTGGTTGATGACGTTCGGCGTCAGCACCACCGGCACCGACTGCCCGAGGATGTTGGTGGAGGTGGTCTGGATCGGCGAGCCGTAGTTGATGAAGCCGTCGAACTCGACGACCTGCGGCTGCAGGTTCAGGTCGATGGTGAATCCATCCGGTCCGACCACCGGCTCGACCTCGAGGGTGACGCCCGTGTTGCGCTTCTCGAAATTCGTCGGGGTCGTCGGTGTCACGGGGAACGATGCTCCCTGAGTCGTGGTGCCGACCAGGCCCGTGCCGAGGCTGATGCCGCCATCCGAGCGGAAGTTCTGCGGAATCTGAGGCGGCTGGAACTGCGTGGGATAAAGGAATTCCCGAACGATCTCGATCGTCGCCTTCTGACCACTCTTTGTCGTCACGCGGGGGGCGGAGAGGAGGTCCACGCCCTTCTGTTGATTGAGCGCGCGGATGACCACTTGGAACTGAGGATCGGTAAAGACGCCCGCGACGCTGAAGATCCCGGGAGCAACGGCTGCGGGAGCTCCGGCGGTCCCGAACAGGAGCGCGTCGATGGCATTTCCCGAGATCGCGAAGGAACCACTGCGATTGCCTTGCGTCACCGCGTAGCTGCCCACCGGGGAGTCGCTGCCTGGGGGTGCGAACGGGTATTGGCCGCCGGAGGCGCTGGCGGTGTTGCCGCCACCGAAGAACACCTTCTTGTTCGAGCCGAGATTTGCCTGCCCGAGGAGCCAGTCGAAACTCAACTCCTTGCTGTTGTTCTGAGTGATTTCGATAAACTTTGCCTCGATCTCCACCTGCTTGATCACGTCGCCGGCCGCCTGTTGCACCAGCGTCTCGATCAGATCGATGTTCTCCTGCGTATTCCGCACCACGAGCTTGCTGCTTGCGGGAAGGAAGGTGGCGCTGGCCCCGGTCGGGAACTGGACGCCGTTCGCGAGGAGAAATTCCTGTGCCGAGGCCCGGGTGATCTGCGCCGCGCCTGCGCCGCTCACATCGCCACCCGCGCCGGCTCCGGCACCGCCGCCCGCCCGTCGAACCGGAGCGTTGAGCGTGCCCGAACCCGGCGTGACGGTGCTGTTGATGAAGTTCGGCGGCACGCGAAACTCGGCGGTGATCAGGGCATCGGTGTTTTCCGTCACCGGGACGATCGCCACCGCGAACGGCTCGACCTTCACCTTCAGGTTCGCCGCACTCGCGACGTACCGCAGGGCTTCAAGCAGCGGCAGCCGGCGAAGACTCAACGTGATTCGCGTTCCGGCATCTACGACCGGTGCCGGACGAGCCGCGGTCGGATCGGTAACCGGCGCGTCCAGCCCGGGAATCGTGGCATCGCCGGCTCCGGGCGTGGCCACAGCGGGAGCCGGAGGTTTCGCGCCCGGGCCGCTCCCACTCAACTTCAGGAAGATATTCACGCCGCGGGCATCGGCATTATCCTCGCCCTGATCCAGCCGGATGCTCTCCTGGCGGAGGAATTCGATCGCGTCGCGAATCGTCGTACTCCGAAACTCAATGAGCGGAATGACGATCGACTGCAGCTTCCGATTGATTCCCTCGGTGCCGACGTCGCTGCGACTCTGGGTGATGCCGCGACGGGGATCGCGCGAAACTCCGTATTTGCGGACCGGATTCTCCCAACCCTTCGCCACTTCCCAGAGCGCCCGGCCCCGGGTCTCATTGTAAGCGGACTCCTGATAGCGCGATCGCGCGAGCTGCACCTTCTCTTCGCCGCGACGGGCTGCGCTGTTCGTCGGGTCCAGGGCCAGAATTTGCTCGTACCGCTTGAACGCGAGGTCGAAGCGGCCGGTGTCGTAAAATCCCTGCGCCTCGGTGAACAGTTTCTTCACCTGCTCCACTTTGGCGACGAACTTCGGCGTGATCGTCCGGTTGTAATACTCGGGGTCTTCCAAGCGCTTCAGCAAGGTGATCGCGGGTCGATAGTTCGGATCGAAATCGGGGCGGAGGAGGACCTTCAACAATTGCTCCGCTTCCGCATACCGGCCCTCGCTGATCCGCTGCTCGGCGAGTTTCATCGAAGCGCTCATGAACTTGTTCACCGCCTCCCCGCGGAGGCCGCGCGTGTTCGAACTCTCCGGGAGGTTCGCCACCGCAACCCGGTAATCGCGAACGGCTCCGTCGTAGTCGCCGTTCGCCATCGACTGATCACCCTTCCGCAGCAACCCTTCCGCACTCGAAGCCATCCCCTGCCGTCGCGCGATTTCCCGCTCCGCGGCCGATTGCCCCGCGACCTGCGCCTGCGTCATCGGCACCGCGCTACCGAGAACGGCGAGCGCAGTAGCAGCGGCGGTACAAAAACGCATGGTCATGTCGGTGGCAGAGAGTGGGGAACCGCGGGACCGCTGGCGAGTGAAAAAAACGCGCGACAAAAATCATCGGCCGGCGGGTGCCGGGGACGCCGAAACTGCACTGGCCGGAAGAAGCGGAACCGTCAAGCGCTCAGTCGGTTTCGCCACGTTGACGATGATCGCTCCGGTCGCGCTAACGTCGAGGAGCCGGTACTTGATCCCGTTCTCGGGTTTCAGCGAGAATTCCTCGTTCTTCTTCAGTTGGAAATCGCGTCCTTCCCACACGTAGGTCAGCAGCGCGTACGAGTCGGGAGAATTCACCGTCATCTCCTTCACCAGGACAATGCGCTCGTTCGTCTCCATGTTTTCGAGCGTGACCTCGGACATGTCTCGCTTGATGCCCACCTCCGCGTCCACCTTTTCGATCGGTTTAAAATCCACGATCTTGAATTTCGTGCCGCCGATCACGGCCCCGACCTTCAAAAACTGCGTCGGCTGGTCGAGGTCCTGCGTATTGATCTGCACGGTCTCCCCCACCCTCGCCGCGAAGACGAGCCGGAAGGGTTTCTGGATGAACCGCTTGAGGAACAGTTTCGTCAAATACGGTGGGTGCGATTCCTTGTCGTTCGGATCGGTCTTGCCGAGGTACTCGTCCAGATTCGTGAAGCCATCGCCGTCCGGATCGTCGAGCAACACGCGCTGGTCGAGCAGCGGCAGTTTGTTGGCCACCAGCCAGGCGTTCGGCACAGGCGGGTGCAGCGACTCGGTGCCGCGGAGCGGATCGATGAGCGATTCGACCTGCTTCCCATCCTTCAGTTCGCTCTTCGCGATATACGGGACGCTCACAAACAGGGGGATTTCCCGCCCCCCTTCGGTCCGGCGGCCTTCCCAATCGACCTTCGCCGAGAGGCGCGCACGCGCAGAGTCGGCCGCGCTCAGATCGAGCGCCGGGATCTTGTCGTTTCGGGCCGGAGGATTCTGCAGGGCGCTGAAAGCCTCGCCAAAGCTGCGCGCGGAGAGAATAAGCCAGCCGGAAACTGCCAGGAGCGCCGTCGCAGTGACCGCGAGGAGAAGTCGTTCGTAATTCTGCTTGATCCAGTCCATTCGGGTCGAGTTGAAGGCGGCTCCGCGGCGCGCATCCTGTTGCGGGATCAGTTCAGCGGCAAGCGCGAAGCGAACCAACCAGGACGAAGGAACGATTCGCGAGGACAGCGGCGCGGTCCAGATGCCGGAACGTCGTTCAAGGAACCCGGCTCGGCCGGAGAAGGCCCTATCGGCGCAGGAACTTCCCCCGCCCCCGCTGGCCAACGAATTTGCCGTCCCGGACCGCGATTTCGCCGCGCACGGTCACAACCGACGGACGGCCTTTCAATTCCCAGCCTTCGAACGCGCTGTAATCCACGTTCATCGTCTGGGTCTTCGCGCTGATCACGCCGCGGTAGCCAGGATCGTAGACCACGAGGTCGGCATCCGCTCCGGGTTGAATCGCTCCCTTCCGCGGGAAAAGGCCAAACGTTTTCGCCACGTTGGTGCTCGCGACCGCCACGAAGGTGTGGAGGTCGATCCGCCCGGTCACCACCCCGTGGGTGTAAAGCAGATTCACCCGCTCCTCGAGCGACGGGATGCCATTTGGGATCTTCGTGAAATCGTCTTTTCCCATCGGCTTCTGCCCGGCGAAGTCGAATGGCGCGTGGTCCGTCGCGACCGTATCCACCAGACCGGAGCGCAGCCCGTTCCAAAGCACCGTCTGATTCCGCATGTCGCGCAGCGGGGGCGACATCACGTATTTCGCGCCTTCGAAGCCATCGCGCTCCGCATACGTCTTATCGAGGAGGAGATACTGGATCAGCGTCTCCACCCGCACCTCGACCCCGCGCAGACGGGCTTCGAGCGCTTCCCGCAGCGCTTCCTCGCAGCTCAGATGCACGATGTACACCGGCGCACCAGTCTGCTCGGCAAAGCTCAGCAGATGGTGCACCCCCTCCGCTTCCACGCGAGGCGGACGGCTGGCGTGATGCTGGCCCGGATCCGTCAGACCGGCCGCGAGCAGTTCGCGCTGCTTCTCCGCCACGAGCGTTTCATTTTCGCAGTGGGCCGTCGTGATCACCCCCAGCGAGCGAGCGAGCTGGAGCGTGCGATAGAGCTCCGTGTCGTCGATCCCGAAGGCCCCCTTGTAGGCGAGGAAGACCTTGAACGACTTCACCCCGGCGGCGACGATTTCCCGGAGCTGGGCTTCCGTCCGATCGTCAAATTTCGTCACGCCCATGTGATAGGAGTAATCACAGCACGCTTTTCCTTCGCTCTGGGCGTTCCACAGCGCGAAGCCCTCGCTCGCTTCCATCGAGCGCGACGGGCAGCACATGTCGAAGATCGTCGTGGTGCCGCCCACCAGCGCCGCCTGCGTCCCCGTCTCATAAGTGTCCTTCGAGAACGTGCCCATGAAGGGCAGGTAGATGTGCGTGTGCGGATCGATGAATCCCGGGAAGACAAACTTCCCCGCGGCATCCACCACGGTCGCGTCAGCCGGCGCCTTCAAGTCGCGGCCGATCGCCGTGATCGTTTCATGCTCGCAGAAAATATCGGCCACGTAACGCTGGTCCGGAGTGACGATCTCGCCGTTTCGAATGAGGAGGGACATGGCGAGGTGGGGAGCGGGGATGGGGAATCAGTGAGCGGTAATCGGTGATCCAGATTCAAGGATTAGCTTTGCTGGAGCGATGGGTCATGACCAGCTGTTCGTGGCGGGATTTGCAGCTTTTTTGCGCGATCGGCCGGTGTCGATCCTTTCGGATGGAAGAAAATGCCGCGCCCAGCTCGGGCGATGCGACGTCTGACGCCGCTGGTCCCGCGATCCTTGCGTCCTCCCGCCCATGCCGATATGAACGCAAGATGCCTCTGTCCTTTGGGCGCTACGTCGTTCACGATTCGGTTGCCGACCGCCTCGGACAGGGGACGTACGGCGTCGTTTATCGCGCGCTTGATCCGAAGTTGAATCGCGAGGTCGCGATCAAGATTCTGCACGCCGAGAGTCAGGAGAAAATAACGGATTCTTCGCGGTTCTTCCGCGAGGCCCGTGCGCTGGCGGCGCTCCAGCACCCGGGCGTCGTGCCGGTCTATGATTTTGGCGACGAGGAAGGAACTTTTTACCTCGTTCTGGCGTACTACGCGGGCGGAACGCTCGCGGCCCTGCTGAAGAGTCGGATGGCTGCCGGGATTGGTCCCTTCTCCCAAGACGAGACGCTCGCTCTGCTTGAGCCGATCTGCGGCGGTCTCGCTGCGGCGCATCTCCACGGGATGATCCATCGTGACCTGAAGCCGGCCAACATCCTGCTCGATCAGCACGGACATCCCGCGATCACGGATTTCGGACTCGTTCGGATGCTGAACGACGATCTTGCCGCGGCCAGCCTCACGGGGACAGGCGACGTGATGGGCACACCGCTCTACATGGCGCCAGAGCAATGGGAGCCGGAAAGCCATGCCATCACTCCGAGAGCCGATCTGTACTCGCTCGGATGCGTCACCTACCAAATGCTGACCGGGAAGCCGCCGTTCCAAGGCACCTCTCCTGTGCTGCACTCGCGGCACCTGCAGGCGCCACCTCCGCGTCCGAGCGAGGTTCGCCGGGACCTGCCGAAGCCGTGGGACGATGCGGTGCTCTGCCTCATGGCGAAGGAACCCGCCGAGCGATTTCCGACCGCCGATGAATTCTTCGCGTGGCTTAAGCTCGCCCTCGCCGACGGCACCCACGCGCTGCCCCACCCAGCGCGAGTTGCTGCGCCAGCTGCGCCGCCGGATCCAGCTGCGACGAAGCTGGGCGTCGAGCCAACGCTGCGGGCGAATCCGCCACCCGTCGCTCCCACTCCGACGCGGGTCGCTATTTCCGGCCCCGATCCCGCCGCCTTCACGAGCCTGGGCTCGGATCGGACGAGCCATCCGACGCCCCGAGCCATCGCCCGGCCGTTTTGGCTCGTCGGCGGCGGCGTCGGTCTCGCGGCCATCGCGACACTCGGCTGGTTCTTCTGGCCCGCCTCGCCTCATCCCGCTCCGGCACGCGGTCCGAGCCAGCCTGCGCCTCGGACCGCCGACGCCTATCCCACGGCCGCGCCACGGAATCGCGCGTCGCATCCGCACCAACCGGCGAACTCCCTCGGACAGCCGTTCGTCGCGCTGACCCTGCTCGGCGAACCGCCGATCGATTTTGCCGTCTGGGAAACGCGGATCCAGGACTTTCGCGCTTACGCCGAGGACACGCCGTGGAGGGATCCCGCCGCGGTTCCGCGACCTGCCGCCGTCCCGACACCTTCCTGGGCGGACCCCGGGTTCGCGGCGGGGGAGGATCATCCGGTGGTGCTGGTCAGTTGGGAAGAGGCGAACTCATTTTGCCGGTGGTTGACCGCCCGCGAGCGGGAGTCCGGCGTCTTGCCGGCCTCCCTCGAGTATCGGCTCCCTCGAGAGATCGAATGGGAAACCGCCGCCGGGAACGCGCGGCATCCCTGGGGAACCAACGAGTGGCCTCCGCCCCCGGCATCGGGAAACTATCAGACCCAACCGGATTGGGGCTGGAAGGACGGCTTCGAGGCGACCGCGCCAGTCGGCTCGTTCCTGCCGAACGACATCGGGATCCACGATCTGAGCGGGAACGTGCGCGAGTGGTGTCTCGAGCGTTTCGACCCGGAGAATCCAGACGACCGGCGGCACGCGATCCGCGGCGGCGCCTACTGCATCGGCGATCGCGCGGAATTGCTAACTTCTTACCGGCAGGGCAAGCCGTCCACGAGTCGGGACAACTTCACGGGCTTCCGCATCGTGCGCGCCCCGCTGCGGCCGGGGACGGAAAAGTAGCAGGGCGGATCGCCCTGCCTCCCAGTGCTTTTCGGGGGACACTCTGAGTTCACCGTTGACGTGGGGAGTCGGAAACGGTGCTGTGGCCCTGCCGTTCCGGAACCCATTCGCGATCACGCCCGCACCCGTTTCTTACTCCATGAATCTCCGCTGCCTCGCGATCGTCCCCCTCTTCGCCCTTCTCTCCGCCTGCACCGACGAACAAGCTCCGCGCCCGGCCTCGGCGGCGCGCACAGCCTCGGCCGAGTCCGAATCAGCGCGCGGAACGGCGGTCAGTCCGGCCCTCGCGGAGGCCCGCAAGAAGGTGAGCGATCTCAATTGGACGATCCAGAACAAAGAGTCGGAGGAGCGGCGACTCTCGCCGCCGATCCGGTTCACCAACTCGGAAGGAACGACGTTCGACGTGGACAAGCAGCGTCGCTTCGAGCAGGAAAAGCTGCGGCTGGAGCGCGAGATCCGTTCGCTGCGCCAGGAGAAGCAGGTCTGGGAGCTGCGAGCGAATCAGCTCAACTCCTAAGATCCCTGCGTCGTTCCCCGACCCTTCCGCTCCCTCAACCCTCCTCTCCCCCGGTCCCGCCGACCGGGCGCTCCGCCGTGGCCCACCAAATTCCGCTCGTCTCCACCATCTGCGTGGGACTCACCTTTGCTTTCGCCGGGGGAATGCTCGCGCGACGCGTCAAGCAGCCGCCGCTCGTCGGCTATCTCGTCGCCGGCATCATGGTCGGCCCGTTCACGCCTGGCTTCGTCGCCGACATCAAGCTCGCTCCGCAGCTCGCGGAGATCGGCGTGATGCTGCTGATGTTTGGCGTGGGCATGCATTTCTCGGTTCCGGAGCTGCTCGCGGTCCGGCGCATCTCGATTCCGGGCGCGGTCGGACAGATTCTCTTCGCCACGGCGCTCGGTTTCGGTCTGGGCCGCTTCTGGGGCTGGTCACCGGGAGGGGCGCTCGTGCTGGGAATGGCGCTCTCGGTCGCGAGCACGGTGGTACTGCTCCGCGCGCTCGAAGCCCGCGATGAAGTCAGTACCCCTCATGGCCGCATCGCCGTGGGCTGGCTCATCGTGGAAGACCTCGTCATGGTCCTCGTTCTCATCCTCCTGCCCGCCTTCGCCACCCCGCTCGGCGGTGTGCCGCCGCACGGACATCCGCCCCCGGATAACCTCTGGCTCGCCGTCGGTACGACCCTTGGAAAGGTCGTGGCGTTCGTCATCCTGATGCTCGTCGTCGTGAAGCGCATCCTGCCGTGGAGTCTGAGGCAGATCGAAGCAAACGGCTCGCGCGAGCTCTTTACGCTCGCCGTGATCTCGCTCGCCCTCGGAGTCGCGTACGCCTCGGCCGAGTTCTTCGACGTTTCCTTCGCGCTGGGCGCGTTCTTCGCGGGCATGGTCGTGAATGGCTCGGAATACAGCCATCGCGCCGCCCACGAGCTGCAACCGCTTCAGGACGTGTTCTCCGCGCTTTTCTTCATCGCGATCGGGATGCTCTTCGATCCGGCGATCCTGTTTGAGCAGCCCCTCCGGGTGCTCGCAGTCGTCGCATTGATCACGGTGGGGAAATCTCTCGCCGCGTTTTCGATTCTTCGCGTCCGCGGTTACGGAATGGGCGACGCGACGGTCATCTCCGCCTCGCTCACCCAGATCGGGGAATTCTCGTTCATCCTCGCCACGCTGGGAGTCGAGATGAAGCTCCTCCCCGCGGAAGGCCAGACGCTGATCGTCGCCGGCGCCCTCATTTCGATCACGCTCAATCCCCTCGTCTTCAGCTTCGCCGATCGCTGGCGTCCGCCGGCCGGCCAGCCGCGCGCACCGCATCCGGCGCTTCAGGGTTGACTCGCGGATAAAGGCACATTGGGCCGGTCGGCGGCCCCGCGGAACCGTGGCTGGGCCGCGAGCGACCCGAAATCCGGCAGCGTCCACCAAATCCACCCGGCCGGAGCATCCCGCAGGCGCGATAGCCGGGTGATGAAACCCGCCTCCTTTCGATTCCTCCGCCTCGCTGCCCCATTTCTCGCGGCGGTCTGCCTCTTCTTCACCGCAGCCTGCGATCGCACCGCCGCACCCGCGATGACGAAACTCACGAAAGCGAACGTCGACCAGATTCAGCAGGGCATGACCCAGGGTCAGGTCCAGGCCATCCTCGGCGCCCCGCAGGATTCGGAAACGAAGGACCTCGTGGTCTACAAGCGCACTACGTTCCGCTACATGGAGGGGCCTGTGTACGTGAACATTACGTTCAAGAACAACGAGCTCGACAAGAAGGAGACGAACATCGGGACGAAGTGATTGAAGCGCGTGGACTGGGCGGCGCCGTCGCTCGCTCCAAACTGACCCGTCCCGATTTGCTCGCTCAGTCGGCCACGAGCCTGGAGCGAACGAGCCACCACCACGCGGCGCTGTAGCCGATGGGAACGAGCAGACCCAGAGCGGCCGGGAAACCCATTCGCACCAGCGTGACGATCAGCGGCAGGAGGAGGACATGCGTCCCCACGCCCAGCCAGAGGAGCGACGCCCCCCGCAGCCACGGCAGGAGTCCCACGAGCCAAAGCACGAGAACGATGCTCGGGAACAACAGGGCTGCGCCCTCGAAGCGAGTGCCATTCGCGCTCGGCGCCCCGACGAGGAGACCGAGGCCCACGATCGAAAAATAGAAAGTGATCACCAGCACCAGGACGCTGAAGACGGCGAAACACCAGGAGCCAACCATTTTTGACATTGAGCGGATGGGCTGGGTCGGGCGAAGGCCGCCGGCTCACGGAAACCGGACGCGATAGAACCGCTTCGCAAACGCGCCGGCATTCTGATCGTCGAACCTGAAATTGCCCGTGGCATCGACCGCCACCGCGCCGATGGCCGCGAAGGTCCCGGTCGCGAGATTCGGCGAAGCCTCGATCGTGTTCAGCCGCGACGGTACGCCCACACAGGTGAGGCGCAACGTGCCGGCGACGGGACGGGTCTCGTTGATGATCTGCAGGACCGCCAGCACCGGAATGATCGCCCCGCCGCCGGCCAGCGGATAGGTCTGCGCGTTGAGGTAGGCGTTCGCGGCGTCGGTGGGATCGTAGTAAATGTTGCAGCCGTTTCCGGTGATCTGCGCGATCTGCGCGAGCCCGCCGGCGAGGATCAACTTCTGGGTGTAAAAGGCCGCGCCGGCCGTGGCGTTGCCATCGCCGAGTACGAGCGATTGTCCGCTGCCGAGGCGCAGCGTGCCGAAGGCGAAGTTCGCGGCGTAGCCGAAGTAGGACGCCTGGAGTTCCGCGCCGGCGAAGGTGACGTTGTGCACCGGCCCGCCTTGAAACGAAAGCTCCGCGCCGGCCGTGCTCCAGGACTGATTGAGCACACTACCGTTGAGGAAGTCGCCGTTGACCACAAAGACATCGCCGGGCTGGGACGTGATGTAGCCGCTCGCGCTGATCGTCAGATTTTGGAAGACGTTGGTCGCGTCCGGCTCGAAGCGGCCCTCGATGATCGCATCGCGGGCCAGGACGGGACCGAGCAGGCCGAAAAGCAGCGAGAGAGAGACGGCGAGACGCATGACGAGGAGGGCGCGCCGCACGAACGGGGCGCTCGGAAGGGAATTCAAAATTCAATCGGGGTGACTACCTGGAAACCTCGGTCCCGCGCCGGTTCCGGCGCCGGCGGAAGGATGCGAGCGCCGCGAGGACCGTACCAGCCGCGAGGCCGGCATTCACGCCCGGCTCCGGGACCGGCTGGAAATGCAGCACCAGGTCGTTGCCCAGCACCCCGACGGTGAAGGCGCCGCCCTGGGTCGCATTGAGAAAGGCGCTGGTGTCGACCAGGACCGCGGCGACATCGAAGCCGGTGATGCCGCCGAGATTGCGGGCAATGACGAAGTCCTGCGCGCGGGCGGGATCGAACCCCAGCGTCAGTCCCGGCGCGCTGGCGGCGGTGACGCTGGCGAGCTCGAAGCGAAAGCGGGCATCAGGCGAACCGGGGGCGGCGAACGCGAGCGGGCCGGCATTGACCAGCGCCGGGGCGGCGGCGGCGAGGGCGGCATCGGCGAGCTCGAAGCGATAGGCCCCGGTGGCGGCGAGGTTGAGCGCGTTGACGGTGATCGGTCCGGAGCCCGGGGAGAACTTCCCGCCATCGCCCACGTTCACCGTGCCGAAGATGCCTGCGCCGCGGGCGGTGCCGCCGTAGTTCACGTTGAGCGTGCCGGTGATGGTGCCGTTGTTCGTCAGCAGGCCGCCGTTGAGTTCGACGGTCGTGCCGCCGAGCGCGTTGAGGACGCCGCCGGAGTTGATCGTGGTGCGCGAGCCGCCGCCGAAGACCAGGCTGCTGACCGTGTTGTTGATGACGCCGCCGCTGTTCACCGTCAGCACGCCGCGGCTGCTGACGTTGGAGAGATTGGCCACGGCATTGATCGTCATCACCCCGGCGTCGTCATTGCGGCCGCCATTCCACGTGAGCAGGCCGTTGTTGGTGAAGGCGCCGGCATTGGTGAAACTGCGCAGGACCGCCGGACCGGTCTGAGTCAGCGGCGCATACGACGTGGTACCGGTGAAACTGGCGCCACCCGCGCCGATGGATTGCGTCCCAGGCCCGAAGAGTGAACCGCCCTGCACCGCCACCCCGTTGTTGTAGGTGATCGTCCCGCCGGTGCCGGCGGTGAGCGAGCCGACGCCCGGACGAAGCGACCCGCCGAGGAATTGAATCGATCCGCCGTTGTCTGCCGTCCAGCCGCCGGTGTTCGTGAGGATCCCGCCATTGATCGCAAGCACCGCGCTGTTCGTCACCCGAACCGTGCCGGCGCCGAGGGCGGCATCGGTGAAATCAGCCACGATGTTGCTGAACTGGGCGGCGCCGTTGAACGTCAGCGCGGGTCCCGTCGCGGGATCACTCAGCGCGAAGGTCGGTCGCGCGCTGCCGCCCGTGCCGATCGCCTGCACGCTGAGGGCGCCACCGTTGAGATTGAGGCCGGTGGTCGAGCTGTTGAACAAGACCAGTCCGGTGAAGACCGCTGCCGCGCCGTTCGTCACGGAGATGGTCCCGCTCGCGACGGTGGCATCGCCCAGGGTCGCGCCCGAGACGGAGAAGGCTCCGCCCGTGATCTGGAGAAGTCCGACCCCGCCGTTCGCCCCGATCTGCAGGCTCAACGCCGGCACCACGAGGGAGCCGCCGGAAAAGTTGAGCGTGCCGCTCCCGCTGTTTCCGAGGATGAGCCCACCGGCGGGGCCGAAGCTGAAGGTGCCGCCGCTGAGATTGTAGGTGCCGACACCGCCGAAGGAGGAGCCGATCGTGACGAGGCCGTTCGCCTGATGCGTCCCACTGGTTTGATTGACGATCCCGGTGCCGAAACTGCCGACCACCTCGAAGCCGCTCACCGTCAGATTCGTGCCGCCGAGCGTGAGAGTTCCGCTGCTCCCGCTGCCGCTGCCGAGCAACAGCCCGGCATTTGCCGTGATCGTGCCGCCATTCGCGGTGAAGGTGCCGGTGCCGCCGCTGCCGACGAAAAAATTGGAGCCGACGCCCACGCTGCCGCCATTCAGGGTGAAGGCACCGTTGGAGATCAGAAAAGAGCTCAGCGTGATCGAGCCGCCCGACTGGGCGAACGCCCCGCCCGAAAGCGTGAGACTCGAGGCATTCACGGCGGCCGCGGAAGTGGTGCTGTCGAGCGTGAACGTGCCGCCGGCGCTCACCGTCACGCCGGTACCCGTGGCCGTGAGCGTGCCACCGGTCTGCTTGTAGAGCCCGACCACGGTGAGGGCGGGGGCGGTGAGCGTGCCGCCGCTGAAGTCGTAGAGACCCGCCCCGCCGATCGTGAGCGTGCCGCCGGCCGCCAGCGTGTTCGTCCCGCCCTTGTGGAGAAACGTTCCGGCGAAGCTCTGGCCGATGATCTCCACGTTGGCACCCTTCAGCTGCGCGCTGCCATTGAGCGTGTAGGAGGTGATCACGTTGCCCGCACTCGTGCCCACGTTGAGCCCGCCGCCACTGCCGGAGAACTGCACGATCCCGGCGGTGTGATTCATGGCCCCGCCGCCGCCGATCGTAAGGGTGGCACCAACCAGGCTGTTGGTGTTGGTCAGGTTCAGCGCGCCAGCGGAGAGATTGTAGGATCCGGAGGAAATGCCCCCGATCGAGAGCAATTGGGAAATGTTCGCCGTGCCGCCGGTCTGGTTGAACTGGCCCGCGTTCGACAGTCCGAACGGATTGATGCGGAGGTCGGTCGTATTCAAAGTCCCTGTCCCCGAGAGATTGTAGATTCCGCTTCCGAAACTCGCCCCCGCGCCCAAGCCCACCGTCAGCAGATTAGTCCGGTTGAGACCGGCGCTCTGGTTGTACACATTTCCGCCGACAGTCGTGCCGATGCGTTCCTCGCTGGCAAACATCACGCTGCTCGCAATCGTCTGACTGAGCGTGAAGACCCCGGAGATCATGCTCGAATCGATCACGAGCAGCTGCAGTTGGTTGCTCGTCAGATCCACGTTCAGATTCAGCGTGACGTTCGCGGTGACCGCGGACGCGCTGCCGAGAAAAACCATGTCGCCGAGCGCCGGACCCACGCTGCCGCTCCAGTTGAACCCCGTGCTCCAGTTACCGCCATCCCCGCCGGTGTAAGTGCGGTTCGCAGCGGGAAGCATCGGAGCCGGGCAAAAGGCCAGCAGCAGAAGAACGGCGGAGACGAAGCGAAATCTGGTCATAAGAGTCGGGCGTGCACCCTGCATACGCACGGAGGCCCCGCAGGGTCGCAGGAAATCGGTCCGGGCCGACACCGGCGTCACAGCACGAGTGGTCCGACGCCCGTGATCTGGTGGGTGCGCGAGTTGCGAAATGGATGGAAGCTGCGGGCACATTCAGGGCCGCGACGGGATCGGCCGGAGGGCAGCGGCCAGACGGCGATCCTGCGGATGCAGCCGAGGCCTGTCACGACCGGTCCCACGCCGCCGGGCTCCGCATCGACGAGGCCTGGAATTCAATTCGCCGCTGGCGGCGCCGTCACCGAGACCTTGCGATAGACGAGAAAAGGGCCGCTGCGGAAGACTTCCTGAAAGTGCGCCTTGAGAACCTTGCCCGGCTTCTCCGATCCCAACTCCGACGAACGATTGTTCTCGTAATAATGATCGTAGATCTGATTCAGAAGCACCCATTCCGAGCCGAGGATTTGCTGCTCGATGCCTGAGGTTTCGGAGTTGGTTAACAGCGGATTTAACTCCATAAAGTATCCGCTCGGCATCATGCGGGGCATCAGCAAGTAATAGAAATACAGGTCTCCGTAAAATGTTCTCCGCAGATCGCCGGGTCCGACAAATATTTTGTCCCCGGCCTGACTGCGACTGCTAATATACTCTGTCACTTTCATCGCGTGAAACTGCGCGACGGGTGGCGCGATCGGATAGGACCGCGAGCCACTGACCACCGAGTTTGCAGGCACGGCTTCCTCAGCAACGACTTCCCGCAACTGAGGCAGCGCGATTTGTCTGCCGTAATCTGGCGCGACCGCGAAGAAAATCGAGCCGCAGAGCACGAGACCGGCGGGCCCGGTGAGCCATCTGCTTCTCGCTGGCCACCAGCGCTCGAGCCAGATGTGCGCGGTGATCGCTCCCAGCGGAAACGTGATCAACGACCCCATGGCCAGATGCGCCAGATCGCACCGTTGGAAAACTTGGTGGGCCAACCCCACCCCCAACAGACTCACCGCCAAAAACAAGGGAGGGGACGCCTTGTCCCGTCGCCAGAGAAGGATGCCGGTGAGGACGTTGGCAAACGCCAGCGCAAGATACAGCCAGATCAGGGGCTGAATAATGGGCTTAACATCGGCCCAAGGAATGAGCCGACCATCCTTGACGATGAACAAAGGGTAGTAAAGTAGGTTATTCCACACCGCCCGAGGCGTCGCCGTGAGAAGATGGATGAGCATCGGCACATTCCCGAGGAGAAACCCGGTCAGCCATTGCCTTCTTTGCCGGCCCGTCCACCCCAGGAGAAAAATCCCTGACGCCAGCAGCACCGCGGGCCCCGCGTCTGGCCGAAACAACAGACTGAGAGCCATCAGTCCACCCGCCAGCGAGGGCAGTGGAACGATCGCATCCGCCGCATCCCGATTTGCGACCCTGCCTGCCACCAGCAGACCCGACAGACTGAGAATCACCGCCGGAATCCAAGCCAATGCCATCAAACCCAGCGGTGTCAGCACCAGAAGACCGGCCAAAATGACCGTCACGACCGCCCGACCCGTGAGACGCCCAGCCAGCAAGATGAGCAGGTGGAGAAAAACGATCCGCTCCGCCAGCCCGACGATTCTTTCGACCGAAATCGAAACCCCAAAAACCTGATAGATCCCGGCCAGCATCCACACATTTCCCGGCCCGTAGTAGGCTTGGAAATCCCGGTGCAGCACTTTCCCGAGCATGACCAGCTCGGGATAGATCAGCAAAATCGCCTCATCAAAGGGATTCCCGGCCATTGAAAATTTCGGCAACCACCAGACCAAAGACACCGCCACGGACATCACCGCCAAGAGGAGCGGCAGCCGGGGCATGGGAGGCTTGGTGGGTGCGCTCATGAGCAGTGGAAACGACTTGCCTTGCGAATCGCCGGTTCGCCGGCGCGCCCCCACAAAGAAATCCGGGCGCTCACGACTGCGCCGCCTTCAATTCCGCCGCCGCCAGCCGATACCAGCCCTTTTCAGAACGTCGCCAGGAAGCGGACGCCCGCCGGTATTTCGCGTGGATATCCCGCCAGATCGCGAGCGCCTCCGCCGTCCGGCCTGTTTTCGCGTACACCCGGGCCAAACCGGCCCGCACCGCTTCGCCGATGAAACGCGTCTCGATGCTGTGATACGCCTCCTCCGCCTCCTCGTAGCGACCGAGCCCCGTGCCGGCATCCCCCCGGAGTAGCGCCAGGTGCATCGCCACGCGCCGGTCGGAGAGATCCTTCACGCGCGCCATGAGCGCGAGCGCGTCCTCGAAGTGGCCGAGTTCCACCTTGTACCGGGCGACCTGGACGATGCTGTCGCCATCGTCCCGAAAAACACCCTGCAGGCATTCGAGCGCGGTGTCGTGCGCGCCTTGTTGATCCCCCGCTTCGGAGAGCTCGGCGGCGAGGGCGAGGCGGTTTTCGTGCGTATCGCTCTCCTCGAGCCGGGTGCGCAGATCGTGGATGCGCCACTTCCGCGGTTTGAGGCTGTCGAGAAATCCCCCTCCCCGCGCACCTCGCAGCCCGGGGAGAATCTCCACGAAGAAGTAGAGCACCGGCCCGATGAACGGCGCCATAAACAGCACGAAAATCCACCAGTAGGGCCGCCCGGTTTGGTAGACGTGCACGATCAGGGCGAGCTGCAGCACCCACAGCACGGGACCCACGCTCGTGAGGATCCAGGGGAGGATGCCTGAGGACGGCGGGATCGGGGCTTGCGCGAGGAGGAGGAACATGGGCGCGGGTCCGCGATCCAATCCCCGAGCCATCGCGAGGTCAAGCGGGACCGCGGCTGGCGGCATTTTCCGAGGCGCGATTCGGAGCGCGCTGCCACCGAAATCAAGCCGATCTCCCCCGAATGGGGGATACCGCTCGCGGCGTTTGGCAGCCATGACTTCGCTTGCCCCCCCTTTGCTGATCCACCCCCCGCAACTCCCTCCATGTCTCTTCGTCTCTCCCAAACGCTCGTCTTCGCGGCGCTGCTTGCCATGAATGCCGTGAAGGCCACCACTCTGCCTCCCCCAGTTCTCAACTACCAGGGCCGCGTGGCCGTGGGCGGCACGAACTTCGACGGCACGGGCCAGTTCAAATTCGCGCTCGTCAATGCGGCGGGCACCACGACGTTCTGGAGCAATGACGGCACGAGCAGCGCGGGTTCCCCGCCGACCGCGGCCGTGGCGCTCCCCGTTACGAAGGGCCTGTACGCCGTGCTGCTCGGCGATCCCACGCTGACCAACATGACCAGCGTGCCGGCGGCGGTCTTCGCCAACTCCGACGTGCGGCTGCGCGTGTGGTTCAACGACGGGACCAACGGCTTCCAGCTCCTCACGCCCGACCAGCGAGTCGCCGCCGCGGGTTACGCGATGATGGCCGGCACCGCCAGCAGCGTGCCCGATGGCGCCATCACTTCCGCCAAGCTCGCCGCCGGGTCGGTGGGGACCACTCAACTCGCCCCTGGGGCGCAAGCGCCGCCGCTCGTGGCCGCGGCGACCGGGCAAACGGCAACGGCGAATTCCAGCTACGTGACTACAGGCACTTTGCCTACCACGATCGCCCTGCCGCCAACTCCAAATGTGGGCGATGTGGTCCAGGTCACGGGTGCCGGCGCCGGCGGATGGATCGTCCAGGGGAGCATCCAAGCCACCGAACAGCCTTCGGTCTGGAATCCACAGCCGGCGGCGGGCATCCGGAACTGGTGGCAGGTCACATCCTCCGCTGATGGGCAAAAGCTGGCGGCGGTGGTGGACGGTGGCTTGATTTATACCTCAGCGGATACCGGCGCGACTTGGACCGCACGCCAATCCTCGCGGTCCTGGCAGGCCATCGCATCCTCGGCTGATGGGTCCAAGCTGGTCGCCGTGGTGGCGGGCGATTTCATCTACACCTCGACCGATTCCGGCGCCACCTGGACACCGCGGGACACCGTGCGGCAGTGGTCTTCGGTCGCCTCCTCGGCGGATGGTACAAAACTCGTTGCCGGGGCCAATAACGGGAAGCTGTATACTTCGACCGACTCGGGCGTGACCTGGACTCCGCGCGAAAGCATTCGCAATTGGACCTCCGTGGCGTCCACGCCGGACGGATCCAAACTGATCGCGGTGGCGAGCAGCAGCCAGATCTATACCTCCACTGATTCCGGCGTGACTTGGACGCCGCGGGAAAGCGGGCGCAACTGGACCTGTGCGGCGATTTCCGCCAACGGGGCGAGAATGGCCGCGGTGGTGGACGGCGAACAGGTCTACACCTCAGCCGACGGCGGCGTGACGTGGACCCCGCATCTCTCGAATCTGAGTTGGTCTTCCGTGACGATGTCGGCGGACGGGCGGCTGCTCGTGGCGCTGTCGCTGGGCAGTCAGATTTACAGCTCCAACGACTACGGCCTTACCTGGACGACGCATGAAGCCAGTCGCTCGTGGATCTCCGCCGCCGCCTCCAGCGATGGCCTGAAACTCGTCGCCCTGGATACGGGAGGTCTAATCTATACCTGCACCGCCACCGGCCAGCTGGCCGGTGCGCAAGGCACGACCGCGAGCCTCCAATACCTGGGAAATGGTGCCTGGGCACCGGTCGCCCAGTCGCAGATTGCCGCCGGCGTCGTGGGAAGCGCGCAACTCGCCGCCGGAGCGGTGGGAAGCGCGCAACTCGCAGGCAGCTTGACGCTGACCGGAAACGCCATCGTCGGCTCCTCTGCCGGCACGCTCCCAGCCGTGCTGCGGGTCGGCGGAAGCGTGACGAACACGAATTTGACCTACGGCTACTTAAACGGAAACGGCACGGTTGGTCGTTTCGGCCCGGGCAGTCTCTCGGTCTCCCTTTCGGCGTCCGATCGCATCGTGGCCCAGGAGTTCGACGCGCTCTCCGACGCGCGCCTCAAGCGCGTGGCCGGGATCTCCGATGCGGTGTCTGATCTGCAGACGCTCCGCGCGATCGAAATTACCGACTACACGTTTCGCGATCCCGTCGCGAAGGGAGACGGGGCCCAAAAGAAGGTGATCGCTCAACAGGTGGAACGGGTCTTCCCGCAGGCGGTCAGCCGCAGTGTCGGTGTGGTGCCGGACATACTGTGCGTGGCAGCGTTCCGCGATGGCTGGACCGAACTGGCGACGGACCTGAAGGTGGGCGAACGCGTCCGCCTCCTGGCCGAAGGCGAAGAAGGTATCTACGAGGTGCTGGAGCTGCGCCCCGGGGCGTTTCGGACCGCGTTTGCGCCCTCGGCCACTCGGGTCTTCGTCTACGGGCGGGAAGTCAGCGACCTCCGCGCGGTGGATTACGAAGCGATCGCGATGCTGAATGTCTCCGCCACCCAGGAGGTGGCGCGTCAGCTCGCCGGACTCGCCGGTGAAAATGCCGCTTTGCGCGAGAAAAATGCCCAGATCGAGGGGCGACTCGCCCGGCTGGAAAAGGCGCTCGTGCCCGCCCTCGTCGAACGCAAGCGCCCGCGGCAGGTCACCCGAATCGCCTTGAGCCGGTGAGGCGGTTTCGGGCCCTTGATCCCTGGCGGGGACGGATTGCGCCGCCACCGAAATCAAGGCGATCTCCCCCGAACTGGGGATACCGCTCTCGGCGTTTGGCAGCCATAACTTCGCTTGCTCCCCCTCCCTCCGGTGTTCCACCCCCTACGACTCCCGCCATGTCTCTTCGTCTCTCCCAAACGTTCGTCTTCGCGGTGCTTCTGGCGGTGAATGCTGCCCCGCTCCCTGCGCAGGTTCCTCCCTTGATCAACTACCAGGGCCGGGTCGCCGTGGGCGGCACGAACTTCGACGGCACGGGCCAGTTCAAATTCGCCCTCGTCAATGCGACCGGTACCATCACGTACTGGAGCAACGACGGCAGCAGCACGGGCGGTGCGCAGCCGAGCGCAGCCTTGACGCTCGTCGTCACCAAGGGCCTTTACGCCGTGCTGCTCGGCGATGCGACGCTGACCAACATGACCAGCGTGCCGGCCACGGCCTTCGCCAACTCCGACGTGCGTCTGCGCGTCTGGTTCAACGACGGCACCAACGGCTTTCAGCTCCTCACGCCCGATCAACGGATCGCCGCCGCCGGCTACGCGATGATGGCCGGCACCGCCAGCACCGTGCCCGATGGCGCCATCACTTCCGCCAAGCTCGCCTCCGGGGCGGTCACCGCGACGAGTATCGCGCCGGGTACGGTCATTCCCGCCGTGAGTGTGGCGGGCAGCACGCAGTCCGCCGTGGCGAATACGAACTACGTCGCCGCCAGCGCCAGTCTCACCGCGATCGCCCTCCCCGTTTCGGCCAATGTGGGCGATCTCGTCCAAATCACCAGCAGCGGCGCGGGCGGCTGGGAGACCCGCACGGGCTGGACCGCGCGCGAGAGCGTGCGGAACTGGTCGGCGGTGGCAGCCAGCGCCGATGGCACCAAGCTGGTGGCCTCGGTGAACGGCGGCCAGCTTTACACCTCGACTGATGGCGGGCTGACTTGGACCGCGCGCAGTTCCAGTGGCTCCTGGACCGCGGTCGCCGCTTCCAGCGACGGCAACAAACTGGTCGCGGTGCTCGGGGATGGAAACTTCCCAAGCCTCATCTACACCTCGGCGGATGCGGGGGTGAACTGGACGCCGCAAAGTGTCGGAGGTCGGGAATGGTTCACCTCCGTCGCCTCCTCCGCGGATGGCACCCGGCTGGCCGCGGCCAACAATGGATTCAATCCAGGTGACTATCTCTACACCTCCACCGATTCCGGAGTGACCTGGACCGCCCGCCAGACAGATACGCCCCGCCGCTGGGGCGCCATCGCCTCGAGCGCGGATGGCCTGCGGCTGCTGGCAGCCAACAGCGGATTCTCCGCGGATGGCCAACTCTACACCTCGGCCGACGGGGGCGTGACGTGGACCGCCCGGCCCGCGGCGGGAAACCGCGGCTGGCGCGCGGTGGCCTCGTCCGCCGATGGCACGCGGCTGGTCGCCGGAGCAGCGAATGGATCGCTCTACACTTCGGCCGATGCCGGCGCGACCTGGACCCCGCGCGAGAGCGTCCGCCCGTGGCAGGCCGTGACTTCGAGTGCCGATGGGACGCACCTCATCGCGGTGGTCAGCGGTGGCCAGATCTACACCTCTTCGGATAGCGGCCTGAGCTGGCTGGCGGGGGAAACGGCGCGCGGTTGGGCAGCGGTCGCGTGCTCGAGCGATGCGCGCAGCGCGGTCGCGGTGGTGAACGGCGGGCAGATCTTCACTTCGCTGCTGTCAGCCGGGGCGCAAAGCACGACGGGCACCTTCCAATACGCTGGCAACGGCACCTGGTCGCCGGTCAGCCAGACGCAGATCGCCGCCGGCGCGATCAGCTCCACGCAACTGGCCGCCGGTGCGGTGGGGCCCGCTCAACTGGGCACCGGCGCGGCGGCGGCGAACTTAAACGCCAGCGGGCAGGCGGGCGTAGCCAGCGGGGGGCTGGTGTTGTCTGCCGATTCGAATTCCGCCAGTCTCGCGTCTGCTGGTTATGTGAGGATACCCGGCATCGTGACCGTCGCGGAGGGATGGTTGCATCGAACAACACAATTTCCGCCCGCCGCGCGTTCCTCTCACACGGCGGTGTGGACGGGCAGCGAGATGATCGTCTGGGGCGGATATAAAAACGGCAGTTATTTCAACGACGGCGGGCGCTTCGATCCTGCGGTCAACACTTGGACGGCGGTGACCACCACGGGCGCGGCCACCGCGCGTGACACTCACACGGCGGTGTGGACGGGCAGCGAGATGATCGTCTGGGCCGGATTCAACGGCAGCAGTTATTTAAACGACGGCGGACGCTACAATCCGGCGGGCAACAGTTGGACGGCGGTGACCACCACCAGCGCGCCCGCCGCGCGTGACACTCTCACGGCGGTGTGGACGGTCAGCGAGATGATCGTCTGGGGCGGATTCAACGGCAGCGCTTCTTTGAGAGACGGCGGGCGCTATAATCCGGTGGGCAACACTTGGAGAGTGGTGTCCATCAACGGCGCGCCCATCGCGCGCAGCGTTCACTCCGCGGTGTGGACGGGCAGCGAGATGATCGTCTGGGGCGGAACTTACAATACGCTGAAGTTCAACGACGGCGGGCGCTACAATCCGGTGGGAGACAATTGGACCCCGGTAACCGCCGGGGGCGCGCTCGCCGCGCGCGACTCTCACACGGCGGTGTGGACGGGCAGCGAGATGATCGTCTGGGGCGGATACAGCGGCAGCGGTTATTTCAACGACGGCGGACGCTATAATCCGGTGGCCAACACCTGGACGCCGGTGACCACCAGCGGCGCGTATGTCGCGCGTCGCTATCACACGGCGGTGTGGACAGGCGGCGAAATGATCGTCTGGGGCGGATACAACGACAGTCCGTTAAACGACGGCGGGCGTTACAATCCGGCGGGCAACACATGGACGGCAATCACCACCACGAGCGCGCCCGCCGCGCTTTACCAGCACACGGCGGTGTGGACGGGCAGCGAGATGATCGTCTGGGGCGGATTCAACGGCAGCAGTTATTTCAACGACACCTGGTCCTACACCTCCGGTAAGGTGATGTACCTCTACCAGAGGCCGTGAGGGGCACCGGTCCGGGTCCGGTACGGCTGAGCTCCTGCTCCGCCTGCTCTCCTGGCTTCTGCGCCACCGGAGGACAATGGGGCAAGCAGGGGCTTGCCCGTACCGCCGCCCGTAGCGCCATGGACGGATTGCGCCGCCACCGAAATCAAGCCGATCTCCCCCGAAAGGGGGATACCGCTCTCGGCGTTTGGCAGCCATGAATGACGTTGCCCCCTCCCCAGTTCCACTCCCGCCACTCCCGCCATGTCTCTCCGCTTCTCCCAAACGCTCGTCCTCGCGGCGCTTCTCGCCGTGCAGGCCGACTTTCTGCCCGCCCAAGTGCCCTCCGTGCTCAACTACCAGGGCCGCGTCGCCGTCGCCGGCACGAATTTTGACGGCACCGGTCAATTTAAGTTCGCCCTCGTCGATGCGGCTGGCACCACCACCTACTGGAGCAACGACGGCAGCAGCAACGCCGGCTCGCCGCCTGCGGCGGCGGTCTCCCTCGCTGTGACCAAAGGGCTCTATGCCGTCCCGCTCGGTGATGCCACGCTAACGAACATGAGCGCGGTCCCCGCGAGCACGTTCACCAATCCGGACGTGCGTCTCCGCGTCTGGTTCAACGACGGTGCCAACGGCTTCCAGCTCCTCACGCCCGATCAGCGGATCACCGCCGTGGGCTACGCGCTGACCGCCGCGGGCGTGGAGTTGCCCGTGACGGATGCCACCGGCGAGACCGGTGTGATCCGCCAGAATGGCACGTCGTTGCTTCATACCTTCGGTGCTGGGAACTTCTTCGCGGGAAAAAGCGCGGGAAATTTCTCTCAGACCGGAGACGGAAATATGGGCATCGGAGAGACGGCACTGAGTTCGATGACCAGCGGACGCCTCGTTACCGGGGTGGGGCACTCTGCGCTCGCAGGAAACACGACCGGCTTCTACAATACTGCTTTCGGCGCCGAGGCGGCCGCAGCCACCACCACCGGCAGCCAAAATACCGCCATCGGTTTGAATGCCCTGCACGCCAATGCCACCGGGGCAAATAATGTCGCCATTGGCGACTTCTCACTAAACTCCGCGACTGCCTCGGGCAACATCGCCCTTGGGTCCCTGGCCGGCTTCAATCTGACAACCGGCGGCAACAACATTGTGATCGGGAACGGCGGCATGGCGGGCGAGTCGAACGTCATCCGGATCGGCACGGGCCAGAGTGATACCTATCTCGTCGGCATCATTCATGGAAACGGCTCCGGCCTGACCGGTCTCACCGGCAGCAATCTCGGATCTGGTCTCACGCTGGCTGGCACCACCACCGGCACGTTCAGCGGCTCGCTGGCGGGCAATGCCGCCACCGCCACCAGCTTCACGGGCGCGCTGGCGGGCGACATCACCGGCACGCAAGCCGCGACCGTGGTGGCCAATGTAGGCGGAGTGAGCGCAGCCAACGTGGCCAGCGGCGCGATCCTTTCGAATGCGGCAACCAGTGCGAACACGGCCTCTGCGCTCGTGAAGCGCGACGGCAGCGGGAATTTTTCCGCTGGTTCCGTCAGCCTGAGCGGGCTTGCCTTCCCCGCTACGACCGGCAGCGCCGGCATCATCACTTTGGGTGGGGCGCGGGTCTTTCACGCGTTCGGCTCGTTTAACGCGTTCTCGGGTGCAGGCTCCGGAAATTTCACGATGACCGGGCAGGGAAATACCGGGCACGGGGTAAACACGCTGACCTCGAACACAACGGGTTCGCAAAATACGGCGCTAGGTCGCAACGTCCTCGTGAATAATTCGACAGGCTCCGGCAACATGGGCACAGGCTCGTCCGCGCTGCTTAACAACACGACTGGCTCGCAAAATACCGCCAGCGGGAATAATGCCTTGATAAGCAACACCAGCGGCACCGGCAACACTGCCGTTGGTTTCGTCTCGCTTCAGTCGAGCACCACCGGCAACGCCAATTCTACCATTGGCTATGCCTCGCTGGCGTCTCTGACATCCGGGAGTGGAAACCTCGCCCTCGGGAGCTACGCGGGGCAGTCCCTCACCACGGGTGACAACAACATCTACATCGGCAATACCGGCCAGCAGATCGAGTCGAACGTCATCCGGATCGGCAGCGGTCAGACCGATATCTACCTCGCCGGCATCGTTCGCGGCAACGGCTCCGGCCTGACCGGTCTCACCGGCAGCAATCTCGGATCTGGTCTGACGCTCGCCGGCACCACCACCGGCACGTTCAGCGGCTCGCTGGCGGGCAACCTCGCGCTACCTGCAACCAGCAGCGCCACGGCCGGCGTGATTACGCAGAATGGTTCACCGCTGCTGCACACCTATGGGGTTTCCTCCTTCTTTGCCGGCGCAGGGGCCGGAAACTTCACCATGACGGGGCCTTACAACACCGGGGTCGGATTTGCCGCCCTCCAATCCAATGTGACAGGCTTCGGAAACACCGCACTCGGGCTTCTGGCCCTTTCCTCCAACAGCGATGGCAACTACAACTCAGCGACCGGCGTATCCGCCCTCCGGGCGAACACAAGCGGCAACAGTAACACCGCCACCGGGTTCCACGTATTGGAGCTGAATCAGACGGGCTCGGATAACGTCGGCACGGGGTTTACCGCGCTCGCGGTAAATACCACGGCCGGAAACAACACCGCCGTGGGATCGAGTGCGCTGGGCACGCAGTCGTTCTCCAATGGCGGAGCCGCCTGGTCGAGCAACAACGTCGCCGTGGGCAGCAGTGCCTTGTATGCGAATCAGCCGACTTCGACCACCTCGGGGGTCAACAGCACTGCGATCGGCACTAGTGCGTTGTCCAGGAATACCACCGGCAGCACAAACGTCGCGCTCGGCTGGAACTCGCTCTTAACCAACCTGGTTGGCAGCGACAATACCGCGCTCGGTTCCGGCACGCTCTTAAACACGACTGGGGGAGGTAACATCGCGATTGGATCATTCGCCGGCATGAATCTGACGACTGGTGTCTACAACATCGCCATCGGGAACGGCGGCGTCGCCGGGGAGTCCAACGTCATTCGGATCGGCACTGGCCAGAGCGATACCTATCTCGCCGGCGTCATTCATGGAAGTGCCTTCAGCCTGCCTGCAACCAGCAGTGCGAGCGTGGGGGTGATTGCCCAGAATGGCGGCACCCTGCTGCACAGCTACGGAACCGGCAACTTCTTTGCCGGACTGAACGCCGGCAATTTCGCGATGACTGGCATCAACAACGCCGCCATGGGCGCGGGGGCGATCTCCGCGAACACGACGGGCGCTAGCAACACCGCCAGCGGCTGGCATGCGTTGGCGGGTAACACGACGGGCAACTCCAACACCGGGGTGGGATACAACGCCCTCGGAACCAACACCACGGGCGCCGGCAATCTCGCTCTCGGCGCGGCTGCTGGTCAGAATCTGACCACGGGCGATAACAATATCATGATCGGAAACAGTGGCGTGGCCGCCGAAGCCGGCACCATCCGCATCGGCACCTTCCAGAACCGCGTCTTCCTTGTCGGCGTCAACGGCGTGACCAGCTCGGGCGGCGCCGCGGTCTTCATCAACAGCAGCGGCCAGCTCGGCACGGTGACTTCCTCGCGCCGCTTCAAGGACGATATCCGCGACATGGACCAGTCCAGCGCCGCGCTCCTCGCGCTCCGACCCGTGAGCTTCCGTTACAAGCCGGAGATCGACGCCGCGGGCCTGCCGCAATTCGGCCTCATCGCCGAGGAAGTGGCGGCGGTGAACCCCGATCTCGTCATCCGCGACGCGAACGGCGAGATCCAGACCGTGCGCTACGAGCAGGTCAACGCCATGCTGCTCAACGAATTCCTCAAGGATCACCGGCGGCTCGCCGAGAAAGACGCTGAAATCGGCGCGCTGCAAGCCCGCCTGGCCGAGCGCGAGGCGCAGGATCAAGCGCGCGATGCACGCCTGGCCGAGCGCAAGACGCAGGATGAAGCGCGCGATGCGCGTCTCGCGCGGCTGGAGCAGGCGCTCCTGCTCCCCCGTTCCCTGCAGCAAGTCGCCCTCCAGTCCTCCAGCAATCCCGCGAAATAAGTCCATGAAATTCCCCCACGTCCTCCTGTTTTCCACCGCGCTGGCGCTGTCCCTTCACGCCGGCCCCCGCAGCAGCGCGAACTACGCCGTCCTCACCGACACGACCGACTCCGGAGGTCGCCGTGCCATCAGTGCGAACTACACCAACGACGGCAGCTTCGGCGGCATTGCCGGCCTCTCAACCGCGGCTGCGCCAGCGGAAGTCACGAAGAGCGGCTACATCGGCCAGCTCTACGAAGTGGTCGGCACGCTGCTGAGTTCCGCTTCGACCACCGTGAACGAGACCGGCACGATCCAGCTCGGCGCCTCCCAGTTGCTCGACGATGCGACCACGCTCGCGCTCAACGCGGGCAGCGTCGCCTGGAGCGTTTCGAGCGGCCCCATCACCGGCATCACCACCGCCGGACTCGCCACCGCCGGCGCGGTTTACCAGAACACGCCCGCCACGGTGCAGGGCGTCTTTGGCGGATTCACCGGTTTGCTGAACCTGACCGTCCTCGACACGCTGCCGGATAACTACGGTAGCTACGCCGGCGACGGCATCGACGACTCCTGGCAGGTGCAGTACTTCGGACTGAACAATCCGAATGCCGCGCCCAACGTCGACGCGAGCGGCACCGGGCAGAATAATCTGTTCAAGTTCATCGCCGGCCTGAATCCGCTCGATCCGAACTCCCGCTTTCAGGTCAATGCCACCCCCGTCGCCGGACAGCCGACGCAAAAGTTGCTGACCTTCACCCCGGCGATCAGCGGGCGGACGTACGTCATCCGCGGCAACTCCGACCTGACGACGACCAATTGGGTCACGCTCACGGGCCCCGTGCAGATCAACGGCGCCCAAGGCACGTTCACCGACACGGGCGCCACGGGCGCGCAGCGGTTTTATGAGGTGCAAATCTCGAAGCCGTAAGGCGGGGGCCAGATCCGGTACGGCTTCCGTCCCGGTACGGCTGAATCGCACTCACTCAAGGGAGAAATATGGCGGCGGCGCGCTGTCCCGGTCCGGAGGACCTGAGATGACTGCCGGCGATGCAGTCGCCGGATCCGCCGAGCCCATCAGTGCGTCCGCAGGACGCGAGACGACGGCTCTGCCCGGCTGGATCTCGCGTCCTCCGGACGCACGCACCGGCGGTGATCATCCGGCGATTCCCCGGTACGGCTGAGCTCCCGCTCGGCCCAAACTTCGCTGCGACCCCCGCGTCGCATTCCGCCCCGCCTCCGCGCGCTGCCTCCCGCTTCCGGTCTGGCGCGCGAATCGGGCGCTCGACTCCCTCGCGCGGAGGATGGATGGGGTGCGACGCGGGAGTGTGAGCGGAGCTTGGGCCGAGCGGGAGCTCAGCCGTACCTCCCCTACCGTTACCCGTAGCGCCACTGACGGCGGGCACCCCCACCGAAATCAAGCCGATCTCCCCCGAATGTGGGATACCCAACTTTTCGTTCCGCAGCCATGAAAGGGCTTGCCCCCACTTCGCTGTTCCACCTCCGCAACTCCCGCCATGTCTCTCCGCCTCTCCCAAACGCTCGTCTTCGCGGCGCTTTTCGCCGTCAAGGCCGCGTCTCTGCCCGCCCAAGTGCCCTCAGTTCTCAACTACCAGGGCCGCGTGGCCGTGGGCGGCACGAACTTCGACGGCACGGGCCAGTTCAAGTTCGCCCTCGTCGATGCCACCGGCACCACCACCTACTGGAGCAATGACGGCAGCAGCACCGCCGGCGCGCAGCCGACCGCAGCCGTCTCGCTCACGGTCACCAAGGGGCTCTATGCCGTCCCGCTCGGCGATGCCACGCTGTCGAACATGAGCGCGGTCCCCCCGGGCACGTTCGCCAATCCGGACGTGCGTCTCCGCGTCTGGTTCAACGACGGCACCCACGGCTTCCAGCTCCTCACGCCGGACCAGCGGGTGACCGCCGTCGGCTACGCGCTCACCGCTGCTGGCGTGGAGCTGCCAGTGACCGACGCCACCGGCAAGACGGGCGTCATCCGACAGAACGGGATGTCCCTGCTCCACACTTTTGGGACGAACAACACGTTCACCGGGACCGCCGCAGGAAACTTCACGCTGACCGGGTTGGACAATACGGCGACCGGAGCGGCCGCCCTCGGCGCGAATACCACCGGAGAGCGGAACGCGGCCTTCGGCACGGGGGCGCTCAGCTTGAATACAACCGGCTACCGCAACACGGCGCTCGGTCGGTTGGCGCTCTCCAGCAATACGACGGGCTTCGTCAATACGGCGGTGGGGAACGGCTCGCTCCTGAGCAATGTGAGCGGCTCCGCCAATACCGCGGTCGGCGCGGGCTCGCTGATTTACAGCAGCGGCAGCGGCAACGTGGCGATCGGGCAAACCGCGGGCATCATGCTCACCACCGGCGACTCCAACATCTACCTCGCGAATCAGGGCGTCGATGGAGAGTCGCTGACCACCAGGATCGGTGCGGATGGCGTGCAGACGAATGCCTATATCGCCGGGGTTATTCACGGCGACGGCTCCGGCCTGACCGGTCTCACCGGCAGCAACCTCGCGTCAGGTCTCACGCTGGCCGGCACCACCACCGGCACGTTCAGCGGTTCGCTGGCGGGCAACGCGACCACCGCCACCACTGCCGTCAGCTTCACGGGCCCGCTGGCGGGCGACCTCGCCGGCACCCAGGCGGCCACGGTGGTGGCGAGCGTGGGCGGCGTCTCCGCGACGAGTGTGGCGAGTGGGGCGAATCTCGCCAACGCGGCGTCCAACGCGAACACGGCGAGCACCCTCGTGCGACGCGACGCGAGCGGAAATTTCAGCGCCGGTTCCCTCACCCTGGCGGGCAGCTTGGCGCTGCCTCCGACCGGCGGAGCCACCGTCGGTGTGATGACCCAGAACGGAAACCGAATCCTGCACACGTATGGCGTTTCGTCCTTCTTCGCCGGAGAGGGGGCCGGAAACTTCACGATGACGGGCCCCTACAACACCGGGGTCGGATATGCCGCCCTCCAATCCAATGGAACCGGATTCGGAAACACCGCCCTCGGGCTCCTGGCCCTAACGTCGAACACCGGTGGCAACTACAACGTGGCCACTGGCGTCTCCGCCCTCCTCAAAAATACGAGCGGGAGCGGTAACACCGCCACGGGGTTCCACGCCTTGACGCTGAACACCACCGGAAACTCCAATACCGCTATCGGCGACCAAACCCTCCAGGCAAACACCACCGGTGGATTCAACGTGGCCGTGGGCGAGCAGGCCCTTTTCTCGAACGTGAATGGCACGTTCAATGTGGCCGTAGGAAGTGGTGCCCTCTTTTCTAACACTACGGGCACGGGATTGACCGCGACTGGCAACACCGCGCTCCACAGCAACACGACCGGCGCGAACAACACCGCCGCCGGCTATAACGCCATCGGCGCCAACACCACGGGAGCCTTCAATACGGCCGCGGGCTTCAGCGCGCTGAGTGCCAACACCACGGGCAGCAATAACCTCGCGCTCGGGTATGCCGCCGGCTCTTCCCTTACGACAGGAGACAACAACATTGCGATCGGTAACAATGGCGTGGCCGGGGAGTCAAACGTCATCCGGATCGGCAATGGTCAGACCGACACCTATCTCGCTGGCGTCATTCACGGAGACGGCTCCGGGCTGACAGGTCTGGCGGGCAGCCTCGCGCTGCCTGCGACCAGCAGCGCGAGCGTGGGGGTGATCACCCAGAATGGCGGCAGCCTGCTGCACACCTACGGAAGCGACAACTTCTTTGCCGGACAGAACGCCGGGAATTTCGCGATGACTGGCTACTTCAACACCGGCAGTGGCGAGCGGGTGCTCAACTCCAACACCACGGGCAACACCAACACCGGGTTGGGATTCAACGCCCTCGCAAACAACACCACGGGCACAAGCAATCTCGCTCTCGGCTCGGGTGCTGGCCAGGATCTGACCACGGGCGATAATAATATCATGATCGGAAACTCGGGCGTGGCCGCCGAAGCCAACACCATCCGCATCGGCACCTTCCAGAGCCGCGTCTTCCTCGTCGGCGTCAGCGGCGTGACGAGCTCCGGTGGCGCGGCGGTCTTCATCAACAGCAGCGGCCAGCTCGGCACGATCACGTCCTCGCGCCGCTTCAAGGATGATATCCGCGACATGGACCAGTCCAGCACAGCGCTCCTCGCGCTCCGACCTGTGAGCTTCCGTTACAAGCCGGAGATCGACGCGGCGGGCTTGCCGCAATTCGGCCTGATCGCCGAGGAAGTAGCGGAGGTGAACCCCGACCTCGTGATTCGCGACGCGAGCGGCGCGATCCAGACCGTCCGCTACGAGCAGGTCAACGCCATGCTGCTCAACGAATTCCTCAAGGATCACCGGCGTCTCGCCGAGAAGGACGCGCAAATCAGCGCTCTGCAAGAGCGCCTGGCCGAGCGCGAGGCGCAGGATGAGGCGCGCGAGGCGCGTCTCGCGCGGCTGGAGCAGGCGCTCCTGCCCCCGCGTTCCCCGCAGCAAGTCGCCCTCCAGACCGCCGGCAATCCCGCGAAATAAGCTCATGAAATTCCGACTCCGCCTGCTTCCCGGCTGGGTGATGTTCCTCTCCCAGAGGCCGTGAGCGACATCGGTCTGACCAGGTACGGCTGAGCTCTTGCTCGGCCCAAGCTTCGCTGCGATTCCCGCGTCGCACCGCACCCCGCCTCCGCGCGACCGATTCGCCCGCCCGGGGCGAATGCGATTGGGATGCCCGGGCGACAACCAGCCTGCCGGCGGCAGCCCGCATGGTGGAGCGCCGCGACGGCAATGGAGCAGTCTCGAATGGGTACGGTCTCCGCGGAGGACGCGTGGCGCGCAGCGCGGAAGTCCCAGCGAAGCTTGGGCCGAGCGGGAGCTCAGCCGTACCCGGGAATGGCACTCACTTAAGGCGATTTTGGCGGGGTTTTGCCCGCTGCCGAGGCAAGAGTTCTGCGGAGGTTTCGTCCGGAGGACGGGAGACGAATAGCCGGCGATGGAATCGCCGGATGATCACCGCCGGGGCGTGCGTCCGGAGGACGCGAGATGCCGCCGGGCAGAGCCGTCGTCTCGCGTCCTGCGGACGCACTGATGGGCTGGGCGGATCCGGCGATTGCATCGCCGGCTAGTCCTCTCAGGTCCTCCGGACCGGGACAGCGCGCCGCCGCCATATTCTCCCTAAAGTGAGTGCCATTCGTCGGTACGGCTGAGCTCCTGCTCGGCCCGCCCTCCTGGCGCGTCCTCCGGACGCTCCGCCGCGGATGACTCATCGGGCCGGTGGTGCTACCACCGGCTCTTCGTCTCGCGTCCTCCGGACGAGGGATTTTGGAACCCCCACCCCGCCTCCTCCCCGATCCGCCAAAATCCCTTCCTGCTGCCGGGCAGGCGCGGATGCGCGATTACTTCGGCGGTGCGGGCGGCGGAATGGGAGTTTTGGCCGCCGACTCCGCGAAGGCGCGCAAGAGATCCGTCACGAGAATCCCGTCGATCGTCATCCCCCCGCACTCGAGGTCGGCGAGCGCGAGATTCGTGCAGTTCGCGTTTTGGATGCGCCCGCCCGACAGATTCACGTCGTCGAAGCGCACCCCGCTGAAGTTCGTGTTCACAAACTTCGCGCCGGTCAGATTCACGTCGTCGTAGGTCGACGCAGAAAGATCCGAGTTCACGAATTCGGAGCCGGTGAGATCGGCATCGCGGTGTTTTTCAGCCATACCCCCGGAAAAATAGCGCAAATCCGCCGGAGTGGCGAGGAGGCCATTTGAAGGGAGGGGATCTGACGACGTCGCCGTGCGGCGGCCGGTCGGGCCGAGGGGCTGGCCGCACTGTCCGTCGCGGTTCGGATCCTCGTCGTTGCGGTCGCGGACCTCTCCGGCGCGGTTCGGAAGCGCGCCATTGCGCCAAGTTTGGTCTCCGTCGCGGTCGCGAACCTCGCCGTCGCACTTCGGAAGCGCGCTGTTGCGCTGATTTTGGTCTCCGTCGCGGTTCCGGACCTCTCCGGCGCACTTCGGAAGCGCGCCGTCGCACTGAATTTGGTCTCCGTCGCGGTCGCGAACCTCGCCGCCGCGCTTCGGAACCGCGCCGCTGCGCTGAATTTGGTCTCCGTCGCGGTCGCAAACCTCGCCGTCGCACTTCTGAAGCGCGCTGTTGCGCTGAATTTGGTCTCCGTCGCGGTCGCGAACCTCGCCGTCGCACTTCGGAACCGCGCTGTTGCGCTGATTTTGGTCTCCGTCGCGGTCGCGAACCTCGCCGCCGCGCTTCGGAACCGCGCCGTTGCACCGATTTTGCTCTCCGTTGCGGTTCCGGACCTCGCCGACGCGGTTCGGAAGCGCGCCGTTGCGCTGAATTTGGTCTCCGTCGCGGTCGCGAACCTCGTCGGCCCGGTTCGGAAGCGCGCCGTTGCGCTGATTTTGGTCTCCGTCGCGCTTCGGAACCGCAACGTTGCGCTGGCGGACCTCTCCATCGCGCTTCGGAACCGCAACGTTGCGGTGGCGGACCTCTCCATCGCGCTTCGGAACCGCAACGTTGCGCTAGCGGACCTCTCCATCTCGCTTCGGAACCGCATCGTTGCGCTAGCGGACCTCTCCTTCGCGCTTCGGCACCGCGCCGTTGCGCTCGC
>JBBQFQ010000016.1:0-87352 GCA_038322235.1 Chthoniobacterales bacterium
CCCTATCCTGTTCGCGCTCCGCTCCCCGTTCTCTCCCTCCGCCCCTCGTCAACGACCCAAACCCACTATTCCGGTTTTGATCGCACCAATCTTTCCGGTTTTGATCGCACGCTCTCCGGTTTTGATCGCACGCCGACAGCCCGGAATGAAGCGTTGATTCGATCTGGACAGATTTCGACCCGGCCGTCGCTCGCAGGAGGCCGGAGAGATCCGCGGTCTGCTTCACGCGAAACTGAACGAATTTTATCGCCTGCCGAGACGCTCTGCTTCATTTCTCTCGCCGCGTTTGAAGTGCTGGGGCCGGCGAAGTCGGAGGCCGAAGCATTCTGCGCATCGTGACCATGACCTCAACGAACATGCGTATTTTTGTGCCGGCCGAGACGGATCCCGAGGAGCGCAGGGTGGCCGTGGTGCCGGCGAGCGTCGCAAAACTCGTCAAACTTGGGGCCGTGGTTGAGGTCGAGGCCGGGCTGGGCCGGACCATTTCGTTTTCCGATGCGGACTACGCCGCGGCCGGTGCGACCGTGTTGAGCGAAAGCGTCCCGGGTTTGTCGCATGCCGACATGGTGCTCCGCTTGCGGAAGCCGACGTCAGACCTGCTGAGCGGGCTGCGGAAAGGGTGCCTGCACGTGAGCTACCTGGATCCGTTCAACGATCTCGCGCTGCTGCAACAGATCGCGGAGGCCGACATCAGCGCGATCTGCATGGAGATGATTCCGCGTTCGACGATTTCGCAGAAGATGGACGCGCTCAGTTCGCAGGCGAACCTCGGCGGTTACGTCGCGGTCCTGCTCGGGGCGAACCGACTGCCCCGCATCTTTCCGATGATGAGCACACCCGCCGGGACGATTCCTCCGGCGAAGGTTTTCATCATCGGGGTGGGCGTCGCCGGTCTGCAGGCCATCGCCACGGCCAAGCGGCTAGGCGCGGTGGTCGAAGCGTTCGATACACGCCCGGTGGTCGAGGAGCAGGTCAGATCCCTCGGCGCGAAATTCGTGAAGATCGACCTCGGCGAGACCGGACAGACCGCGCAGGGATACGCCCGGGAGCTGACGCCGGAGCAGCTCGAGAAACAGCGTGAAGTCATGGCGCAGCGGCTGGCGCAGTCGGATCTCGTAATCACCACGGCTCAGGTCTTCGGCCGGCGGGCCCCGCGCATCGTCACCACGGCCATGGTGCAGGGGATGAAGCCCGGCAGCGTGGTGGTGGACATGGCGGTGGAAAGCGGTGGAAACGTGGAATGCTCGAAGTTGGACGAGGAGGTCCTCGTGAATGACGTGGCCGTGCTCGGCTACGGGAACCTGCCGGGCCGCGTGCCCCGCGTCGCCAGTGAGATGTACTCCAACAACCTCTCCAATCTGGTCGAACATTTCTGGGATCGCGAAACGAAGCGCTTCCGGCTCGATCCGGAAAACGACATTTTAAAGCAGTGCCTCGTCACCCACGCCGGGCGGGTTTCCAACGACACGCTCCGCCAGCTCATCGAATCCAAAGCCCCCTAGCCGCATGAATGCTGAAACTCTCATCTCGGCGCTCTACATCTTCGCCCTGGCGGCGTTTCTCGGATACCTCGTGCTCTCGCGCGTGCCGCCGCTGCTCCACACGCCGCTGATGTCCGCGACGAACGCGATCTCGGGCATTTCGCTCGTCGGCTCCATCGTGACGGCCGGGGCTCAGCACAGCACGGTCAGCGCGGTCCTGGGTTTCGTCGCCGTGACGTGCGCCACGATCAACGTGGTGGGCGGTTTCTGGATCACGGAGCGCATGCTGAAATTCTTCAAGCGCAAGGAAGCGATCGCACCGAAGCCGGAAAAGGAATAGCCCATGGCCACGTCCTATTTCATCGAGTTCAGCTACCTCGCTGCCTCCCTTCTTTTCATCTACGGATTGCGTTGCCTGACGCATCCGGAGACGGCCCGGCGCGGCATGCACGCGGCCGAATTGGGGATGCTGCTCGCGATCGTCGGCACCCTGCTGCACAAGGAGATCATCGGCTACCAGTGGATCATCGCCGGACTCATCATCGGCGGCACGATCGGCGGGGTGATTTCCTACTGGGTGCCGATGACGGCTCTGCCGCAGCGGACGGCACTCTCCCATGCGTTCGGAGCGCTCGCGGCTTCGCTGGTGGGGGTCGCTGAGTACTACACCCACGGTGAGACCCTCGGCGGCTTCAAGATGACCGCCATCAGCTTCGAAGTGCTCCTCGGTTCGCTCACCACCACGGGCAGCCTGGTCGCCTGCGCCAAGCTGCAGGGCCTCCTGCCCGGCGCACCGATGACCTTCAAGGGGCAGAAGGTCTTCAATGCCGCGCTCATCGCCACGACGGTGGCGATGTTTTTCTATCTCCTCTTCCATCCCGGCGCCTCCTGGGCGTTTTACGTGATGCTCACGCTGGCGTTCGTTTTCGGGATCATGCTCGTGCTGCCCATTGGCGCCGCCGATATGCCGGTCGTGATGGCGCTGTTGAATTCGTACGCCGGCCTCGCGGCGGCTGCGACCGGGTTCGCCATTTCGAACAACGTCCTCATCATCGCCGGCACGCTCGACGGCTTCTCCGGATTCATTCTCTCCGTGCTGATGTGCAAGGCGATGAACCGCTCCATCTGGAATGTGCTTTTCGGCGCCTTTGGCAGCGTCTCGGACACCGACGCCTCCGGCTCGGAGGGCGACATGCGCGAGGTGGGGCTCGAGGATGTCGCCACGCAGATGGCCTACGCCCGCCAGGTCGTCTTCGTGCCCGGATACGGCATGGCCACGGCGCAGGCGCAGCACGTGGTGCGCGAGTTGTCAGACACGCTCGAAAAACGCGGCGTGACCGTGAAATTTGCGATCCATCCCGTGGCCGGTCGCATGCCGGGACACATGAACGTGCTGCTCGCCGAAGCCGATGTCCCCTATTCGCAGCTTTACGAACTCGAGCAGATCAATCCCGACTTCCCCAACACCGATCTCGCCGTGGTCATCGGGGCGAACGACGTGGTCAATCCGGATGCCCGGGACAATCCAAAGAGCCCCATCGCCGGGATGCCGATTTTGGAGGTGGACCGAGCGAAGGCGGTGATCGTGCTCAAGCGGGGCAAGGGCAAGGGTTTCTCCGGCATCGAAAACCCTCTCTTCTTCAAGCCGAACACGGGCATGCTCTACGGCAACGCCAAGGAGACACTCTCGAAGCTGATCCACGCGGTCCAGGACGCGTGACGGACTTTCCGGCAGGCGCCGGAACGCGTTGAGCGCCCGCGACCAGACGCGCGCCATCCTCCGTCAACCCGCGACCCAGTCCGGCCGGCGGGACCGGAAAATCGACTACCGGCCGCGTCGGACCCGCGCCACACTCCCGACCCGCGGGCGATCGTGCCCGGGACGTGTCCATTTTCCCCGATGAACCAAAGCGAAATCTCCCTCGACCCGGCGGTACCCTCCGCTCGAAAGGCGCCCACGGTCGAGGTCTGGACCGATGGCGCCTGCCTGCGCAATCCGGGCGGCGCGGGTGGGTGGGCGGCGGTGCTCTGCTCGGGAAAACACCGGAAGGAGATCAGCGGCGGAGTACGCAGTACGTCCAACAACCGCATGGAGCTGCGCGCGGTGATCGAAGCGCTCAAGGCGATCAAGGTGTCGGCGAAAGTCAGTCTGCACACCGACTCGCAGGTCGTGCTGAGCGCGCTGCGGCGCATCACCGGAAAACGAAAGGAACTCCCCGCCAACGCCGACCTGAAGGCGGCTCTCCGCGAGGCGATCGGGCGGCACCAAAGCGTGCGGGGCGTCTGGGTGCCGGGCCACGCGGGCCAGACGGAGAACGAGCGGTGCGATCGACTGGCCGACCAGGCGGCGCGGAAACCGGGCCTACCCGCGGACGCGCTTTGAAGCGATCGTGGACCGGGGCGGCGAGGCCCGGTGGAGGCGCGGAACTTCGCCTCAGGCCCGCAGCGCGTCCGCCAGCTCGGTGAAGCTGTCGACCTTGAGATCGAACCAGCTCTCCACGCCGACATCCGGCTTCGCGTCGGGGCCGAACTCGAGCGGGCGAGCCACGAACGCGACGCGCATTCCGAAGGCCTTCGCGGCCCTCAAATCGTATTTGTGGCAGGCGACCATCAGGATCTGGCCAGCGGGAATTCCGAGGTAGTCCACCGCCAGCTGATAGACCGCCGGCGCGGGCTTGTAGCTCCTCGCGAGCTCCGCCCCGAGGATGGCGTCGAAGGGCATGGCGGCATGTTTCACCACGGAGACGAGAGCGGCCATGCCGGCATTGGAGAGCGTTGAAGTGACGAAGCGCCGACGCAGCCGCGTGAGCCCTTCCACCGTATCCGGCCACGCCTCGAGCCGGGTCCACACCTCGTTCAATTCCGCCCGCGCGGCCGGCGAAAATTGTTGTCCCAGGCCCCGCCGCTCCAGCATTAGATCGAGCGCTTCCCGATAGATTTGGTCCACGCGCAGCCACGGTCGGGTGCCGGCGATGACGGCATCGAGCGAGGCGCGGTAATGGTCGCGCCACTCGATCGAGAAGGCCCCCCAATCGATTTCGAGCCCTCTGGCCTGATTGATCGCCGCTCCCGCCCGCAGGACCGGCTGGTAAAAATCCGCGCACGTTCCCTGAACGTCAAACGCGAGGGCGCGAATCCCCTCCAGACCCGGCGGGAGTGGCGCCGAGGTCGTCATCGCTTGGCGAGGGATCGTCGTCGAATCATCGGTGGGTGGTCTGCCTCGAAATCTGAGGCCGGGGGCAGCTGGCGAACCGTGGGCGTTCCCCGACGCCCGTCAACCGCCCGCCGCGAACCCGCGGTCCTGCGTAACACGAATTCCGTTTCTTGTCTTTTCGGGCAGCGCTGGGGATGATGTCGTCATGGATTCCGTTGCCGGTACGCGAACGCCTCCTTTCGGCCGTGCCTGGCGCTGGCTGACGACGCTCCTCGCGCTCGTCGCCCTCGCCGGCGGCTGGGCGTACTATCGCGCGTTCCACGCCCCCGGAGCTCCGATCAAGGTGGGCATCCTTCATTCGCTCACGGGCACGATGGCGGTGAGCGAACGGGCGGTGGTGGACGCCACGCTCCTCGCGATCGAGGAAATCAACGCCCGGGGCGGGTTGCTGAATCGCCGGCCGCTCGTGCCGATCGTCGCAGACGGCGCCTCGGACTGGCCAACTTTCGCCCGCGAGGCCCGGCGACTCATTCAGCAGGAGCATGTGCAGGTGGTCTTTGGCTGCTGGACTTCGGCCAGCCGGAAGACGGTTCGCCCGGTGTTCGAGGAGACCGACAACCTCCTCTTCTACCCGGTCCAGTACGAGGGGCTCGAAACCTCGCCGAACATTTTCTACACCGGCGCCGCGCCGAACCAGCAGATTATTCCCGCCGTGAAGTGGGCTTTCGACAAGATCGGGAAACGCGTGTTTCTCGTCGGCTCCGACTACGTCTTCCCGAGGACCGCAAATGCCATCATCCGCGACCAGATCCAAGCCCTGCGCGGAGAGATCGTCGGCGAGGAATATCTGCGGCTCGGCGGGCGGGAGGTGAAGTCGATCATCGAAAAGATCGTCGCGGCGCGGCCGGACGTGATCCTCAACACCATCAACGGCGACAGCAACATCGCGTTCTTCGCCGCGCTGCGCGCCGCGGGCGTCACGGCGGCGAGCATTCCCACCATCTCGTTCAGCATTTCGGAGAATGAACTCGTGGCCATGGACCGGCCCGCGATGGCCGGTGACTACGCCGCCTGGAACTATTTCCAGAGCCTGCCGACGGAGGAGAATCAGCAATTCATCAGGCGATTCCGGGCCCGATTCGGACCAAATCGCGTCCTCTCCGATCCCATGGAGGCCGCCTACTTCGGGGTGAACCTCTGGGCCCAGGCGGTGCAGGAGGCGGGCGATCCTTCGCCGCGCGCCACCCGGATCGCTCTCCGCGATCAGAGTCTGCACGCCCCCGAGGGAGCCGTGATTACGGACCCCGACACCCAGCACACTTGGCGGAATGTCCGGATCGGCCGCATCCGCGCGGACGGGCAATTCGACATCGTCTGGGAGTCTGGAAAGCCCGTCCGCCCGGTGCCCTACCCCATCTATCGGTCCCCGCAGCAATGGTCCGACTTCCTGAACGCCCTCTAGCAAGGCTGGGGCGGACGCTGGAGCGCGCCGGAGGAGCGGTGACAGCCTGATCGGGCTTCCGCCCCAATCCCGACGATGCGCAATCAACCCACCATCGGCCGGCGGCTCCTCCTGTCGTTTCTCCCGATCTGTCTCCTGCCGCTCCTCGCGGTGCTGTTCGTGGTCCACGAGATCTCCCGCTCGGCGCTGGAAGCGGAGGCGACGAAGAACCTGGTCTCGATCGCCGACGCGAAGGCCCGACGGATCGAGGCGTACGCGCGGGACCGCCTCCGCGATTCCGCGCTGCTCGCGGCCCGTCCCACCGTGAGCGAAGCCGTCGAGGCGTTTAGCGATGCCTTTCCCACCGGTTTGGAAAGTCCCGCCTATCGGGCAGCAGCGGGGCGGTTCGGGAGCTTCCTTTCCTATTACGTGAGCTTTTCCCAGTACGAGGACCTCCTGCTGGTCAACGTGCGCGGCGACGTCGTCTTCGCCTTTCGCGGCGGGGAAGAGTTGGGTACGAACCTCGTCAGCGGCATCTACGCCCGTCACCCACTCGGTCAGGTCTTTAGCCGGGCTTCCACCCTCGTCAGCACCGAGATGTCGGCCTACGCGTACCACCCCGCCACGAATCTGCCGGCGCTTTTCATCGCCACTCCCGTCTACGGCACCGGCGAAAGCAAACCGATCGGCGCCCTCGTGCTTCAGCTCAATAACGAGGGGATCAACCGCGTGATCAACGACTACGCCGGGCTCGGTCGAACCGGCGAGGCCGTCGCCGCCCTGCGCGATGAGGATCGGGTCATTGTCACCACGCCGCTGCGCAACGATCCCTACGCCGCTTTCCGGCGCCGGCTTCCGCTCGACGACCCGCGCGCCGCACACCTGCTCGCCGCGCTCAACGGCCAGCGCGGCTGGGAACGCGGGCCCGACTATCGCGGCGAGCCGGTTCTGTCGGTGCAACGTTACCTCCCCTCCTTCGATTGGGGCCTCGTCGTGAAGATCAACGAGTCGGAGCTGCTCGCACCCGTGCGCGCCCAGCGAAATCTGCTGATCGGCATTGCGGTCGCAGCCGCGCTGGCCACTGCGCTCGTGGCGGCGTTTGTCGCCCGCGGCATCACGCGGCCGATCGCCCGTCTGGCCGACGCGGCCCACCAGCTGGCGGGAGGGGCGCTCGATCAGGTCATTCCCGTCGAATCGCGCGATGAGACCGGCACGCTGGCCGTAGCCTTTAACAGCATGGCGCGCGAGCTGCGGATGTCGCATGAGACCCTCCAAAGCCGGCTCGAGGCGCGCACCGCCGACCTGCGCTCCGCGAATGAAGTGCTGCGGCAGCAGAACGAGGAACTTGCCGTGGCGCGCGGCCGCGCGGAAGCGGCAAGTCACGCGAAGAGCGAGTTTCTGGCGAACATGAGTCACGAGATTCGCACGCCGATGAATGCCATTCTCGGCTTCTCGGAGCTGCTTGGTTCGCGCGTCCGTCAGGCCGAGGAACGGGAGTATCTCGAGGCCATCTCGAGCAGCGGGAAGGCGCTCCTCCGCCTGATCAACGACATCCTCGATCTCTCAAAGATCGAAGCCGGAAAGCTCAGTCTCGATCCGGCTCCCACCGACATCAGCACGGTACTGCAGGAGGTCCGGCAGATGTTCTCGCTTCAGGCGGCGCAAAAAGGACTGCGTCTGGAACTCGCCCTGGCGGCCGAACTCCCCGCCGAGTTTGTGCTCGATGAAGTGCGCCTCCGGCAGATCGTGGTGAACACCGTCGGAAATGCCTTGAAGTTCACCGACGCAGGCGGCGTCACGATGCGCGCCCGCAGCGAACCCGGTGGGGCACCCGACCGATGCACGCTCGTGGTCGAGGTGGTGGACACGGGCCTGGGAATTCCGGCCGCCGAACAGACGCGCATTTTTGAGGCATTCTCGCAGGTCGCCGGGCAGAGCCTGAAGCGCTTCGGCGGCACCGGACTCGGTCTCGCGATCACCCGCCGTCTGGTCGACATCATGGGCGGCGGGATCACTCTCGAGAGCGAGGTCGGCCGGGGGAGCACGTTTCGCTTCACTTTCCCCGGCGTGCCCGTCAGCCACGAGGCGCGGCCAGCCTGGACGGAAAGCGACGCCGCGGAGATCGCGCTGGAGAGCACCTTCGCCGCCCTGCCTTCGCTCGACGTTTTGATCCTCGATGACCTTGCCCTGAATCGGCGCCTCGTGCGTGATTTCCTTGGTCCGCCCCATCGCATTCGCGAGGCCGCCGATGCGACCGGCGCGCTGGCGCTTCTCCGGACTCAAGCCCCCGATCTCCTCGTGACCGATCTCCGCCTGCCCGGCCCCTTGGGGTTCGACTGGATCCGCTCGCTCCGGGCGGAGCGCGCTTTCGCGACCCTGCCGATCGTCGCGCTGACCGCGTCAGCGCAGGAGGTCGACGTCGCGGACCTCTTCACGCTGAAGGTCCCGTTGCTCCGCAAGCCGTACACCCGGCGGGAATTGCTCGCTCAGGTCGTGATCACCGTAGGGGCGTCCGCCAAGTGAGCCCTGCGCCACGCGTCGATTCCGCCCATGACGTTTCCGACCACTCCGAAACCCGCGCGTTGGAGGAAGCTGGCGCCGATGCTGCTTCGGTAGCCGCTCCCGCAGATCACCGCCAGCGAGCCACCGTGCGGCAGTTCTCCATGCCGCCGCGCGAGCTGCGGGAGCGGGACGTGGAGCGATGCTTCGACATGGAAGGCTTCCCACTCGCTCTGATTCCGGACATCGAGGAGCGCGAAGCTGGAGTCGCTCTGAAGCCGCGAACGCACGTCCACCACGGCGAACTGGCTGAGTTGGCTGCCCGCTTCCAGCTCGTCGCCGTCGATGAATCCGATCACGCGATCAAAGCCGATGCGCGCCAGAGACAGGCGCGCCTCGGCGGCCTGAACGGCGGATGTCGCCACAAGGATGATCGCCGCTGCTCCCGGCACGAGAAAGCCGGTCCACGTCGCGAACATGGGGCTCGCGAACCCGATGTTGAGACTGCCCGGCACGTGTCTGCTCCCAAATTCCGCCGCGCCCCGAATGTCGATGACGACAGCCCCGGCTGCCGCCTCCGCATGCACCTCCGCTTCGGACAGGACCTCCATCGCCGGCAGCGTGGCCAGGGCTGGGGCACCTGCGAGATTGAGCGCGACGTCGAAGGAAAAGTAGGCCGGCCGGTCCGGTAGATTTGCGGTCATGACGCGCGCGAATTCATCCCGATCGGTGAACTGTAGCGCCCAGTTGCCCGCGCGCTCCTGTCCCACCGTGGTCTGCGGCGCCGTCCCGAGAGCCCGACCGCAAAGCGAACCGGCCCCGTGAGCGGGGTGAACCGCGAGAGCGTCGGGCAGCGTGAGGATCTGGGTGTGGAGCGAGTCGTAGAGTTCGCCCGCCAGCAGCTTCGGATCGGCGTCGGCGTCCCGAAGATCCGGCCGTCCCACGTCCCCGACGAAGAGCAGATCGCCCGTGAAGAGGTGTGTCGGCTGTCCCCGCGCGAGGACGAGAAAACTCAAACTGTCGGGCGAGTGACCCGGAGTCTCGCGGATCTCGATCTGGACGTCCCCCATGGTGACCCGCTGGCCGTCGCGTGCCGCGACCCGCTCGTAGCTGACGGGCGCGAGGTGGCTCGTGTAGTTCCGCGCGCCGGTCCGGGCCGCGAGTTCCAGAAACCCGGAGGCGAAGTCCGCGTGCGGATGGCTGTTGAAAATGGCGACGATCTTCAGGCCGTTCGCTGCGGCATCGGTGAGGTAGTCGTCCACATCCCGTTTGGGATCGATCACGGCGGCTTCACCGCCAGACCCGATGAGATAGGAGGCGTGGGCAAGGCCTTCGATGAAGTAGCGCTTCAGGAACATGTCGGTTTCACGGTCGGGGGGACGACTTCCGTCACGGATCGCAGCAGGGGGACAGACGAGCTAAACAGGTCCGCGGAGAATCGTAAAGCCCGCAACGGCAGGGATGCAGCACGCGCGCGCCTGTCACGCGCCCGCCCAAATCGGCCGGCCGCGCACGAGCGTGAATGACGTTGAGGCGCCTTGGGCGGAGTGGCGGTCACCTGGCGCAACGGCTGGGAGCCTGGTCGCGATTCCACGGCATCTTCGCGAGGAGCAGTCCCATCCCACACCAGTCCGTCAGGCCGGCGAACGTCAACCCCGCGCCCACGAACGCACTGAGCCCAAAGCACGCCGGATGGACCAGAAATCCAAGCATGACGCCGAGCAAAACGAGCAGCCCCGCCACGATCCGCACCTGACGCTCCAACGACCAGGGCGCGTTCGCGCTGCGTTCGGCCGGAAAGCCGGCCGCGACCCACGCGTTCATCCCGCCCGCGAGCTGGGTCACGCGGGCGAACCCGCGTCCCGCGAGCTCTTGCCGCGCCGCCTCACTCCGGCGCCCCGTCTGGCAGATCAGCGCGACCGGGCGGTCTGGATCCAATTCCCCGAGGCGAGTGGGAATGGCGCCAACCGGCACCAGGCGTGCGCCGGAAAGATGGCCGGCGGCAAACTCGGGGTATTCCCGCACGTCGATCAGCTGGGTTCCCGGCTCCAGCGCGAAAAGCTGAAACTCGCGGGGACCGAGGCTGGGAGCCAAGATAAGGTCTTTCATAACTACTCAGCGATATAACGATACGCCGGTGCGCGCAAGAAAGAATCTGATGGCTTCCGCCGGCAATTCGCGCGATTCTGCCCGATGCAGCTGCCGCTCGAAGCGCTTCCTCTCGTGGCCGACCGTTTCAAGGCCCTGGCCGAACCCACGCGCCTCCGGATTCTTGGGATCCTCTGCGAGCGCGCGGCCGGCGGGCAGGAACTGCTGGCGGCGGTCGCGACGAGCCAGGCAAATCTCTCCAAGCACCTCAGCGCGCTCATTGCCGTCGGCTTCGTCGGCCGGCGGCGCGAGGGCGTCTCAGCCACTTACTTCCTCGCGGATCCGACCGTCCGGCAACTCTGCGACCTGGTCTGCCGGCAGCTGAAGCTCGACCTCGAACGCAAGGTGGCAACGATGGCGGCGACTCTGCCCGCACCCGCCCGTCGCGCGAAGCGCCGACTGCCGGTGCGGGCGCGCTAGTGGCGCCAAACGTCAGCCGCCTGGTTCCACCACGATCTTCTCCGCGTAGCGCGCCACCGAGCGATTGTAACGCGGAAGATACCGGGACAAGGCCGTCAGACTGACGGCCACCGCTTCGCGCGGGCGCCCCAAGTCCACGAGCGCGGCCTGGTAGAGCGGGATCGCCTCGCGGGTGCGGCCCACCGAGTCGTGCGCCGATCCCCGCTCGTAGAGTCCCCTCGCCTCGCCCGGAGACCGCTCCGCGACGAGTGCATCCATGCGGGCGACGAAGTCGATCGATTCGTCGAGCCTCGTCCAGAGCTCCGCCACGCGTCGTTCCCAGTCGGCATCGTCGATCGGCATTCCCGATGATAGACCATGCTCACTTCCACGCGACAAACCGCTTTCCCGGCCAAGCCAATCGGATGGTCGCTTCGCGAGGTTGGTTCGTCGGCAGCGAGGACGCAGCCGCTCCCAGGATCGTGCGCATCAGGCGCACCGACGCGCCTCCCCCTTCAAAGTTCGATGTTCAGCGTTCGAAGTTCGACGTTCCGTCCTTCAAAAAGCCTTCCGCCTGCATTCGAAACAGCTTCGCGTAGAGCCCATCGTTCGCGAGGAGTTCGGCGTGAGGACCGCATTCCACCATCACTCCGGCGTCGATCACGAGGATGCGGTCGGCCATCCGCACGGTGCTGAACCGATGGCTGATCAGGATCGTGGTCTTCCCCTTCGTCAGCTCGCGAAACTGCTGGAAGATCTCGTACTCGCGCTCGGGATCGAGCGCCGAGGTGGGCTCATCGAGAATGAGGACCTCGGCCTCGCGCATGAAGGCCCGCGACAGAGCGACCTTCTGCCACTGTCCGCCGGAGAGCTGGCGCGAGTCGTCGAACCAATTTCCCAGCGGCTGATCGTAGCCTTTGGGCAGCACCGCGGCCACGGCATCTGCCCCGCCCTTCCGCGCCGCCTCGAGCACCCGCGCCTCGTCCTGCATGGCATCGGCCTGTCCGAGCGCGATGTTCTCCCGCAGGGTGGCCTCGAAACGGACGAAATCCTGAAAGATGACGCCGAACCGGGCGTGCAGGGATGCGAGCTGGTAGTCGCGGAGGCTGACCCCGTCGATGAAGATTCCACCACTGCTCGGATCATAGAGCCGCGTGAGCAGTTTGATGAAGGTCGTCTTCCCCGCGCCGTTGGCGCCCACGATCGCGATCTTTTCCCCGGGACGGATCGTGACGCTGATGTTTCGCAGCGTGGGCGCGTCATTCTTCTCGTAGCGGAAGGTGACATCGCGGAACTCGATTCCGGTGCGGAACGGTCGAGGCACCGCCCGCGCGTCCGCCGCCTCCTTCACGCGTGGCTCCATCGCGAAGAATTCATGCAGGTTCCCCAAGAAAAGGGCGTGCTCGTAAAGCGCACTCATCCCGGAGAAGAGACTCTCGAAGAGCCCCTGACAACGGTGCACGACGGCGAGATACATCGTGAGATCACCCAGGGAAAGGACGCGCGTCACGGTGCGAAAGACGATCCAGGCATAGGCGACGTAGTACGCGCCGCTCGAGAGCAAACCGAGCCCGAGCGTGGTGATGATGCGACGGCGCGCGAGCTGGAGATCCTGCCGGAAGATGCGGAGGAAGATCTCGCTGTACCGCCGCATGAACTCCGGCCCGAGGCTGAACAGGCGGATCTCCTTCGCCTTGTCATTGTCCGTCAGGGACAGCTCATAGTACGCCAGCCGCCGCACATCGGCTGTCCGGGCGCCCTCAACCTCATAGCGGTGCCGGCTGAGTCGGGACTGCAGAATCAGCGCCGGGAGGACCGAGGCGAAGATGAGCAACGCGATCCAGGGACTGAACGCGATCAGCAGCGCGAGAAGCGAGCCGAGGCTGATCAGGGTCTGGACGATCGAGAATCCGGAATCGACGACCGCCATCATCCGCCAGTCCGACTGCCGGCCGGCTTTCTGAAGCTTGTCGTAGAATTCCGCGTCCTCGAAGAAGCTCAGGTCGAGTTCGAGCGCCTTGCGCATCAGACGCTGGTTCAGGTCGTGCCGGAGGCGTTGATCGAGGATGAAATGGAGCGTGTCGCGGGCGTGCGTGCAGATAGAGCCCGCAAGGATGAGCCCGAATTCGAAGCCGAGATAGAAGGCGATCGGCTGGATCGCGCTGCGAAAACCCTCCCATCCGGCACCCGTGCTCCCCGCGTGGCCCGTCGAGGCCACGACCGCGTCGACGATGAGTTTTCCGACCCACGCCTGCGCCGCCGGGAGCAGGCCGGCGATGAGGGTGATCAGGAGCATCCCCGCGGCCGCGAGCCGGTTCGTGCGCCAGACGAACGGCAGGGCGCTCCCCGCGTGGCGAGCCGCCCGCTGCAGATCCGCCCACCAGGATGACGCAGGCGGAGCTGGAGAATCGCTCATACGCGGCGCTCCATCGTGTCAGGCGGCGGAGGCTGGAGCAAGTGTCCACGGATCTCTGGCCAGCTCTGACACGCGCCGATCGGCCCGCGGGAGACTCGATCAGTCTCCGTTCCTCAAGCTCCGAACCTCGGCAATGAACTCCGGTGTGGGCTTAGCCGGAACGATGCACTTGGGAAGGTTCTGGCTGCGCGGCAGATCTTTGCGAAGTCCGAGCAGTGAGGAGGGAGCAGCTCTCGAGTAGAGCTGTAACCGACGAACGACAAAGGAGTTCGCGAAGAGATCAAGCAGACGGGGCCTTTCCAAGTGCATCGCTCCGGCTTAGACCAGACCGCGTCCGTGGCAGGCCTTGTACTTTTTGCCGCTTCCGCAGGGACAGGCTTCGTTGCGACCCACCTTGGGAAGCTCGCGCTTCAGAGGCATCGTGATCTGGGGCGTGTCGGGATCGGGCTGCGGCGCGGGGCGCGCTGGAGCCGGACCGCGACGGATCATCGCGCCGCTCGAGCCCGTGCCACTGGTCGGGTTGTACTCGATCTGCCCGGCGCCGTGCCCGGGAGCGAGAGCTTCCTCGTCCGAACTCGCCGGAGCGATCAAATGCTGGGGAAGGCTGGCGAGGAATTCCTCGAAGGCCCGCAGGTTCGAGGTGCTCCGGAAGAGATTGTTCAGGATCTCGAACTTCATCTGCCGCATGAGCTCCACGAACATCTCGTAGGCTTCATTCTTATACTCCACGAGCGGATCCTTTTGCCCGATGGACCGGAGGTACACGCCCTCCCGGAGGGCGTCCATGGCGTAGAGATGCTCCTGCCAGAGGCGGTCCACCGCGTTGAGTACGATGTAGCGTTCCAGGCCTTTGACGGCGTCCGGCTCCTCGTGACTCGTCTTGCGCTCATAGGCGTCGATGACGGTAGTGACGAGGAACGTGGCGTTGTCCGTCTGATTGCGCGTCTCGAACTCGGCGCGTTGCGGAGTGAGCCCGACCGGAAAGGTCATGTTCACCCAATTGATGAGGCCCTTGTAGTTCGGCTCCTCGCCGTCATCCACGCGGTAGTACTCCTCCATCTTCATGGGGATAGCCTCGCGGATGGTCTCGACGATGAGATCGCGCGGGGTCTCGGATTCGATCGTCTCCTGGCGGAGGCCGTAGACGACCTCGCGCTGCTTGTTCATGACGTCGTCGAACTCCAGCGTGCGCTTCCGCTGGAGATAATTCCGCTGTTCCACGCGCTTCTGGGCGTTTTCGACGCTCTTATCGAGCCACGGGTGCTCGAGCTCCTGGCCTTCCTCGAGGCCGAAGCGCTCCATGATCTTCGTCATGCGTTCGGCCGCGCCGAAATTCCGCATCAGGTCGTCCTCGAAGCTGACGTAGAACCGGCCCGCTCCGGGATCGCCCTGACGCGCGCAACGGCCGCGCAGCTGCCGGTCGATGCGGCGGGATTCGTGACGCTCCGTGCCGAGCACGAGGAGACCGCCCACGTCGGCGACGCCTTCGCCGAGTTTGATGTCGGTTCCGCGACCGGCCATGTTGGTCGAAATCGTGACCATGCCCTTCTGGCCGGCGCGCGAGACGATCTCGGCCTCCTGCATGTGATAGCGCGCATTCAGCACGCTGTGCGGGATTTTCTGGAGCTTCAGCATGCGGCTGAGCAGCTCGCTCGACTCAACGCTCGCGGTGCCCACGAGCACCGGCTGGCCCTTGGCGTTCGCTTCCTTGATCTCGGCGATGACGGCATTGTACTTCTCGCGACGCGTCTTGTAGATGCGGTCGTTGTGATCGAGCCGCTGAACCGGACGGTTCGGCGGGATGACGAGCACGTCGAGCTTGTAGATATCGTGGAATTCGTTCGCCTCGGTCTCGGCGGTACCGGTCATGCCGGCGAGCTTCTGGTAGAGACGGAAGTAGTTCTGAATCGTGATCGTGGCGAGTGTCTGCGTCTCGCGGTCGATCTGCACGCCTTCCTTGGCCTCCACCGCCTGGTGCAGACCATCGCTCCAGCGGCGGCCGGGCATTTTCCGGCCGGTGAACTGGTCGACGATGATGACCTTGCTCTCTTCGACCACGTACTCCACGTCCTTTTCGAAGAGGCAGTAGGCCCGAAGCAGCGAGGAAATATTATGGATGCTCTCCGCGCGCGAATCGCAGCCCGCCTGGAGTTTCGCCTTGGCGGCAGCGCGTTCCTCTTCGCTGATCGACTTGTCCACGTCGATCTGGGAGAAGGCCGTCGCAAGGTCCGGGAGGACAAACGCGTCGGCGTCGTCCGGATTCATGAAAGTCCGGCCCTTTTCCGAGAGGTCGGCCTCCTGGGATCGCTCGTCGATGGTGAAGAAGAGGTCCTCCTTCAACTGGTACATTTCCTCCCGCATCGTGTCCTGATGAAAGGAAAGTTCCGCCTTTTCGAGGATCCGCCGGTTGGAGGGCTCCTCGAGCACGCGGAGCATCATTTTGTTCTTCGGCTGGCCCAGCCGGACCTTGTAAAGGAGCGGGCCGGCCTCGTCGTTCTTCCCATCGTCGATGAACGACTTAGCCTGGGTGACGAACTGATTGCAGAGCTGGGTCTGCTTCCGCACTAGCTGCTCGATGAGCGGCTTGTACTTGTCGAACTGATGCGTGCTGAGCGTGGTAGGTCCGCTGATGATGAGCGGCGTGCGCGCCTCGTCGATCAGGATGGAGTCCACCTCGTCCACGATGCCGAAGATGTACCCGCGCTGGACCTGCTGGTCGCGCGAAGTCGCCATGCCGTTGTCGCGGAGATAATCGAAGCCGAACTCGCTATTGGTACCGTAGGTGATGTCGGATCCGTACATCTCGCGGCGGAGGTCCGGCGGCTGATCGTGCTGGATGCAACCGACGGTCAGCCCGAGAAACTTGTACAGGGCGCCCATCCACTCCGAATCGCGGCGGGCGAGGTAATCGTTCACCGTCACGAGATGGGCCCCACGGCCCGTGAGCGCGTTGAGATACATCGGAGCCGTCGCCACCAGGGTCTTGCCTTCACCCGTGCCCATTTCGGCGATCCGGCCGTTGTGAAGCGACATGCCGCCGATGAGCTGGACGTCGAAGTGCACCATGTTCCACGTCAGCGGCTGGTCGCAGACGAGAATGGTCTGTCCGCAGAGGCGGCGGGCCGCGTTCTTCACCGCCGCGAAGGCATCGGGCAGGATTTCATCGAGAATGCGCTGGCGCTCGACGGGGTCGTCGACCGGGGCCAGGCGTTCCTTCCAAGCGGCGGTCTTCGCCCGGAGTTCGTCATCCGAGAGGGCTTTGAATTGCTCGTCCAGCTCGTTGATGCGCGCGACGATGGGTCGCATGCGCTTCACTTCGCGCTGGTTCTTCGAGCCGAGGACTTTCTTGAGGAACCAATTAATCATGACGGACGACGGGTGATGATGAGGGCCGTTACCGTCCGCGAGAACGCGCGAAAGACAAGGGAAACGGGGTGTCAGCGGGTTTCCCGGCCCGGCGGTCGAGGCGACGGCTCCGAAATGCGACGGCTCGCGAGCGCTCGATTCGCTCCGGATCGAATTCCCGGTTGCCGCGAAGCGCGGACAGCGGACGATCCGCGATGCTCATCGTAGCCGCCAAGTTCTTCATCGCCCTCGCTGCCGGAGTGCTGATCCTCTTTCTGCTGTGAAGCGCTTCCGGTATGCCCGGGATTCGCTGTTCCTGATCGGCTGCTTCGCCTACGCGCTCAATCGCTGGGTCCTGAAGCCGCGCGTCGCCTCGGAGTTTCTGCACTCTCATTTCAATGACCTCTGGCTCATCCCGTGCGCGCTCCCGCTCGTGCTCTGGATCCAGCGCCGGTTGAGCTTGCGGACGAATGACGCTCCGCCCACCTGGAGCGAGATCTGGTTTCATGTCGTGATCTGGTCGATTCTCTTCGAAGGCATCGGGCCCTATCTCGCGCACGTCACGGGCGATCCCCTCGATGTGCTGGCGTACATCGTTGGCGGACTCGCGGCCGGGCTCTGGTGGAACCGGCGCGGACGGGCGTGACGCCATGGGATTCGACCGGCTCGCCCCGCATTACCGCTGGCTGGAGGCGCTGCTCGCGGGCGGGAAGCTGCAGCGGTGCCGGACGGCGTGGCTCGACGAAGTTTGCGCCGCCGGCCGCATCCTGATCGCGGGAGAAGGCAACGGCCGCTTCCTCGCCGAGGCCGCGCGGCGCCTGCCCACCGCGCACTTCGTGGTACTGGACGCGAGTCCGGCGATGCTGGCCCAGGCGGCCGCGCGTTTACGGGCGGCTGGCGGGGACGAGCGCCGGGTGGAATTTGAGGAAGCCGACGTCCTCTCGTGGGTGCCTGCCGCCTCGGTGAGGCCCTTCGATTTGATCGTGACGCATTTCTTTCTCGACTGCTTCCCGCCGGAGGAACTCGCGCGGGTCATCGCGGCTCTGGCCGCCGCGGCAGCTCCACGCTGCGACTGGCTGATCGCCGATTTCCGCGATCCAGCGGGCGGCCCCGCGCGCTGGCGGGCGCGGCTCATTCTCGCGGGAATGTACGCCTTCTTCCGAGCCGTGACTGGATTGCGCGCCCGCCGGATCAGCAACTTCGCGCCGGAACTCGACCGGGCCGGGTTCACGCTCGCGTCCCGACGCGTCACCGAGTGGGGCCTGCTCCATAGCGACCGATGGGAGCGAAGGTAGCCGGCTGCCTCACGCGCCGCCCGTCAGGGAAGTGTTCTCGTGGTGCCGGCGGGCGTAGTGGACGACGACGGGGATCAAGCCCTTGCGGGCCGCCTTGGCGGTGACCTTTAGTCCCGCGGCGCGGGCGAGCGTGCGGACGTCGGCATCGGAAAATTTCGCCTCGAGCTCAAGCTCGATCTCTTCCGCGGACTTCGCCCCAAGCCGGCGGAGGGTCGCACGTTGGGCCGGCTCCGACGACAGATCCGGCGCGGGCGCGGCCTGGGCCCGCGCGAAGGCGCCGAGCACTTCAACCGCGGCCGGAGCCACGCCCGCCGCAGCGACCGCTTCGTGAAACTTCGCCCGCAAAGCGGCGGGGGTGGCCGTCTTCGCGCCGGGCAGCTTGAGGCCGAGACGCTTTGCAAAATCGGCCAGGCGCGCGTTCGGGAAGACCGCGGCGTGATCCGTCAGCAGATCGAGGACAAGCCGTACTTCCGGCGTGTCGCGACTCGCGGCCTGGGCGACGAGCTGTTCGAGCTTCGCGACCTGCTTTTCGAGATCGCGCGCGACTTTGGCCGCCGCGGGCCCGGAGAGCGAAGCGGCGTGGCGGTGAAGCGAGGCGCCGAGGGCCGTCAGACGGACGGCGAGTTGGTCGTAGGTCATGGCGAGCTGGGGAAACGCTGGAGAAACGAGGCGGTCAGGGCCATGTAGTCCTGCGAGGCGATCGAGTCCGGAGCATGGAAGATGACCGGCTTGTGTTCCGAGGCGGACTCGGAAACCTTCACATCGTCGCGGATCGGCGGCTCGAGGAGCGCGCAGGCGGACGGAAGCAAACCCGCGGACTGCATCTGCTCGATTTGTGATTTCAGCTCGGCCACAGCGACCCCATAGACATTTCCCACCCGCCGAAATCGGCTGACGATGAGCGCATCCACCTCCGCCCGCGCATGGTCCGGCCGGAGTTCGCGAAACGAGTCGTCCAGCCGTCGCAGCAGCCGGCAGAGCACCCGGAAACCGGAAAGGGAGAGGTAGTCAGGATTGTAAGGAACGATGAGGTGATCCGACGCGAGGACCGCCGCCTGGGTTACGTAGTGCAGATGCGGCGGGCAATCGAGGAAGATGAAATCGTAGTCCGATCGCAACGGCTGCAGGGCTCGAAGCAGGGCCGGGCGAAGGCGGCGGAGCGCGGGGGGGTCGACGCCGAATTCGATGTCGAGCAGATCGACTGAGGCCGGCAACAGATGGAGATACGGGACGAGCTCGGTGCCATGCTCGTTCCTCGGGACGCCCCGAAAGATGGCCGCGCCGGCATCAAAGACCCGCGTGCCTTCGATCGCGTCCTGAAAAATCTGCCACGTCGTCAGCCGACGGCGCGAGCGCGGCGAACCGCCCGCCTCGTGATGCGTGAACTCACTCGGGCGTAGCAACCAGTAAGTGGAATTGCATTGCGCATCGAGATCCACCACGAGGACCCGCCGTCCGCGCAAATAGGCGAGGCAGGCGGCGAGATTCACGACATTCGTCGTCTTCCCCACCCCACCCTTAAAATTGAGGAAGGCAAAAACCCGGGCGGACATGGAGAAGAGGAGAGCCAGCGGCGGGCGCACCCCAGAGTTGCTGCCGGCGCGCCGGGCGGCAAGCAGATTGAGCGGAGAGGATTCAGGTCACCCGAGTGGCTCCCCGGCGAGAGCGCGCTCCACCCAGCTCAGCGCCTTCTCGTAATGCTTCGGATTCCAGCAGACGGTCCAGACCAGGAGGAACACGTCGCCGTCGACGCGCTCGGCCCGGACCGGACTCTGGGCGTTCCGGAAGAGCTGCTCCTTCCACCAGGACGCCTTTTCCCGGGCTTCGGCGATCGCGGCAAGCAACCGCTCATCGACGACGCTGGCCGGGAGAGCGATCGCGACCAGCGGGCTGATCGAGGTGCTGGGCACGGAGTTGATCAGCTGCGAACTCGTGGTGTACCCCTCCAGCCAGAAATACGGAACCGGACCGCGCGCCGACGCCAGGCTTCCCTCCCAGCAATTCCAGCGCGCGGCCCCCAGCGCGGCGTGCAATCCCGCCGGCAACGCCGCGCCGGGTCGGAGTCTGCGCTGGATTCGGAAGGCAACGATCCCGCGCTCGAGGCGTTTACGTCGGGCGACGAGCATGACGATAAACGCCGCGATCAGCCCGAGCATCGCGAGACCAAGGTTGCCAGTGGAAGAAGCGAGGATGGCGGGCAGGGAAGCGATCATGAGGGCAGGCCCGCGGAAACCGGGCGCACCCATCTTTTACCGGCCCCGACCCCGGTCGTTACGCGCAATCCGCTCCACGGGACCCCTACCGTCGCTGTGACTCCGACCGGCTCAGAGGCTTACCTTGAACTCGTCCTTCCCCGAGACCGACTCCACGAATGCAACCATCAGATCGATGACGTGGTCGACATCCCGGAGGTCAGCCATTTCCACGACGCTATGCATATAGCGCAGCGGGAGGGAGATCAGGCCACAGGGGATGCCCTCACGGACCGTGAAGATCACGTCAGTATCCGTGCCGCTGTAGCGCGAGCTGCTCTCGTGTTGGATCGCGATGCCGGCCTTTTCGGCGCATTGGATGAGTCGCTCGTTCACACGGGGATGATTGCTCGTGCCGTGCGTGATGCTGGGGCCGCCCCCGAGCTTCACCTCACCGTGCATCGACTGGTCGATGCCGGGAGTATCCGTCGCGTGGGTGACATCGAGGACCAGGCAGACATCCGGCATCAGGCGATGGGCCGCCATCCGCGCCCCGTGGCCGCCGATTTCCTCCTGGACCGCATTTACCGCGATCACGGTGGAATCCGGCCGACGCTTGGCGCGCGCGAGCCGGGCGAGGACTTGGGTGAGAATGAAGCCGCCCATCCGGTTGTCGAGCGCGCGTCCGACGATGCGATGCTTGCCCAACGCCTCCACTCCGTCCGCGTAGACCGCGGGATGCCCGACGCGCAAGCCGAGCGCCTTGACGTCGGCCGCGCTCGAAGCGGCGACGTCGACATAGAGCTCATGGATCTTCGGAGCTTTTTCGTCGGCCAGAGAGTCCTTTCGGAGGTGGATGGCGGTGTTCCCGATGACCCCGCGAACGATGCCCTTGTCGCCGAGGATATCGATCCGACGGCCGCGGGCGGTGGCGGTATCCGACCCGCCCACGCGATCCAGCCTCAGCCAGCCCTCCTTCGTGACCTGCTTGATGATGAAACCGATTTCATCGGCATGGGCTTCGATCATCACCCGGCGCGGCTTTTTTCCGCTTCCGTCGAGCGTCGCCCAAGCGGTCCCGTAGGCATCGCTTTCGATCCGGTCTGCGAATTGACCCGCGTAGGCGGCCCATTTGCGCTGGCCGGCGATTTCCCAGCCGGTCGGGCTCGGGGTCTGCAGCAGATCGAAGAGAAACTCGCGGGTCTTGGCGTCCATCGGCCGACGATAGGCAGATCACCTCGGCGGGAAACCGGCGATTCAGCGCTCCCACCACGATCTTTCGAAATTCCTCCCGTGAAGTGTAATACCCAGCCGCGAATCCCGTGATGTAAGGTAGGACATCCTTATCCATGCGGCGTGGACCTCGGCCGATCCCGGGCTGCCTTTGAGCGGGTCAGCCCGGGGCGAGCGGTTCACGCTGTGGGCTGAGGATGTCCCTTCCCTTTTTCCTGGCATCCGGCGGGCACGGGCGCGATTGCGCCGCGCGGGCGATCTGTGCTTCACTGAAGGCCATGCCTTCCGACGACTCGCTGCCCCGACTCAAGACCAAGTCCGAGATCGTCGCCAACTGGCTTCCCCGCTACACCGGGGCGCCGGCCGCGAGTTTTTCCAAGTACATCCTGCTCGTGAACTTCACCAACTACGTGAAGCTCTTCGCCGATTGGTACGGGGTTCCCGTGCAGGGACTGGACCGCCCGATGCCCAATGCGACCGCCAATGGAATCACGATCCTAAATTTCGGGATGGGCAGTGCGAGCGCAGCGACGGTCATGGATCTCTTGAGCGCGATCCGACCGAAGGCGGTGCTCTTCCTCGGAAAATGCGGCGGCCTGAAGAAGAAGAACAAGCTCGGCGACCTCATCCTGCCCATCGCGGCGATCCGGGGGGAAGGCGCTTCGAACGACTATTTCCCACCCGAGGTCCCGGCCCTTCCCGCGTTCTCGCTGCAGAAGGCGATTTCCACGACGATCCGGAACCACAAGCGGGACTACTGGACCGGCAGCGTCTACACGACGAACCGGCGGGTCTGGGAGCACGACGAGGCCTTCAAAAAATACCTCCAAAAGGTCCGGTGCATGGGCATCGACATGGAGACCGCCACGATCTTTATCACCGGCTTTCACAATGAGATCCCGACGGGCGCCCTCCTGCTGGTCAGCGATCAGCCGATGGTCCCGGAGGGCGTGAAGACAGCGCAGAGCGACGAGGTGGTGACCTCCAGATTCGTGGAAAAACACCTCCGGATCGGGGTGGACTCACTCACCGAGCTGATAAATAACGGGCTGACGGTGAAGCACCTGCGGTTTTAAGGCGGCCGTCACCGAAATTTCGACGCGATCGGATCGTCGGGAAACCGCTCCCGGAACAATCGGGCGAATTCACCGGTCTTGAAATCGACGAGTCGCGGCTCGGCTCCGTCGATCACAAAGGCGGCGATACCGCACGCGAAGCAGAAATTGACGTCGAGTCGATGTGACGGCGTCAGGAGCGTGAGACGGGCGCCGAACACGGGGAGACAGAACGTGGCGATCAGCGTGCGATTTCCCTCTGCATCTGGCGGCTCGAAACGATAGCTTTGCTCCCGGCGAATGAGTTCGACGACCCCGGCGGAGTCGGGGATCTCGAGGACGGGGGACCGTTCGACGAGGTGGTCGGTTGCGAGGGACCGGAAACGTCTTCGGGATCATGGAGCAATACCGCCCGAACTTGAGGCGCGTCGCTCAAGATCGCCACGACGGCGCGCCCGAGCACCTCTTGATCCGCGTAAACCTGCCGCGTCGGAAGCGGAGCCCGACGCTCGTTCATCCCATCGACCCATTCCTCGACGTGCCAGATCGACGCCGCGGCCAGCGCGAGCAACGCCACGCTGGCGGCGCCAAACCAAACGGCGCGGCGGTGACGGCGATGGGGCATTCCGGAGAGAATGACGCGCGTGATCGGAAGTCCCTAGGAGACAGCGTCATGCTTGTAGGGCGGACTGATCCTCAGACGTCCTTCCCCTTCAACTCCCCCTGCGCCGTCGCGCCGCCGCGGACGATGCAGTTGCGGAGGTGAGCGCCGGGCGCCACGACCGCCTTTGGCCAGAGAATGGAATCTTCGACGATCGCGCCCGCGCCCACGACCGCATCATCCGCCACCGCGCAAACGCCGCGGAACTCGACGCCCGCCGCGATGTGCGCGCGCGGGGAAATCCAGTTCCGCCACGCCGGATCGGGCGCGCCGTAGCGCGGAAACCGCGGCGGATTCTCGGCCGCAATCTCCTGGTGCGCGGTGACGTATTCCTTCCGGCTGCCGAGGTCGCGCCAGTCGCCCTCGTCGAGCACGATCCCACCAATCCTCCGACTCTCCCGGATCAGATCGATGAGCACAGGGATGATGGAAAGTTTCGTCCCCGCCGGGATGTAGTCGAGAATGCGATGGGAGAGCAGGTAGATGCCGGTGAAGACATGCTCGTGCGGGCAGCCGAGCTCGAAGCGATTCCGGATGTCCAGCACCTGTTGCGACGCCGCGTCGAAAGCGACGTGCTTGGGGCCTCCCGAGGAGCGAAGCACCATCGTCGCGATGTGACCCGAAGAGTGGTGCGCCGCGATGGCCGCGCCCAGCGGCAGGTCGGTGAGGATGTCGCCGTTGTAGACGAGCAGCGGTCGGTCGGCGGGCCAGAGGTCTTCGATGTTCTTGATCCCCCCACCCGTCTCGAGCAGCACCGGCTCATGGCGGAATTGGAGCGGTCGATTCCGATACGTCCCCTCGGGAAAAGCCTCCGTGTATCGCTCCGGGAGGTGGTGCGTATTGACGATGAAGGAGTCCGCCCCGGCCTCGGCGATCAGATGGTCAAACGCGAAGGTGATCAGAGGCTTCGGCCCGACCGGCACGAGGGGCTTCGGCAACTGATCGGTGAGCGGACGGAGCCGCGTCCCGAGCCCGGCGCCGAGGATGAAGCAGGACACCGCGGGCAGCGGCATCGAATTCGGAGCGGGGGCGGGTGCGTCAGCGGGAGGAATCACAGCTGGATCATCGGTCCTTCGCGGGCGTTCGTCATGCGGCGCGGCGACGATTCCCTCCGCGCCAAAGGAACAGCAGCGGCATTCCCTCGGCGGCGTCCCGCCCTCGCCTCCCCGGCGGAATGGTGGTTCATTCCCCGCCTTCCCCATGAATCTCCGCTTTCTTCCCTGCCTGCGCTTCGGGTTCTATCTGCCCGTGGTCGCCGGACTCGCCGCGCTCTCTCCGCTGCTCCCCGCCGCCGACGCTCCGCGCCCGGTCGAGCCTTCGTTCTTCGATCCGAAGATCAAGGCAGCCGACAATTTTTTCCAGTTCACTAACGCCGGTTGGTTCCAGCGGGCGATCATCCCGGGCGATCGGACGCAGTTCGGCGTGGATGAGGAAGTGCAGGAGCGCAACGAGATCGTTCTGCGGGAACTCGCCGAGGACTGCGCGAGGACCCCCGGCGCAGCCGGCGGAGTGCGCCAGAAGGTCGGAGACTTTTACAGCTCAGGCATGGATGAAGCCACGATCAATGCCGAAGGGACCAAGCCACTGGCGCCGCAGTTCGCGCTCATTCAAAAGGTGACCGACGCGCACTCGCTGGCCACGACCGTCGGGACGCTTCACGCGCAGGGGCTCGGCGCGCTCTTCGACGTCTCGGGAGAACTCGACGAAAAAGACAGCCGCGCCCAAATCGCCTGGCTGGCGCAAGGCGGTCTCGGGCTGCCGAGCAACGAGTATTATCTCAAGGACGACGCAAAATCGAAGGAGTTCCGCACGCAGTATGAGCGCCACGTCGCGATCATGTTCCTCCTACACGGAAGCACGCCCGCCGAGGCCGCCGCGGCAGCGGCGACCGTCCTGCGGGTGGAGACCGTCCTTGCGAAATCCTCGAAGACCCCAGTCGACCTGCGCGATCCGGAGGAAAACTACCATCGGGTACTTTTTGTGGGACTGGAAAAGCTGAGCCCGGGCTTTGACTGGAAGGCGTATTTCGAAGCCCTGGGCGTGCGCGAACCGGGGCCGGTCGACGTCTGCCAGACCGAATTCTTCATCAACCTGGGGAAGATCGCCACGGAGATCCCGGCCTCCGATTGGAAGTCCTATCTCACGTGGCAGGTGCTCCACGGAACCGCGCCGGCGCTGAGCACGGAATTCGTGAACGAGGACTTCCGTTTCTTCGGCACGGCCCTGCGCGGCGTGAAGGAATTGAAGCCGCGCTGGAAGCGCGTGCTCGATGGGGTCGACGGCGCAATCGGCGAGGCCCTCGGCCAGATTTACGTGGAGAAATATTTCCCGCCCGCCGCGAAGCAGCGCGTGCTCGCGATGGTCGAAGACATCAAGGCGGCGCTGAAGGCCCGGCTCGAACAGATCGACTGGATGGGACCCGAGACGCGCGCCTCCGCGGTGAAGAAGCTCGCGGCGATCACGGTGAAGATCGGCTACCCGGAAAAATGGCGCGACTACTCGACCCTCACGATGACGCGCCGGGCCCACGTTCTCAACGTGATGGCCGGACGCGCGTTCGAGCTGCGTCGGCGACTCGCGCGCATCGGCCAGCCCGTCGACCGCACCGAGTGGGAAATGTCGCCTCCCACGATCAACGCGTACTACAGTCCGAACCGGAATGAGATCGTCTTCCCGGCCGGCATTCTGCAGACGCCCTACTTCGATCCGCAGGCGGATGACGCGTCAAACTACGGCAGCATCGGGGCGGTGATCGGGCACGAGATCACCCACGGGTTCGACGACCAGGGCCGCCAGTACGACGCCGCGGGAAATCTCAAGAACTGGTGGACGGACGATGACCTGAAGCGCTTCGAGGAGCGGAGCGGAAAGATCGTGAGCCAGTTCGACGCCTACGAGATCGAGCCCGGCGTGCACGTGAACGGCAAGCTCACCGCGGGGGAGAACATTGCCGATCTCGGCGGCGTCAAAATCGCGTACGCCGCCTGGCAGCGCGCCCTCGCCCGCCTGCCCGCGAGGGATCGGGAAAAGAAGGTGGACGGGCTCACTCCTGAACAGCGGTTCTTCGTGGCCTACTCGCAGAGCTGGCGCGAGAAGACGCGCCTGGAAGCGCTGCGGCTGATGGTGAAGACAAATCCCCACAGCCCCGTCGAATTTCGGGTCAATGGACCGCTCTCGAATCTCCCCGAGTTCGCCCGGGCCTTCGGCCTCCCCGCCGGCAGCCCGATGGCTCGGAAGGACGGGGAACGGATCGATATTTGGTGAAGGCTCTCCGCGCCGACGTCCGGCACAGAGGAGAACCGCTCAAAGATCATTCTGCAGGACCACGCGATAGCGCGCGTGGCCGCTGCGGAGGCGCGCGAGCGCTTCGTTGATCTTCGACATCGGGAACAGCTCCGTGACGGGCGCGATCTCGTGACGGGCGCAAAACTCGAGCATCGTCTCGACCGTCGCCGGGCTGCCGAGGGGCGAACTCGAGAATGACTTCTGCCCCGTCAGCATGGGGAAGACCGGCAGGCCAACGGGTTCGGCGCCCGCTGCGATCGTGTGCAGCCGCCCCTTCGGCGCGAGGACTCCGATGAGCGCGTTCCAGTCGAGCGGTGCGCTCACGGTGGAAAGAATGAAGTTCAGCGAGCCCCGGATTTTCTTCAGAGCAGCGGCGTCACGCGTGTTCACGACTTGATGCGCGCCCAGGCTGATCGCTTCGTCGCGCTTGTTGTCGCTCGTGGTAAACGCAGAGACCTCGCAGCCCCAAGCATGGAGGAACTTCAACGCCAGGTGGCCGAGCCCTCCGATACCGATCACGCCGACACGGTCCGTCGGCTTGATGCCGAATTGGACGATCGGATTGAACACCGTGACCCCTCCGCAGAAAAGCGGACCTGACTTCGCCAGATCGAGCGCCTCGGGGACCGGCGTCGCCCAAGCCCAGTGACAACGCACGCGCTGGGCGAACCCGCCGTGGCGGCCGATGATCGTTCCCTCGACCGTCCGACAGAGATTGTGATCCCCGGAGAGGCATTCATGACAGCACATGCAGCTCTGCGAATACCAGCCGAGACCCACGGTCCGCCCGACGCTGACGCGCTTCGCATTTCCGCCCACCGCCGCGACCTTTCCCACCACTTCATGACCCGCGACGAGCGGGTAACGGGAGAATCCCCAGTCGTTGTCGAGCATCGCGAGATCCGAGTGGCAGATGCCACAGTAGGAGACCTCGATCTCGACTTCTTCCGCTCCCAGCGGGCCGAATTCGAGTTCGATGGGCTGGAGATCGCTCTTGGGTTTTTCGGCGGCAAAGGCTTGGAATTTCATGGGAAGAAAGGGAGGTGTGAGCATGAAAACCGCGCTCCGCGGAGTCGAGGCGATCTTTCCGGAATACGCGTCACCCAACCGGACGCTTCCGGCTCCATCGTTCTTGCGCGACGCGCGACGCCCGATTCATTGCCGGGCATGCGAACCCCATGCGCTGGTCTTCTCGTTATCGCGGCGGCGCTTCTCTCCGCTTGCGCCGGACAGCGCCCGCTTCCGGCCTACGAACACCCCATCGCCCGGACCCCGGTCCAGAGCGTGCGCACGACTGCCTACACGCACACCGAATCCGACCACGTCGCCTACGGCAACCGGAATGCGCTCGGCGGCACGCTCCGCGCCGCCGGATCACCGGGCGGCGCCTCCTTTGTCCGGAACGAGTCGCCCGACGCGGCGATCCGCACCGCGGACAATCCCGCCCCGCCGCCCTCGCTGGACTCGGATCAGGCGCGACGCGTCGCCTTTCTCGAAACTCGCGGCGGTCCGATCCCCGTCGCGCGCGCGATTCGCGTTTCGAACCCAGCCCTCGCGCCGATCGCCCGTCCGCCGGTGTTTGGCAGCGCCGCGGCGGACTGGTCGCGCTGGCCGGTCGGGACCGAGTTCCGCCTCATCGCGACCGGGCAGTGCTACCGCGTGGATGACTACGGCTTCGCGCTCTCCGGCCGGAATACCATCGACCTCTATCAGGCGACGACCGGGGAGATGAACACCTGGGGCGTGCGGACCGAGCAAATCGAGATCCTCCGGTGGGGCGATGATGAGGAAAGTCTGCGCGTGCTGCGCCCGCGCCAGAGCTATCGCCACATCCGGCGGATGGTGCTCGAACTGGAGGGCAAACCCCGGGCGGCGGCCGCGATCAAATAGTCGCGGCCCACTCGCGAAACTCCTTCTCGAAGGCGGCGTGGGTGCGGTGATCGTATTGCACCGCCGCAAATCCAAGGCGGCGGGCGGTCTCCACGTTTGGAGCAAGATCGTCGACGTAGAGCGTCTTCGGCGGCTCGAGTCGGAAGCGGTCGATCGCGACCCGAAAGATCGCCTCGTCGGGCTTCATCAAGCGCTCCTCATGCGAGTAGACGGCGCCATGGAACCGGGAGAAAATCGGATAATTCGCCGTGAACGAAGCAACGTGGAGATCGTTCGTGTTCGAGAGCAGGTAGAGCGGAATTCGTTCCGCAGCTCGCGCTGCGATGAATGCGTCCATCGCCGGATTCGGGGTGAAGATGTCGTTCCAGATTCGCGCGAACTCCGCGTCATCGCCGGCAAACCCGATGCCCGGGCGCGCCGCCGCCAGGAAGCCGGCGCGGTCGACTCCCCCGCTCTCATAGCGCAGTTTCAGGCGCTGAAACGCGTCCCACGCGGCTGGTTCCTGTGCCGCCGAGCGCGCCCGCAGTCGCTCGATCGCCGGAGCGAGGTCGAACGGAAGAATGACGTTGCCGATGTCGAAGAGGATTGCCTCGATCATGCCACCGGGCCGCGACTCCGGTACAGCTCCGGATGCACCGCCGCGGCCATTCGCGCGAGCGTCACCTCATCGGGGTCGGCCCGGCCGGCAAATTCCGCGATCCGCCGCACCCAGTCCCCGGGCTGCGCCACGAGGGAGGGATAGTCGATCTCCAGAACCTCAAAATTTGCTGAGACCCGGAGATGTTCGAACGTCCAGTCCAAGTGCGACCGGAGGCGCCTGGTCATGGCCGAACGTTCCTCCTCAGGCACGGCGGCGTCCTCGGCCTTGTGGCGGCGGCGGGCGATGACCTTGAACTGCGACTCGACGATCTCCTCGATCGGGCGATGCATGAAAATCACCCGGTACCGATGGCGGTTTGGCAGGAGCGTCAGCAGCGTCGAGGTGATCTTGACCACTTTCCCCTCGGCGTCGCGAATGATGTCCGGCTTCCCCCGGAGATGCTTGGTGCCCTCCCACTCGAAGTAGCCCAGCGGATTGTCCGCGTCCGGCGGCCGGTCTTCATCCTGCAGCAGATGCCATCCCCCCGCGCCGAGGATCTGCATCATCAGAGAGGTACCGGAACGAGCGACTCCGGAGACGAGGAGAAACTCAATCGAGCGCTTGATGTTGGGGGTGCAGTGCTCCGGAATGACGGGTTGGCTCATGGGGTCAGGGGAGCAAGGCGGCGCCGGCGGGGGTCTCGGGGCAGCAAAAGAGCTCAGTTAGGGGTGTCAGATAGCTGTTCCGCCGCGGATGGTCAATTCCTCCGGGCGGAAACAGCTTCAGCCGCTCAGACGTACTCCCGAAGCATCCGTTTCAGGCGCCCGCTCAGACTGGCGCGGCTGGCCGAGTTCATTCGGTCGATGAAGAGGATGCCGTTGAGGTGGTCGACCTCGTGCTGGATGCAGCGGGCAAGCATGCCGCGGGCTTCGAACTCGAACGAGGTTCCGTCGAGGAGCCCGGCTTTGACGAGAACTCGGGTCGCCCGCGCCACGCTCCCGTGCAGATCCGGGAAACTGAGGCAGCCCTCGCTGGCGATGTCACGTTCCGGCAAAAGCGTCACCTCAGGATTCAGGAGGGTCAGCGGCATCAGCGCGCCGAGATCCTGCTCCACCCCGTGCACCAACAGGGCGCTGGGGCGATCCTTGAGCACCGGAACGATGTCGATCACCGTCAACTGCACCGCCTGCCCGACCTGTTGCGCCGCGAGACCCACCCCATGCTCGGCCCGCATCGTCTCGATCATCGATGCCGCCAGGTTGCGGATCTCAGCGGTGATCGCTTCAATGCGGCGGCCTTTCTGGCGCAGAATGGGGGCTGGATAGGGAACGACAGGCAGGATCATGAGAGGGACTGGTGCCGACTCCGATAGTCGAAATGCGGCGCCCTGCCAATCTCGCAGTGCTCGCTCGGGCACCGAGCCGTTTCGGACGTCGTCGCGCTACTTCTTTCCGTCATTCATCTGGGTGGGCAGATTCTCAATGCCGGCGCCCTTCAGCGTATCCAGAATCTTAATGACCGTTCCAAAGGGCGCCGCCTTGTCGGCCCGCATCACCACTTCACCGCCTTCCTTCTGGGCGGTCTTCAGCACTTCCGCCAGCTTTTCGAGCTCCACGAGCTGGGCGTCGACATAGCACTGCCCGTCGGGGGCGACGGTCAGGAGCGTGGGTTTTACCTTCGCGGCCGGGGCCAGCACCGAGGTCTTCGACTCCGGCAGCACGATCGTCACCTGCGGCGTCTGCGTCTTGAACGTGGTCGTGACGATGAAGAAGATCAGCAACACCGTGAGAATGTCCACGAGCGACACGATCGGAATCACCGGGCTGCTCCGGCGCTTTTGATAGAAGGCCATGGGAAGGGGAAATGGTCAGCGCCGGGCGCTTCAGCCATCCGTCGGAGTGGGCTGATAGGTCTCAAAGTACCGGCCTGAGCGGACCGCGGCCTCCGCCCCGACCGGACCGGTTTCAAAGGAAGGACGAGACGGGCGAACTGGCTGGTAGCACTTGCTGAGCAATTCCGTGATGATGGATTCCATCTCGGCCGCGAGGGATTCCACCCGGCGCTGGAGGAACGTGAAGGCCACGAGCGCGGGGATCGCGACGGTGAGTCCGAAGATCGTGGTGTTCAGCGCCTCGGCGATGCCGAGCGCCACTGTCAGCGTGTCCGCGGTGGAGGTGGCTCCCGTCCCGAGATTGCCAAAGACGCGCACCAGACCCGAGACGGCGCCGAGCAGACCAAGCATCGGCCCGATCCCGACAATCATCTCCAGAGCCGCGAGACCGCTTTCCATTTTGGTGACCGCCACGCGGGCGGCAGCCTGCACGGCTTCAACGTTGTCCCCCTTCGCGTCGCGCAGATGGGAGAGGGCGACGCGGGCGATGCGGGCGAGCGGAGCGGGATCACCGCCGACGAGCCGGGCCAGGGGCTCGGTGCTGTCCCCGGGATGGAAGCGGATGATCTCACTCTCCACGAAGTGCGGGATGATCATTTCGCGCCGGAGCGCGAGACCGCGAAGGATCATGAGCGTCACCGCCGCGAGAGAGCAGACCCCAATCGGGATCATGAAGAGACCGCCCTTCACAAAAAACTGCACGATGGACTGGAAGGGGCCCGCGGCGGCGGCGGCCTCGGTTGCGGCGGCGAGTAGATACATGCAGGAGCGGGGTTCGGATCAGTAAATGGAAAAGGAGAAATCGAGATCGAGTTTGCCGCCGGCCAGCATCGGCACCAGATCGGGCGGGATCGGCGGGATGCGCGCCTCCATGACGGACTGAAGGGAAAAATTTGCGACCCACTCGTTGCTCGAATTCGAGAGCATCCGGAGTTGCTCGATTTTGCCTTCGCGGGTCACGTAGAAGTGGACGCGCACGGTGCCGACCACGACCATTTCCTCCTTGAGCCGGTGGAGGAAGTGCCAGCGAGCTCCGATGGCATCCCGGACCGAGGCCTGATAGCGCGCGAGCGGGGTGGCGACGGCGTTGATCGAGCTGTCGCCCCGATTCGAAAGCCCACCAGTCATCTTCGTCTTTTCCGTCGGCGGCACGTACCCGGGCAGCGCCTTGCGGTCCGGGCTCGGCAGCGACGGGTCGAGCGGACGCGAGGAAGGCTGCGGAGGCCGGAGCAGAAATTCCCGATCCGTCGGCTGCGTCAGGACCGGCGTCGGCTGCGGCGCGAGCATCGCGAGCTCCTTCGGCCCGACCGTCGGCGGGGGCGTCGCGACGAGATTCGGCTGCGGTCGCGGGGGCGACGTCAGCGGCAGGGTCGTCGGCACGAGCGGCTGAGCCTCCGCGGGGGCAGAGGCGGCCTGAGGCTTCTCCCCTTCGTTATATTGCTGCGTCTTGAAGTGGAAGAAGGGCATCTCCCGGCCGTCCTGCGAAGGCATGGGTTCCTTGCCTTCCTCCCCCGGCAACTCGGAGGCCGCGATGGTGTCCTCATTCGATTGAAAGTCCGCCTTCGGCGGCGGCGCGTCCGCCTTCTGTTCCGGATTCGTTAGCAGCGTCTCCAGCTCCTTCTTCGGCTCGGGAGCGGACTCCGATTCCTCCGGCCGCTCGATCCGCACGGTCAGCGGCTTCTCCGGTTTCACGACGTATTTTTTCGGGTCAGGCAAGACCCTCACCATCAGGGAGACCGCGACCAGGAGGATGGCATGCACCAGCACCGCCGCCCCGACGGCCGCGAGCACGCGTTTGCGCGCCGGGGTCCAGACCGGCGGGGCGTTCTTCGCGGCGATTCGTGCCATCGGGTCGGGCTGCGGTCTCCTAGGACTTCATGGGTGGAAGGATCAGTCCTTCCAGCATTTCGGGGACCAAGGCGAAGCTCGAGGTCCGTGCGCACAATGCGACATCCTCACCCAGCCCGATGTTCACTAATCGCCGACCGTTGACCGAGGAGCGGAGACACTTGTAGGGCTCCATCCCATAGCGTTCGTGGATCAGGCCCACCACGGTGCCCGGATCCGTGGGTTCGGCCTCCGGAAGCCGCGCCATGAGCCCGCCGGCCGCGAGCGCGTCCTCGAGGGAAAAATTCTGCCAGGAGCCGGCGCAGACGAGCAGGAGATGCTCCGGTGCCGCCGCGCGCAAAAAGGCGGCCAGCGCATCGAGATTCAAGAGCGCCCCGACCAGCACCCGCTGCGCCCCGGCCACCGCCCGCAGGGCGATCGTGCCGTTCGTGGTCGTATGGACAATCGCGCGTTGCGCCACGCGTTCGCGCGCATACTCGAGCGGCGAATTCCCGAAGTCGAATCCCTCGACCTTCAGACCGTTCCGCTCGCCCCCTACCATGACCGTGGGATCGTCGACCCGCGCCGCAAATGCTTCGTCGAGCGTCGCGACGGGACGGATGCTGGCAGCACCATTCGCCAAGGCCGTGAGGATCACCGACGTGGCCCGGAGGACGTCGAAGACCACCGCGGTCGCGCCCCTGAGATCGCGCTCCGGAAGGAGCGCGATCTCGGCCGGAGTCAGGACAACTTCGATTTTCATGAGGGCGCAAGATAGGAGACCCCCGCGGACTGTCGAGGGGACGGGGGGATTTCAAATTTCCAAATTCAGGTCTCAGCCACGGACGCTACCCGCATCCAGTGAAAGAGGTACTGCTGCGCATAACCCCCGTAGGATCCGAAGCGCCTCGCCGCGAAATCCCGCAGTTCGCCAGCGGCAGGCGGACGCCGGCGCCCGGGAAAGTAAAGGGTTCGCAGGGCGCGCTCGATCCAGACGTCAATGGGAAAGGCCGCCAGATGCCCGCCGCCGAAGAGCAGGACGCAGTTCGCCACCTTCGGTCCGACGCCCGGGAGGGCGCGCAAGGCGGCTTCCGCCGCCGCCCGATCCAGCCGCCCGAACGCTTCGAGCGAGAAGGCCCCGGAGGCGACGGCCCGCGCGGTCGCGAGGAGATTTGCCGCCCGGTAGCCGAGGGCACAATCCCGCAGGTCCCGCTCCTCGAGCGCGGCGATGCGGGCCGCCGACGGGTAGGCGAAGGCCGTCGCCGCGCCGAGCGTGCGGGTCGCGCCATAGCGCTCGCGAAGGGTCAGCGAGATCGCCCGGATGTGCGCGACCTGCTTCATCGACGAGGTGATGAAGGTCGCGAGACACTCCCAGAGGGGCTGGCGGATCAAACGCATTCCCCGGCAGGCATCCGCTGCGCGCGCGAGCGCAGCATCATTGGCCGGAAAGCTTTCGCGCACCTGAGCCAGATCGTGGTCGAGCGCGAAATAGTGTGCCACGAGGGCCGCCTCGCGCCCCGGGCTGACGAGCAGAGCGCCGTCACGCGGCTCCACCCGGACGAGGACGTCGTCGATGGCCCCCAGAAAACCGGCGCCATCCGGCATCCAGTGAAAGACCTGACCGCTTCCGAGGGTCAGCGCGAGGTCGAACTCCGGCGCCGGGACGAGCGCGCCCTCCAGATCGCTCACCGGATGAAGTAGCTCAGGTTCTCCAGCTCGATCGCCAGATCCACGCTGTTCACCACGACGTTCTCCGGCACCTGGAGAACGCATTGGGCAAAGTTCAGGATCGCCTGGATCCCCACCGCGACGAGCGCGTTTGTCACCTCCTGGGCCACCGGCCCCGGCACCGCGAGGATCGCCATCTTGATCCCGTGCTCGCGGATGAAATCTGGGGCCGACGCGATGGAGTGCACTACATAGCGCTGATCGCCGATACGCTTGCGGCCCGCTTCCAGATCGAAGGTGGCCACGATCTCGAAGCCCTCCTTCGCGAAGCCTCCGCCATAGCCGAGCAGGGCGGCGCCGAGGTTTCCCGCGCCGATCAACACCACCGGCTGGAGCCGGGCCGTGCCGAGCACCTCGGTCAGCTTCTGGCTCAGGGCATCCACGTCGTACCCGAGTCCGCGCGTGCCGAAGTGACCCAGATACGCGAGGTCTTTCCGGAGTTGAGTGGGCTTCACGCCGGCCGCCTTCGCGAGCGCGGCGGATGAGACGGTCGAGACCCGATTCGTGCGTAGCCGCTGCAGACCCCGATGATACACCGAGAGCCGGTAGACTGCCTTGCGCGGGATCGCGGGTTTGACCATGACTTTGTGAAAGATACGGGGGGATCACGCATTGCCAAGTGGAGGGACCTGCCCAAAGCCCACCTGGCCCCGTTCTTGCGCACCGCTCGCGCCTGCTCCAGTATCCGCCACTCCCAACCCCTCCTTACATGCTTCGTCCTCTCGCCCTCATCCTTTGCGCGCTGTCCCTCGCCGCCTGCTCGACCTCCGGCACCACAACTCCGACGGGGGATTCCACCGCCGCGAAGTTCAAGGCCGCGGATCTGAATGGCGACGGCCGCCTCGACCGGGCAGAATTCACGAGCGCCTACGCTGAGGCCCGGTTTCGCTTCTTCGACGTGAATGGCGACGGCTTCATCGACCAGAAGGAATGGGAGCGCGTCTCCGGAGATGATCGCGCCGCGGCGTTCGAGAAGATCAATCGGAGCAAGAGCGGAAAGATCTCGCTCGCCGAGTGGAAGGCGTCACCGGAAGCGCAGAAGCGGCGCAATGCCGTCTTCACCGCGATGGACAAGAACAAGAACGGCAAGCTATCGCTGGAAGAAGTCCGCGCCGCGCTCGAAGCCCGCGAGAAGATTAAGCCGTAAGCGCTCCCGCAACATCGCCCGACTCCCGGCGATGATCCATTTTTGCGTCTCGGGCGCAGATCGCGAGGTCTGCGCCCGCTCCATTTCTGCCCAATGATTCGGACGAGTCTTTGTCTCCTGCTTCTCGCGCTCGCCCTTCCGGTCCGAGCTGAGAGCCCCGCAGACATCGCCGCGACCCCCACGGTCGCTCCCGCCCCAGTCACGGACGGACCGACCGTTGCGAGCGTGCAGGTCCGACTCGAGGCCGCGCGAAAGGAACTGACCGATCTACAGTACGCACCGCTCCCGGACGGCGCGACCCCCGAGGATGGGATCACGCGGCGCGCGGTGCTCCAGGACCACGTCCGCATCCTCCAGCGCTACGTCGACGTCCTTCGGGAAATGGAAAACGTGCGCGAGCGCGCCACCGACTTCGCGGCGCGCCCCACGACGTGGCCTGGCGCGAAGCTGGGTCCGCCTTTCCCGGTCCGCCTCGTGGACGAATTGCGCGAGGCGGTCCGGGCGCTCGAGCAAAAGATCGAGTCCGCCGTCGCCACCCTTCAACTCGCCGCCCGCAATCAGGAGGAAGCGCAGCAAGCCCTTCAAATAACTGAAGCCCGCCTGCGACAGGCCAGCGAACGCGCCGAGAAGGTCGGCACCGCCATGCCACCCCGCGAGATCTGGTTCCGCGAGCTCAATCGGATCCGTTCCCGGGTCGGAACTTCGTCGCTCGGACTTCTCGAGGCCGAGCGCGCCCTGGCCGAGCAGGAGCTCGCGGAACATCGGGCCCGCCACAAGATCCTCCGGCAGGAACTTTCGAACGCCGCCAAACAGATCCGCTTCGACCGCTCGGATCTCACGCGCGCCCAGACCCAGATCTCCCAGGATCGCGACGAACTCGGAGCCGAACTCGACGAATCGCTCAGCGAGCACGAGACGGCTCACGCCGCCCTCGCGGCCGCGCGGAAGGCGCTCACCGCCGGCGTGAACGCCCAGGCAGCCGACCAAAGCATCAGCCTTCTCCAGGAAACGGTCGAGACGCGCCTCGCCGAGTTGGAGACCCTGCGCCAGAAAATCAGCGTCGCGCGCACGCTGCTGGATGTCCTGAACGCGCAGGAAAACCTCTGGGACTACCGCTTTGCCCTCGCCCAAAAAACCAGCACGACGACGCTCTCCCGGGCCGCGTCCACCCTCGCTGGTTTTATCGACCGCGCCCGCGGCCAGCGCGAACTTGCCTCGCGCCAGGCCGACGTGACCAGCCGGGTCCTGGCTGATCTCGAGGAACGCCTCCGCGCCAAGACCGATCCCGATAAAATAATCCCCCTCGTTCGCGCCCGACTCGAGGCCGTGCGGGAACGCGATGCCGCGCTGCAGCGAGCGCAGCGAACCCTCGACGGGTTCATCTGGCTCGCCACGCGGGTGAAGGACGGCGTCGACGAGCAAAACATCGACACGCCGCTCACCGATCGGGTGAAGGTCCGCGTCACAGCCCTCCCCACGCTGTTCCGGCGGGTGCTTAACCATGAGCTGTTCGCGGCCGAGGACGTCATCGAAGTGGACGGCCAGAAGATCACGGGCCGGCGCAGCATCACGGTCGAAAAGGTCGCCATTGCCGTCCTCATTCTGCTCTTCGGCTACCTGCTCTGCCGCATCCTCGCCCGCTACGCGCAGCGCGGGCTCGTGAATCGCTTCCACGTCGATCCCGCCCTCGCGAATCTGATCCGACGCTGGGTCCTCGTCATCCTCGTCTTTGGGCTCGCAATCGTCGCGCTCACGATCGTGAGGATTCCCCTCACCGCGTTTGCCTTCCTCGGCGGAGCGCTCGCGATCGGGGTGGGATTCGGCACGCAGAATCTGCTGAAGAACTTCATCAGCGGAGTGATCCTTCTGCTCGAGCGCCCGCTCAAGGTCGGAGACGTCCTCGATGTCGGGACCACCCGCGGACGCGTCAGCAGCATCGGGATCCGGTCGTCCGTCATCATCAGTTCGGATGGGATCGAGACGCACGTCCCCAACAGCACTCTGCTCGAAAACAACGTCACCAACTGGACCTACACCAGCACGCGGGTGCGCTTCAACATTCGCGTCACGGTCGCCTACGGTAGCGCTCCGCGCGAAGTTACCCGCCTGCTCACGGATGCGGCGGAATCCCACGGCGTGGTCTTGAAGACGCCCGCTCCGCAGGTCCTGCTGGAGGACTTTCACGAGCGGGGTCTCCTCTTTCAGCTGAATTTCTGGCTCGAGGTCACGCCCCAGAGCGATAGCAGTCAGGTCATGAGCGACCTCCGCCACATGATCGAGCAGCGCTTCCGCGAGGCCGGCGTGCTCATGCCGTTCCCCCGGCGCGATCTGCATCTTTCCGCGGACGCGCCGCTGCCCGTCCGCCTGGAGCCGTAGCCCGCACCCGACCCCGTGCGCCTGCTCTCCGCGATCAAGTCCGCGCTCGTCCCGGCCGGCGTCCGCGATCGCCGGCCGCCGTTCGGATTGTATCGAGGTCTGAAATTGGCGCTCGATCTCCGCCGGGACTTGCAGCTCCACCTCGGCCTGTGGGAACGCGAGACCCATGCCGCGATTCGCGCCAGCGCGGCCGGTTGTGCCTGGGCAGAGGATGCCGGGGCCGGTCGCGGGGAGCTCTGCGTTTATCTGCTCACCCATTCCCCGGCGCAGATCGTGCACGCCTTTGAGCCCGATCCCGCCGAGCTCGAATTCCTGCGCACGAATGTCTCCCTCAACGGACTCGCGGCCGATTCTCGACTGGAGGTGCACGCCGAAACGCTGGGGAACGCCGCCGGCCGGGCGCTTGATTCCCTCGGGCTTCCCGTGGGCAAACGGGGGTTCGTCAAGATCGACGTCGAGGGCGCCGAGCTCGCCGTCCTGCGCAGTGGGGAGCGACTCCTCCGGGCCGCGCCGGTCGATCTCGTCATCGAGACCCATTCCGCCGCACTCGAAGCGGACTGCATCAGCTTCCTGCGCGACTGCGGCTATCTCTCCCGCGTGATCGATCGCGCCTGGTGGCGCCTTCTCCTGCCCGAGCAGCGTCTCCTCCCGCACAATCGCTGGCTCCACGCGTGGAAGCTCACCGGGCGTTGAGAATTGCCCGATTCGTCGAGCCTCGCTCCCTCATTTCTCACCCGGCGCCGCGTTCCCTTCTTCGCCGGATCCTCGCCTCGCGCCGGGTCCGATCTGGGCTCTCTCCCCGCTGAAGCGGGGCTGGCGGTTGAGGTTCGTCACGTCCAGCACCGCCTGAATCCGCGCGAACCGCTCCCGAATCATCGAGCGCACCCGATGCCAGAACGAGACGTCCTCCGCATCGAATCCGATCACATCGAGGTCGCGATGCCGGGCGATGTAGATGGCGCGCTCATTGTGGAAGCGCTGCGAAATCACGGTGAACTCCCGGAGCCCAAAGACCTCGCCCGCGCGGACCACCGAATCGAGGGTTCGCACGCCGGCGTAGTCGGGCACGAGGCGGTCTTCGGGAACGCCGCGTTCGATCAGATCCTTCCGCATCATCGCGGGTTCGTTGTACTCCTTCGTCGAATTGTCGCCGCTCAGGAGCAGGTATTCGACCTTGCCGGCGTGGAAGAGCTTCGCGGCCCCGTCCATCCGATTGCGATAGTGCTGATTTGGCCCGCCGCCGGGGATGTATTTCGAGGTGCCGAGGACGACGCCAACCCTTCGCGCCGGGATGTCCGTCACCGAGTCGAAGCAGCGGCCCTCCGCCGCGTGCCCGACGATCCACGAGGGAACGGTCACGGCCACCAAAAAGAGGAAGGCGAGGACGAGGGCGAAGCGTGAAATCCGCTTCATGCGCCGCTCGCTTCTTTCCCTCGGGACGTCCGAAGCTTTGCCCCGCGTGCCCCGACGCCCTGCTCCTCGCTGACGATTTTCGACCACACCGTCGAAGTTCGCATCAAGCGGGCGCCGGAGCAAACGGCGCACCGGCCGGGCCGAGACGCGGAGCGAGCGAAGCCTACTGGGAGGCTGAGGGAGCGCGGCCAGACGCGTTCGGTCAACGACGAGGTGCGTCATCGCAACAATCAACTCAAGCACGGTTCCTGGCTGTTGAGCCTAAGCCCAAAAACTTCCCCGCCGACCGACGCTTCCGATGCCATTCCTGCTGGCGCCTGAACCCCGCGAACCCACCCAAAACGCTCCCCGACAAAATTGTGAATAACTCGAAAAGAGCCGTACTTGCGGCAGAGAGAACTTCTGATCCGGCGCCCATCCGGGCTTGAGCAGGTCGAAGGACCGAATCGTTCAGCTTGGATTTTACCCTCTGTCGGCCCCGTGTCGGCCTCGCCGCTTCAGTCTCGACACCCTCTCGTCTGAGAGTCTAGTCTTCTGGATGCAGGTTTCGCGGAAAGTCGTCACCCTCTCCCGGTTCGCGGGTCTGTTCGGCATGGTCCTTTTCGCTCCGCTTTGGGCGGATGCGTCCCCTGTGATCGTGACGATCAAGCAGTCGGCTCGACTCTCGCCCACGTTGCGGGCGGAGATGGCGGCACTCGTTCCGCTGACCCAGCCGGTGGGTGGCGTGCTTCTGAGCGTCGTGGCGGACAACAACAGTCTCGGGATGGTCTTCGTGACGAATGCGGAAATTGGTTCCCCGGCGCTGCCTCCCGTAGCGCAGGCGCTCCGCGGATCCCCACTCGTCGGTACGGTGGATATTTCCGGCGTCGTCTATAACCTCACGGGCACCTTTTATGCGAGCCTCGAGGCGGTCTCGGAGGAGGTTTTGCGCGGACTGGTTAGCCCGCCGCCTCAGGCACCGTTTGATCCGGCGGGGACTCTCGGGCCGCACAGTTCCGGCCGTCTGACGATCGCGGCAAAGCCCTTCGCGCTCTATGGCGACAATCGGGCTGCCACCCTGACGGCGATCCACGACGATCTCACGGCCTTGGGGGTCGCTTTCGTCCTCACCAGCCAGTTCGGCATTTACACCTACGTTTACGCGCAATTCGACGAAAATAAGATCGGCATCATCGAACTCATTCGTCGAGTGCGGGCGCTGCCGTGGGTGGCGAGTGCCGGCCCTGACTCCCTCCTTTTTCCGGCAGTGGTCACAGTTCCCTTCGCCCGCTATTTCGTCGTGAGCGGCCGGGGCGCAGCGCCGGGCGCGCCCACCGAATCGTTCGTGATTCGAACGTTTGGGACCTATGGCGGTGACGGCTTTCAATTGGCGGAGCATCTCCGACATCAGGCCTATGTGCCGCTGAAGATGCGGATCGCCCCCCGGACGGCGGCTGACCCGGTCTATGCAGGCTTCGAGGCCTACACGAAGCCGTGGGTGGTCAGAGAACTGCTGGCCGTGGGTCTAGCAGACTTCGGTCCGGGCTCCGGAGCGGAGAATACGCGCAATGCACCGTTGTTCACCGCCTTACCGTCGGAGATCTCGCGCGACGTGCCCGGCTGGATCGCGACGAACGGAGATATCGTCTGGTCACAGGGTTTTCGCGTCGTGGCCGAGATCACTCCCGGAGCGCCGGGCGCGCTGGTGAACCTGTCTGCGCGCGCCCAGGTGGGCCGCGACGAGCGGGTGATGATCGGCGGATTTGTCGTCCAGGGCGGCTCGACGCGGACGTTGCTGGTGCGCGCGCTGGGGCCGTCGCTGAGTGCGCAGGGAGTGGCGAATCCATTGACGAACCCGCGAATCCAGATCGTGGGGGAAGGAAACACTCCCGTCGCCGACAACGATGACTGGAGCACGGGACCGCGGGCGGCGGAACTCACAGCCCGGTTCCCGGCGTTGGTGCCCGGCGATCCGCGGGAGTCTGCCTTGCTGGCGACATTCTATCCTGGCGTCTACACCGTCATCATCTCCAGCGCGGATGGGGCAGAGGGCGTGGGATTGGTGGAACTATACGACATTCCCGATTGAAGCGCAGCGTGTCAGCGCAAGTCATGGGCTGGGACGACAGTGACTGACGCAGTTTCTCGGCCGGGCGCGGCGCCATCCTGCCGCGCGCGGTGCTCTTCTGCCGCGTCGGTGGGCGACGATCCGCTCACGCTGACGCCAAGCAAGACAGCGGGTTACACGGTTCCCGCTGCCTTGGACATCTGGCGGGGAAGGGTCACCTGATCCCCAAGAGAGCGGCAGAGGGCGGCCGCACTCCAGATGACCGAGCCGCGCGAGCAGGCTTCCAGCGAATCCCGGTTGAGTGTTCGAGGCGCATTCCTCTCGAGGGACTGTCTCAATCGTCCGACCGGAACCAGCCCGGCCGGATCGCCTTGAGAAGAAGCGGAGACACGAGGGTGGTCGTCAATGTTCACCCGGGATGCCGCCGCCTTCACGGGTGGCCGTGAACGGTCTCGAGACAGGCCAGCGTTCACGGAGGCGGCCGTAATCGTTTCCGGGGACGGCCGTAATCGTTTCCGGGGGCGGCCGTAATCGTTTCCGGGGGTGGCCGTCAGCGTTTCCGGGGGTGGCCGTCAACGTTCACGGAGCGGGCTGCCCCAACGGAGCGATTCGACGATCGCCGCTCTCCGGGCAGTCATCCCCATGCGCACGTTCGCCGTTGCCTTGCTCAGCCTCTGCCTGGTCACCTTCGCGGCGGCCGAGGAGAAGCTCGTCATCACCAAAGAAGTCGCCCTGAAGGCGATGATGGCATTCCGCCAGGATCCCACCGCCAAGGACGCGCGTGACTACGCCGCTATCGTCGTTCGCTTCATTGATGAAAGCCCAGACGTCACAGTGAGCCTTTCGGAGAAGGTCGGGCCGTGGCTGCAGGAAGGCCTGCCGCAGCGCGACACTTCCCTGCTCTTGGCGGCCTTCGCGGCCGGGAATGCGTCCGCCCAGTTGGCCACCGGCAACAAGAAGGACCAACCTCTCGCGGGCGTGCAGGCGGTGATCGAAGCCTACGATAAATTGCGCCAGAAAAATCCGCGTCTGCGCTCGCCCGGCGTGGAAAAGTTAAAGGAAATGGCCGCCAGGCAGACGTTGGCCGCCTACCTCGCCGAAACGGACAAACGATAGTTGCCCGCCCGGCGGTCGCGACGCGGAGCCTTGTGACCAGACGCATCTCGCGCGTGAATTCCGGGAGTTTTCAGGTTTTGCGCCCTCGTCTTACTTCGAGCATTCCACGCTGCCGCCGATGTTTTTTAGCAGCATGCCGCGGATTCCGCTGACCGGAAGCGCGAACGTGGCTGGCCCGGTGTAGTCGAACTCGAGCGTGCTGTTTCCGCCGGCAGGGCTTGGTCTGGTCATCCCACCTCGCCTCGGTAGGAAGTCCAAATTCCGCTGCAGGGACCTCGTCAAGCGACCGGAATTCCGTCAGCGGGACGACCAGCTCCTGCAGCTTGGCGGAAGCGTACTTCTCACGAAAGCACGCGCAATTGAATGCCGGCTACGCCATCGGCCGCCAGCCGCTCACACCTTCTTCCGCGGCTTCCGGACGACGCGTTCAATCCGGGGACGGAGCCCGCGGGTAAAGCCACTCGCGACGGCGCCGGGAAGCGGCTGCTTCAGCGTGGCGATGAAATGCTTTTGGGCGGCGGAGATCGGGCGGTTCCGTCCGTAGACGACCCCGAGCGGACGCCACATGGACGCCGCCTCAATCTCCACGGCCGCGAGGATGCCGGTTCGAACCTCGTGATAGACGGTGGTCTCCGGAACGATGGAGATCCCGTTCTCGATCTCCACCGCGCGCTTCACGGTTTCGACGTTGTCGACTTCCATCACGCGCTTCACGCTGACGCCCGCCGCGCGCAACGCCTTGTCCACCGCCTTGCGCGTGGGCAGATCGGGTTCGAAGGAAATGAATCGCTCCCCGGCGAGGTCGGAGAGCTTGACCCGGCGACGCTCGGCGAGCGGATGGTCAGGGTGACAGATGAGGACCATCCGATCCTCCCAAAAGCTCTCGATCACCAATCCCCGCCGACGCTGCGGATAAGCCACGAGTCCAAGATCGGCCGCGCCGTCGACGATCTCATTGTAGATCTGGGACGAGCGGCGGTATTCCACGTCGAGGACGACATCCGGATAGAGGGCGCGGAATTTTTTCAGGTACGGCGGCAGGTCGTGGAGACCCACGCTGTAGATGGCGGCGATCCGGAGCGGGCCGGCCACGACGTTCTGAAGCTCGCGCAGGCGGCCGCCGAGATTATCATAGGCCTGAAGGATTTCCTTGCTCGCCTGGAGGAAGGCGCGTCCTTCCTGCGTGACCGAGAAATTCTTCTTTCCCCGCTCGATGAGGCTGACGTGAAACTTCCGTTCGAGCGCCCGGATCTGCTGGCTAACGGCGCTCTGCGTCACGTGGTTCATCGAGGCGGCGCGCGAGAAGCTCGCAGTCTCGACGAGATCGCAAAACACCTTGAACGTCTCGATCTGCATGCGGAAGGATGAATGTCCCGTAGGATAAGCCCTCCTAATGGCGGCGCCGGATCATTGCAAATTCATCTAATGGAGACCATCGCCGATCGATTCGCGAGAGTGCGCGGGAAAATCGCCGCGGCCGCCGCCACGGCGGGCCGGAAGGCGGAGGACGTGGAGCTGATCGCGGTCTCGAAAACTCATCCGCCGGAGGCGATTCGCGCGGCGGTGGAGGAGTCCGGTCAGACCCTCTTTGGCGAGAGCCGGTTGCAAGAGGCGCGCGCGAAACAGCCGCTGCTCCCCGGACGACTTCGCTGGCATTTCATCGGCCACCTCCAGAAGAACAAGATCCGGGCCGCCCTGTCCCATTTCGAGCTCTTCCACGGCATCGATTCGCTGGAGCTCGCCCAGCAGTTTCAACGCATCGCAACGGAGGAAGCCCTGCTGCCGAAGGTGCTGCTCGAGGTGAACGTGGCGGGGGAGGCCTCGAAGTTTGGGTTCAATCCCGGGACGATCGAGCAGCAGCTCGAAACCTTGCTCGCCTGCGATCGGCTCTCCATTGAGGGGCTGATGTGCATCCCACCGCTTGCCCCCACGCCGGAGCACTCCCGCCGGTACTTCGTCGCGCTCCGGGAATTGCGCGATCGACTCCAGACGAGCGCGCGCTTCGGTCTTCCCCACCTCAGCATGGGCATGAGCGGCGACTACGAGGTGGCGATCGAGGAAGGAGCGACGCTGGTCCGCGTCGGGACCGCGCTCTTCGGCGAGCGGGAGAAGCCGGTCTGAACCGGGCACAGCTATGCAACTAAACGTGTCGAACATCGCCCTCATCGGCTCCGAACTCGCCATCGCGTGGAGCGACGGCGAGGAATCCTATCTGCCCCTGGAAAAGCTCCGGCGCCTGTGTCCCTGCGCCAGCTGCACGGGCGAGCCCGATGCGACGGGGCGCGTGATTCGACCCGTCGTGACCTACGATCCGAACCGGAGTTTTGCGCTGCGCGGCTGGCGTCAGGTCGGTGGCTACGCGCTCCAACCGACGTGGGAAGACGGGCACGAGACGGGTCTGTACACTTTTGACTATCTGCGGCGGATTCCGGCGCTGGGCGAAAAGCTCACGTAAAGGACGCTGGGGCAGGCGGCCGAATTCGCAGCATCGGCGCGAGGTCGCAGGGCCGAGCGGCTTTGACTTCCGGGCGACGAAGTCGATGCTGCGCATCCCTCGGATATTGCATGCAATCACGCCGTCTTCTCCTCATCGCTGGAATCGCCACCCTCGCGATGGGTGCGGGCGCCTTTGCCCTGCGCAGCTCGAAAACCGCGGCTCCCGGCGCCCCTCCGCCGCGGTCGGTCAGTGCCGCGAAGGCGGAGATGCGGGACGTCCCGCTCACGATCGAGGAAATCGGCAACACCACCGCCTCGGAGAACGCCAGCGTCCAGGCGCAGGTCGCGGGCCAGATCATCGAGGTGCATTTCGCGGACGGCGCGGAGGTCAAGCAGGGGGACCCGCTTTTTTCGATCGACGCGCGGCCGTATCAGGCCGCCCTGGACAAGGCCCAGGCCACGCTGGCCCAGGATAGCGCGAAGGTCGCCTACCAGCGCGTGCAGATGAGCCGGATGGAGTCGCTGCGGGAGAAGAAGGTGGCGTCTCCCCAGGATTTCGACCAGGCGGCGGCGACGCTCTCCGAACAGGAGGCAATCGTGCGCGGGGATCAGGCAGCGGTCGAAACGGCGCGCCTGAATTTGGAGTTTTGCACCGTGCGCGCTCCCATCACGGGGCGGGCGGGCAAGCGCCTCGTGGACCGCGGAAATCTCGTGGCGTATCCCGGCGGACCGTCGCTCGTGACGATCGCAAAACAGGATCCACTCTTCATCGACTTCACGATCGCGGAGGAGAAACTTTCCGCGGTGCGAGCTTATCAGGAACGCGGGACTTTGAGCATCGAGATCTCGGTGGCGGACGATGCGAAAAAGCGCCGGAAAGGCGAGTTCATCTTTCTCGACAATACCGTCCAGAACGGCAACGGCACGGTCCGCCTGCGCGGCCGGGTACCGAACGCCGACCGGGTCTTCTGGCCCGGGCAGTTCGTGAACGTGCGGCTCGTGCTCGATATCGCGAAGGACGCGGTGGTCGTTCCCAGCCAGGCGGTGCAGGTCGGGCAGATCGGCACGTTCGTCTTCGTGGTGAACCCGGATCAGACCGTCGCCATCCGCCCGGTGAGACCCGGACAGAAACAGGGGAGCGACGTACTGATCGAAGACGGGGTGAAGCCGGGCGAAATGGTTGTGGTCACCGGCCAGCTCTTTCTCGCCCCGGGCGCGCCGGTTCGAATCGTGCCGGGACCGGGCAGTACGCCGACGCCAGCCGCGGCGAAGGCGGACGCCCCGCCGACGAAGCCGCCGACAACGTAGGCCGGAATGGGAATGCCGCGATGAACCTCTCCTCGCCTTTCATTCAGCGTCCCGTGATGACGCTGCTCCTGACGCTGACGATCGCGATCTTCGGGACGCTCGCCTACCGCCGGCTTCCGGTGAATGACCTGCCGACCGTCGACTTCCCGGTCATCAGCGTGAATGTGGGCTATCCCGGCGCGAGCCCCGAGACCATGGCCGCCACGGTGGCGACGCCGCTGGAACGCCAGTTTCTGCAAATCCCCGGCATCGACATCATCACGTCGACCAGCTCGCAGGGCAGCTGCGGTCTGACGCTCCAGTTCACCCTGAACAAGAGCGTCGACTCCGCCGCGACGGACGTGCAGGCGGCGATCCAGCAGGCGGCCAGTGCGCTGCCGGCCGATCTCCCCTCTCCGCCCACGCTCAGCAAGCAGAACCCGAACGAGCAGCCGATTCTCTATATCGCCCTCACGAGCGAGTCGCTGACCTACGGTCAGATCTACGACTTTGCGAACACCCTCGTCGCGCAACGGATCTCGATCATCGATGGCGTGTCGAAAGTGGATCTCTTCGGCTCGAAGGGAGCCATTCGCGTGAAGGCGAACCCGAGCAAACTCGCGGTTCGGCAGCTCACGATGGAGGACCTCGCCAACGCCATCCGGGCGGGCACGAGCTATCAAGGGGCGGGGCAGTTTGACGGACCAAACCGCACGTTCCTGCTCCAGCCGCAGGGTCAGCTCGAAACGGCGTCGGATTATCAACGCCTCGTCATCGCGGAGCGCGACGGGAGCGTCATCCGCCTCGGCGACATCGCGGAGGTGACCGAGTCGATCACGGACGAGCGCTTCATCCGCATCTTCAATCTGCGCGGCAAGGACGGGAAGGTGCTCCCCACGATCCCGTCCTCGATCACGCTCGCGGTCTCGCGCCAGCCCGGCTCGAACACCGTGCAGGTGGCGCGGGCGGTGCGGGCGCTGCTGCCCCAACTCCTGCGGGAGTTGCCGGGCTCGGTGAATCTCATTCCGACCTACGATCGCTCGCTGACGATCGTGGACTCGGTGAACGACGTGCAGGAGACGCTGGTCATCGCGTTCATCCTCGTGGTGGTGGTCATCTTCGTCTTTCTCGGCCGCGCGGCCGATACGCTGATCCCCGCGGTCGCCCTGCCGCTTTCGCTGCTGATCACTTTCCTCGCGATGCAGGCGCTGAACTACAGCGTCGACAACCTGTCGCTCCTCGCCCTGACGCTCGCGATCGGCTTCCTCGTCGATGACGCGATCGTCTTCCTCGAGAATTGCGTCCGGCGGATGGAGCAATTTCACGAGACCCCGGCCCAGGCGGCTTTGGCGGGGGCGAAGGAGATCAGTTTCACGATCCTCTCGATGACTCTCTCGCTCGCCGCGGTCTTCCTTCCGCTGGTCTTCATGCCCGGCGTGCTCGGATTGCAGTTTCGCGAGTTCGCGATCGTCATCATCGTGGCGATCATCGCCTCCGGAGTGGTCTCGCTGACGCTCACTCCGCTGATGTGCGCGCGCCTGCTCGACGGGCACACGACCGGAAAAAAGACGTGGATGGAGGAGCGGACGAACCGCATGATGGCCCGCATCATTGCGGCGTACGGAAAGGCGCTCGACTGGGCGCTGCACCACCGCTGGGTTTCGCTGGTGGCATTTCTGGTGTCCTTCGCCGCCCTCTGGCCACTCGGGGGGGCGCAGCGTCTCGGGTTTCTTCCCGTGGGAGACAGCGCCTTTGCCCGCGGGGTGATCCGGACAGCCGAGGGAACTTCGCCCGAGCAAATGAAGGGGTTCCTGCAGCAGGTCGAGTCGATCGTGAAGAATCACCCCGCGGTCGACAAGTCGCTGGTGCGGACGCAGGGGTTCAACGTCTTCACGGTGCTCTTCCTCAAGCCCCGCCGCGAACGCGCGCCCATCCAGCAGGTCATCCGGGAAGTGTCCCAGGAGATCAACCAGATCCCGGGCGTGGTGGCCTACATTTCGCCGAATCCGGTCCTGCAGATCAGCACGGGCGCGACGGGGAACAGCCAGGGAAAGTTTTCCTATTCCGTCACCGGAATCAACGGGGAGGAAGTGCGGCGTTCGACGGAGGAACTCACGGCGAAGCTCCGCTCGTATCCGGGCTTTCTCTTCGTGAACAATGATCTCCAGACGAACACTCCGAACCTTCAGATCGAGATTCTCCGCGAACCCGCCGCGACCTACAACGTCTCCGCCCAGCGCATCCTCAGTGCGCTCCGCAACGCGTACTCCCAGAACTACGTCTACCTGATCAAGAAGGCGAACGACCAGTATCAGGTCATCCTCGAAGTCGGCGACAACCAGCGTTCGGTGCCCGACAATCTCAAGCTGCTCTACGTGCGGGCCGATGACGGCAAAACGCTTGTCCCTCTCGCGGCCGTCGCGAAGTGGAAGGAAGTCGTGGGGCCGCAAAGCATCGCGCACATCAACCAGTTCCCGGCCGCGACGATCTCCTTCAACCTGAAACCCGAGGCCGTGATCGGTGATGCCGCCGCGTTCGTCGAGAAGACCGCCCGGGAGGTCCTCCCGCCGACCGTGACCGGCTCCGCCCAGGGAGAGACAAAGGTCTTCAATGAGACGATCGGAGCCCTCCTCGTCCTGATGATCGCGGCGGTCTTCGCAATGTACGTCATCCTCGGCATCCTTTACGAAAGCTACGTCCATCCCCTCACCGTGCTGACGTCGCTGCCGGTCGCCGCGGTTGGCGGGCTCGTGACGCTGCTGGTTTTCCGGCAGGAATGCTCGCTTTACGCGTTCGTGGGGATTTTCCTGCTGCTCGGGATCGTGAAGAAAAATGGCATCATGATGATCGACTTTGCCATTCAGCGGATGGCGGAAGGCGTCCCGGCCGACAAGGCCGCCCACGAGGCGAGCTTGGAGCGTTTCCGCCCGATCATCATGACCACGCTGGCCGCCTTGATGGGCGCCGTGCCGCTCGCGCTGGGCTTTGGCGCCGACGGCGAAGCGCGTCAACCGCTGGGGCTCGTGATCGTCGGGGGACTCGTCTTTTCCCAGGTCATCACGCTTTTCGTGACGCCCGTGCTCTTCCTGTACTTTGAGGATTTGCAGGAAAAGGTCTTGGACAAAATCCCGCTCTTCCGGCGGGGTGCTCCGGTGGAACCACCCGCGCCCGTCAAACCGGTGGAAGCGGCGGTGGGGTGAGAGCCGAAAGTTTTTTACGCGGAGATGCATCCAGACTACCCTCCAACGCCGTAACGAGGGATTGTGAAGCCATCACAGGCGCGCGTCCGCACCCGCGGGCGCTGTGGCTGTGACGGCACCCTCTCAAGCGTCAGAAACGTGGTCCTCCCCTGCCTATGAAACTCGTTCGATCCTCTGGCGCCATTTGCGCCGCAATTGGCCTCGGGCTCGCTGCCCTCGCCCCCCATCGCCGTTCGCGCCGCCGATCACGGTGACGGCCCTTCTGTCGCCAATGATCAGGCCTGCGATATCGGGGACATGTATTTGTTCCTGGATCCGACGGACAATTCCAAGGTCGTGCTGATCATGACGACTCGCGGATTCATCGTTCCGAGCGAGGCCGGCAACTTCGGGATCTTCGATCCGGCGGTCGTCTACCGCTTCATGCTCGAGACAACCGGCGACCCCATTCCGGACGGAATGATCAACGTCACCTTCTCCCCGAAAGTCAGCTCGGCGCCCCAAACCGCGACCGTTCAGATGACAAAGGGTAGTTCGACGGTCTTCTCCTTCACCGCGCCGACGACAGTGGCCTCCGCGACGAGCGCCACGTCGCCGACTCAAACCATCACGACCGACGCGACGTCGGGCGTGAAATTCTTCGCCGGCGAGGTCGACGATCCCTTTTTCTTCGACATCCCGGCCTTCAACCGCTTCACGGCCTCGGTCCTGGCCGGAACGCCGAACCCAGGTGTCTTCAGCCGGGCCCGCGATAGTTTCGCGGGTTACAATACGATGTCGATCGCGCTGAGCGTCCCGAAGGCGCTCTTTGGTGCGGCGAACAACGCGCTCGGCCTTTACGGCACAACGCTTCGGGCCAGCCGACATTACGATGCGACCCTGATCAACGTGGCAACGCGCGGACGGGTCGACACGGGCGCGAACGTCCTCATCGGCGGTTTCGTCGTCGCGGGAAATCAGCCCAAGCGGGTGATTGTGCGCGGGCTCGGGCCGAGCTTGGCCGCTCGCGGCGTGACCGGCACGCTGGCTGATCCGACCCTCGCGATCTTCGATGGCAATTCGACGATGATCGGCACGAACAACAACTGGCAGGATACCCAGGGTGCGGAGATCACCGCCACCCCCTTCGCGCCGACGGACGTTCGCGAAGCCGCGATCATCATGACGCTCGCGCCCGGCGCTTACACCGCCATTCTCTCGGGCGCCGGCGGCTCGACCGGCATCGGCCTTGTGGAGGTCTACGACCTCAATACGAGCACGCCGGGCGCGATCGACTACGGCACGCTCCAAGTCGTGGACCGTGCGGGCGTACCGGCCGTGAACGTGGCGCTCGTGCCCTTCGCCCGGAAGGACGAATATAATCTCGGGACGCCGCAGGACGACGCCGCTGGGAAATTCGCCGGGTCCATCGTCGCTACGCTCACCGCGCTCGGGACCAACAGCACGAACATCAACATCCTCGCGTCGATCGCCGTGACGAATGGCGATTATCTCCGCCTCAACCTCACGACCGCTAACACTGGCTCCGGCGGGGGCACGACCTCAGGCGCTGGCTTCCCGAATGGCCGTCGCCTCGGCGACGACGTGATCGACACACTCCTGTTCTTCATCGCGAACCAGAACACTCTGGGCGACAACGTGAACGGGAATGATGTGCCGTTTCAAGACGTGTTCCCCTTCCTCGCGAGATCCCAGCAGCCCCGCGACAACGGCGTGCTCGACGACAACACGCGGAACTAACGTTCCTTCCGATTCCCCATCGCCCGCGGCGCAAGCCGCGGGCGTTTTTCGTACGATCAGCTCCCAAGCAGCCGCTCGGCCGCCTTCGCGACACTCGCGTCATCCCCCACGGAGAGAACCTCGGCTCCCTCCAAGATGCGCGGCACCATGCCGGCAAGGGTCACGCCGGGGCCGAGCTCGAGAAAAAGCGTGGCGTGGCATTCCCCCGCGAGACGCTGGATGCACTCGATCCATCGGACGGAGCCCGTGACCTGATCAGCGAGCAGCCGGCGCGCGCTGGCGGCATCCCGCACCGGAGCAGCGCTGAAATTTGCCACGACCGGGAACCGCGGGTCGTGCATCGGCGCGGACGCGAGGGCCTCTGCGAGCCGTCCCCTCGCTGGCTCCATGAGGCGGGAATGATATGCACCCGCCACCTTCAGCGGCGTCGCCCGCCGGAACCCGTGGGCCTTCGAGGCTTCGGCGGCCCGCGTTACCCCCTCCGTCGGACCAGAGAGGACAAACTGCACGGGCGTGTTGTAATTCGCGACCTGCACCCCGCATTCCTCCGCGAGGTTTTCGGCGGCCTCCGCGGTCCCACCCATCAGTGCCACCATGCCGCCCCCGGCTGCGTTGCACGCCTGCTCCATCAGCTCGCCCCGTCGCTGCACCAGCTTCAAACCAGGCTCGAACGCAAACGTCCCGGCCGCGGCGTGCGCGGTGAGCTCACCGAGCGAGAGTCCGGCGGCACCGACGATCGCAGCATCGAACTCCGCGGCCCGGACGCCGAGCTTCTCGCGCAACGCTGCGAGCGCGCCGAGACCATGAAGAAAGAGCGCGGGCTGGCAGTTGCCGGTGCGCGTCAGCGCTTCCTCCGGGCCGTTCCACATGATTTCGGTGAGCGGCCGGCCAAGGGTGGCATCGGCCTGCGCGAAGAGCGCGGCGGCCGCCGGGGAGGTGTCGCGCAGGTCGCGACCCATGCCGGGAAACTGCGCGCCCTGGCCGGGGAAAAGCAACGCAACGGCGGGAAAACCGGGGGATGACATGACCGCGCTCTAGCGAAGATTCCGCGACTCCGAAACCCAAATCTCGCGAATTTCTGTTGAGAGATCGCAATTCTCTGCTTCCTTGCCCGCCCCTATGCCAAGACCTATCGCCCGCCGCAAGACGAAGAAAGCCGTTGCCAAGCGGTTCAAGATCACTGGTTCCGGCAAGAAGATTAAGCGGAGTCAGTCGATGCGCCGCCACATTCTCCAGAAGAAGAGCTCGAAGCGGAAGCGGCAGCTCGCCGTCTCCGCCTTGGTGCACAAGACCGAGATCAAGAAGATCAAGGAGTGCATGCCGTTCGCTTGAAGCGGCGCCTCGACCGACTGAACCATCCACCCTCGCTGATCCCACGCCATGCCCCGCGCCACCAACGCCGTTGCGAGCCGCAAACGCCGCAAGAAAGTCATTAAAGAAGCCTCCGGATTCCGTGGGCGCCGCTCGAAGCTTTTCCGCTACGCCAAGGACGCGATCTACAAGGCGCGCTACTGGGCCTACCGCGATCGCAAGACCCGGAAGCGGAACTTCCGCATGCTCTGGATCGCGCGCATCAACGCCGCCTGCCGCGCTCAAGGTCTGAGTTACTCCCGCTTCATGGAAGGCATCAAGGCCTGCGGGATCGACGTCGATCGGAAGATGCTCTCCGCCATGGCGGTGGAAGACGAGGCGACCTTTACCTCGCTCTTCAACTCCGCCCTCGAAGCGGTGAAGGGCAAAAAGGGCGCCATCCTCAAGGCGGCTTAATCCCCCCTGCATTTCACGCCGTAACGGGGCGCGGTGTCACCACATCGCGCCCCTTTTCTTTGCTTGATCGATCATGCTGAACGAACTCGACACTATCCAGTCAGACGCCCTCACCGCGCTCGCCGGAGTGCAGTCCGCGGCTGACCTCGAGACCGCCCGCGTGCGCTTCCTCGGCCGGCAGGGCGGTCTCTCCGCCCTCGGGGAGAAAATGAAGACGGTCGCGAAGGAGGAACGGCCGGCCGTCGGGAAAAAACTCAACGAGGTGCGCACCGCGGTCACCGCCGCCTTCGATGCCGCCGCCACGCGATTCGCCGCCGCCGCGGAATCGAGCGCGCTCGCCGGCCTGGACGTCACCCTGCCCGGCACCCCGGCGATCCGGAGCGGAGCCCTGCATCCGCTGACGCAATTGCAGGATCGGGCCGTCCAGATCTTCCGGCGGATGGGCTTCGCGCTCGCCGACGGCCCGGACATTGACGACGAATTTCACTGCTTCGACGCGCTGAACACGCCGAAGGATCATCCGGCGCGCAACGAGCAGGACACTTTCTTCCTGCCGGATGGCCGCTTGCTCCGCACCCACACGAGCACGGTGCAGATCCGCACGATGGAGATGCAGCCGCCGCCGGTGCGGATCATCGCCCCGGGCGCGGCCTACCGCCGGGATGAGGTCGATGCCACCCACCTCGCCCAGTTCAATCAGATGGAAGGTCTGGTCGTCGACGAAGGCGTCACGGTCGCGGACCTGAAGGGTACGCTCGAGTATTTCTTCCGTGAGCTCTTCGGGCCGAAGACGGCGGTGCGCTTCCGCCCGCATTTTTTCCCGTTCACGGAACCCAGCTTCGAAGTTGATCTAAAATCTCCCGCCCTCCGCGGCGGCGAAAAATGGCTGGAGATCTGCGGTTGCGGCATGGTGGATCCCGCTGTCTTCACGCAGGTGAATGGAAAGCGCGGAGACGAGGCGTATGATGCCGAAAAATACACGGGGTTTGCCTTCGGCTTCGGCCTGGAGCGCCTTGCCATGATTTTGCTGGGGCTCCCGGACATCCGCCTTCTCATCGAAAACGACGTTCGATTCCTCGAACAATTCCGGTAGGCGCCGGGCGCGCTCGGGCCCGTTTTAGGCTTGCCTGCCGGCCAGAGACGGTTGTAATGGGGTACCTAGAAAACAGCCCAGCTATGCGTCGTTTCCTGCTCCCTGCGCTCGCCGTTGCTACGCTTCTCCCGGTCGCGTCCGCTCAAACCACGGTTTTTGACAACACGAACTCGGTGGCGGCGCAGCCTCTCACGTTCCCGTTCAATGCGGCCCAGTCGAACGAATTTGGCGATTACATCACGCTCGGGACGGGCGCGCGGCTCCTGAACAGCGTGTCCGTGCCGCTGACGGCCTATAACGACACCGGCACGGGGAACGGGATTCCGGGATACAACCTGAACATCACCCTCCGGATCTACGGCGTGAATACGAGCGGAGTAAACCCGGCGCCCGGTAGCGTCCTCTTCAGCGTCTCTCAAGTCATCGCCGTCCCGAGCACAGGTCCCGGGGCGAATGTCCGCGTTCCGTTCACCGCCACCTTCGACGCGATCTCGCTAAATATCACGCTCCCGAACAGCTTCATTTGGTCCATCGGCTTCGATCCCGCGGTGGGCACTTCGCTGAATCTCGTCTTCTCCGAGGGGAGCGCGGGCGTCGGCGGCTATCTCGATGGGCAGGCGAATTACCTTCAGAGCAACGATACGGCAACCTACGGTCCCGTGACGACCTTCGGGCGCTCCACCGCCTATTTTGACGCGGGATTCACGGTGCACGCAGCCGGGACGTTTTCCACGATCCCCGAGCCGTCCACGGTCGCCGCGCTCGCGACGCTCGGAAGCGCCGCACTCCTCCTCCGCCGCCGTCGTTAGGACCCTGTTGTCTCGGTAATCGCGGCGGAGAGCGCGCGGATCGCTTGGGTGATCTGGGCTCCAGTGACGACGTACGGAAGCATCAGGACGATTACATCGCCGATTGGCCGCGTCAGCAGTCCGTGCCGCCGCGCGGCGAAGCAGACGTCGCGACCGACGAGTCTGCGGGCATCAAAGCGGCGCCCACTGACGCGATCCTCCCCCAGTTCGATGCCGACGATGAATCCGCACTGCCGGATCTCGCAGACCGTGTCCAGCGGGGCGATGTGCGCCGCGAGCAGGCGGCGGAGGAGAGCGATCTTTGGCTGAAGATTCTCCAAAACGCGCTCCTCCCGGAACACGGCGAGACTGGCGAGCGCAGCCGCACAGCCGAGGGCGTTCGCAGTGTAGCTGTGCCCGTAGTACAGCGCGCGGCGCTCCCCGGGCCCGCCGCGAAAGGCGTCGAAAATCTTTTCCGCCGTCAGGGTGGCGGCGAGGGGGAGGTAGCCGCCCGTCAACCCCTTCGCGAGGCAGAGAAAGTCCGGCGCCGCTGCCTCCTGCTGGCAGGCGAACATCGTGCCAGTCCGGCCGAAACCCGTCATCACCTCGTCCGCGATCAACAACGCCCCGTGGGCGTCGCTCCACTCGCGCAACCGCCGCAGCGTTCCCGCCGGCCAGAGCCGCATACCGGCGGCGCCCTGAATCAAAGGCTCGATCACCGCGGCGGCCACGCGGGCGGAGTCGGATGCGGAGAGCGCCCAGAGCGCTTCGACGTTCGCGACGCGAATGATTTCCATCGGTTCCCCGCCGTCCTTCATCGCGCCGTGGAAAAGCGGAATTCCCCCCAAGGCGGCTGCACCCAGGGTGTCGCCGTGGTAGGCCCGGTCGAAGGCCACGAACACGCGGCGCTGGGGCTCACCGCGGAATTGGTGGTACTGGCGCGCCATCCGCAACGCAACCTCCACCGCCGTGGAACCATCGTCCGAGAAAAACACGCGCGTCAGCCCGCTGTCCGGCCAGAGACCCACGAGTTCCTCCGCGAGCTGGATCGCACCGGGATGGGTCGCCCCGAGGAAGGAAGTGTGCGCGATGCGATCGAGCTGCGCCCGGATCGCGGCATCAATCCGGCGATGACGGTGACCGTGGAGATTCGTCCAGATGGAAGAGTTGCCATCGAGGTACTCCCGGCCGTCGGCATCCCGGAGCAGCGCCCCCTCTCCGCTCACGATCACCGGCGGCGCGGGCGCGAACTCCGCGTCGAGCCACTCGCTCGCCGGCGTGAACGGATGCCAGGCATGCGCACGGTCGCGGGCGAGAAGATCGGGACTCCACATGCGGCAGGAAACGCAGACGCGACGCGCGCTCAATCCTCGTCGTCCAGAACGAGCGGGCCGTCCGCTGGATCACGCTCGGGCACCTTCTCCCCCGCGCGCTCCCGATCTTTCACGATGCGATCCACTTCGAACCAGTCTTCATACGGCGCCCGACGCCTTTGATATTTCCGCCACAGCAGATCCCGGAACGCCACCAGCGTCTCGAACGCGAGCGGATCATGGGTGGTCCAAAACTCTTCGCCCCGCACCTTCGACTGGAACGTCCACTTGCGACCAAACTTGCTGACGCGCCACTCGCGCTTCTCGTCGTCTTGCGTTCGGTCGTTCCAGGCATGCACGTTCCGTTTCATGGACCTGCACCAATGCGACTGGCGCGGTCGCTTCGCCAGTGGGAATCATGCGTGGTGCAAGACATCCGTCGCATCGCCCTCTACCTCGCCGGCGTGCTGCTGCTCGGCGCGGCGCTCGCGCCGCTGCTCTTTGAGGGCGGCCGCTGGCTCGGCCGGAGTTCCGAGGCCCTGGGCTTTCTCGAGCGCGTCACGTTCCAGCGCTACTTCAATCGCGCGATGCTGGTCGCCGCGATCGCGCTCCTCTGGCCGCTGGCGCGTTCCTTTCGCATTGCCACGCGGGCTGAGCTCGGACTGGCGCCAAATCCGCACTGGCTGGGAGATGCCGGGAAAGGCCTCGCCCTAGCGCTGGCCTCTCTGATCGCGCTCGGCGCCATCCTCCTCGCCACCGGACTCTACGCCTGGCAGACCCCGCTGAAGTGGACGGCGCTCGGACCAGCGCTTGCGGCAGCCGTGGCCGTCGCCTTCCTGGAAGAGGCGCTCTTTCGCGGCGCGCTCCTCGGCGTGCTCCGGCGGAGTGCCGCCATCTGGCCCGCGCAGCTCTTTCTCGCGGGCATCTTCGCCCTCGTCCATTTCCTCAAGCCCCCGGAAAACCGGGCTGCGGTCGAAGCGTCTTTGGGAGAGATCAACCTGCTCTCCGGCTTCCAGCTCCTGCCGCACATGTTCTGGCAATTCACCGATTTCTGGCTGCTCCTGGGCGGCTTCAGCACGCTCTTCGCCGTGGGACTCATCCTCGGCCTCGCGCGCGAGCGAACCCATTCGCTCTGGCTCCCGATTGGCCTCCACGCCGGCTGGGTCTTCGGGATGAAAGCCTTTGGCGCCTGGACCACGCCGGTCGGTGTCTCCGCCCTGCCGTGGATCGGGCCGAACCTGCTCGTCGGCCTCGCACCCCTGGGTGCTGTCGTCGTCACCGGCTTGATCGTCGCGCGCGCGTCGCCCCCGCGCCCCTGATTCTACCAGACAGCGCAGCGCAGGTGCTCGTTCATCGTGGCATCCGCCGTCACGAGCCGGCAGCCGGCGGCGAGGGCGTGACCGCCGATGAGGCGGTCAAACGGATCGCGCGTCCACGAGAGCGTCCGCGCGGCGCGAATCACTTCCTCGAACGCAAGGTCACACGTGGTCAGGCCAATTTCGTGGCGGAGCGTGGAGAGAATTTCATCCGCGGACGGCCGGATCCGCCCGATCTCGCGGAGGTATTCGAGTTCGAGCGCGACGACGGGCGAGACGACGAGGTCCCCCGCCGCCACCGCCCGCCGCGCCGCGACGCTCAGCTTGCGCGACAGCCCCGCGCCGATCCAGACCACGACGTGCGTATCCAGATAAATCATTTAGACGCGCGACCAGTCTTTCGCGGCGTCTTGGCGTACGTCACCGCCCGTCCGGACTTTTTCGCCGACGCCGCCGCGGTTGCATCCGCCACCAGCGCCGGTTCCCCCCACGACCATTCGGCGTTGAGGGAGTCGGCATCGCCAACGATCCAGTCGCGCGGGGCAATGGCGGAGATGCGATCGAGCGGAGACGCCGGGGCACCGACGGCCTGAATCACGAGCTTGCGACCGCTGCGCTCGACTTCCAGGGGCACTCCGGAAGCCAGCACCGTGTCGAGCAGGCGATAGATGTTCGCGCGCAATTCGGTTGCGGTGATGGTCATGCTCGGACGGTCCCAACCACCCGCACGTATGTCAAGTCATGACACGTGCGTGCGTCGCTATTCCTCAATGTAATCGAGATCCTTGTCGTACGTTTCCTCGAGTCCGGCGAGCGCCGCGAGAGCGGTTACGACGCAGACCGATCCCACGATGATTCCCGCCTGCACGAGACCGAAGGAGCCCTTGAGCGACGCGAACGCGAAAGTAATGAGATTGAGGGAGCCGCGCGCGAAATTCGGGACGGTCGTGGCCACGGTGGCGCGGATGTTTGTTCCAAACTGCTCCGCTCCCACGGTGACGAACACCGCCCAGTAGCCCATCGAGAGTCCGAGGAGGAAGATGTCGAAGTAGAACACCGCGGCGCTCACGCCGGCGCTCGCAAAGTAGACGCCCATGCAGATCGCCGCGAGAACGAGGAAGCCTGCGACGACGCGCTTGCGCGAGCGGAGGAGTTGGCTGAGCGAGCCGCTGACGAAGTCTCCGATCGTGATGCCCAGATAGCAGAGCATCACCGCGTTCGCGGCCGTGATCTCACCCTTCACACCGACCGCGCGGGCGAATTCCGGACTGAAAGTCACGAGCACCCCGACGACGAACCACGTCGGCAGTCCAATCAGGATGCAGCAGGCGTACTTCGTAAATCGCCGCGCGTTGGTGAAGAGCGAGAGGAAGTCTCCGCGCGAGCCGCCGCCGCGGCGGATCTTGTCGAACATCCCCGATTCCAGCACTCCGAGGCGGAGGACGAGGAGGGCGAAGCCGAGACCGCCGCCGATGAAGTAGCAGGTGCGCCACTCGAAACGTTGCGCCATCAGTCCCGCGACAACCGCGCCGAAGACGCCGACGGTCGAGACGATCATCGTGCCGTAGCCCCGCACATGCCGGGGCAACACTTCGCTGACGAGCGTGATGCAGCCACCGAGTTCGCCCGCAAGCCCCACGCCGGCGATGAAGCGCCACGCGGCGTACGCATTCACGGACTCGACCAGCCCGTTCGCGATGTTCGCCGCTGAGTACATGATGATCGAGCCGAAGAGCAGCGCGACGCGCCCCTTCCGATCTCCGAGAACACCCCAGAGCACTCCGCCGAGCAGCATGCCCGCCATCTGCATGTTGATCAGGAAAAGCCCCTGGTCCGTCAGATCCTTTCCGGTGACCCCGAGCGATTGCAGGCTCGGGACGCGCAAGATGCTGAACAGGATGAGATCGTAGATGTCGACGAAGTAGCCGAGCGCACCGACGATCACCGGCAGAATCAGCGCTGCCCGGATGCCTTCAAAAAACGGAGGCGGCGTATCGCCGAGGGAGGGGGAGTCCATGCAGCCGCATTCCTAGGCCGCGTCCGCCCGCGGCGGAAGCGCGAAATCCCTCGCCACCCGGGCCAGAGGGCGTCGCGCCTCGCCGCGGGGGAAGATCTGGCGTTCCAATGCTGCGGGCGAATCCAACGTCACCGCCGCCGCGTGACAATGCTCGCGCGATGATGCGCCTCGCGTTCCGTCGGCGCCACGCGGATTTCGCACCGAACCGCGGCGAGCTCGGCGTGGCGTTGCAGCACTTGGGCCGTGAGCTTCCGGTTGAGCACCTCCCAAAAATCGGTCGAATTCGGATAATTCCGGAAGAAGTCTTCACACTCCTTCGCGAGGCCGCGGAAGTCGGGATACTCGGATGCCTTGATCCCGCTCCGGTAGTCGTATTGGACGATGATCTGGAGGGTGTTCCCGCCCTGGTGACTGATTACCAGATCCCGCAACTCGAATTGGAACTGCTCGATCAGCCGGGAGTTTGGCTCGGCGGCCGCCGCGAGCTCAGGCCCGACGAGCGGCAGGATCAGCGCGCCCACGAGCGCGAGGAGGAGAGGAACAGGATTTGCCCGGGAGTGCATCGGGATGCTTTGCATCGGAGGGTCTCATTGGCGAGCGTCCTTCTCGGGGACGCCGTTTCGCCCGGCGGCTCGCGACCGCACTCCCATGCCTGAATCAAACCCCTCCTCCCGCAGCCTCGACGCGCATCACCGCCTGATCATCGGCGTGAGCACCGCCGCGCTGGCGCTCGCGGTCACGACCGGCCGACTCACGGGAGGGATTCAGGCCATCGTGACGTGGAATGTCTTTGCGCTGACCCTGCTCCTGCTCGCGTGGCGCGGGATCATGGTGGCAAACCCGGCGGACGTCGTGCGTTCCGCGAAGCTGCAGGACTCCAGCCGGTGGCTCATCTTTGTTTTCGTGGTGTGCGCCGCGTTGACCAGCGTGCTCGCGCTGGGCTTCCTGCTGGGTACCGCCAAGGGCCTCGCGGGGACCCGGCTGGCGGAGCACGTCGTCCTCGCCGTCTCCACCATCCTCTCTTCGTGGGCGCTCGTGCACACGGTCTTCACCCTGCGCTACGCCCATCTTTACTACCGCCCCGCGGATGAGAAGACCTCAGAAAAGCGCGGCACGGGCTTGAAGTTCCCGGGCGGGGCCGAGCCCGATTACCTGGATTTCGCGTACTTTTCCTTCGTCGTCGGCATGACCGGCCAGGTCTCCGATGTCGCCATCACGTCGCGGCCGATCCGCCGGCTCGCGCTTCTGCACGGCGTGATCGCGTTCCTCTTCAATACGGTCATCGTCGCCCTGACGATCAACCTGATCTCGGGCCTGCTTTGAGGGACTACTTCCGATCCCGACCAAGGTCGAACTCTCCCTTCATGAACGAACCCTCCATCCACTTGAGGTTCTGATTCACCATTTGCTCGCGCGGCGCCTGCATCTTGTCCCAGTTGGCCTTGTCCACGACCACGATCTGCCCGCCTTTTCCGTTCGTCGCGGACTTGTAGAGCATGTAGACGCGCTTCCCCTTCCACTCCCGGGTCTCAAGCGTGACGCCCTCACTGACCAGCGTGCGTGATTCGAAGCTGGTGGGCGGTCCGTACTGTTGCAGAAGCGCGGCGAGCACGCCGCGGGTGGCCTTCTTTCCAAGCACGTCGATGTGGATCGAGTACAACTTTTTCCAGAGGAAATTGTAGCGCACTTCCTCGAGTTTGAAGGTGGCGTAGCTCAGGTGGCGGTTGTCCTTCAACGTAAGCCAGCGACCGAGTTCGTCGACTTGCTCCGTCTCGCGATACGCCTCGGGCGGCGAGTTCAGTCGGGCGCCAATGAAGCCGTATTCATTATCGATTTGAGCGACGCTGCCCTGCGCGCAAAGGAGGGAGGCACTGGCGAGGAGCAGGGCGAGTCGAGCGAAGACCTTCATGGCCAACGCTGCGAGCACCTTCCCCGACCGTCAAGCGGCCCTCCCGTCAGACGGTCGCGCAAGCCCGCACACCCGCCCCGGCTGCGGAGAAGGGGTGACATCCTCAGCTCACTCACGGGAATTCGCGGTTCCGCCGAACAGACCGACCCCATCCGCGAGGACGAGGCTGCGATCCGAATCGAGGCCCCGGAACGATCGTGCTCTGCTATGGTGCCGACTGATGACTGAGGCTCTCTACCGCTCATTCCTGCGCCCGTGGCTGTTCCGCCGCGATGCGGAGGAAGCGCATGAGCTCGCGATGCGCTGGCTGACGCGGGCCTCCAGCAACTCGCGTGGGCTGGCGTTGATTCGGATGCTGGTGGGGCGGGCCGACCGTCCCGCGACCGCGCGGGAGGTTTTCGGGGTGCGCTTTCCGAATCCGATCGGATTGGCCGCCGGAATGGACAAGAACGGCGTCGCGCTCCGCGCCTGGGAGGCACTTGGATTCGGCTTCGTGGAGGCCGGGACGCTCACGGCCCTGGCCCAGCCGGGGAACGATCGACCACGCATGTTTCGCCAGGTTGAGCAGCGCGCGCTCATCAACCGCATGGGCTTCAACAACGAGGGCGCGGCCGCCGCGGCCGCCCGCTTCACCTCCCTCCGGGCCGAGGGTCAGTGGCCGTCGGTGCCGGTTGGGATCAACATCGGAAAATCCAGGGCAACGCCGTTGGCGGCCGCCGAGGGTGATTACCTCGACTCCTTTCGGCGGCTGAACGCCTTCGCGGACTATCTTGTCGTCAATGTCTCCTCCCCGAACACGCCCGGCCTCCGCGAGCTGCAGGACAAGGATGCGCTCGCCCGGATCCTGGCCGCGCTCCAAGCCGCCAACCGCGGACTGACCCGGCCGCGACCGATTCTCGTCAAGATCGCGCCCGACCTCACCGAATGGCAGCTTGGCGACGTGGCACAGCTCTCCGATGAGCTCGGCATCGCGGGCATCGTCGCGACGAACACGACGACGGATTTCGCGGCGCTCCCCGCTGCGATCAGGGAAAAGCTCGGAGGGGGCATGAGCGGCGCGCCGCTCCGGGAGAAATCCACCGCCGTCGTCAGCTTCCTCGCGAAGCGCCTCAAACTCCCGATCATCGCCGTGGGCGGGATCGAAACCGCCGCCCACGTCCAGGAGAAGTTCGATGCAGGCGCGAGCCTCGTGCAGATTTATACCGGTTTTGTCTACGGCGGACCGACCACGGCGCGGGACCTGGTGCGGTCGCTGCCGGGGTAATCCGAGCGTGCGTCGACCTCCGCCGCGCTCCGGCTACATTGACTCAGCCTTCGCGGCGAGCGCGACCGCCTTCGCGTAGTTTGCCTTGGACGCGTTTCCCCATTGTTCCTCGAGCGCCTGCATCTTCCGGCCTGCCTCTGGATCCTTCTTCGACGCCTTGAAGGTCTGGAGCAGGCCCACTTCGCTCACCTGCGCCGCACTCACCTGCGGCCCGAACGCGAGCGCGCGGGCCTCGTCGAGAATCTTGATTGCCTCGGGCTTCTTCGCCTTGGCGGACGCCGCGTGGATGGCCTTCGTGGCGGCGATCAGCTCCTGGTGCCGGAACGTGATCGTCTGGTCGTAGAGCGCGTTTACCAGCTCGTAGCGCCCCTCGGAAAGGATGGAGTCGAAGTTCACCTTCGCCGTGATCGGCTTCTCAAATGGCCGGGGAAAATCCTTCGGCGCCTTCGCGTAGGCCGCGGGCAGCACGGGAAGCCGGCTGATTTTCGGATCGAGTAGCAGCGCCTGTCCCTCGTCGGAGACAGTGAACGCGATGAACTTTTTCGCCGCCTCGGCGTTTTTCGCCCCGGCAATCAGTCCGATACTCGCCGGCACGATCGCCGTGACCGCCGGATAGACGAATTCGACCGGCAATCCGCTGTTCTTCGCCGAGAAGCCGAAGAAGTCGATCACGAGCCCGGCCCCGTAGTTTCCAGTGCCGACGCCGTCGGGCACCGCGGTCGAGCGCTCGGGAATCGCTGAGCAATTGCCGGAAATCATCGCGAGCTGACGCCAGCCCTTTTCCCAGCCCTCCCCCTGCAGCACGGCTTCCATCAGGAGGTGGGTCGTTCCGGAGCGCGACGGAGCACTCGTCGCGACGTGCCCAAACCACTCGGGCCGGGCGAGGTCGGCCCACTCCTTTGGCGCCGTCAGGTCGTTCGCCTTCAGATAGCGCGTGTTATACATGATCCCGTACCCCGCCAGGGCCTGTCCCTGAAAGAAACCCGCCGGGTTGTTGATGGGGAAATCCCCGATCTTCGCGGGAACCGCCGGGTTCAGGGGCGCGAGTTTCTCAAGCAGATTCTCCTTCACCAGAACCTCGAAGGCATCCGGAGCCGAGACCCAAAAAACATCCGGGCGGTTACCCGCGGCCGTCTCCCGGACGTACGCGATCCCCGCCGACGTCCCCTTGTTCAGGATCTCGACCGTCGTTCCCGGAGTCCTCGCCTCGTAGGCCTTCTTGTAGACGTCGGTCAGTTCCTTCGGAAACGAGGTGACGACGACCACTTGATCGGCGGAGGCGGCGGCGACCCCGGCCAGCAGCAGCAAAGCGGGGGACAGGAAACGGGGGGATTTCACGCGGAAACCGATACCCGGTCGGCTCGAGACCGCCAGTGACGTTCCTTCTTTCAGTCGGCCGACAGGTCAGACCAATTCTTGCGCGTCCTTCGTTCTGTGCTAGATACCCTGCCCCCTGCCTCCCGGCTGGGGGAAAAGCGAGCCACAAACACGCCCGTTGGTCCCTGCGCTGTGCCTTCAGTGGTGCGGCGGACTCGTCAGGGGAAACCCGGTGCCAAAACAAAATACACATGCCCATCCGTCTTGGACGATTCGAGATGCCGAAAACCCTCCACAAAGAGGAATCGGCTGACCGCCCCAACTTCGCCGTTTTCACCGCCGAGCCTTTCGAGCCCGGTTACGGCCACACCATCGGTAACTCGCTTCGCCGCGTGTTGCTGTCCTCGCTGGAAGGCGCCGCGATCATCAGCGTGCGCATTACCGGCGCCGCCCATGAATTCCAGACCCTTCCCGGCGTCGTCGAGGATGTCACCGACATCGTCCTCAACCTGAAGAAGATCAAGTTCATGGCCCACGATCATGAAATTCGCACGCTCTCGATGAGCCTGAACCGCGACGGCGTGGTCACGGCGGGGGACATTCAGGAAGTCACCGGCGTCGATGTCCTCAACAAGGACCAGCACATCTGCACCATCGACAAGAAGCAGAAGTTCGAACTCGAGATCGACGTTCGCGTGGGCCGCGGATTCGCCACCGGCGACGACAACAAGCGCGCTGATACGCCGATCGGGGTCATCCCCATCGACTCGATCTTCTCGCCCGTCACGAAGGTGAAGTATCACGTGGAGAACACCCGCGTCGGTCAGCGCACGGACTACGACAAGCTCATCCTTGAAGTCACGACCGACGGTCGCGTCTCCCCGGAGAGCGCGCTGCAGCAGGCGAGCGCCATTCTGCGCAAGCACCTCGATCCGTTCGTCAATTACGACGACAACCTCATCGAGATCGACGTCTCGACGCAGGAAGCCAGCCAGGAGAACGTGAAGCTCAAGAAGCTGCTCAATATGAGCGTCAATGAGATCGAGCTCTCCGTCCGCGCGGCCAACTGCCTCAACAACGCGAACATCACCACGGTCGGACAGCTGGCCATGAAGACCGAGGCCGAGATGCTGAAGTACCGCAACTTCGGCAAGAAATCCCTCAACGAGATCAAGGAGAAGCTGCAAGGCCTGGGCCTGACGCTCGGCATGAAGTTCGACGCCGGGCTCATCGATCCCACGCCGGCCGCCGCCTGATTCCCCATCCTGTAAGAATCCCTTTCCATGAGACACGGAGACAAAGTCAAAAAAATCGGTCGCGACCACGCACACACGAAGGCCATCATTTCCGGCCTGATCTGTGACCTGATCCGCCACGGCCGCATCAAGACCACGCTCGCCAAGGCGAAGGCCACCCGGCCATTCGCCGAGCGCATGGTTACCTTCGCCAAGAAGGGCACCCTCCACGCGCGCCGCATCGCGATCGCGCGCCTGCATCAGAAGGACATGGTCAAGCGCCTCTTCGAGGTGGTTGGCCCGCTCAACGCCCAGCGCAATGGCGGCTACACCCGCGTGGTGAAGCTCGGCGCCCGCATGAGCGACTCCGCCCAGATGGCGTTCCTCGAGTGGGTCGACATGCCCGTCGTCCAGAATGACGACGTCATCATCGATCCGGATGCCGCCAAGGCCGACGAAAAAGCCAAGGCCGCGTCCGCCGGCGCCTGATCGACCCAACTGATCCTTCCCTTCCCCCGATTCCACCCGAAGAGCCAGCCGCAAGGCTGGCTCTTTTGTTTTGGAAGGGATGGTTGCGGCGGACGGGGCGCCGCTTATCCCCCACATCTTTTTGAGATGCGCTGCATCTTCCGGAGATACGCCGCATCTTTTTGAGATACACCGCATCTCCCAGAAAGACGCCGGATCTCCCCGAGATCCCCCACAGCTCCCAAAATCGCGCAGCCGGCCCCCGAGACACCCCGCGTCGCCCTCAGGGAAGAATGGCTGTCCCACCGTTCCTTGTGCAAACCGCCCTCGCTTTCCCCTTGATCATCTAGGTCATCTCCCCTAGACCATCTAAGTCATGGCCAGCGCTTCGAAGCCCGAACTCCTTTCCGGCACCCTCGATTTGCTCGTTTTGCGGGTTCTCAGCGCGGGGCCATTGCACGGTTTCGCCATCGCGGAACGGATTCATGTCCTCTCCCGCGACGTTCTCACGGTCGAGGAAGGCTCGCTCTACCCGGCGCTCTACCGCATGCACGAGAAGGGCTGGATCCAGTCGGAGTGGGGGCAATCGGACAAGGGCCGGCGGGCAAAGTTTTACGAACTGACCACGAGCGGACGGGCCCAGCTGGAGACCGAGCGCGAATCGTGGGCGCGGATGGCGGGCGCCATCGGCGCGATTCTTCGCAACGCCTGAAGCATCCCCCATCATGAGCTGGCTCGCCCGCATTCGAAACGTCCTCGGCAAGCAGCGCTACGAGACCGACATGGCGGAGGAGATGCGTCTCCATCTCGAACTGCGCGGGGAGCAACTGCGCGCGGGAGGTCATTCCGCGGACGCGGCCCACCGTCTCGCCCTCCGGGAATTCGGCGGAGTCGAGCAGTTGAAGGAGCGCTGTCGCGATGGTCGTGGGCTCGCGTGGGTCGAGCGATTTTTTCGCGACCTCTCGTTCGCGATCCGACAGCTCGGACGGGCCCCGGGCTTTTCCCTCCTCGCGATCGTCTCGCTGGCGATCGCGATCGGGGCGAGCACCACGATCTTCACGCTGGTGAACGATTTCCTGCTCCGTTCGCTGCCCGTCCGCGATCCGGCGGAGCTGGTCATTCTCCGCCAGACAGCCGGCGCCCGCGGGGGCACGATGGCCCGCTGGGAGGAAGGTAACAGCAGCATCGATCCCGGGACGGGCCGTCGCACCAGTACCTCATTTGCGTGGCCGGCATTTGAGCGCTTCCGGAGCCAGACCACGGCGCTGCACGACGTCTTCGCCTTCGCGTCGTTCTCGCAGACGAATCTGCTCATCGACGGGAAGCCCGAGTTCCATTCGATGGCCCAGGTCGTCGCCGGGAACTATCACCGCGCGCTCGGAGTGGGCGCCTTGTTCGGACGGACCTTGCTCGAAACCGACGACCAGGCGGGCGCCGCGCCGGTCGCGGTGATCTCGCACCGCTGCTGGCGCGCCCGCTTTCACCGCGACCCGGCCGTGGTGGGGCGCGATGTCACGCTCAACGGCGTGGCGGTCACCGTCATCGGCGTCACGCCGCCGGGGTTCGATGGGGCGCTCCAAGCGGGAGAGTCGGCCGACTTTACGCTCCCGCTGGCGCTGGCCCCGCGACTGGATCGGGAGCACGGGACCGACCGCCATGAACCCTGGTTTTGGTGGCTTCGCGTGATGGGCCGACTCTCTCCAGGCGCCACCAAGGCGCAGGCCCGGGCAGAGTTGGAACCCGTTCTGCAGGAAATGGCCCGCGCCGGCTGGTACGCCAGCGCCGCGCTCGATCCCGGCGCTGGAAAGGACGTGCCTGATCCGCCGTCGCTCTCGCTCGATCCCGGCGCGCAGGGCGAGAACGAAACGCGGCAGGAATTCGCGCCGATGCTCCAGCTCTTGATGGCTTTCGTCGGGCTCGTCGTCGTCGCGGCCTGCGCGAATGTCGCCAATCTGCTTCTCGCCCGCGGCGCGGCGCGGCGGGCGGAACTGGGTGTTCGGCTCGCTCTCGGGGCCGGTCGCGCCCGCCTCGTGCGTCAGCTTCTCACCGAGTCGCTTCTGCTTGCCGTCTGCGCGGCGGCTCTCGGGATCGGACTCGCCTGGACCAGCCGCGGCCTGCTCCTCGCGCTGCATCCCTTTGGCGATACGACGGTGCAGCTGGACCTCCCGCTCGATGGACGCGTGCTCGGGTTCAGCATTGCGCTGGCGCTTGTCACCACGCTCCTCTTTGGACTCGCGCCGGCCCTGCGATCGACGCGGCTCGATCTCGCCGCCGAGTTCAGTGGCGCCCGCGCACTCGGTTCACGCGCCCAGTCCCGGCTGAGTCGCGGACTCATGATCCTTCAAGTGGCCCTCTCGCTCGTGCTGCTCGTCGGCTCCGGCCTGATTCTGCGCACGCTCTGGAACCTCCGGGCCGTTGATCCCGGGTTTAATCCCCATGGCCTCGCCTTCTTCCGCATCGAGGGCGCCGCCGCCGGCTACGCCGCGCCTCAGGCCGCCGCGCTCCAGGCGCGGATCACGGAAGAACTCCTGCGCGTTCCGGGCGTAAAGGAGGTCACCCACTCCCGCGTCGCCGTGCTTTCGCGGGGCAGCTGGCGTAGCAACATCTCCGTCGAAGGCGTGACGCTGCCGCTCGGGACCGATCCCTACATCCTCGTGAACCAACTCGCGCCAAATTTCTTCGACGAGCTGCAAATGCCGCTCGTCCTCGGGCGCGGCTTTACCGGCCGCGAAAATCCGGACGACGCGAAGGTCGTTGTGATCAATCAGGCGCTGGCCCGCCAGTATTTCGGTACCGATCAGCCGATCGGTCGGCAGATCATTTTCGGCGATGGGAGCAATCCCGCCGCTCAGCGGGCCGAAGTGATCGGCGTGGTACGCGACGCCAAATACCGCACCCTGCGGGAGGAGGTCGCCCCGACGATTTACCACGCCTCCACCCAACGTCCAGCCAGCACGGCCACCTTCGCCGTGCGCCTGAGCGGCGACCCCGGATCCGTCCTGCCCGCCCTGCGTGCGGCCGTCCGGGGCGTCGATCCATCCCTCCCCGTGCACGATTTGCGCACGCTGGAGGAGGCGATCGAACGTCTGCACACCCAGGAGACACTCTTCGCCCGCCTGCTCGGCTTCTTCGGACTGGTCGCGGTCGCCCTCGCCTGTGTCGGCTTGCACGGGCTCATGTCGTTCTCGGTCGCGCGACGCACCGGCGAACTTGGGCTGCGCCTCACCCTTGGCGCGACGCGAGCAAACGTTCTCGCGCTCATTCTGCGGGAATGCGTCACGCTCGTGGCCACCGGTCTCGCGCTCGGTCTCGTGAGCGCCGCGGTGCTCGCGCGGCTGCTCAACGCAACGCTCTACGGACTCTCCCCGGTGGATCCCGCGACTTACCTCGCCACCGCCGTGCTCCTCCTCGTCACCGCACTCGTCGCAAGCCTCCTTCCTGCCTGGCGTGCCAGCCGCATCGATCCGGCCCGGGCGCTGCGGGAGGCATGACCCGACTGCGCTCGGCCGCCGGCGCGCACTACGAGGGCGCCGGCTACTGAGACAGCTTTGTCACTTGCCGTGGTTTCAGTCTTCCCGCGAGAGACCGTCGGATGATGCACGTCCGAGCCCTCACAGTCGCACCGGTTGCGGCCCCCTCATTTGCTGCCGGCCTTGAGTTCCAGCAGCCAGCGCTCGAGCAGGGCCTCGGCCTTGGTGATTTTGCCGGAATCGAGGATCGGCTTGCGTTCCTCCTGCCTGATCCGGGTGAAGTGGGAGGGCTCGCTGCCGCCGCCGGCGTCTTGCTCCACGATGCGCTTCCAACCAAGCATCGCTTCCAACCTACTTGACGACCGCCGGCACATACCGCCGGCTCGCGAGCACACCAAACCAGGCGGCGCCCGTCAGGAGGGCGATCACGCCGAAGCCAAACTGGGCGCCGAATTGCTCCACGCGGGCGATGAGCACCGAGAGGATGATCGTGCGGAGGAGGCGCTCGAGGAGGTTGAAGAGAACGTTGACCCGCCCGATCAGGGCGTTGGGAATGGTCTGCAGCATGATGGTGCTGCGGGCGACGCGGGAGCCGGCATTCCCCCAGCCGAGCAGAGCGTTGAGGACGAAGTAGAGCGCGATACTCGGCAGGACGACGAGGAACGCGGCGGCGGCGCAGCTCGCTCCAACCGTGAGCAGGACCGTGCCGTAGTGACCGATCCAGTCGGCGAGTGGACGGATGCTGAAGCCGGCTCCGATCGCGCCGAAGGCGAAAGCGACCTCGCCCGCGCCAAACACCCAGGCCGGCGCGCCGAGGGTCTGACTCGTGTAGATCGGAAAGAGGTAGTTGCCCACCATGATCCCGACGAAGGGGATGAAGGCGCAGAGAAGAAAGAGCGCGAAGCGGGGGACGGTCGCAAAATACCGGACGCCTTCGCCCACCTGCGACCACGCCGACGCCGCCGAGCGCTGGCGGGAGGGATCAGACACGTAGGGAATGCCGAGGAGCAGCCACCAGCTGACCGTGTAAGTCGCCGTGCTGATGAGCATGATATACCAGAGATCCACCCGATCGATGAGCAGCGCGGCGAGCGCGCCGGAGATGACCGAGGCGGTCTGACCCTGAATCTCCGCCACACTGGCCAGCTCCGCGTATTGGTTGTGGGCAAAGATCTCCTGATTGAAGGCGAAGAGCGCAGGGTAGTGGATCGTGTAGTAGAGCGTCCCGGCCGTGTAGATCCCGGTCAGATGCCAGGTCTCGAAGCGTCCGGCCATCGCGGCAAGACCGAGGAACAATGCGGTGGCACCGAGGCCCAGCAGCTCGCCCGCGAGCAATACCCGCTTGCGCGAGGAGCGGTCAATGATCCAGCCGTAATACGGAAGCAGGAAGACGAGGACGAGCGTGATGCCTGCCGTCGCGTAGCCAAAGATCGCCGGCCCTCCAGGTCGATTCACGATCAGCCACGGCACCGCGATCATCGTGACGCCAGATCCGATCGAAGAGACCGCGTTCGCCCCGAGAACGCGATGGATTCGGGGGTCCTGAAGCAGCGACATGCGGGCGCGGAGGCTACGGGCGGTCGGAGCCTCCGGCAAACGAGCGGCAGAAGCGCGCGCCGGCAACGCAGACGGAACCCGAAGCGCGAGATCGAAGGCTCCCCCGTCAGGGCGCGGCCGGCTGGTGGTAGACCGCCTGCAGTATCTTCGCGCGGGCGTCGTGTCGTTCCGCGCTTCTTTGCGGCGATTCAGAGTACGCCCAAAGCCAGATCAGCTCGTCGGCGGTAAGATCTTGAGGCTCGCGCGCGTAGAATTTCTTCGCCCCAGCCTTGAGACCGAAGCCGGGGCGAAAGTAGGCGGCCTGCCAGGCGATCGCGATCTGCTCCCGTGGGGTCAGCGTCGCGGGAATGGAAACCCCGGTCAGGGCGTTGCGCAGCTGCCAAGAGGTGTTTCCCATGCCGATTTTCCCATCCTTTCGGTCATGAATCTTCAGGATGCAGAGCCTCCCCGCCCAATAAGAGCGGAACGACGGCGTGACGACCTTCTCCACCACCTCGACCGCGAGCGGCGGAAGGTCTTTCGCGGCGGCAGGAAGATTCTCGTACACGGACCGGATCTCCCGCCCTGAGTCGGTAAATCGCAGCAAAGCGACGAGCATCAGAAGCTTGAAGGCCCCCAGAACGACCGCCCACACGACAACCGCGGCACGGAAGATTCGTTCCCGCTCCGTCAGCGGCTCGAGCACTTTCATCTCAGTCCCCTCCCCCCGCCTCGCGCGTCAACGGGCCGCCACGTTTCGCCCAAGCAAGATCTCCTGATTCTCCCGGGCGGCATCCACCTCGAGCGCCCGACCGGAGGCCTTCGCCAATTCCTTCGCTCGCTGGACCATCGACTCGATCTTCGGGTCGTCGTGATCCGGATCGTGATGGAAAAGGCAGAGCCGCTTTACGTTCGCATCGAGCGCGAGCTGGACGGTGTCGTCCATGCAGGTGTGACCCCAGCCGAGCCGGCTCGGATATTCCTCCTCGTCGTACTGGCTGTCGCAGATGAGGACATCCGCTCCGCTGATGAACTTCGCCATCTTCTCGTCCTCCCGTCGCGCAAACTCGAGCGCGGCTGGGTTCGACTTGCCGCTTTTTTCCTGGGTGAGGCGCTCCTGGCGCAGATAGACCTCGTGGTCGGACATGTACACCACCACGCCGCCGGGAGTGGTGAGCCGGTAGGCGAGGCAGATGCCGGGGTGATTCGAAAAGACCGACTGCACCGCCACCGGACCGATCTGGAAGCGCATGTCCTCGAGTTCCTCGAAGACCACGCGTCCGGCCATTTGCGAGAGGCTGATCGGAAAATACGCCGTCTCCATCTGCTCGAAGAGCGCGGTCCGCAGGCCACCCACCGCGCTCTCGTAACCGAGAATGCGGAGCTTGTTCATCGGGTTGTAGGCTGGACCAAAAAACGGGAAGCCCTGGATGTGATCCCAGTGCGTGTGCGTGATGAGGATCGTCAGATTCATCTCGCAGCCCTTGAATTCCTTCGCGAGCGACGCGCCCAGCGCGCGGATGCCGGTGCCGGCATCGAGAATGATGATTTGCTCGCCGCAGCGGAACTCCACGCAGGAGGTGTTTCCGCCCGTCCGCACGGTGCCCGGCCCCGGCGTCGGCAGAGAGCCGCGCACGCCCCAGAAGCGGACCGTCGTGAGGAGGTCATCCCGCCGCGGGAAGCTATGGCTCGTGTCGAAAATGCCCGCGTTCTTCAGCTCCACGCCCTGGCTGGCGCTGGCGGCGTGACCGTTGGCGTCGTGATCGATCGGACGCTCCGCGCGGACATTCGGCAGCGCTCGTTCGAGGTCGGCGGGCAGCACCGGTTTGAGCAGATATTCATCCGCGCCTGCCTCAAGGGCGTTGATCCGGTCGTTTCCGAAACGCGAGCCGGTCGTGACGATGATCTTCGTGCCGGCGAGTTCCGGTTGGGCGCGAAGGGTGCGGCAGACCTTGAAGCCGTTGCGCCGCGGGATGTGGAGATCGCAAAGCACCGCGGCCGGCCGGTTTTCAATCACCAGGTTCACCCCGGTTTCGCCATCCTCCGCTTCCAGTACGCGCCAGCCCTCCCGCCGCAGCTGCTGCTGGAGCAGCGTGCGCGTGATGCTGTCGTCCTCGATGACTACGATGGTCTTCATGCGGAATGATTCGCGGCCGGGCCGGGGGCGTCGAGCTTGGGCAGCTTGAACAGAAACACGCTCCCGCCGCCCGGACGCGGGTTGTAGGTGATGTCGCCGCCCCACTTTGAGACGGTGATTCGGCAGAAATAGAGGCCGAGGCCGACCTTCCCCCGCCCCACGGCGCCCTGCTGGAATTTTTCGAACAGCCGCGCCTGCACCTGCGGAGCGACCCCGACGCCCGAATCCTCGACCCCGATCGTCGCCCACTCGTCATCCTGACCGAGGCGCACGGTGACGGTGCTCCCGCCCTTGCTGTGGCGAAGGGCGTTCGCGATCAGGTTTCCGAGGACCCGCTCGAAGCGCTCCTCGTCGCCCGGAACGCGCTGTACGCCCGGGGCGAACGGACCGTGATCAAACTCGATCGTCACATTCTGCTGCGCGAAGAGCGGCCGGAAAATTTCGATCGTCCGGCGCGTGCAGGTCACGAGATCCAGACCAGGCCAGCGAGAATCCTCCGGGCCGTAGAGCGACTGGAGCTCGGCCGAGTAGGTGTGGAGCATGTTGTCGATCATGCTCTCCTGCCGTTTTCCGGCCTGGAGACCGAGCTGGACCATGCCGCGGACGTCCGGCGCGAGGATCTCCGCGTCGAGCATCGCGAGCGCCATCATCATGTTCTGGAGCGGCGAGCACATGTCGTGGATCACGCAGTGCAGGAGAATCTCTTTCCGCTGCACCTCGCTGTTGAGGCGCTCGTAGTTGAGCATGTTCTCGCGGGCGGTCTGCAGCATGCTGCTCTGCTCCACGAAGCTCTCGGCCAGGTCCTCGACCACGAGCATGGCATCGCCGTCCACGGTGAGGGCCGTGGCCTCGAGATTGAAGTTGTGGCCCGCGGAGGTCGTTTCCACCCAGGGTCCGGAACGCACCCTTCCCGGCGCGCCGCCCTTCCAGTGCGTCTCCGCATCGAAAAGGAAATTGTCGAGATACGGGGAGAACTCCATCACGCTTTCCATCAGCCCGGAAACGGCGACGCCCGGCCAGAGCACGGCCATCCAGGCCGGGGGGCGCCCGATCAAACGGAGGGCACCCGCCGACTCCCGCCGGAAGACAGCAAGGTCGAGCCGCTGGACGACGTCGGCGAGTTCGAGGTTCGGCATGAGTGGATGGCTGGACTGATTGCTTACGCGTTCACTATACGCGTGGCCAAGTCCAAAAATGTTTCCTCGACCCCGACGCCCTCCTTGGCGCTCGTTTTGCGCAGCGACCAGCCGGCCGCGCGCAGGCTTTCGATCCGGTCCTCGTCGATCGCCCAGCTGTCCACGAGATCCGCCTTGTTCAGCGCCAGTACGCTCGGCTTCACTCCGGCCTCCCGGTCGACCCGCTCCCGAATCGCGAGCACGGCATCGAGCGAAGCGGCCCGGGTGCCGTCGGCCACATAAAGGTACCCCTCGGAGCCCCGCAGCGACGCCATGTTCAGCCGCTGGAAATCGTCGTCACCAGCCAGATCCCAGAGCATGAGTGTCACCTCCTGGTCTCCGACCTGAATCAGCTTTTTGTCGATCTTTACGCCCACGGTGGTCAGGTAGCGGTCGGAGAAAATGCTTTGCACGAAGCGCGCCACCAGACTGGTTTTCCCGACCGAAAACGAGCCGAGCATGCAGATTTTTTGTTTCAACATGGGTCGATAACCCGCATGACACCAGATGATGGAGGGTAACGCCAGCGGAAACACGCGACCTCCCAGCGCATGACGCGGCGCTGCCAGATCCGCCGTTGCCCGGCGCGCGGCCTGCGATTAATTCCATCCACTTCCCGCTCCGCATGATCCGGCTCCTCCTCATTCTCGCCGCCCTCCTCGCCTCGGTTTCTGGATCGACGCTGTCCGCTCAGCGCCAGCTTCCGTTCGAGACGGTCTTTAAGGGGCGCGATGTGTTTGACCGGCTCGTCGCCCGGGCGCAGCGGGAGAACTGGCGCGCCCTGCCGCTCGGGGACCGCACCGCCCGCGTCGCGCTCGCCATGGTCGGGACGCCGTTCCGCAACTACACCCTCGAGATCGACAACTTCGTCGAGGCACCGTCCGTAAATTTCCTCGGCCAGGACTGCTGGACCACCTACGAGATCAGCCTCGGCTTCGCCCGCATGCTTCGGACGAAGGAAGCCGCCTGGACGCCCGAGGATCTCCTCCGGTGCATCGAGATGGAACGCTACCGCGGAGGGCGCTGCACGGGGGAATATCTCTCCCGCTTTCACTTCCTCGAGGACCTTTTCGCCGACAACGAGCGCCGCGGCCTCCTGACGAACATGACGCGGCGTTTCCGCGGCGCGTCCGCCGAGCGCCTTCAACGGAACATCCGCGAGATGACGGTCATGTGGCGCTCCTACCGCTACCTCGCCTCGAATCCCTCGCTCCGCCCGCAGATGGCGCAGATCGAAGCCCGCGTCTCGGGACTGCCGGTCTATCATATCCGGAAGGAGCGCGCCTCTGCGATCGAGCCCGAGATCGAGAACGGCGACATCCTCGCCATCACGTGCCGTGACGCCGGCAGCTATACCTCGCACGTCGGCACCGCCTATCGGGACGAGGGTGGCACGCTCCGAATCATCCACGCCTCGGCACCCCGAAACTTCGGGCGCGTGGTGCTGGATTCGCGCCTCAGCGATTACCTCGCCACCTACGGAAACCACTTTGGTGTCATCGTCGCCCGACCGCGCGAGGTGACCGGCCCGCGGGTCGCCGTCCAGTAATCTCCTCGCCGCCCACGGGATGCGGCGGACCGGGTCGCGCCGGGAGTCGAAAATGCCCTCGCGACGGGCCGCGTGCGCCGTGGGAATGTCTTGCCGCGACCCCGCGAACGAAGCCATGGTCCCGCTGCCGCCCGGAGTCCGTCGTGGGCCCGGCGGTGCGTTTCATGTCGTCATTTCCGCTGACACCGCCGACGGGAACGCCGCTTTCTCCGGGCGCCGATCAATCCGGCGCATCGCGCGTCGAGCAGCGGATGACCGCGCTGCTCGAGCATTCGCTCGATCTCATCGCGATCCTCGACCCGAACCGCGTGTTCCGCTTCACGAGTCCGTCTTTCCGGAATGTGCTCGGCTATGACGCGGGCGAACTCGCGGGCCAGGACGCCGTGGAGTTTGTCCATCCAGACGATGCCCAGCAGGCAGCGGCCGTGCTGCAGGAACCGACGGGCGGCCGACCGCCCGCGCCCACCTCGCTGCGGTTGCGCCACCGCGATGGCACCTGGCGCTGGCTCCGTTGTCTCGCCACCAACCGCGTCAATGATCCCGGGATCGGCGGCATCATTCTCAATGCCCATGACATCACCGAGGAACGCCACGCGCTCGCGGCTGCCGCCGAAAGCGAGCGCCGCTTCCGGGCCGTGGCGGACTCTGCGCCGGTACTGATCTGGATGGCGGAGCCGGACGGACGCACCACTTACTTCAACCGCCGCTGGCTCGATTTCACGGGCGCCTCGGTCTCACAGCACCTCGGTTCCGGCTGGCTCCACGCGGTCTACCCGGCCGATGTCGCCCGCTGCCTGCAGCTGTTGCACGAGCAATTGAAACGGCGGGAGCCCTTCCGCTTCGAGTTCCGGCTCCGGCACATCGAAGGAGAATTCCGTCTGATCGAGAGTCACGTGGCGCCTCGTTTCGCCGCCGACGGCCGGTATCTCGGGTTCACGGCGGCCGGAATCGATGCGACCGATCGCGCGCGGGCGGTCGCCGTGGCGCGCGATGCCTCCGAGCGCCTGGCGCTCGCCCTCGAGGCGGGGAAGCTCGGCACCTGGGATTGGGACATGCTCACCGGTCAAATCACGTGGTCGGCGCAACACTATCTCCTCTTCGGGCTCACGCCTGCCATGACATCGGTGACGTACGAGACGTGGTCCAGCGCCACCCACCCGGAGGATCGAGCGGGGGCGGTCGCGACGCTTGAGCGTTGCGTTCGCGAAGCGTCCCCCTACCACTCGAACTATCGGATCGTCTGGCCGGATGGCTCCGTGCACTGGATCGAGGGACGCGGGTATTTTCTCCCCGGTCTCGATGGCCGTCCGGTGCGGATGCACGGCATGGTAATGAACATCGACGAGCGTCACGCCGCCGAGGAAGAGCAGGAGCGTTCCGCGCGTCTGGAGTCGCTCGGGCTCGTCGCGGGTGGACTCGCCCATGACTTCAACAACTACCTCGCCAGCATCGGCGTCAGCCTCGATCTCGCGCGGCTCGACACTTCCGTTTCGGCCGAAGTCTCCAGCTATCTGAGCGAAGCTCTGAAGGTCGTCTCCGCCGCCCAGCAGCTCACGCGGCAGCTGCTCACCTTCGCGAAGGGCGACACCCTGCGGAAGAGTGCGGTCGACCTGCGCGAACTCTTGATCGAGACGGCCGGCTTCGCGCTCCGCGGATCGCCCGTCGCGCTGGATCTTCAGCTGGCGCCCGATCTCTGGCAGGTCGACGCCGATCAGGGGCAGATCCGGCAGGTCGCGAGTAATCTCGTGATGAACGCCCGGCAGGCGCTCGACCGTGGGCCTGGTCGTCATCGAAGCCTTTAACGAAGAAGTCCCGGCCGGGGAGGTCACCGGACCGCCGCCGGGGCGGTACGTTCGGTTTCGGGTCACGGACAACGGTCCCGGCATTCCCATGGAACATCGGGCGCGGCTGTTCGATCCCTACTTCACCACGAAAAAGAACGGCTCGGGCCTCGGGCTCGCGACGTCGCACTCCATCGTCAAACGGCACGGCGGCCAGATCACGTTTCAGACCGAACTCGGCCGGGGGACGACCTTCGACGTGCTGCTCCCCGCCGCGAGCCCCACGACGCCCGAGATTCTCGCGGCGGAGCCGAGCATGATCCAGGGGCACGGCCGCGTCCTGATGATGGATGACAACGAGAGCCTGCTTCTTTTCGTGGCGCGCGTCCTCGGGCGCTGCGGCTACGATGTGGAGGTCGCGCGCGATGCCGCGGCCTGCGAGACTGCCTTCGACACCGCCCTCCGGGACGGGCGGCGCTTCGATGCGGTGATCCTCGATCTCACGCTTCCGGGAGGTCCGGGCGGCCTCGATGTCCTTCCGCGCCTGCGCGCGAGAGACGCCCTCGTGCCCATCATTGCGACGACCGGCTACGTGGAGATCGAGACGGGCGCGGCGCTGGAAGAGCGCGGCTTTGCCGCCACGCTGCCCAAGCCATTCAAGACGCAGGACCTCACCCGAATCCTCCACTCCCTCCTGGAGTCGAAGAGGCGTCCGTCAGGAACCGCCGCGGAGCGCGAAAACCACGTAGCCGGCGCCGGCGAGCGCGATCAGCGCCGAGCCCCAGCGTAGCGCGCCGAGTCGCCACGGCTCGCCCCCGAAGCGGCGCGCCAGGAGGACGAGGGCAAAGACCGGCAGGACGACACATTGGTGTCCGGCTTCGACCCCCACGCTGAAAGCCGCGAGGGCCGAGGCGAGGGCTGTCCCGGGCAGTTCCGCCATGGCCTCGAGCAATCCGCCCGCGAAGCCGAGCCCGTGGAACAGCCCGAATCCAAAGGCCGCCGCGAGGCGCGCCCAGCCGCGCGTGCGGCGGGGGAGAAAGAAGTTGTGGAGGGCGATGAATACGATGCTCAGCGCGATCATCGGCTCGACCACCCGCGAAGGCAGCCGTACGAGATCGAGCACGGAGAGCACGAGCGTGAGCGTGTGTGCGGCGGTGAAGACGCTCACCACCTTGAAGAGGTCCCACCACGTGAGCGCCGCGAGGGCGAGGGCCGTGATGAAGAGCAGGTGGTCATAGCCGGTCAGGATGTGCCAGACCCCGTGGCGGAAAAATTCGCTCCAGACGTCGGCCTGACTGATGACCGCGGGCGCCTTCGGATCCGCGCCCGCGGCCGGGGAGGCGGTGAGGTCAAACTCCTGCGGCTGCTTCGACTCGAGCAGGAGTCCGTCCCGCGGGGTCGCGCCCGGGAGCGCGACGCGCAGGACGTAACTCGCCGTCCACGGATTGCCCGGCGCGTAAAGAATTTCGCTCAACGCGTCCTGCTCGATCCGCAGCCGCTTCGCGCCGGAGGGCAACGCAAACTCGAACCGATAGACCGCGCGCTCGCCCGGCCCGTCCGCCGCGGCGTCCGCGCCCGTCTTCGCCGGCGGCACTCCGGAAACGAGGACGCCAGACAGCGCCTCGCCGTCGGCTGTGAGCCGCACGTGACGGAGGAGATAGGTCCCATAGGCCCGCCAGACCTCGTCGAGCGTGGCGACCTCCGGCGCACCCTGACCCAGGGTCACCCCGGTGAACACTTCCTCGGCCGAAACGCGGGCGACCAGTTCCACCCGCTGTTCCGCGATCGCCAATTCCATCCGACCCTGCGCGGCCGGATGCGCGTGGGTGGACGCGGCAGGCAGAAGCAGAGCGGCGGCCACCACCACGCGAGACCGCAGCCAACGGCAGGTATTAGCGATGCACATGAAAATCTCCCACCGCGGGATCCAGCTCCTGGGCGCGGCGGAGTAGCGCCTGCGCTCGGGGGACATCGCCGGCCCGCATCAGAATGAAGCCCGCGTGATAGAGCAGATGCGGGTCCGCGCCCGCCTCGCCGCCGCTCGCGAGGGCCTCCCGCATCGCCGCCGCCGCGGGCTCGAACTGGCCGGCTCGATAAAGCGCCCACGCAAGCCCGTCGAGGGACGCGGGCGTCCGACGCAGCTCCAGGTCATGTCGCGCCCATTTCTCCGCTTCCGCGGGATTAGGGCGCGTGTCGCTGTAGAACGACGCGAGCTGATGCGCGAAAAACCCTTCGCCCGCTTCGGTGCTCGCCAAATAACGCGCCTCCGCTTCGTCGAGCCACCGCTTCGCTTCCTCGGGCCGTTTTGCCGCCACGAGGACATCGCCGAGCGCCTGGCGCAGGATCGGGCTCGCGCTCTTCGCGATCGCCCGCTGGAAAAAATCGACCGCGTCGTCCCAGCGACCGGCCGCCGCGCGCAGCTCACCCAGATGATCGAGCGCCAGCCAGCCCGCGGGATCGGCCGCCAGCGCCTCCTGATAGTCGCGCTCCGCCGCGTCCCGATCGCCGCGCAGAAACGCATACGCTCCGCGCTGCACGAGCGCCCATGCGATCCAGAAAGGCGCGGGCGGTTGCGTGTCGCGCGCAAACGCCACCGCCCCAGAATAATGATGGCTGGCCGTGGCCTGATCGCCCCGGGCCCGCGCGAGGCGCGCCATGCGCGCGTGCCAGCCGAGAGATTCTCCGGACTCCTTCAACAGGGTCGCGAAGTGCTCCGCCGCCAGATCCAGCTCCCCGAGCTCGAGGCATGCGTCGCCGCTCAGTTCGTGGTACCGCACGAGCGCGGGTTTCACCCGGTGGACTTCCTCCGCGTCCGTCTTTGCCTCGCGAAAGCGATGGCGGGCGAGGTGCACGACCGAACGGGCCACGAGGCCACCCGGATTCGCGTTTCCAGGGACGGCGGAGAGCGATTGGTCGGCAGCCCGCACGGCGACGGCCAGCCACGCTTCATCGCCGGTCTGCCGGGCGAATTGCGCCGCTTCCTCCGCGAGCCGGTTCTGGGCGAGGATATCGTCGGGATCAGCCTTCGTCCGCTCCTGCAAAAACTTGATCGTCGCCGACGGCGGTGTCCCCGCCGCCTGGACATCGAGCAGCGCCAGCCCGCCGCCGAAAACGAGGAGGAGACTTCGGAGGACGCGCATGCCCCGCAACTAACGCGGCGTGCGAAACCAGCGCAAGGCGTCAGCCACATGCTTCGCGTTCACGACGTGCTCCCCGTCGAATGCTTCGAGCCGCGAGCGGCGGAAGCCGCCTTTCTGCATCGACGCGAAAACCCGGGCGTGATCGAGCGGGGTGGCGATCTTGTCCGCCGTGCCGCTGCTGAGAAAGATGGGGACGTCGAGCATCGCCGGGCCGGGCCGGTACGCGTTGTAGCTTTCGGTCAGCCGATCGACATTGACCCCCGTCAGGAAAAGCCCGCAGAGCGGCGCGTAGCCCCCCTTTACGAGCATGGGAGCGAGATAGGCCGTGCGCTTCGCCCCGCCGGAGTAGCCGGCCATCGCCACGGGCCAGCGCGACCACTGCGGCCAGTCCTTGCGGATCGCTTCGATCGCCCCCGCCAAAAACGCGAGACGCCACTGGGTGGAATCCACGCGTGGCTTGACCGGCGAATCGCTCGCCAGCATCACCCAGCCCTCCCCCACGGCCGCCGAGCGGTAGTAACCCAAATCCATCGGGCTGGTGTGGTCGAAGTCGCTCGTCGAGGTCACGATCAGGACGGGCCACGCCCGCGACGGATCAAACCGGGCCGGAAATACGAGAACCGCGTTGCCGGTCTCGACCCGCGGATTCCCTCCCTCCATCGCGAGCTTCTGCAGTTCAGCGCTGAGCGGAAACGTGATCTTCACCCGACCGCCCGGCCCGACCGGCTGGCCGAGCAGCGTGGCTCCGGCCGCGGCCGGAATGATTCCGAGCAGAAACGTCAGCGCGACGACGAGGGCGGTTCGCATCCGCGCAGTAAATCAGGCCGGTTGCGCCTCGTCCGCTCCCGCGCCTCGACCTCGCGCCATTTCGCAATTGCGGCATGGTTGCCGGAGAGCAGGACCTCGGGCACCCGCAGGCCGCGGAACTCCGCCGGGCGCGTGTAGTGCGGCGCTTCGAGCAGACCGGCACCGCTGAAGCTCTCCTGCACAGCGGAATTTTCGTCGCCGAGCACGCCTGGAATGAGCCGGATGACGGCGTCCGCCACGACCGCGGCCGCGATGGCGCCATTTGTCAGCACGTAGTCGCCGATGCTGATCTCGTCATCGACGAGGGCATCGACAACGCGATGGTCCACGCCCTCGTAGTGACCGCAGATCAGCACCAGGTGAGACTCCAGCGCGAGACGCGCGGCGACGCCCTGCCCGAAAACGGCACCCTGCGGCGTCATCAAGATGACGCGCGATCCCGGCCGGCGGAGCTGGTCCACGGCGGCGAAGATCGGCTCCGGTTTCATCACCATCCCCTGGCCGCCTCCGAACGGCATGTCGTCGGTGTTCTTGTGCTTCGAAGTCGCCCAATCGCGCAAATTGTGAATCCGCACCTGCACGAGGCCCGCTTCCTGGGCGCGCTTCATCATGCTCGCCTGGAGCGGACCCTCGCAGATGGAGGGGAAAAGCGTGAGAATCTCGATCTCGAGCATCAGGTGATGGCCACCGGCGCGGCGGGCTGGATCTGCGCGAGATCCTGCGGGGTGTTGACGTTTCGATACTGCCGGCGACGGGCTGGGGCGATCTCAAGACCCCGAACGAGGCCGGATTCCACGCACTCGCGAACGAAGGCCTGCATCGACCAGTCCTGCCGGGCCAGCCGCGCGGCCGCGAGGGGCGCCACGGCGGCGGGGTAAAGCGCCGCGAGCGGCTCGAAGAATTCGCGGCCGCCTTCGCGCACGAACGGAACCACCCCGCAGCAGGTCGTCGCAACGGGAAAGAGAGAGCGCAATCCCGCCGGATCCATGAGCGGCATGTCGATCGCCAGCGCGAGCACGGGCCGGCCGGCCGCCACCCGCAGCGCCGTCGCGAGCCCGGCCAGCGGCCCCCGGTTCGGCTCGTCGTCGGGCACGCAGGGGAACTCGGGCGGGAAATCGGCGCGGGCCGGGCCGATCAAGATGGTCCGTTCCGCTCCCGCGGCGTGAAGCGTCGCCCGCTGGCGCTGCCACATGGGTTCGCCCTCGTGGAGCAGGAGAGCCTTGTCCGCCCCCATCCGGCGCGATGCCCCGCCCCCGATGATCGCGCCCACGAAGGCAAACGGCGGGAAATCAGAATTTTGGTCCACCACAGCGCAGAGTTTACAGAGGCCGCCAGGATTGTGTAGCAACGATGCATGCGATTCCCCCTCCTCAGCTTCTTCGCCCTCGTCGTCGTCACCTTGCCGGTCCTTGCGCAGAACGATGGCGTCGCGACCGCCCGCTCGATCACGGGGGAATGGCGGATCGCCTCCGGCCGAAATCCCGGATCGAAAACGGACAACTACCGCGGGACGGTCCGCATCGCCGCGAAAGACAACTCGGTCATCGCGATGACTTGGGCCATTTCCGGAGCGACGGGCTATGCCGGAATCGGATTCACGAATGGTAAAATCCTCGCCGCCGGCTATACCGCCAACTCGCCATTTGGTGTGGCCATTTACGATTCCAAGCCCAATGGCGAATTCGTCGGCGCCTGGACAGGGTCGATGACGAAGGGCGAAATCGGCTACGAGACGATCCAATCCACCGGTCCGGGCACCGGCATCTTCAAGATCACGAAGGGCGTCGAGGCGAACGGACAAAACTACACTGGCACTGTCTCCATGGAGAAGCAGGGAGACACCTACAAGATGGTCTGGAAGGTCGGCACCGCCACCTACACCGGCGTGGGCATCCGGGTGGGCGATTCCCTTATCGCCGGCTGGACCACCGGTAAGGACGTCGGGGTCGTGTTTTACGAGTTGAACGCCGCACGCACCGTGATGGAAGGTCAGTGGACGGGACTCGGTGCCACCAAACTTGGCACGGAGCGCCTCGAACGATAATTGCTCTCTCGAGCTCGCCCCCTCCCGATCGACAACTCCTTCCGCTCTGTCCTCCTCCCCTCCGACTCTCGCCCTCGACCTGTCCGAAATCGGTCTCGGCGTCGTCGCTCTCGCCATCCTCGCCACCATCTGGCTCTGGTGGCGGACGCGCCGGCTGCTCGATGACTTCGATCACGGCTTGCGGGAAAACGGCTTCCCGGCGGTCCTTCCGCCGCCGAACGGGCTTCCCCAGCCATTCTACAGCGCCCGGACAGGTCAGATCGCCCCGGGGGTGACGGTCACGCTCGTCCTCGGTACCACCACGCCAAACTCCCGAACCGACGAAGCCGCCGAGTTGCGCGAGAGCCGGACCGGGATCGGTGTCATCTTCCCGCCCACCCCGCGGTTTTCGGAAGCCTGGCTCGGCCGCTGGGAAAAGCTCTCCCTCGCGCATCATACCGCCTTCACCACCGGTGGGTCTGAAGCCCCCGATTCCGTGTATCGGCTCGCGACCGGCTCCCCGTTCCTGTTCTTCGACGTCCCCCACACTGGGAAGGCCCTCGCTGTCGTCTTGGGCTCGATCCGCTCGAATCTCCCACCCGCCTGAGCGCAGATCGGGGGACACAAAAACCCGGCGTTCCCCCATCAGCCTTTACAAGTCACCGCCGAACGCGAGCATTTGGCGGTATTCGACGAGGATGGAGCGGAGCGCCGCGATCGTTGCCGCGACCTGCCGATCCCGCGGCGCCCGTCCCGGCGTCTCAAAGATGATCTCGAACGGCGGCGGATGCAGTTTGCCCGCGTCGCTCAAGACTCCCTCGTAGCACCGCTCGCGGATGATTCCCGAGGCCGCGGGAAATCCGTCAATCACATCGTCATGCGCCACCGGCAGATGCGCGCCCGCGGCGAGCAAGGCCGGCTGCGCGAGAGCCTCGGTCAGCGTGGCGCCCCGGACGTAGCAATAGAGGCCCGATGCGGTGTCGTCGGAATGCAGCGAGACGAGTCCGTGAAAACGCATGGAGCCCAACTCGCGCTCGAGCAAGGCCACTTCCGGCTCACCGGAGCCGCGCCAGAATTCGCGATTCAGGTCCAGGCCGGCGCGGGAGTGCCGCGTGCCGTCACGGAAGCCCGTCGGATTGCAGACCGGATAAAGCTCGAGTTCGTAGCCCTCGGCGACTTCCGGCCGGCCGATGAGCTCAAGAGCGAAGTCACGCAGCGCGATCGCCCCTTCGGGTTCGTCTCCATGAATCGCCGCGAAGATCCCGAGCCGGACCGCGTCTCCTCCGCCCGCCCGACCGGTGAGGCTGAGCCGGGGAAGGAAACACCGCTCAGCCCCCTGAAAAAACTCCCCCGCCTCGGCGTAGCGGACGCATCGCCCCGCCGCGGCCGCCGCGGCAATGAGCGGTTCGAGCAGCGCGTTCAGCGGGTCGGTCATGCCCGGACAGATTACGCCGGCTCAGGCAATTCCGCGATTCCGCGCGTGAGGTCCGGAACTGGCTGGCGTTCCGTTTGATGCGTGAATAAGCATTGCCCGCGGGCCGCGTGACCGCGAATAATCGCGGACATGAGCGACGCGAAGGATCCGTGGGAGAAATTCAATCAGTCGTTTCATCCGGGCGGCGCACCACTGCCACCGCTTCCCCCGCTTTCGAATAACCCTCCGCGGACGACACCACCTCCGCCCACCCCAGCCACGCCGAAGGTCACGCCGCCGCCCTTGCCGCCGCTCGGCATTAAGAAGCCCACGCCGCCAGCCGTGCCGAAGGTCACGCCGCCGCCCTTGCCGCCACTCGGCATTAAGAGGCCCACGCCGCCACCGCCATCGCCGCCATCGCCGCCGAAGGCCACGCCGCCACCGCCCCGGCAGGCTCCGAAGCCGGCGCCAAGGCCCTTGCGCCCGGACACCATCAAGAAGACCACGCCGCCCCGGGTCATCGCGAAAAAAACTTCCCCGCCAGCCCCACCCACTACCGGTTGGCAGCGCTGGCTCTCGGTGGCGGTCGACGTCGCGCAGACCGTCAGCACGGCGATCTCGGCGTCTGGGTACAAGCCGATGCGTCCGGATCCGAACGCCAAAATGTACGAGCCGTCGGGAGCGGTCTCCGCGGACGCCCTGCCGCCGAAGGTGGATTTGCGCCCTCACATGACGCCCATCGAAGATCAGGGCCAGCTGATGTCGTGCACGGCCAATGCGGTCGCCGGCTCGTACGAATACTGGGTAAAACGCTGGACCAAGCAAGAATACGACGTCAGCCGTCTCTTCATCTATTACAACGCCCGCTGGCGGAACGGCGAGCAGGACAAGGACGCCGGCAGCGTGATCCAGCTCGCGATGGAGGGCTTGCAGAATTTCGGCGCCTGCACCGAGGTCACCTGGCCCTACCAAAAGCCGCTCGTCCTCCAGAAGCCGAACGCGGTATCCTATGAGGAGGGAGCGCGAAATCTCGTGCACGACACGCGCCGCGTGCCGATGGCGCTGGAGCAGTGGAAGCAGTGCCTCGCGGAGGGAAACCCGATCGTCTTCGGCGCCCTGCTGTTTGATTCTTTTGATCAGGCGACCCAGCAGGGCGGGGTCGTGCCGATGCCCAGCGCCGGTGAATTGGGGCGCACCGCGCACGGGGCGCATGCCATGTGCGCGGTCGGGTACTCCGATGCGGAGGGGGTCTTTATCGTGCGAAACTCGTGGGGCACTGGCTGGGGCGACCAAGGCTACTGCTACATCCCGTACAACTACTTGATGAGCGAAAAGCTGAATCTCGGCGATTGCTGGGTTTTTGTCCCGTCGCCGGAGAAGCCCACGCCCCCACCTCCCGACATCTGGCATGCCGATGAAGAACCCGTGACCAACGGCGGCAAAGGCGTGGACTTCGACGTCAATCCGCTCTTCCCCGCCGATTTCTCCAAGATCGAGCACGACCCGTGGAAGGACGTCGTGCTCCCGTACAATGAAAATCCGCCGCAGTCGTTCGACCACTACGTCGGGCTCGTCGAAGCGAAAGACTTTGATCAGCTGGAGAGCTTCCATCTGACCGAGATCGAGGGGTTCAATCCTGAGCAGCAGGGCGGCATTCCGTGGGAGGATGATTTGAACCCGGCCAATATCAGCCCGACGACCGAGAACGCGGGCGACGGGGAGAAAAACGCCGACGCAGACGAACCGCTCGACGTCGAAGCCGAGCTGGCGGACGCGAAGAACGCCGATGCGGAAAGCGACGACGACGTCGACGCGAAGAACGCCGATGCGGAAAGCGCCGACGCCGACGCCGCCGACGCGAACAAGAATGAGGCAGACCCCGTCGAGCCCGCGGATCACCTCTTCACGGAGGCGAAAAATAGCGAGGACGAGAGCACCGGGGAATCTGTCCAGGTTGAGCATGAGGCGGAGACGAGCGCGGAGTTGGAAGGCAGCGACGTCCCGGTGGAAGCCGAGAACACGAACGCGGTAGCCGAGGTCGTCTCCGCAGAGGACGAAAACACCAACACCCCCGAGGTCGTCTCCGAAGACGACGAAAACGCGAACACCCAAGCCGAGGTCGTCTCCGCGGACGACGAAAACGCGACCACCGAAGGCGAGGCGCTCTCCGCGGACGAGGGGAACACCAACACCGAAGCGGAGTCCACTGCGGGGGCGGACGAATCGGGCGGCGAGCCCGCTGATCCCCGCGAGGACGCGGGCAATGTGAACGAAGAAACCGTGAACGAACCCGCGGAAGCCGAGCAAGTCGACGCTGAGAACGTCGAGGAGTCGCCGGCCGTTGAAGAGAGCTTCGCGGAAGAACCTGTTGTCGAGCCCGAGCCCGAGCCCGAGCCCGAGCCCGAGCCCGAGCCTGAGCCTGAGCCTGAGCCTGAGCCTGAGCCTGAGCCTGAGCCTGAGCCTGAGCCTGAGCCTGAGCCTGAGCCTGAGCCTGAGCCTGAGCCTGAGCCTGAGCCTGAGCCTGAGCCTGAGCCTGAGCCTGAGCCTGAGT
>JBBQFQ010000017.1:0-86492 GCA_038322235.1 Chthoniobacterales bacterium
GGGGTGCCGTTAGCCATGCATTAAACAGAGCATAACACATTCCCTCCCATCCGCTTGCCTATCGTTTTATCACAAATTTTACCAACCCAGCTTTCACCACCAGAATTCGTCCCAAAACCCGCTTATCTTAGTGCCATTCGTGTCAGCCATCGCAGACTTCATCCGCTTACCCGCCAGCGCGGTCGGGCAACTCCGCTCCAACTACGATGAGACGATCGCTGGTCAGGGCGAGTCCGTCGCCCAGTACGACTGGTCCGGCTACGTGTTTGGCACACTCCTTCCGTATCTCGGCGAGCGCGGCATTCAGCTCATGACGTCACCTTACGATGAGTTGACGGCTCACTTGTGCGATTCCCGCGGGGCCACTATTTTCATTTTCACCCCATCACACCGGGACGCCTACCTCACGCTTCTTTCTCCAGAGCATTTTTCAGCGGGCGAGTTGCGCGACTACTTCAACAAATTCAACGCGTGCAACGAGGCGGAGGTCGGACAGGCGATGCTTGACGGCATTGCTTCTATCCAGCAGAGCCTTACGGCGATCGACGGCAATTCCGTCATTTTATTTAGCATCGGCTGAGTTTCATTCCAAGTCGCGGAGCTTCGAGTCGTTCGGCGACGACGCGCTTTCTCAAATCATGGGCCACTACGTTCGCGTCCTCAGCACTTCATCCGACTGCATCCCGCTTTCCGTGCTCCAATCGGCGCTCGAAAACAACAAGCCCTCCCTGAAGCGACATTCGGGCCAGCCTCTTTGCCAGTGGCAGCGATCGCCGAGCTGACGCGACGGATCAATATGAGAAGCTCATGATTGAGTGCATCCGCGCGACTTCGAAAGCCAACGCTTCTCCAATTCCGACGATCAGCGCCACCAAAATGCAGCCGTACGAGACCATGAATCCCACCGAGCGAAATATCGGAACACGGAATGAAAGAAAATAAGCAAGGAGCGGAATTGCGGAGACGAACCACAGGATACGGATCGTCTCAATGGCGTCCGTCAGTGCGACTGGGACGCCGGGGACCGGGGACTGGCCAGCGGCCACAACGGCCGTGCCCAAAACGGCGTGAAGCTTCCACGTCGCAGCGAAAGCCGCGGTAGCAAAAAGGAGGAAGGGCGCAGCGAACTTGAGATGGTTGTAGATCGGCACGAGGGTCATGCGTATCACATCCCCCGGCAGTTCGACAACGCCGAGGCTGGCGACCGGGCGATCGGCGTCTTGTGGGACCGGCACTGGAAACATTTTCGGATGAACGCGGCAACCGAAGGCAACGCGATTCCCTCGTCCGAGAGGAAGTTGCCGATCGCGCCAATCCCGGAGTGCGACCCGTCTTTAAAGTCTATGGAGCACCCGCTCGCTCCTGAGCCGAATCAGACGCTCCCGCTAGCTCCGGCCATGCCTGTGCGTCGCTCGCTCATGTTTCCCGCTGAATCACGGACCGGTGGTCTCTGCGCGCCGCGTTAACCCGCCTGCGGTGAAAATTCTTTCTGCAATCAGCTTTACCGGTGCTGGCGCCGTCGGCGGCTTGCTCGGCGAGTTGTGGCGCTTAAATCACGGCGGCCCCCCAGCCGATCTGGGCGTCGAGGGCTCGGTTGTCGGGCTGGCCCTTTTCGGCGTGCTCTTCGCTGCCATGATTTCCTGGTAGGGCGCAGTCTCGCGGTGGATCAGGGACGAGAGCGAGCGGGTTGGCGCGCCCGCGCTTTCGGCGGGACTGGGGCTACCGTTCTGGTTCGTCTTGCTGCCTCTGCACGAGTTGCTCCGCGACAAGTTGGGTTTCTCGGACGGCATCTTCTTGGTCGAAGCGGCGGCTATCTGCGCGGTGTCGTTCGAGATCATTCGGTTTTCATCCAAGGCCCGCACAAAGACGTAAGAGCGTGACTTCGCAGCGAAGCCGGCGCGGAATTTTGATTGAACGAGTCCGGCAGAAGGTTGCGCGATTGTCCGATCGCTGGTCGCTCGCATTGGCCTCGACCCCTGCGCATCGATCACGCAGGCTCCGCCAGAAGTATCACCCCCTGTGCCTCCGAAAAAATTGAAATTCCGCACCCGCCTTCTCCTGCTGATCGGAATCTGCGCGCTCCTGAACGCGTGCTCGACCCAGCACTCGCAGGTTCTGACCAATCTGCCGCCTCATCGCGGAAAGGTGTTCGTGACCGAGCAGTCGCTTCCTCCAAACGTGGAGTTCGAGCTGATCTCCACGATTGAGGTGGGCAAGAGGTGGTACGGAGGGTCTTCGAACGCGATCACCTCGATGGCGGATCGGGCGCGGGAACTCGGAGCCAATGCCGTCATTCAGGCGAAGACCTGGTTTGCCCCATCCGGGTTCGCCTGGGCCGCCCCACACGCCTCCGGGCAGGCCGTCCGCGTCAAAAATATGGCGGCGCTCGAGTCCGCTTCCGTGCCGGGGAACTGGCAATGACGACCGGGCTCGATCCCCACGACTGAGCCGATCAGTAAGGGCACCCGACGATCTTCGGAACAGGCCGCGCCATGAAAAAGTTGATCTGGCTCGCGATGTTCGCGCTGGGTTGGTTGCTGTTTCTCGCCGTCTACTCCCAGATGTTGGTAGCCACGGCATTCTTCGGAGGTGGGCGCGCGGTCGCACTTCTTGTCGTGTTTGGCACCTATCCAGTGGCCCTTCTGAACTTTTTTACGCAGCTTTATTGTGAGGGGGCGTATGGAGCGACGCAGGCCCCCCAATACCGCTGGTTTTTTAAGGCCTGGGGCGCTGTGGTTGCTCTCGCTGGAGCGAGTTTACTCATTTCAGTCTTCGTGAGTCTTCGAGTGCAGCCTCCGTCGCTGGCTGCATCCGCTGCCAATTATCTCGGTGTGGCCAGTTCCTTTGCCAGCATCGTTTGCGTCCTGTCCGCCGGGGTGTTTTCGCTCGGTGCTATCGGACGCGGTCAGCGCCAGGGGTAGTCCTGTTTTTCCCGCTCGTTATCTAAAGGCACGCCTCACTTCGCCGAATCAGGCACTGGAGCGAATGGCACGTAAGCGGAAAATACGGTGCCGGCGCGCTCGGACCGGTCCGGAGGACCTGAGACGACTAGCCGGTGCGCGTCAGCCACCGGATCCCCCAAGGCCATCCGTGCGTCCGCAGGACGCGAGACGGCGACTCTCCCCAGGCGCATCTCGCGTCCTCCGGACGCCCCGAAATGGATGATCGGTCCGGTGGTGCTACCACCGGCTATTCGTCTCGCGTCCTCCGGACGAAACATTTGGGAATCTCCACCGCCTCCTCATCTCCGCCAAAACGCCCTCACGTGCGTGCCATTCCGGACTGGAGCGAACCGACGGGGCGGTTCGTGTGCTATTGGCATTCGGACTTTACTTCCCGCCTCGCCGGCAACTCAGTTTCGGGCGTAAGGCAGCTCCCTTGCCTTCTCCACCAGACGATGACTTCCGATCGAGCTTCTTCCAGCCGCTTCCCCTTTGACGTTCTCGTGGCCGGTTCCTGGCCATTCGCGGTCACCGTGCCCATGCTGTTGGTTTTTTGGGCGTTCACGCTGCGCGGGTCGGCCTGGCTTTTCGTCTATGCCGGGGCGGTGGCCCTATGCGGGCTCGGCGCGGTCCTCATCACCCTCGCCAAGCTGTCCTTGCTGCGGCGACGCGTGTTTCTTTCCTTCGGAACGCGGCGGCTACCCTTCGGGCGCTGTCGCCGCCTTTACCGCCGTGGTTGGCTGCTGGTCGCGATGGGCACGGGCTTCGCGGTGCTCCTGCTGGCGTGCTCGCGCCCATGACATTTATAAACTGCCGCATCAGGTGCGGCAACGAACGCGGCGACGGGGAACGTTTTTCTACTGACGCGCGTTCCCCGCTCGCGCTTCGGCACTGAGCATGGTCCCATCGGATGCACGCGATTCCCAAGCGCAATGGATGCAAATACCATCTGTCCAAATGCGGCTCCCGGAAGCTCCAAGCCCGCGGCAAACGCAATGCACTCTATCCGGTGGGAATTATTGCGATCTTTGGCTTTCCATTCGCGATGCTCCATCAAGCATCAAGTCCAAGTCTTTTCCACTGCATGGAGTGCGGCTTCAACCTCGAATCGTGAAGCGTCGGGGCCCGAATCGCTCGGGGCTTCCTCTTTTTTTCGTTCTTGCGTTTGCATTACTGTTCCTTGTCCTGCTCGGACTCGTCCTGACGGCGATATTCTTGTGACAGACCGCCGCAACTGCTGAGCAAACCCAGCAGACCCCTCCTTTCATGCCTTCGCTTCGCTTAGTGATGCTGGCTGTTCCCGCAGGGTTCTGTCGTGTCCGCGCCCTAGATTCCGTAGAAATGTAAGTGGTCGCATTTGCGTCTGAAAATTGAAGATGGAGAGGAGGCGTGGGATCTGGAAGACACGGAAGAAAGGGAGAGGAACGCCCCGGACTACTACCCGCTTCCTTCGCGTGCCATCCGTGCAGCTTTGCGAGTTGGAGACCGCGTCGAACTGTTCGTTCGCTTTCGTGGCCAGGACGCGCATGGCCCATTGCTCCAGAGTGAACGCCCCTCGTTTACGGTCGTCCAAACGACCGATGAGGGCGGAAGGGGCAGTTTGGATGCGCCGTCTTATTCTTCAGGGTTGCTCGGATCCGGAGACACCGTGCCGTTTGAGGTGCGACACGTCTTCAGAGTTCATTCAGCACCTACTCGCGAATGAGGGCCAACTGAGCGGGGCCGACGGAGTCATCCGCACAGCCGTTCATCGCCGAACCGACGGATCGGCGATTGGATTGGACTCTCCCAGAGCGCCGGGTATTTTCCGCCCGCGAGCATGACCGTTCCGCCGAGGCTTTGCGCCGCGCGACGAAGTTCGCAGCGGCCGCGTCAAAACCATTCCGGGCGTGGAGGGTCTTGCCCGCGTCAGGCGTGCTGTTGCCAAATGAGGTATGAGTTCGACATCCAAAACGGATTACCGCGAAGGCCAATACCTTCAGCTGATAGGCATTCGCGCGCCCGTCGCACTTGGAGAGTATTTTGATTCGTCGATGATCGATGTCGCTTACCTTTTTGTCGAGGGAGAGTCACTCAAGGTTGAGACCGATGTAGGTATCGATCTTCGCGATCCCTCTGACCGAGACTGGTTCTTGGAGACGGTGCGGCATGCTTTGGATGAGTGCGCTGAAGGTGCCGCGGAGATGCGCGTCGTCATTGACGGCGCTCTGGCCTAACGTCGCGATTTGCTCCGCTGGGAAGCCGCAGTAACGGCGCTCAAACCGGCCCGTCAAAAACGGGAGGGAGACGGATCGCTTCGCTCCCGGATCGACGATCAAATTCCGTCAGCCCAGTCGGGGTGGCAATGGATGTGGCTCGGACAAGGCCGGCGGAGCGCCCGCGATCCCATGGTTGGCGCGAGAATCAGACATGACACCGCTCAGCGCAGCGCGGATCAAAGCGGTGCCGGCGTGGTTTCCCCGGGGAGGCGGAGACGGAATTCGCGCCGGACTAGGAGCAGGCTGATGACGACCTGCAGCGCGACGGTCGCGACCGACAGAAACCAAAGCTGGTCGAGTGCGAAATCGGGCTGCCGGGACAACCAGAGGGCGGGAAACGCAAAGGTGACCAGCCGGGTGGAGGTGCTCAAGAGCGAGGGCCACGTGTTTCCGAGCCCTTGGAACGTGCTCGAACAGGTGAAGATCAGACCCATCGCGACGAAATTCCACGAGATGATCTGGAGATAGCGCGCGCCGACCGCGATGACCTCCGGTTCCGTCGTGAACAGCCCGATGAGCGCATCCGGCCGCCATTGGCAGACGAGCGTGAGCGCGAGCATGATGCCGCTCCCGATGAAGGCGGCAGAACGGAACGCTTCCCGCACGCGGGGGAAGCGACGCGCGCCAAAGTTTTGGCCGACCACCGGCGACGCGGCGAAGGCGATCGCCATCGCCGGAAGGAACATCGACTGCATGACGCGCGTGCCAACGCCAAACCCGGCCTGCGCCGCGGCGCCGAAGTGACGGATGATCCAGTAGATCACCGCCATGTAGACGAACATGAGCGCAAATTCGCCGCCGGCCGGGAGCCCGATTTTCAAGATCCGCGCCCAGGTGGGAAAGCGCGGATGCCACTGCGCGGGATCCAGCCGGACGTATTTCTCAAGTCGAACGAAATAGAACGCGAGCACGAGCACGCCGACGGCGATGGAGATCGAACTGGCGAGACCCGCGCCCCCCGCGCCGAGCGGTCGTCCGGTTCCGCAGCCGGCGATCAACACGGGCGCGAGGATGATGTTGAGCAGGACGGTGAGCGCCTGCACGAGCATGGTGGGCTGAACGATGCCGGTGCCGCGGAGCGCGGAGCCCATCGCAACCATGGCGAATTGCAATCCGAGTCCGGGCAGGAACCAGTAAAGATAACTCGTCCCCGCGGCGACCGTGGCCGCATCGGCACCGAGCGTGGCCATGTAGCCGGCGGTGCAGGCGTAGCCGCCCACGAGGACGATGACGCCGCAGAGCGCGGAGAGGAGCAGCGACTGGTTGAAGACGAGATTTGCGTCCGGTCGGTCGTCCCGACCCACCGCGTGCGAGATGAGCGCGACGATGCCCACGCCCAGCATTTGCGTGAGCGAGAAGACGACGAACATCAGGTTCCCGGCGGCGCTCACCCCGGCGATCGCCGCGTTCCCGAGCCGCGAAACGAAGTACAAATCGACGACGTAATACAGCGTCTGCAGCAGCATGCCCGCCATGATGGGCACAGCCATTGCGACGAGCAGTTTCGGGATCGGTCCCTGCGTCAGGTCCTTCATGGGGCAGTCTTTCGCGGGAGGAGAACGGGCCTCGAGTTTCTGCAGGGCAAGCGGGCACGCGAGCTTAAAAAGCACGCGAGCCGACGGCGCGAGTCAGGGGTTGCCTGACCCGCGTCGGCCATCCGTCACAGGCTGCTCAGATACTCGAGGATGGTCCGCACGGCGTACCCGGTCGCGCCGCGGGCGTGGACGGCCGTCTCCTTTTCCGACGCCGCCGGTCCGGCGATGTCGAAATGAGCCCAAGGCGTCTCACCGACGAAGGTCTTGAGGAACGTGGCCGCGCAGTTCGCGCCGCCGGGGCGGCCGCTGCTGTTGCGGATGAGGGCGATCTCGCTGCGGATCTGCTCCTCGTACTCCGGAAACAACGGCATGTGCCACAGCTTTTCGCCCGCGCGTTCAGCGGCATCGAGCAACGCGCCCTTCAGCGCCATGTCGGTGCTCCAGAGCCCGGCGACATGATCGCCCAGCGCGACGACCGCCGCGCCGGTCAGGGTCGCGAAGTCGATGATCTGGCGCGCCTGCACGTCCTTCACCGCGTAGCCGAGCGCGTCAGCGAGAATGACGCGGCCTTCGGCGTCGGTGTTGTTGATCTCGATCCGCTTCCCGTCGTAGACGGTGATCACGTCGCCGGGCCGATAGGACAAGCCGTCGAGCAGATTCTCCGCGGCGGGGACGATGCCCACGACATTCAGCTTCAGCTTCAGCGCGGCGATCCCGGCCATCATGCCGAGCACGGCGCAGCCGCCGCATTTATCCCAGACCATCGTCTCCATGCCGGCACTGGGCTTGATGGAAATGCCGCCGCTGTCGAACGTGACCGCCTTGCCGACGAGCGCGATCGGCGCCTCGTCCTTCGACCCGCCGTTGTACCGCAGGACGACCAACCGGGGCGGCCGCGCGCTGCCTCCGCCGACGGCGAGCAGGCCGCCGAACGCGCCCTTCTTCAGCGCCTTCTCATCGAGCACGGTGAGCGCGAGCTTGAACTCTTTCGCGATGGCCGCGGCCGTCTCGGCGAGGGTCTGGGGAAAGAACAAATTCGGCGGCTGGTTCGCAATCTGGCGGGCGCGATTCGCCGCCTCACCGATGATTCGCCCGCGCTCGGCTTCCGGCTTTGCCGCCGCGACCTCGCTCTCGCCGACGATGATCTGGAGCGACTTCAGCTCCGGCGTGGACTTGTCCTCGTTCTTGAAATCCTCGAAGCGGTAACTGCCCGCGAGCACCCCCTGCACCGCGGCGCCGACGTGAGCCGAGCGCCCGCGGAGATCGAGGGCGACCTCATCGCGTCCGGCCTTGCGCAGCGCCTTGGCCGCCGCGGCGCACGCCCGGCGGAGGATGTCCGAGGTCACCTTCGCCGGATCGCCCAAGCCCACGTAGAGCGTGCGGTCCGCGTGCACGCGGAGAAGCGAGTTTGGCGCGAGGGAGAATTCCTTGTCGGTCGTGGCGAAAGGAAGCGTTTTGCGCTGGTCGCGGGTGACAGGCTGGATCGTGACGGAACCCGCGCGGGCAAGGGCGGCAGAGACGGTAAGCTTCATGCCCGCACGGGAACCCGGAGGTCACGGAAGATCAAGCGCGCCGCCGGCCTCGAGGGTACCGCCGCCCCGCCCCGAGCTGGCCACGCTCGCATTCGGCTTGAACCCGGCGGCGAAGCCGCGGAACTCTTCCCGCGCACGTCGGGCCTCGGCGCTCGCAGGGTCAAGATTGCGCGCGGCGTCCGACTGGAGCGGCACCGAGCGCGCGAGGAAGTAACACATCCCGCCATTCTGCACGAGCATCCCACGGCACCAGGCCGGCTGGCCGTCGAGACCGACCGGAAGCACGGCCTCAAAGCTCCACGTCCGCATCCCGCGCCACGTCACCTCGGCGCCGGAGACGAGCTGACGCGAGCGCAGAATGTGGGCCTGCCCGGCGATCTCCGCCTGCCGATAAAGCGCTTCCCGCGGGGTCCGCGCGCCGGTGGGCGTGGGAAACGCGCAGCTGTCGAAACGTCCGCCGAAACGGCCGGATCCCGGCGCGCTCTCGCCGCGCGCGGAGACAAGCGTGACCGCATTCGCGGAACCAATCCCGGGCTGGGCGAAGAATCCCGCGATCGGAACGCTGATGCGGCCGAAGCCGGTGTCGAGCGCCGCGCCCGCCGGAATCGCCGATCGGCCCGTGAAGAAGCGCTCGACATCGCCGGCGAGAAGCTGCAGTGCGAAGAGCGGAATGGCCGCCGCATACACGGCGCTGGTGACGCCGAGCTCGACCACGGAGCAACCGGGAACGAAGGGCAGGATGAGGGCGCTGGTGAGCACAACCGCGTGCCGGCGAAGCGTGGTGACGAAGCGAACGAGTCGATCAGGTGTTTTCATGCGCCACACCGGGAGCGCCCGGAGGCGCGGCGCTCGAATCGAATCGCGGGTTTCCCGCATCGGTTTCCTCGATGACGATCCGCAAGGTTTGCCGCTCGCCAGGCCGGGGGCGGACGCGTAGGGAACACGGATGAACGAGCGCGCGCCTTCCGTGTCCCCACCAGCGTGGAGCCGCCGGGATTTCCTCCAACGGCTCGGCCGCTACGGGAGCGGCGCGGTCTTCAGCGCGATGCTCGGGCTGGATCTGCTCGCCCGGGAAGCGCCGCCGAAACCCCTCGTGGCCCCGCCCGTGTCCGGCAAGAAACGCAAGCGCGTCGTCATTCTCGGGGCCGGACTCGCCGGCCTCTCCGCGGCGTGGGAACTCGGGAAGCTCGGGCACGATTGCCTCGTCCTGGAAGCCCGCCGACGAGCCGGCGGACGGTGCTGGTCCGTGCGGGGCGGCGATCGGGCGAGCGAGATCGAAGGTCCGGAACAGCGCTGCCGGTTCGACGCCGGGCTGTTCATGAATGCGGGACCGACCCGCATCCCCGGACACCACCAGAACACGCTCGACTATTGCCGTGAGCTGGGGGTGGAACTGCAGGTCTTCACGAACAGCAACGAGAGCGCCTGGCTGCACCGCGAGGGATTTCCCAAGCTGCGCTGGCGGGAGGCACACGCCGACTATCGCGGCTACACCGCGGAACTCCTCGCCAAGGCGGTGAACCAGGGCGCGCTCGACCGGCCTTTCACGGCCGAGGATCGCGAGCGGCTGCTCTCGTACCTGCGCGCCGAGGGACAACTCGGGAGTGATTTGCGGTATCCCGTGAATCCGGACGATGCCACCGGCCCGGGCGGGCACAGCTTCGGGCGACGCGGCAACAGCGTGGAAGCGGGCGCGGCCGACCAGCACGCGGTGTGGACCAAGCCGATCGATCTCGAGACGCTTTTGAAGTCCGGTTTCGGCGAAACGCTCACCGACTACTACGACTACTACCAGCAGCCGACCATGCTCACGCCGGTTGGGGGCGTCGATCGCATCGCCTCCGCCTTCGAGGCGCGCCTCCGCTCGAAGATCGAATTCGGCGTCGAGATCCGCGAGATCCGCCACACGAGTGCGGGCGTCCGGGTGAGCGGCCGCCGCGGAGATGGATCGATGCGCGATGTGCAGGCCGACTACTGCATCTGCACGATTCCCCCCGTCGTGCTGAAGTCGCTCGCGACCGATTTCTCCAAGCCTTTCGCCGAAGGGATTGCCTCGGTCGGGGCGATGAATGCGGGGAAGATCGGGCTGCAATTCAAGCGCCGCTTCTGGGAGCAGGACGACCGCATTTTCGGCGGGATCTCCCGGACCGATCAGCCGATCACGCAGATTCTCTATCCGTTCGACCGCTACAACAGCGGCAAGGGAGTGGTGATCGGCTACTACAACTTCGGCGGTCGCGCCGATGGGTTTGGTCGGGAGACCCCGGCCGGCCGTGAGCGCCTCGCCCTCGACCAAGGCGCGAAACTGCACCCGCAGTATCCGTCCGAGTTCGAGAACTCTTTCTCGGTCGACTGGAGCCGCACGAAATACTCCGAAGGCGCCTGGGCGATGTGGGCGGGTGATTCGCACGAGCGCTACTACAGCCTGCTCAACCGACCGGACCAGGCGGTCTGGCTCTGCGGCGAGGCGTTGACCCACCAACCCGGATGGATGGCCGGTTCCTTCGCGTCCGCGCAAAAAGTCTGTGCGGAAATCCACGCCCGCGCGACCGCCTGACGAAGCGGCACCCTTCCGGGATTCCGCGCGCGAGCCCCGCCGCATCGTTTCTTCTTCGTGCTCGTTGGCTTGCACCTTGCTCTGACCGCGAGTCCCTTCCCTCCAGCCAAGATGTCCCCCAACCCCGCGCTCCTGCCGCAAACCCGCAGCGGCCGCACGTTCCTCGTCGCGGCGAGCGTGCTCGGCGTGCTCGGTCTGACGCAGGTCATCGCGCTGGGCTGGCACCTTGCCACGGGCACGACGTCCCGACCGCGCGCGACGGACCTGCCCGCGTTCGTCAGCCGCGACCTCGATCCGCCCCCGGCGGCGCCGGCCTCGACGCCAGTGCTGGTGGCGCGGGCGACCGAACCGCCTCCGCTTTCGGTCACCGTCGCGCCGGCCCCGGTCGTGGCGACCCCGGCACCGCGGCCGCAGGTCAATGCCCGCGATCTCCTCACGCAGGCGCGGCAACTCCGGCTCCGCGGTGATACCCGGACCGCGCTCGCCCGCTGCCGCGAGGCGCTGATCGGCGCCCCCGACAACGCGGAGATCCTGAGCGAGATGGGAACGATCTACGAGCAGATGGGGATGATCGACCGCTCGAGCGAGCAGTGGCAGCGCATCTACGATATGGGCGAAGCCACCGCTGGCGCGGCCTACCAGCTCGCCGAGCTGAAGCTGCGCACCGGCGTCGCCGGTCCGCCGCCCTCCGTCCGCGCCGAGCGCGAGGGAAATCCCACTTCGCCCGCCACCGCCGAGCGCGAAACCAAAATCGGTATCGTGGATGTTGCACTGGTGGAGGAGACAGATCCGACCGCCGAGAAGCGCCTCAGTCTGAAAGTCACGGTCAAGAATCGCCCCGGCCGATCCGTCGATTCGAACAAGGTGAGCATCCAGGCCTTCTTCTACGACGTCGTGGATGGTCCGGAGGGCAAAACCGTTTCCCTGACGAACGCGGAGACCTCCTTCCAATGGCTCACTAATCCCGCCCAGTGGGATGACGCCACGTCCCAGACGCTCGAGGCGACCTACTTCCGTCCGAAGGCTTCTCCCAAGCCGGTCCTCGCGCCCAGCGGGAAGAAGCCTCGCAAAGGCGTGCCGACTCCGGTGCCCGAGCCCGAGGTCGAGACGACCAGCAGTCGCCCCTACGCTGGCTACATCGTGCGCTTATACTATAACCGCGAGTTGCAGGACGTGCGGGCGGACCCTCAGGCCCTGCTCCAGCAGTTTCCGCCCGAGCAGATTCTGGGGACGGAATAGGGCGCGGACGCGGAAACCAGTCCGGGCCGCGGCCCACCGCGGCCGCGAGGGACGGGCGCTCCGGGAATTCACCCGGGGCTAAAGTCCCGGGTTGATTCGAGTTTCGAGTTTCGAGTTTCCTGAGCTACTCATCGGCCCGTGAAGATTCTCCTCGCGACCGATGATCAGACGACCGGCGCTGCCCTCGCCCAGGAACTGCGCGCCGCTCTGCCGGGAAACATCGTGCAACTCGCGATCGGCAGCGCGCGGGCTCTGGAGATCGCCCGCAGTTCCGGAATCCCGGATGTGCTCGTCACGGAGGCATTTTTCGACAGTGATGACGGATTTGTCCTCCGCCACCACCTCCGCGAGCTGAACCCGCTGATCGGCACGGTCTTCACGACTCGCTACGATCTTTCCGAGCACAGGGCTTATCTGGAAGGCGCTCCGCATCTCCTGCATCCGGTCACCGGCCCGCAGCTCGCGAAGGCGATTCAGGAGGCGCTCGCGGCGCCGGTTTCCGTTCCGGCGAGCAGCGGGCCGCCCGCGGAAAGCGCGGCGCCAGCCGGAGCGCTGCCGTCGTCATTTGGCCCCTACACCCTGCTCCGTTCGCTCGGCCGGGGCCGCTGGGGCGAGGTCTTTGAGGCGGTGCAAACCTCGCTGAATCGTCGCGTCGCGCTCAAAGTCTTCTCCGCCGAGCGCACGTCGGATCGTGCGAGCGTCGAAGCGTTCCGGGCCGCGGCCCAGGCGAAGGCGTCCCTCCACCATCCTTCCGTCCTCCCAGTCTACGAGGCGGGGGTGGTGGAAAACACGCCCTTCTTTGCCTGCGAGTTCGTGGACGGTACGCGCATCTCGGAACTCGCCACGGCCGGAACGGAGATCGATGCCTCCTCCGCCCTGCATCTCATCCGCACGACCGCCGAGGCGCTCACCCAACTCGCCCAGCGCGGGGTGCCGCGGGAGCAGCTGGATGCCGGTGGCGTCTTCCTCGGACGCGATGGCCGGGCCCGGCTGGAGAATCTCGCGACCACCCTGGATGCACCCGCGCCGGATCCCGCGGTGGAGATCCGCCTCCTTGGGGCGGTGCTCGCCAATCTCGTGCCGCCGAGCGGGCTCGTCGGCCAGCCCGCGCTGGGCCGCCTGCTGATGGAGATGCACGATGAGAAATACTCGGTCTGGGGCGCCGTGGCATCCGCCGCAAAGGCCGCAGAACCAAAGGTCGCGCCGAAGGACGCCTATGCGCTGGGCGCGAGCGAGCGCGCCGCGATCGCGGTGGTCGAGGCCGCGAAGCAACGGCAAAAGCGTTCCCTCGTCTACAGCACGCTCGGGCTGTTCGCGCTGCTCTGGGTGCTCGGCGGCCTAGTCTACTGGCGGTTTTTCAGTGCGCCGCCGATGAAGGAATTCTCCCGGTCGATCGAGATTCCGGCCGGTGAATTCATCTATCAGAACGGGCAGAAGCTGACCCTGCCCGCGTTCTCCATCGACGAGCATGAGGTCACAATCGGGCAATACGCGCAATTTCTCGCCGCACTGGAGAAGGACCCGGCCCTGGCCGCGCGGCTCGACCACCCCGATCAGCCGAAGGGGAAACCGCATGTGCCCGAGCGCTGGGAGAACCTGTCCAAATCCGCGGCGAACGCGAAGACGTTTCTCGGCGCGCCGGTCGATCTGAACTGCCCCGTGATCCTCATCGACTGGTTCGACGCCAGCGCCTATGCGAAGTGGAAGGGCCGGCGTCTGCCGACCGAGCAGGAATGGGAAAAGGCCGCGCGCGGGACGGATGGCCGCCGCTTCCCCTGGGGCGAGGACGAGAAGGCGACCGAGCGGGTGAACACCGCCCAGGACTTCAGCGAGGATCCGCGCCTCGAGGGAAAAATCGACGGCTTCAACCGCTGGGCACCGGTCGACGCCACGCCGGGCGACCGGAGTCCCTACGGCGTGATGGGCATGGCGGGAAACGTGAGTGAGTTCACCGCGACTGTGGACAATGATCGGCCGGTCGTGCGCGGCGGGAATTTCGGCTCGCGCAAAGATAAGAAACCGGACGTGGAGTTAATCCGGCGGGTGACCAGCCTCCTGCGCCTCGACAAGAACGACCGCGTGGGCTTCCGCACCGCCGCGGACGCCGTCGCGAAGTAACGAGGGAGCGCGTCGCGCCCGCTCTCGGAGCGGAGAACATCGCTCCGGGAGAGGCGCCGGGGTGTCACTCGCGATGCGCGGAATATCCGCGCCCTTCGACGGTCTCCACGCAGCAGACCGTTCAACGCTCACCCCCCCCGCCATGCCCACGCTCTCACTCCGCTCTCCCGCTTCCCGTCTCCTGGCCGTCGCGGCGCTCCTCGCGCTCACGCTCCCCGCCTGCTCGCAACAACCCGCGGGCGGCGCACCCGGGAATCTCACCGGTTCCGGCCCGGTCGGGGTCTTTTTCATGACGCGCTACTGGAGCTACACGCGTTCGCTCGAGAAAGCGGCGTGGTTCTTCACCCCGGATGGCCGGGTGTTCCAAAATCTCGAAAACGGCCTCACGGACGCCGATCTGGCGGCGCATCGCGGGCCAAAGGGGACCTTCAAGTATGCCGGGGGCCAGCTCGAGATCACCTGGTCCGACGGCAAAAAGAGCAAGAGCGCGGTCGAACCGGACAAGACGGGTTTCGCCTGGGATATGGGTATCTTCACACCGGCCCCGGCCCTCTCCGATCGAAAGTGGGTGGTGGGGAAATTCGAGGGCGGCGAATCGCTCGTCGGATCGGGCACGGCCCTCATGACATCGAACTCTTTCGAGTTTCGCGCGGACGGCACCTACACCCGCACCGGCGTGGCGTCGGCCCGAAGCGGATCCGTGACTACCGGCAGCCAGGGCGGCAGCACCGGAACGTGGAAGGCGGAGGTATACTCGCTCACGCTGACCGGCAGCGATGGCACGGTGATGCGGAAGATTGCCTTCCCCTACTTCGACAACGACAAATCCCCCCTGCCGGGCCGGTTGTATTTCGGCGGCCTGCTGCTCAAGCGGGAGCGGTGACTCGGCCGATCAGCGAAGCGGCTCCTTCGCCGACCGAAACTTGAAGGTCGCAAGTCCGCGGGCGACCAGCGTGCCGGCTTCATCGACGACGTCCCCATCGCAGCAGGCGAGAGTGCGGCCCTGCGCGAGCGCCCGGGCGGTCGCCGTGAGTCGGCCGCGGCCGGGAGCGAGGAAATTGATCTTCAGCTCGACGGTCGCTCCCACCCGCCGCTCGGGATCGAGCGAGCGGCCCGCCGCGCTCATGGCGATGTCGAGGAGCGTCATCGTGACGCCTCCATGGGCTACGCCCCAGGAATTCAACAGCTCGGGTCTCACGGCGACCGCGAACATCGCCCGACCATCACCCAACTCGAGGCATTCGATTCCGAGCAAGTCCGCGAACGGAATCGGACGGGTCATCGGGATGGCCATGGCAGGGCGGGCGCGGCGCCGATCAGGTCTGCGGCTTGACCGCGCGCCGCGGCGCGGGTTTCTGCGGCGTCGCCTTCGCCTTCGGCTTCGCCGCACCGGGTGCCGGCGCGAGCGGTGGCTTCGGGAGATCGTCCTCCGGGTATTTCTTCGTCACGGGGAAGATGACGCGCCATGGCTGGCGCTTGAGCGTGTCGGTCAGCTGGTTCGTGTTGCGCAGCGTCGACGTCAGATCGGGATCGACCCGCATCAGCATCCGGTCGAGTCGCGCGCTGGCGTCCCGCAGGTTCTGCACTGTCTTGGTGAGCGCACCCTTCGCGGTGACTTGATCGATCGCGTCCTTCAACTTTACGATCGCCTGGATGAGCGGACCATCATCGACCGCGAGCTTCCCTGTCAGCTCGCGAAGATTGATCAGGGCCTGATCGAGCGCACCGTCCTTCGTGGTAATGGCGCCCACGTTTTCGCCGATGCGCCGGATGTTCGTGATGCTCGCCTGCAAATCGGATCCCTGGCCGAAGAACGCATTCAGCGTGCCCACCGTCTGGCGCAGATCCTTGATGGTCTGCTCGGCCGCTTGCGCCAAGGGTTCGAGCGTCTTGATCGCCTTGCCGGCGACCTCGGCGACGCCGCCGTCGCGCTCGCCGATGAACGTGGTGCCTTTTTCGGCGAGCCCCGACTCCTCGTTTCCGTGCACGAAGTCGATCTGGAACTCCGCGAGCAGTCCATAGGCGACCATCCGCGCGGAAGCGTCCCGGTAAACCTTCGCGCCGGCGTCCACGCGCACGATGGCGAGTACTTCAAAGTCCGGCTGCTTCGTCGGTCGCAGCTTCTTCGGGACGGGCGATTCGATGCGAACCACCTGGCCAATCTTTCGCCCCGCGATGTTCACCGCGGCACCCGTCTTCAGGCCGCCCGCGTTATCGAAGAACACCTCGAACTCCTTCAGCGACTTGAAAACTTCCGGAGCTGTCAGGAAAAGGACGACCGCGAGCAGGAGCCCGAAGGTGATCACGAAGAACAGACCCGTCTTGATTTCGGAACGCTCGAATCGCATGGGTCTATTTTCTGGATTCGCCGATGGGACCCTGGGTGCTGCCGCTGACGAACTGCGCCACGATGGGATTCGATGAATTCTTGAACTTCTCGGGTTTACCGTCGGCGATGATTCGTCCCTGGTAAAGCATCGCCATCCGGGTCGCGACGTTGAAGGCGCTGTCCATCTCATGCGTGACGATGATGGCCGAGGAGTGCTCGCGTTCCGATGTGGCGACGATCAGTTCATCGATGACAGAGCTGACGACGGGATCGAGACCGGCGCTCGGCTCGTCGTAGAGAATCAAATCTGGATGCATCATCAACGCCCGCGCCAGTCCCACCCGCTTGCGCATGCCACCCGAGAGTTCCGAGGGAAGCTTGTCCTCGGAACCCACCATGTCGACGGAGGCGAGTTTCTCCGCGATGAGCTGGTCGATCTCCCCGGGGGAGGTGTCGGTCAATTCCTCGAGCGGAAGGGCAAGATTTTCGCGGACGCTGAGGGAGCTGATCAGCGCGCTGTATTGATAGACCATCCCGAGACGGGCGCGCATGCGGTTGAGCTCGCGGCGGGTGAGTCGGGCCACGTCGGTGCCATCGAAATAGACCCTGCCAGAACTCGGTTTCAGGATGCCGATCACCAGCCGGAGCAGCGTGCTCTTGCCGCTGCCTGACTGGCCCATGACGACGAGGCGCTCCCCGCGCTCGAGCGTCAGGTTCACGCCGTCGAGCACCACCTTGTCGCCGAAGCGCAGGACCACGTCCTCGAGCTGGACGATGGGTCCGGTCGAAGGCGGCCGGGTGAGGGCGGTCTGGACGGCAGGCGCGGGCATGGGCGCGGATCAAAAGACGCCGACCTGGAGCATGTTGATGAAGGTGTCGAAACCGATCACGGTCGTGATCGTGTTCACCACGCTGTTTGTGGTCGCCCGGCCGACCCCGGCCGCGCCGCCTTTGACCGTGAGTCCGCTGTAGCAGGCGATCAGAGCGATCACGAGACCGAAGAGCAGCGCTTTCAGCATGCCCTGTACGACGTCCTTCAGAATCAGCGCCTCGAGGACGAGGTCGGAAAAGACTGCCAGGTTGATGTTGAAGGTGAGCATGCAGATCAGGTAGGTGCCGAGGAGCGCAGCGAGGTTTGCCGCGACGACCAGGCAGGGCATCAGAATGACGAGGGCCACGACGCGCGGCGCGACGAGAAAACGGAGCGGTCCAAGGCCCATCGCCTCGATCGCCTCCACCTCTTCGCTGACGGTCATAGTGCCCAGCTCGGCAGTGTAGGAGGCGCCGATTCGCGCCGCGATGATGACGCTCGTCATGAGCGGCCCGAGCTCCCGCCAGAATGCGATCGTAATCAGTCCGGGCACCAGCCGTTCCGTGCCGAAGGTTCGCAGCTGGTACCCCGTCAGCAGCGCCATCGTCAGGCCCAGGAAAAACGAGACCATCGCGACGAGGGGTACCGAGCCGAGCCCGGCGCGGTCGGTCTGCTCGAAAAAAATCTTTCGCCGGAAGGGCAGGCGCCCGCGGCGGATGTGCTCAAACATCTCCGCGACCATGTCCAACAGCATCCAGACCAGACTGCTGATGGCGGCGAGAAACCCAAAGATGTAGTTACCGATCGCTCCCATTACCGATTTTTGGCCTCCGTCCGCCTATCGTTTTTTTGCCAGCGTGAGTTCGTGGGGGCTTGGCGGGTGGACACATTCAGACAGCGCCCCGGGCGTGTCTGCAGGGGACATGAGGCGAAACCCCGCCGGAATCAAGCAATGATCGGGGTCCGCGCCCGTCACGCCGAACGTGGCACGGCCGTTGCTAGGCCGATCGTGTCCAATATCATCGAGGGGCGGGGCCGGCACTTTCGGGGGTTTGTGCCTGCCCTGCCCCGCAAGCCGCCCCCGCCCGTTTCCGCCGTGACATCCATCGTGAAAAAACTCGAGGCCATTATCAAACCCTTCAAACTCGACGAGGTGAAGGAGGCACTCCGCGAACTAGGTCTCGATGGCATGACGGTCTCCGAGGTGAAGGGTTACCAGCCACGCGGCTGCGGCCGCGGCGGCGCGGGTGATCTCTCAGACCTGCTCCCGAAATTCAAAATCGAGGTCGTCGTGCCGGACAACCTGGTGGAGCGCGCCGTCGATAATGTCCTCGCTGCCGCCAGCACGGGCCTGAGCGGCGACGGACGCGTCTTTATCAGCACCATCGAACAGGTCATCCGCATTCGGACGGAGGAAACCGGCCTGGCGGCGATCTGACCACCGCGGCAATCAGGCGCCGGTGAACATCCGACGCAGGTCGAGGCCCGGAAGGCCCGCGACGAGCACGTGCGTGTTGTCGCCTTGGGACCAGCTCGCCGTGGGCAGTCCGCCAATGGTCTCAAACTCCGGCTCAACCGCCGGAGGTGGCTCGGACAATTCCCGCCCGCTGATCGTGAAGAGGTGGATGCCCCGGCGTTGCGAATCATAAAAGCAGACCACGCTGAAGCGCTGGCCCTGCCAGTGGAATGCCTTGCAGCCGATCGGCCCGAAGCCCATCCGCGACCGGAGATCGCCAGACGGCCCGGGAACCCGCGCGCTTTCGAGCCAGTGTTGGAGTTCGGCGAGCTCTCCGGAGCGCAGGTCGAGCGGCAGCTGGGCCGCCGCGAGGTGGGGTGTCGTAATGGTCGCCACCCCGATCCGGAAATCCTCGAACTCCGCGGTGATCGGTTCAGCGACGACATCTTCCGTCGCGGTGGTGCGCCCCACGAAGTCGGCGAACCATTTTGACTTCGATTCCGCGGTCAGCCCTTCGTTCGCCGCCGCCGCGATGATCCGACCGAAAAGATCCGGACGCGGCAGGAAGGAACGAAACGCCTGTCCGATCTGCTCGTCGAGACCGTCGCGCGGTGGAATCACCGCCTCAGATGATGGATCAGAGGCGCTCATGACTTCGGGCGGGTGTGGCTGAGAAGGGTCCGGAGTTTGTCCCGGCCGCGGGCGAGGCGGGACATCACCGTCCCGATCGGAATGTCCAGCGCCTCGGCGATTTCCGCATACGACATGTCCTGGAGATAAAACATGGCCACCGGTGCTCGGTAGACTTCATCGACCTGCTGCAGCGCCGCGAGGGCGAGCTGGGCATCGATCTTGTCCGAGGCACTCGCGGCGGGCGCTGGTGCGGGTATCTCATCGAGCTCCCGATCCTCCATTCGATCCGCCTTCCGGCGGAGCGCCAAAAATTCCCGATGCAACGTGGTGAAAAGCCAGGTCTTGGCCTTTGTGCGATCCCGCAACTGGTCGCCGAAGCGCGCCCATTTCAGAAACGTTTGCTGCGTGAGGTCGGCAGCCGTCGTCTCATCGCGCGCCAGACTCATCGCGAACCGGCAGAGCGGCACGTAGAACGCCTCGACCAGGCTGTTGAATTCGTTGGGGGCGGTAACCACGGAGAAAATGAACGTCGAACGCAGAACATCGAACTTCGAACTCCGAACTTTGAACAGCGAAATCGCGAGATCCCTTCGGCGTCGGCCGATCGCCAAAGTCAAAGCTCGAATCCCCGGCTTACTTCCCCGCCTTGGTGCCCCAGAGGAGCATCGTATCCGGCGAGCCCTGACTGCGGACCCCATTGTCCGTGAGGATTTCGTCGGTCGCCGCGATCAACGCCGCGCGCGGAAAGACGAGCGTTTCCCCCCCGCGCTGGGCGAATTCGATGGTCACGAATTCCTCCGTCAGATCCCGCAGCACCTCGACGAGATGCGGGAGATTCTTGATCGCCCGACCGTTGATGTTCTTGACGACCTGAAGCGCCGGATTCCCATAACCCTTCGAGAGCTTGTGGGGAAAAAACGGCGATGTGACCACGACGAGGTGCTCCCCGTCGAACGCGGGCTTGTCCATCATGCGGGTCACGAGCGGACTGCTGTACAACCCCCGCGACGCGCTCAGGCCCTGCCCCTGGCCCGCGCGACCCAAACCCGCGACGAACTGGGTGGTCGCTTCGGAAAAGACGAGGGGGCCAAAGACGAAGTAAGACGGATACGCGCCATCGAGTTCCCGCACGAGGCGGGGTGCCCGCGCCGGCACCGGCACGCTCACCGTCATCTCCTTCCCCGCCCGCACGATCGTCAACGGGACCTTTCCGTCCCGCGCGGCCCGCTGGACATGATACTTGAAGTAGACCCGGAGATTGGTCCCGAGCTTGATCATGCCCTCGTTATCGACCGGCAGGTCCCCGATCTTCCGAATCACATCCCATTCCTTCAGCGGATAGGCCGGAGTCGATTCAAAGGGCTGATGGACGACCATCCCTTCGACGGATTTGTCGAGTTTCAGAAAGGAACGCAGCGCCGGATTCTCGAGCGTCTGGCAGTCGTCGTGCAGCGCCGGTTTCCCGTCGTAGCGGCCGTCGGCAATGTCGGCGAGGAAGAGCGCGATCTCCTCGCACGGGATGATGTAGCCGATGTTTTGGGCGTTCCCCAGCGCGCTGAACGCGAGACCGATCATCTTCTCCCCGACGACCACGGGTCCGCCGCTGTTCCCCGGGTTGATGGCTGCATCGATCTGCACGCGGAGTCCGGAGACGGGATAATTGTACCCGGTGAACTCGATGCGCGAGACGATGCCCTTCGTAATCGAAAGGCTGGTGCCGCCCTTCGGGTACCCGTAGGCGAGGACCATATCCTTGATCTCCGGGAGCGTGGTCGCCTGTTCCAGCGGCGGATGGGTATCGAAAAACGCATCGTCCTCGAGCTTGAGAACGGCGAGATCGATCCCCGGCGCGATCGCCTCCACCGTCGCGGAAATCTTGTCGCCCGCCTGATTCGCCTGGACCTGCACCTGGCTGGAGTACTGCACGACGTGAGCGTTCGTGAGGATGCGCCGACCCGGAATGACCACGCCGCTGCCCGTTGCTTCACCGGGACCCTGCTTCGTCCAGGGCTTGAAGGGATCGGGGTAGCGGACCGTGGAGAAGACTTTTACGACCGCGTTCTCGACCACGCTGGACTTGGCCGGCGCGGGCGCCGCCGGGCTGGCCGACGGCGTCGCCGCGGGCGTCGGTTCCTCCGGGGTGGCCGCGTGAAGCGAGGAAACGGCGAGGGCGAAAAGCGCGGCGAAAACCACGCGGGACCGACGAACGGGAGTGTCCATGCGACCGCAAGGACACCACAGCACCGCGGGAATGCGAGGCGGTTTTCTGTCGAAAATCGACCCTTAACGCAAACCTCTACAACCCAAGAAGTTCCTTGAGATAGCGCGGAGCCGGGCTGCCGTGAGCGAGGAGTTCGTCGTGGTATTTCCGGTAGCTGAACGCCGCGCCCTGCTTCTTTTGGGCCGCCGCGCGGAGGTCGAGCATCTCGGTCGTGCCGACAAAGTACGTGGAGAGCTGCGTCGACGTCAGGCGGGCCCGAGTCCATTTCGCAACTGCTTCGCCTTCCTCCTGAAATCCATCCTCGAGCATCAGATCGAGCGCCTCCTTCTCCGTCATCGCGCCCGCGTGAATCTTCTGGTCGATGATCGCATTGATGATCAGGCGCAACCGCATCTTGAGCTGGTGCATCTTCACTTCCGGCCCACCGAACCCCTGTTCCGCCATGACCTGCTCGCCATAACACGCCCAACCCTCGATCATCGTCCCGCTCGCGAAGATGGCCCGGACCAGCGTGCGGGCGCGAAACGCATTCGCGTGCGCGATCTGCAGGTAATGGCCGGGCATCGCCTCGTGAATGCTCAGTTCCTGAAGCCCGAATTGATTGTACTCGCGGTAAAACGATTCCACCCGTTCCGGCTTCCAATCGGACGGCGTCGGGGAGATCGCGTAAAACGTGTCCGCATTTTTCTCGAGTGGGCCGGGAGAATCGCAGTAGGCAATCGTCACGCCGCGCTTGAACTCGGGCATGACGATGATCCGCAGCGGCTCGGTGGGAACGCGCACGAGGTCCTTCGCCCGCACGAACTCGGTGATCTGCTTCAAACCGCTCTCCGCCTGCGGGACGATCGTGTCGTTCGTGGGGTGCTGCTCCGCGAGTTTGCCGAGGACCGCGCGGCAAAGTTGCTTCGGCTCCAGCGCCGCGACTTCCGCGTCGGTCTTTGCCGGGAAGAGCTTTCGATAAAGCGGCCGCGCGGTTTCGTACATCGCCGCCTGGGTCGCGCGGAGGTCGGCCTCGGCGCGCGCGAGCACCTGCTCCTTGTTCAAATCCGAATCGAGGGAAAACCGCAGCTTCTTCTGGAAAAGCGCGTCGCCGATCCGGAAATCCCCGTCCGAGCGCGGCAGGAGATCCTTCTCCATCCAGGCCTTGAAATCCTCGAGCGCCTGCCCAGCGGCCGCCTGCGCGGCCGCCACGCTCTTGCGACGCTCCGGGGTCGCCTTGGCGAGGAGTTCGTCGAGACCACTGCGCACGAGCCCGATCGTGCCTGCGAGTTGCTTGAGGGTGATCTCCGTGTGCAGCTTCGGCGGATGCCGGAGGTTCTCCTTCGCTTGGGCGACGATCTGCGGGAACAACGCCAGACGGGCTTCCACGCTGCGCAGCCGATCCTCCGCGGGGGCAAACTCGCGCGCGGTCAAAAGGTAGATCCCGCTCGAGAGCGTTTCGTTGTACGTCAGCGGGTTCCAAGCCCACTCTTTCAGTTCGCTTTCGCCGAAGATAACCGCTTCAACGTTCAGGCGGAGAATTTTCAGATCGACGGCGTTCTCCTTCGAGAGCTTCGCCGCGTCGATCCCATCGAGATCCCTCAGCAGCGCGCGGCATTCCTTCGTGCGCGACTCGCTCGCCGCGACGCTGAAATCCGGCAGGAGATGGTCGAAGCGGTGATCGCCCAGTTGCGTCGCCTCGACCGGCGAGAAGGCGAGGTAACGTTCGATGAACGCCTTGGCCGAAGCTTCGAATTTTTCGTCGGCGGGACTCGCGCCGACGCGGCAGCACGACAGCACGGGGGCGAGCAGAACAGCGAGAAGGGGGCGGAATCGCATGGTGCCGCGAGAATCGCCGAACCCGCCAGCCCTGGCGAACGCGAATTCCGCCTACGCCTTCGGCTCACCATCCTTGCGCGCTGCTGGGATGTAGTCGGTTTGATTCAGGCCGAGGCAGATCCCCAGGGCGACGATCAGGAGCGGCACTTCCACCGAAATCCGCAGACCCGCGAACCAGCGCAGGATCGAGCACAGACACGCGAACAGGAGCATCGCGCCCGGCACGAAGCTTTCCTTGTGGAAGCCCCGGCCCGCAAAGATCGCGACCCCGCCCGCGCCCAGGCCGAGCGTCCACAAAAGGCGCGTGGGGGGAATGATCTCGAGCTCGTTCATGAGCCAGAGGAGACCGAAGGCGACGACGATGATGGGAGCGATGAATTTCCGCATGACTCCTATCTGCCCCCGGCCGGGCCCCGGGGGCGAGTGAATATTTCGGCCTCAGCCGGACGGTCCGGCGCCGCAGACGCTCGAGCCGTGCTACGATCTGACATGCCCTTCGTAGCCGCTCCGGCCCGGCGATCGTTCGTGCTCATCACCGGCGCGTCGACCGGCATCGGCTACGCCACGGCGCTCCGGCTCGCTGGGCGCGGGATCGGCGTCTTCGCCGGCGTGCGCTCGGGCGCCGCGGCGGCCACCCTAGAATCCGCCGCTTCCGGGATCACCCCGCTTCGGCTCGATGTCACTTCCGCGACCGACATCGCCACAGCGCTCGAATTCGTCGGACAGAGGATCGGAAACGGCTTCCTCTCCGGACTCGTGAACAACGCCGCGATGGTGAATCCGGGGCCATTCGAGACGCTCGGGGTCGATTCCGTCCGGCGCGTCTTCGAGGTAAACCTCTTCGGCGCGATCGCTCTGACCAATGCCTTTCTGCCCCTGCTCCGCGCGGCCGCGCAGGCCGGCGGACATCCGCGGATCGCGAATGTGAGCAGCATCGGCGGTCGGATCGCCTTCGCCTTCACGGGGGGATACGACGCCTCGAAGTTCGCCCTCACGGCGTGGAGCCAGTCGCTCCGGATGGAGCTCCGGCCCTGGCAGATCCCGGTCGCTCTGATCGAGCCGGGCACCACGCGGACCGCGATCTGGCCGAAGGTCGCCGCCGCGCTCGACCGTGCCGACGACGCGGAAGCGCAGCGCCTCTACCCGGAGGCCCTGGCGGCTCAACGCCGCGCCGTCGCGCAACTTAGCCGGATGGGGAGCACGGCCGACCGCGTGGCCTGCGCGATCGAACACGCCTTGTGCTCGCGCTGGCCGCGATCGCGCTACCTGACGGGGAATGCGCGCGTTCTTCGCGCGCTAGCCTGGCTCCCGGATCGGTGGCGCGAAGCGCTGCTCGTCCGGGTGCTCCGCTTGCCCGGGTAACGATCAAACGCCGTTGCCGATATGCAGGACGACAAAGTCCGGCAGCTGCACGCGCACGTTGTCGGGTGGTGCATTGTTGATCTCGTAGACCGAATTTCCCACGAGAGTTTGCTGCTGCGTATCCCAGAACATGACGCTTTTCTCGCCCTGGTGCCCGCGCTCCGGCGGGGTGAAGACGCAGAGGTAGCGCGCCCCGCTCGCCGCGATGAACTCCCGCTCGGCCGGCGTGAGTCGCGCGAAGTAGTTCGTAGAGCGCTTCGTGGCGGTTGCGATCTGTCGGGGCGTCGCTGCCTTTTTCCCGAGGATCACGACTTGGTCTGACCGGGGCCGTTCCTTCGCGGCCGGATCCGCCGCGACGGCGCCCCAAGTGCGGTTGTTCATCCCACTGACGATGCTGCCCCCCGGCGGGAGGGGAGCGGAGGCGCAGGCGCCGAGGCAGAGCGAGAGAGCGAAAACGGAGAGAGAGCGAATGAGCATGGAAGGTAGCGAAAGATCCCTATACGGGCTGAGCGGCGCTGGCAGATGCCGCGAACGTCAGAATTTTCTCCGGGCGGATTTCGATTGTGCGGGCGGCTACGAGCAGGAGATTTCCAATCATGCGTGCCTTTCCCGTTCTTCTTCCGCTCGCCGCTCTGCTGCTTCCCGCGGTGGTCTCCGCTGACGTGGAATTCTCCATCGATCCGCAGCAGAGCGCCCTCTCCGTGGCGGACTGCTCCTTCACCCAGGTTCGGGGCTCCGCGACCTTGGCGAGCGCTTCGCTCGGTCCCCAAGGGGCCGGCGGCAGGGCAAGTTGTGCCGGGATGATCGCGGTCACCTTTGATGATCCCCGCACGCCGACCTCGCTGACGATCGGGGCGCGCAGCCAGATCGTGGTGGGAAACTCGGGGGAGTGGTCGCCCGCCTCGAGCGCCAGCCAGGGGTCCGGACCCGGCGGGAGCGGAAATTTCCTCGCCTGCTTCGGTTTGCAGGGGACGGCGGCCGGCGTGCCGGTGACGGCGGCCGTGGCCAATCTCGCCCTGCGCGCGGAAAGCAGCGCGCTGGCGGTGAGCGGGGCCAGTCTGCCCGCCGGTGGAATCTCGTTTACCACGACCGCCGGGAATCTCGGCTACCGGGCCCCGGCCGGCGGGGCGATCGGCACGATCCGCGGCGGCGGCCCGACCGAAGGGCTGCGCAGCGCGAACGCCGCGACCTCGGCCGCAACCTGCCAGATCGCGAATGGCGTCGCGCAGCTCACGCTCCCGATCGACGTGACCTACACGATCACGTCGCCGAACGCGCAGGGAGTGGCGACGGCCACCGTGCGCCTGACGGGCGTCATTGTCGCCACGGCGCGGGTCCCGTGAGCGAAGCGGAACGTCACGGCACGCGATAGATCGTGACGCCCTCGGCGTCATAGATCTTCTCGAGTCCCATCGAGGCAAACTTCGCGATTCCTTCCGGAGTGCCGAAGAGGCGCTCGAGCTCCCCGACGACCACGAGCTTCACGCCGTATTTTGCCAACAACGCCCGCGTCTGCGCGACATCCGGCGTGCGATACATCAACTGCGTCTCGGCGATGCGGGTATCGACGCGGTTGTCCGCGATGCCGGCTTGCTGTTGACGCTGATGCCAGCTCCACCCCGCGAGCGTGGGCAGGCCGGTATGGACGGCGTAGCGGGAGCCCCAGGTGTAGAGGAGCGTGCCGGTGTTCATCTCGAGCAGCACGGGCGTGCCTTTCACGTGATCCTCCAGCCACCGGATCGCCAGCAAATCCGGTCGGAGCGGGAACGTCTTCGACTGGAGGAAGTATTCCGCCTTCTCCGCGAACGCGAGACCGTCGAGCGTCGGCGGCGTTGCGACGAAGCGATCGCGAATCTTGGTCGGCGTGGCGAGCAACGGGTAGAGCGAGGACGACGCGAGCAGAAGTACGAACGCGGTCATCCAGACCCGCCGGACGCGAGGCGGCCACGTTTTCCAAGAGTCGACGAGCAGCGGAAGACTCAGAGCCGAAGCGACCGCGAGGAGGACCCAGACCTGGTAGTAGAATTTGAAGACCGTATTCATCCGCCCGATGTCGCCGACCAGTACAACGAGCTCGACCATCAGGCAGAGCGCGAAGGCGAGCAGGACCATGAGCGCGGGAATGACGCGCGGTAGATCAAGCCGGAAGTTCCACGCCACCATCCCGGCAGCGAGCGTGGAGATGATGAGGATCCCCGGCAGGACCCCCAGGACGCACGACGCCGCAAAGACCAGCCCGCCTCCGAGCGCGACGAAGCCCGGCACGAGCGCGACGGGACGCCGTCGGACGAGCCGGCGCACGCGGCGACGACGGGTGGCAGCCTCCGGGCCGAATGGACTCACGAGCTGAACCAGCAGCCGCACCGACCGGGCGATCCCGAGATCTCCGTGCGTCCACGCCGCCGCAAAGGCCGAGCCGAGGATGAAGAGGAAAAGAGCGTAGATGAAGAGATAGTCCCGCAGCGAAGTCCGATCACCCAGCCAGCGCTCGAACGCGCCGTAACCAGCGACGTACGACTGATGGAACGGTCGAAACGCCAGGTAGCCAACGGCCAGCATGATCACGAACACGGTGAGCGACTTCACCATCGCCAGGACAAAACCGCGGACCGTTCCCACCCGGTCGCGACTCCAGAACGCGGCGAAGAGCGTTAGCCCGGTCAGCGCGCCGTACGTCGGCCAATCCCACGTATTCGTCGGCCAGAAGAATCCGAGGGTGAATCCGATGAGCAGCGTCAGCCCGGTCTTCACGCGGAAACCGACCGAGCGCACCCACGCGGCCAGCAGCGTGACGACGCAGAGCGTGAACGGCAGGGCGATGAGATGCGGGTGCAGATCGGCGTAGAGGAAGCTCCAGAAGGGAAACTCCGTGATGGGCGGAACCTCATTCGGCGTCTTCACGGAGATCGCCCGCGCGGCGACCCAATACAGATCCGCGAGATAAGGGGAGAGCGGTTCACCGCCGAAGACGCGCTTCGCGCCGCAGACGGCGCGAATCACGTCGGAAACGAGGGGGAACTTCAGGTCGTGGTCGGCGGCCCCGATCACGACGCACCGATTCCAGATGAAGCGGAGCTCGAAGCTGTTCCCGAGCACCATCGCGAAGAGCGAGGCGGCCCAGGCCGGAACCCACGAACCCACCGGGCGCAGGGCGCGGGCAGCGGAGAACGCCGCCGCACAGCCAAGGCCGAAAAACGTGGCGAGGCAGAGATTGAACCCCACCTCAGGCAGCACGCCGAGCCCCTTGATCAGCCCGCCGCAGAGGACGAAGCCGAAGTAGTAGTAATTGATGAATCCGCCCGCAAACCACGGGTTCAGCGGGGGAAATTCCTCCGAGCGCATCACGCCGTTGAGAAACGTCATCTCCATCGGCTTTTCCCCGCCCCACGCGGGATGCCAGAGATCCGGGTTGCCGGTGCGGATAGCGAGAAAGAGCGCGAACGCTCCCCAGAAGACGGCTTCAGCGCGCAGCGCCGCACCGCGCTCTTCCGCCCACCACAACCGCCACTGCGCGCGCTGCCGCCAGACGAGCAGGGCGGAAAGGAGGGCGAACGCCGCGAGGATCTGCCAGTAGGTGCCGCGGGTGCTGAGGCCGAGACCCTTGCTCGCGAGGAGCCATTGCAACCAGAGCGGAAGCAAAATGGCAAAAGGCCGCGCCAGCGCCGCGCCGCGGTCGGGCAAGGCCCGCAGCAGCGGGAAAAGCAGACCCCATCCGATGAACTGCAGCGCCAGCAGATGGGCCACCCAAACGACCACCGAATGCCGCGCGACGAACGACGCGCGATCGAACATCTCGCTCCACGTGCTCCGCTGCTGGTCGAGCGCCCAGCGCTCCGGCGCGATCAGGATGGCTGGCTCCGAGCGCAGACCCGACGCGGACTGAGCGCGCCGGACCGATCCCGGCTGGGGCCGCTGCGGCTCGCGCGTGTCCGTCACGCCGTCGAGCGGGATCGCATTGAAACGCGTGACGAGCTGGTCCGGATTGTATCGGGCCGCCTTTTTGTAGATCACGACCGGCGGATGGTCGTAGACGCTGAAGGCCTCCTCCGCGCCGCGCGTGGAAATGCGGAATCCGAGGAAACGGAAATCCCGCTTGAACTCGGCCACCTTGTCGAAGCCGAGCGTACCGTCCTCGAGCCCCTCGTAGTAGCTGATCGTGAACGGATACCGGTGCGGCATCCGCGGGATGGAATCGCGGAGTTTCTGACTCGCGAGGATCAGATACTGCACGCGGTTGAGCGTCGCGAGGAGCTGACCGCGCTTGTTCGGCTCATCCGCGACGTAGTGCAGCATCTCGATCTGCTGATACGAGGTCGGTCCGAGCTTCGTGCCCGGGAGCGGAAGCGGGAGGAAATCATCCCAGTGCTCGCAACCGATCGCGGTGCCGGCTGGGATATGCTCGTAGATCCAGCGCGACGCCTCCACGCGGGTGTACGATTGCGCGTAAATGCTGAGGAATCCGAACGCCCAGGCGACGGTAAAGCCCGCGACCACGAGGGGCGCACACAGCGCGACGAAGCTGGCCGCGGGGCGCTGCGCCCACGCGCCCTCGCCCCGAAACGCGGCCCCGGCGACCCGGGTGAGTCCCCAGGCGGCGAGGACGCAGAGACATCCGTAGATCGGGAGGAAATAACGCAGCGTCGCCTGGTAGGTGAACGCCTGATGGAAGAACACCGTCGCGACCCAGGCGACCGGGATGAGGTGCATCCACACGCGCTGGCGAATGATCCGCAGAAGCGCGACCGCCCAGGCCGCCCAAGCGCTCAGCCCCAGACCGAGGCCCAGGCCCCAGACCACCATGTTCCACCACGGCCAGAGCAAGGGCAGACGGCCGTAGAACTGCCGCGTGAAAGGGATGTCGATGTAGCCCGTACTGATGTTCACCACCTCCCGCATGTTCGCCAGCCAGCGCGGCGCGAGCTGCCACGGCCAAAGGCCCGAAAACGCGTCCGGCAGTGCGATCCGCACGGTGAGAATCGTCGCGAGCAGGAAGACCCCCACTCGCAGGCTGGCGATCAGAAGCGTCCGGATCCAACCCCGCGCCGGCAAGCCCGCGGCCGGCAGGAGCGCGACGAGTCCGACGGGCAGACCGAACGTGGCGACCGAGATTTTGCAGCTCAGCGCCAGGCCCAGGGCCACGCCCGTGAGCGCATACTCGTACCAGCGTCCACCGCGCCACGCCCGCGCGAGCAACCAGAGAGCGAGGGCGATGAACGCATTGGCGAACGGATCGACGACGAAAAAGTGCGCGTGCTGAATCGGGAGCACCGCCATCGAGTAAAGGAACGCCGCGAAAAGCGGGATGCCGTTCGTCCGGTAGAGCGTCCGCGCAAACAGGAAGATGAGTGCGATGGACGTCAGATCCGCCAGCACCGCGAGCACGCGACCGGCAACGGAAAAATGCTCGGGTTTCGTGATCCCGCCAAACTCCCCCACCGCGCGCAGCAGCGTCGTCGGCAGCGTCCCGTAGGCGTAGAAATGCGCCCCGCGATTGCGGGGATTCAGCGGGGAGCTCGGCTCGCTGAGGTACTCCGCCGCGGACTTCGGCCATTCCAGCCGGCTGGCCGACATGAGCACGTGGCGCTCGTCCGGATGCTGGCCGGTGCCTTCATCCCAGTTCAGACCGTAGAAGCGCACCGCCGCCCCGAGGCACAGGATGAGCAGGAGCCATCGGCCCGGAGTGAAGAATGGACGGGAGCGTTCCAAGGCGTGAAGGGAGCGGAAGCGCGCGACGCTACCGCAAGTTGCGCGCCTGTCAGCGCAAAGCTGGTGTCGGCCAATGGATGACGTTATCCTCCGGCGTGGCCGCCCTCCCCGATCCCCGCGAATTGCTCGCCTCGTTCTCCCGGGAGGAGCTGGCGGCGGAGCTCGACGCGATGGGTCAGCCGGCCTACCGGGCCCTGCAAGTCCTCCAGTGGCGGTACAAGAAGCGCGTGACGACCTGGGACGCGATGACCGATCTGCCGGCCGCGCTCCGGCTGCAGCTCGCCAAACGCTTCGCGCCCACCTCGCTCGAGCCGATGCGGAATCTCGGGGCGAAGGACACCACGCAGAAACTCCTCTTCCGCCTCCGCGATGGTCAATTGATCGAGAGCGTGCTCATTCCCGCGTCGCCCTCTCTCTACGGGGAGCGCTCCGACCGGCTGACTCTCTGCGTCTCGACCCAGGTCGGCTGCGCCTACGGATGCAAGTTCTGCGCGAGCGGTCTCGATGGCTTCCTCCGCAATCTCGCGCCCGGGGAAATCGTCGAGCAGGTCCTCCAGGCCGAGTCGATGAGCGGCCAGCGCGTGGACAATCTCGTTTTCATGGGCATGGGCGAACCGCTGGCGAACTTCGAGAATCTCCAACGGGCGCTCCGCATTCTCAACGACCAGCAATGGGGTGTGGGGATCGGGGCCCGGCACATCACGATCTCCACGAGCGGCCTCGTCCCGCGCATCCGGGAGCTGGCCGACCAGCCGCTCCAGGTGCGCCTCGCGATCTCGCTGCACGGCGCCAGCGACGAGGTCCGCGGTCAAATCATGCCCGTGAACAAGCGCTACAACATTGCCGCGCTGATGGAGGCGTGTGCCTACTGGCACGCGCGGAAGAAGCAGCGCCTGACGTTCGAGTACATTCTGATCGAGGGCGTCAACGATGCCGATTCCGAGGCGCGGGCTCTCGCGCTCCACGCGCGTCCGCTCGATGCGAAGGTAAATCTGATCCCGTACAATACCGTCGCGGGCCTGCCGTGGTCGCGGCCGTCGGAAGAGCGCCAGGAAGCGTTTCGCCAGATCGTCCGGCAGGCCGGAGTCGACGTCACGCTCCGCCGCGAAAAGGGCCACGACATCGACGCAGCCTGCGGCCAACTCCGGCGGCAGACGATGCAGGACGAGACGACCGTGGCGGGGTGAGCGGAGCGAGCGCTCCGAACCCGTCCGCGAGCGAAACGTCGGAAGTCACGCTAACAATGGGAGGTCCAAATGTGCGTAACACCCTCGCGTCTAGCTCATCACGGACAATCCCGTGAAACTTTCAGGTCGTTTGTTTATTTGCACGCTCCATTGCTCCCAAGACCCCGGCTTAGCACCCACTTTGGACCGCTCTTCGCTTTCTCCCGTGCTGGGTTCCACGGGGAGCGCGGCGAGCGATACCTACATCCGCTTGCCGAGTAGCATGTAATATCTATTAAACCAAGTCACAACAAGTATACTTGCAAAGCAAAATAATGGCACACCTTGGACGGTGGCCCCAGATTCAACCGAAAGGGCGAGCGCAGGGCGGTCAGGCGAATCAAAATGACCAGCAATCGCACAAATTATAGTATCATCGTCACGGGAAACAATTACTTCCAATTCCCTGAGCGCCTGTATCTTAAAACGCCCAACTTCTCCCAAATCGATCGTTATTATAACTTTCTCATCAAAGCCTGCGTAACCGCCGTGCGCCCATTTACCGACCTCCTTGCCATTTAAAGAGATTGTCTTTTTCCAGAAGCCGTGCAAGCCTCCAAGAACAACCTTTTCCCCGCAAATACGAAAAGCGGCGCCACACATCGTCCGCCGGACTGGCAATGCGAGTGCATCGGTTAGTATTTCACAATACTTACTATCTCTTTGATAACCGAGCGAGCCGTAGCATTGATGCACCCCTCTAATACTATATATTGGAGTATCTGCGTCACTAGCGGCATGGATTTGCATAAAACACATCGAAAAAGTCTTCATGATTGCGCCTAGCTCTATCTCTCGCAATTACAAACCAAACTGACCGTATGTCCCTTCATTATACCCTATCGTAAATGTCTCCGGCAAATCAAGACCTCCCGGCGTGGGTGAGCTAACTCTTAGTCCGCTCGCGGTTGTCGATGAATCAGCAGGCGTAGATGTCCATCCGTTGATTTTGGAGTAGTTGGCACCACGGCGGAGAACTGTGCGCTCGCCACGTCCAAGTAAAACGTCCAAGTGGGACTTCGACCCGTGCGACCACCCTTGCCCACACGGTGCTTCGCTTGAGAACGCCACGATTGCAGAGCCTGCGACCGGAGAGCAGAGCGCCCAGCGCGTCACGGCGATTCGAGTTCGGCTGTTGGGGGCATACTACGACGGCTTCTTCGAGTTTTCTTACTCGCGAGTGTTGGTTATTGGTCGAGCTGTCCGTCATCGGTGCGCGGTCTCGGCGACTGGCTCTACGATGAGTTCCGCGCTGCTCCAGAAGGCCTCATGATTCACGAGATTGAATGGGCGGGATTTTCCTACCCCAGCACTTCGACCGCATCGCCCACCCGCAGGGTGCCGCGGCCGAGATGAATCCAGTTCTGACCGAAGATCACCGCGCCGGCCGGCGAGCGCCGATACCGGGCGAGCGATCGGAGCGGCTCCTTGCCTGGGACGCCGGTCGCCTGATCCACGGTGGTCACCGTGCAGCGGGCGCAGTCCCCACCTGAGCGGATCTCCACGCCGCCGATCCGCACGCGCTGCCAGCGGTCCTCGTCGTGCGGCTCACCACCCTTCACCACCACGTTCGGCCGGAAACGATCCATCCCCACCCGCGGCTCCTGGCACTCGTTCAACTTCGCCACTGATTCCTCCGAGAGCGCCAGCAGCGGAAAGGCATCCGCAAAGGCGACCGGGACGTCCGTCACGTCCGCCCGGTGGACTTCGGGCACCCGGTGGCGCGGCAGGCGGCGCGGAAACTCCGGCCCGGTGTGGACGAGCCGCGCCCGCTGCCCCACCACACTCCGAAGCCACGCCGCGACGGCGTCGCCGAGATCGTGGGCCGGGACGGTGTCGCGCCAGACCACGACCTCGGCCGTTCCTCCCGGCGAGGGAAAATTGCCGTTCGGAAGGGGGAGCCGGAAATCGCCCGCTCCCGGCGCGGAAAGTATGAGGTCGTGCGCGGTCAGGGTCGGGGAAATCAACGCGAGCCGCGGGACGGAGCGTTGCGTCAGGAAGTGGCCAGTCGCATCCACGATCAAAAAGCGCCGGTCCTGCTCCAGCCCGAAGCCATCGAGTCGCACGGACTCACACGCGATTCCTCGACAGGACTTCACCGGATAGATGTAGAGGGCGCTGACGGTGATCATGGCTCAGGTCCTCGACGTGAGCCTTGGAATTATGGAAATTCAGCGCCGTTGGCGAGCAAACGAATGAGCGAAATTCCGCCTTCAAGCGTCATCCGGACGCGCAGCTCGCTACGGCGGCAGCGAGGGGCGTCACCGAGAGATCGAGCGGCCGAAATGCGGCCTCGCGCTTGAACCACGTGAGCTGGCGCTTCACGTACTGACGGGTCGCGATCGTGATTCGCTCGCGGCCCGCGGATTCCCTGAGCTCGCCGCGGAGGCACGCGAGGCAGTCCTCCCATCCGATCACCTGCGCCGCGCCTGCGCCCAAGCCCCGCTGGGCGGCCTCCGCGACCTCCCGGAGCACGCCGCCCGCGAACATCGCCGCCGTCCGGGCCGCGATGCGCGCTTGGAGCTCGGCCCGCTCGCGCCCCAGGAACACTCCGCGCACCGAACTCGACGCACCCACCTGCCACGGCGCCTCGTCCCTGGCCGGCGTGATGACGCCCGCCAGCGCCAATTCCAGGGCGCGGATCACCCGCCGCGGATTTTGCCGATCGATCTCCGCGGCCACGCGCGGCGCTCTCGCCTCCAACTCGTTGACGAGCTCCACCAGCGGGCGCCGCTCCAGCTCCGCCCGGACGGCCGGATCGCCCGCAGGCCGCGGGGCGAAGCCATGCGTGAGGGCCTTCACGTAGAGTCCGGAGCCCCCGCAGATGATCACGCGCCGCCCGCGTGCGGCGATCTCATAACAGGCGCGAACCGCCGCCGCGGCGTACTCCGCCGCGCTCATGCAGAAGTCCGGCGGAATCACCCCGACCAGATGGTGCCGCACCCGCGCGAGTTCGGCCGGCGACGGCTTGGCGGTCAACAGATCCAGCCCCTCGTAGAGCTGGAAGGCATCGGCACTCACGATCTCCGCATCCCAGCGCTCGGCCAGGGCGAGCGCGAATTCCGTCTTCCCGACCGCGGTCGGGCCGACGACGAAAAACGTGCCCGGGGGCAGCAGAGGCGCGGCGGACGTCATGCCGGAAATTGAAACGCCCGGCTTCGCCATGCACGCGAAACCGGGCGCTTTCCGGGGATTGGGAATTCTACGCGGCGGCGCGGTCTTCGAGCGCCTTCGCGCCGCTAACGACGAGCTTGCGGCCCATGAACGGGCGATCGTGCAGTTCGTTCACGGCGCGCTGCGCCTCGCTGACGGTCTGCATCTGAACAAAGCCGAAGCCCTTCGAGCGCTCCGTGCCGCGATGCGTCACGACTTCGGCAGTCACGACGATGCCGACGCCGTTGAAGAGATCGGTCAGATCGCTTTCTGCGGCATCGAACGAGAGGTTTCCGACATAGAGTCGAGGCGTCGTGACATCCACGACCTCGGGCTTGCGTGAAAAGCGGGCGGGTTCGCTATCATTCTCGCTGGCCGGCCGGCGCTCGGGGCGCGCTTCGCCGCGGGACGGAGCGGACTTCTTGCCGCCGGTGAAGAACGAAACGATGCGCTGCCAGAGCGACGGCTTCGTCGCGCGTTCAGGCTGGCGGTCAGAACCGGGGCGGCGCGGGGCGCCGCCAGAGCGATGCCGGCGTCCGCGGCGGGGAGAGGAGGAAGAACGATCGGAATTCATCGAAGGAGACGATGCAGGGATGGAGGTGAAGGCCGGCAAAACGCCGCGGGGCGCGAGCCTTCGGATGGCGGCCGGCCTGGATGCGTCCGAAACGGACGGACGCACCGGGGGATCGGCTGATCTTGAGGAAACTTTGCCGGCAGGCTGAAGCGGGGCTGATTCGCACTGATGGGACCATGGATGGATCGCTACCCGTGGCCCGCCCTGACCCGCACATCCGCTTCCCCGCAACGGGGAGTGCCTTGGGCACAGCGGTGGCAAAAAACATGGTCACAAAACTCTAGGCGGCGAACGGTGGAAACGGGTCATCCAAAGCCCGTGGGAACTCCCCGATAAGAGGGACTTATTCACAATTTCTGGAATGCGGGCAAGTGGAATCGCTTGCAATCTTCCAGGAACCGCTTTCGCCGGCGCGCTACTTTAGAACGCCGAGCTCTCCGGCGTACCCGGTGAGCTCCATGTAGCCCGAGCCGCGCAAGGCCCGACCGTTGCGAGTGCCGCTCACCCGGACGGCGCCTTCCCAGTAGTTGATCACCCCGAGCGCCAGCTCCTGATCCCGCAGTGGCGTCGCGACCTTTAGTTTCAACGCCCGACCCGGAATCTCGATCTCCCAGCCGACGGGGTAGAGTCCCTTCGTCCGCGGGCTCTGCCAGTGATCGGTCGCGCGGAGGGCGAAATCCGCGCGCCGCAGATGGGTCGAGGCGCCATCCGCCGCGATCAGCGTCGCGCTCGATTGCGGATCTAGCGAACCGTCGCGTCGCCGCAGGCCATAGAGCATCAATTCCGTCCCGTCGTCGAACTGCACGCAAAACCAGTCCCAGCCCACCTGCTCCGCGCCGAGCTGGTTCGAAGCCCATTCGTGATCGAACCAAAGGGCGCCCGCGACGTCCATCGTCGCTCCGTCCACGCCCAGTCGTCCGCTCGTCTCGAGCCGGGTGAAGGAGTAGTAATGCGAGGCATTGCCGGGCCCGTCCGCCTTCCGACTGATCCCGTCTTCTCCATGAATCACGGGAGGCTTCGTGGGGCGAACCGTCAGATCGAGTTCCATCCGATCGGTCTTCGCCGCGATGCGCCACGACCCATCGGCTTGCGGCGTGAGGTGCCAGGCGTCGACCCACACCAGGCGCTCGCTCACGCGCGCTGGATCGCCGAAGCCCGCCTCGTCGAACGCGCCACGCGTGACCTTGCTGTCGTAATGAAATTTCCCGCCCGTGAGATCGGAGACCGCGAAGTGCGCGAACTTGAAATCCGCCACCGCGAAGCGCGACTCCGCCGGTCGCGGCGCCGAGGCCGGCCGGATGCCCTGGCGGAAAAACGTCAGCTCGATTCCGAATTCCCGTCCGCTTTTCGCGTCGCGGACGTTCCCCGTGAAATACCACCACTCCGTTTTGAAATCGCGGTGCGCCCCGTGGTCCCGCGGAAACTCGTAGTTCCACCCCGGCACCGCCGGGAGCCAGCCCGCTTCGACCGCTACCGCAGGGTCGACCGCGCCACCACCGGCCGCGAAGACGGCGCTGGTCGCAGCGAGCCACGCGAGGGCGGAAAGAAATCGTCGCACCCGCGAACAGAGCGCCAGCGGACTCGCAGAGCAATGATGACCCGTCGCATGACAGGCGACGAACGCGGCATGGCGGCGCGAGTTTCTACGCCATGAAACCAATCGGCGGGGCGCTTCCGTTCACGTTGTAGAAGTTGCCGATGTTCGGCAGAATGAGCGGCAGATTCGTGGGGGAAACGCCGAGCCAGAGCGCGAGTTCGGCGAAGAACTGGTCGCAGCTGGTCGTGGGGATCAGCCGGCCGCGGCCGGTATCGAGCGCATTCACCTCCGGCCCGCTCTGGGGATTGAGCGCGAGGCTCGGGAACTGGCCGTAGATTTTTTTGCCGAGGACCGAACCGCCGACCACGAGCTGGTTGCTGCCCCAGGCGTGATCAGTGCCCTGGCCATTGCTGGTGAGAGACCGACCGAAGTCCGACGCGGTGAAGAGGGTGACCTGATTCTGCATGCCCATGGCAGCGAGCGCATTGTAGAACGCGTTGATCGCCGCGCTCACCTCCGGGAGCATGGCGGCCTGGCCGGCGAGGAGTCCGCTGTGATGATCCCAGCCGCCCCATTGGAGGAAAAACGTCTGGCGCACGGCGCCGAGCCCGGACCGGCCCTGAATCGTCTGCGCGATCATCGCTAGCCGCTGGCCGAGATAAGTGTTGGGGAAGGTGACGCCATTCGGAAGAGGCGCCGCGGTCGCATTCGCGAAGGTCTGATAGGCATCGATCGCCTGCTTCTTCCGCGTGTTGAAGGTCTGCATCAGCAGGTTCGAGTACTGCTGGGCGACATGGCTGTCGACGCCCTGGCTGAGCGCCTGATTGAGGGTGTCGTTGGCCTGCCACGCGTTGCGGTAATTCGTGAGCCCCACCGCGCCGGTGGTGGTGATCGCGTATTCCGCCGTCGTGTCACCCGTTTGGAGCACGTTGCTGCCATCGAGGGAGACGTTCATCGGCACGAGCTGATTCGTATTCAGCCCCTTCAGCAGATCGGCCGTGCGCCCAAACCAGCCGGTGCCGGAGCGGGATTGGGGGACAGACGTTTGCCACTGCTCGAGCTGGTCGGCGTGCGAGTAGAGCCCGAGGGGGAGCTGCTTCAGGTTTTGGGCGACCTGCGTGCGGTTTTGCACGGGTTCGACCAGCGTCCCGATGTTCGCCATGAAGGCAGCTTTGCCGGTTTGAAAAAGGTTGGCGACCTCCGGCATGGCGCCGTGCACGCCGAAGTTCGGCAGGCCGATGGGATTGATGTCGATGATCTGCGCCGGAGTGAGAGCGAGATTCGAGCGCGCGGCCTGATACTGCGCGTAGCCCGCGGGATCGCGCGGGATGAGCATGTTGAAGGAATCGTTTCCGCCGGAGAGGAAGAGGCAGACGAGCGCCCGGTACTCGCCCGCGGCGGGTGCGGTGGCAGCGGCGATGCTCTCGGCGAGGCGGAGATTCAGGAGCGTGTTCAGCACCGGGAGCGAACTCATGGCGGCGCAGCTCACGCCCCGGAGGAAACTCCGGCGGGAAAGGGAATTTTTCGAATGATGGTCGGACATGGCGGTCAGCGCTGGACGTTGAATTCGGCGGAGGTGACGAAGAGATAAATGGCGGTCTGGAGCCGGGCGCGATGCCACTGGTAGGTGTAGTTCGGCGGTTTGATGCGCTCGATCGACTCGCGGATGATTTGGAATTGCCGCTCGGACAGCGTCCCGCCGGTGAGGGCGAGATCGAGCCGGCGGAGGAGTTGATCGGAATCCGCCTGGGGTCCGGCTGGAGTGTCGAGGTTGATCTGGGCGGCCGGCACGATGAGCGCCAGTTCCAGATCCGTGTTCAACTTCACGACGTACGAGGGCGTGCCACTGCCATAGCGATGCAGCGAATTCGTTTGGAGCGCGTTGAGAAAGTAGTTCGGCCCGCTGATCGCCGTGCTCGCATTGATGATCTGAAATTCCGGCGCGACCAGCCCGAGCGCGGTAAACGTCGGCGAGGGGCTGTAGGCCGGGAGATAGAAATTGAAGACGCTCGGGGCGTTCATCGGATCCTCGAGGTGATCTGTTGCGAACTGGTCGAGCGGGTAAAAGCCTGACGTCGACGCCGCGTTGAACGCCCGGGCCATGTTCACGACGCGGAGGAACGGCTCCCGCAAGCGGCCCCAGCCGGGGAGATCCATCATGGCGGGATCGCGCGCCTCTGGGTCCATGAGCAGCGTGCGGACGACCGCCTGCATGTCCCCCCGCACCCCAGAGCCGTTGTTGTTAAAGGCGCTGGCGACGCGGCCGATGTAGGCGGGGCTGGGATTCGAGGTGACCAGCCGCTGGATCAGCAGCCGGGCGAGCATGGGCCCGACGTTCTGGTGATTGAAGAGGTTGTCGACCGCCGCGTTGACGTCGGCGAGCCCGGCCGTGCCGGTGTTTCCCGCGCTCGGCGTGCGCGCTGGGAGCGCCAGTCCGCCCAGAAGGGTCTTCGCATTGCAGTCGTGGAACGCGTCCCACATTTTCATGGGCTGCAGAAAATCGCCGTTGCTCGTGGGGAAGCTGCTGGCGCTCCCGTAGGTGAGACCGGTGAAGACGCGGGCCAGCTCCGTGATGTCCGCGTTGGTGTACGTCTGAATCGGCTGCCCCACGCCGTCGAGTTGTCGGGTGCCGTCGACGTTCAGTTTCCACAGGCCGATCGTGAAGAGCTGCATGATCTCCCGGGCGAAGTTCTCGTCCGGGAAGATATTCGACGCGGGGTTCGCCTTCTGATTGTTCAGATGGCTGAGGTAGGAGCCCATCACCGGATGGACGGCGACGTCGTAGAGCAGATTGCGGTAGTTCCCGAAGGCGTGCTTCACCATCAGATCGTAGTAGTTCGCCATGCCCTGCTGCTGGACGCCGAGGACATCGGTGCGATCCGACGTGACCAGAATCTGATCGAGGGCGAACGCGATCCGCTGCCTGAGCGGATCGGGCACCTGCGTGGTCACCGCGTCTGGCCGCAATTTGGGCGAGCCCATCGCGCGCATCCACCAGGAGTGCTCCTTGTAGTTCCCGTAGAGCTGCATCGCATTCGCATTCACCACCGCCCAATCCACGAACGGCTGGAGATACCCGATCGGACGCGAAAACTGATCTGTGATCCAGGCGTCGAAGCCGACGCTCATCAACTGTTGGACATTCTCCGGGACGTCGTCGCCGGTGGTGTCCTGATCCGGCCCGAAGGCCGCCTGGAGGAGAAATCGCGCCGCGGCGTAGGCGCCCGGGAGCGGGGAGGCGTCGTCGATCGTGGCAGTGGCGGAGTTGGCCGCCCCAATCGTGTAGCCCGTGCCTGCCACCGCGGTGACGATGATGGTTTCGGTGCCCTCCACCACGTTGTCATTGATGGGGGTTAGTTCCACGTAGGCCTCGCGGGCGCCGAGCGGGATCAGCACCTGCGTGCCGGAGAGGTTGGTCGTGTAATCCGTGTCCTTCGTGGCCGTGCCCCCGAACGTGACATTGACTGTGAGCGGCTTGATCCCGCCCGAGCGCCGAATCGCGATGACGCCCTTCGTCGGCCAATCTTCCCGCATCTTTCCGCGGACGAGGCCGACGGTGATGACGTCGCTGGCGGTGAGCCCGGCCGTCACCCGCGCGAGATCCGAGGTGTCATTGCGATCCGAGTGGGCGCTGTATGGATCCATGCCCAGCTTGATCTCTTCCCAGTCGCTCAGGCCGTCGCCGTCGCTGTCCACATCCTGGACCTTCAGCCGGTAGTAATAACGCGGCTGCGCCCCGGCGCTGATGGTGAGCTGGACGACTCCGCCGGTTCCCATCGCCGTTCCCATCGCGACCCAGTTTCCGGAGGTGAGGCTGGTCGTACCCTCCACGGTGTAGAGCTTGCCGGCCTCGCTCTGCCACTGCGCCACCACGCTGCCCGGAGCGCCGGCCGTCAGGGAAAGGGCGGGGCGCGATCTCGGGTCCAGCGGATTGCTTCCCATGGCCGCTTCCTGCGCATTGGTCGCGCCGTCGCCGTCGGGGTCAGCTCCCGGGGCGACCGCCCCGACGCCGTAGAGCAGTTCCCAGATGTCGCTGAGGCCGTTGCCATTTTGGTCGATCGCCCGCAGCGGGGCAGTCGAAGCGCAGACCAACAGAAAGGCGGCGAGCAGCCGGCGTCCCGGCAGGAAGGAAAAGGGGAGCTTTTTCACGGCGGGGTGGCGAACAAGGGGGATATCGGGAGTCGATCCCCGCGATTGCAGACTTTCTGCGGCGGGCGTCGAAGGGTTCTACGCGGGACCGGAAGGGGAGGTCGCAGCGAACCGCTGCATTTCTCGTGCCCCCAGTGAAGGACACCCGCCGATCCTGCGCTTCGCTTGCTGTCGCATCTCGCGCCGATCGCCTCGCCGAACGAAGCTCGCTCAGGCGGGCTGCCGAGGCGGCCCAGCAGAGGGCACTGGAGCGGACGCGGCGAGCGTTCTCCCACCGTCCGGGAGACCGCTGGCCTCCGGACCGCCTCGACTCCCACCGAAGGCTGCATCCTTCCTCGCACTGCTGCGGCTCGCTTCCAGCGACTTGCCAGAACATCATCGTCTCGATTCCCGCGCTTTTTCCAGAGGTCCGGGGACCCTTGGGAACGATCATCCGACCTTTAGAAAAGGTCATCGCGCCTTTGGAAAAGGTCACGGACCTTTAACCGGACGTCGGCGGCGCTTAACAAGACGACGATGACCTTGAGAAAAGGTCGGCGCACCTTCGAAAAGGGCCGCGGACCTTTCGCGAGACATCGCTGACCTCTTGAGGGGGTTGACCGACCTGTCGAAAGAGTCTCCCGACGTCTAGAAAAGGTCGCGGCACCCTCGCAACAGGCCGCGGACCCTTTTTGTGACACCGCTGACGTCTTGAAAGGGTCGTTTCACCTTTTCAAGGGTTCTCCGACCTCTCCCAAGACGTCGTCGGCCGTCAGAAAAGGTCCCACGACCTTTTTGAAAGGTCCTTCGACCCTCGGAAAAGGCCGCGTCAGCCTTCGAAAAGGCCGCCGTCCTCTCTCAAGACGCCGTTGACCTTCAGAAAAGGTCCCGCGACCTCCGCGAAAGGTCCGTCGACCCTTGGAACAGGTCGCCGCCCTCTGCCGCGATGCCGTCGACCTTTAGAAAAGGTCCTTCGATCCTTGGAAAACGGCCCGTCATTCTCAGAAAACGTCTCCCGCCTCTCTGAAGAAGCCGTCGACCTTCCGGAAAAGCCACGTGATCCTTCGAAAGGGTCGCTGACCTCTCCCAAGACGCCGCTGACCGTCCGAAAACGTTGCGCGACTTTCACAAGGCTTCCTCTGACCCTTGGAAATGGTCCCCGACCCTCCTCGCAGAAAGGCGTCGGATCCCCTGGATTCGACGACGGCCATCGCAGCCCGCTCGTCGCGTTCGACGATCGGCGTGCTCCGCGCTACTCTCCGCGCCACTTCCCACCCGACCCGATCATGAGCACTCCCGGCCCCGTCTCGCAGTTTCTTGCGCATCACTACCGCCACTTCAACGCCGCCGCCCTGATGGACGCCGCGAAGGGCTACGTCAGCCACCTCGACCGCGGCGGGAAGATGCTCGTGACGCTGGCGGGGGCGATGAGCACCGCCGAACTCGGGCTCTCGCTCGCGGAAATGATCCGGCGCGACAAATTGGCGGCGATCTGCTGCACCGGCGCGAATCTCGAGGAGGACATTTTCAATCTCGTCGCGCACGATTTCTACGAGCGCGTGCCGAACTACCGCGACCTCACGCCCGCCGACGAGCAGGCGCTGCTCGGGCGGCACATGAATCGCGTGACGGACACCTGCATTCCAGAAATGGAAGCGATGCGCCGGATCGAAAGCGCGGTGCTCGAGGAATGGGTCGCGGCGGACGAGGCCGGCCAGCGCTTCTTCCCGCACGAGTTCATGTTCAAGATCCTGCGGAGCGGGAAGCTCGCGAGCTCCTACCAGATCGATCCAAAGAACTCCTGGATGATCGCAGCGTGCGAAAAGAACCTGCCCATGTTCGTTCCGGGCTGGGAGGACGCGACGCTCGGCAACATGTTCGCGGGACACGTAATCAGCGGCGACGTGAAGAACGTGCACACGGTCCGGACGGGCATCGAGTACATGATGGAACTCGCGGAGTGGTTCACGGCGAATGCACACCAGCTCCCCGGCGCGGATCCCGGCGTGGGAACGATCGGGTTCTTCCAGATCGGCGGCGGCATCGCGGGCGATTTCCCGATCTGCGTGGTGCCGATGCTGCACCAGGATCTCCAGCGCACGGGCGTGCCGCTCTGGGGCTACTTCTGCCAGATCAGCGACAGCACGACGAGCTACGGGAGCTACTCTGGCGCCGTCCCGAACGAAAAGATCACCTGGGGCAAGCTCGGGATCGGCACGCCGAAGTTCATCGTCGAGAGCGATGCGACGATCGTGGCGCCGCTGATGTTTGCGCACATCCTCGGCTGGTAGACTCCAAGCCGCCGGTCGGCGATCAGGGGCGACGGGCTATTTTTTCTCGACGAGCTGAAAGTCGTCGAGATAGAGCACGCCGTCCTGGCGGATGATGCACTGGACGAGCACGCGCAGGTTGAACTGCTTCACGTTTTCCATGCCGGGTTTCTGCAGGCGGGTGGAGAGGGATTTCGTCACCGTGCTCCAGCTGCCGCCCGGACTGAATTTGTTCCGATCGTAAAACTCGTCCCGTCCGCCCGCGAAGATCTTGGTCACGCTGCCGCGCTCGCCGCGCTCGATCTTCACGGGCGCCTTCGAAGCGTCCACGCGCCACGCGAGATTGTAGCCCGCATCGAGCACGCCGGTACCCTTGGCCTTGAAGCTGAAATCGTACTTCGAACCGGCGTTCACCGTCACTTCGCGATAGATCTCGACGCGGCGATACGCGCCGGGAATGCCGGTGTTCGGGACATTGAAATACTGCCCGGGCGGCTGGGTGTAGGCGATCTTGAGGCACGCATTCCCCTCGGGCGGCTCGGCCTTCGGATCCTCCTCCCTCGTGACCACGCCCACCGTGATGAAGGCGTTTCCATCGTTGCGCGCGTCGTCGACCTCCCAGCCCGCGGGCGGGCGGAGGGTCTTCCCGAGGACATCCACGCCCTCGAGTTCGAATGGCGCGTCAAACTTCGGTTCCTGGGCGGTCCCTTTGTTCAGGCAGACGGAGATGCGGCCGTTATCGCGCCCCAGGATGAGGTCGATCAAGCCGTCGCCGTTCCAATCGGCCGCGAACGGATAAATTTGCCCGCCGGGTTTCGTGTTTCCGCCAAAGCTCAAATACGAGGTGAACGGGACTTCATCTCCCGGCTTCCAATTCGGACTCTGGTTGAGATAGACGCCCACCTGACCCGTCCGATCGGAGATGAGCAGATCCGGCCGACCGTCGCCGTTGATGTCGGCCACCGTGGGAATGAGGTGCTCGCGCCCGTCGCCATAGGACAGGTAAAATTTCCGATCCTCGGGAAAGACCGGCGTGCCGGTGGCGGACGCATTCTCGAGCAAACGGACGACATTTGCCGAGTAGGTCCCCTCCCCCAGCAGGACATCGAGCCGGCCATCGCGATTCCAGTCCACCGCGGCGGGCGAGAGCAGATTCGCCCAGAGATGCCCATCCTTCGAGGTCGGCACGAGCGCGCGACTCGTCGGCTCGGGGTTCCGAAAGACCGGCGCCTGCGCGGTGCCCTGGTTGGGAATGAAAAAGAGTTCCCCGAGAAAATTCCCGACGAGGAGATCGATCTTCCCGGTCTTGCCCCATTCGGCCGCGGCCGCACGGGGGGCGCGGCGGTCGGGCGACGCCGTTCGCCGGCGCCAGAACTCCTCGTCCCGTTCCACCCGGGAGAGATAGATGGGAATCAGCTCCGCGTGGGTGAATTTCGGCGCCTCGCGCGTGCCGCTGTTGAAATAGACCCAGAAATAGCCGGTCGGATCGACGACGAGGAGGTCCGGCTTCCCGTCGCCATTCAAATCCACGAACTGGACGCACGGCGGAATGGCCATCGCGCCGAGCGACGCGCGCTCGGTCAGGACGTCGAGCGATTTCCGCGGAACGCTAAGAATGCCATCGGCGTTCACGCCGTCCCAGAGGTTGTCCTGCGGCGCGGCGAGTTGCTCGAACCCCGGATTGCTGAACAGATTCTCCGCCGCGGCCCGGGGCGCAGAGAGCACCGGAAAGGCGGAGGCGAGCAGAAGCAGGACGGAACGCCGCATGGGGGAACGCCGATTTGTCGGTCTTCGCCCGCGAAGGTCAATCCCCGTCTTCGTCCGGCGCAATCCCATCGTACATTTCATGATACAAGCGCTCGATCGCCGCCGCCGGGTCTTCGAACATCATCGCCTCGCGAATGCGCGAGACGAACATCGGGAAAGCGAACGGGGTCACCATCGGCACGTCCACCAGCCTCCACTCGAGTCCGTCGACCTGGTCGAGAAACGCGAGGGCGCGCGGGAGATCGAGAATCGAATGCGTCGCCTGACGGTAGGCCTCGAGGAGGAGCGGATGATCGGGCTCGTGCTCGCTCAGCACGCGGAAGATGAGCTCCGAGCTGAAGCGAATCTGTCGCACCTTCCGCTCCTTCCCCGGCAGGGCGCGCGGCACCATCAGACCGGTCTGGGCCACGCCGTGAAACTGCCGACGCACGAGCTCTGACTCGCGCAGCGCCAGCGCCAGATGCGCCTCGGCCTCCGGACGCCGGAAGCAGGCGCGAAGGCGCGCGAGCGAGAGCTCCTCCGGGCGCTTCACCGTGAGCAGGAAGCCGTAGTCATCAATCGTGAGCATGGCGTTCCCGCCCGTGAACTCCTGCACGCGCCACGCGACGATCCGGGAGAGCGCATCATTCGCACTGCGGCCGATCAGCGAGTGAAAGAAATAGTCGGTCAGACCCGCCTCCGCGCGCCGCACTTCGACGAGCAAACTCCCCAGGCGCGGGACGACCGAAACCCGGCGCTGCGCGAGAAAGTGACCGGTAATCGCCTGGGCGTTGGCGAGCGAGACTTCCCAGTTTTCAACCAGCCAGTCCGCCGCGGCCTCCCGCCCGCCCGCCGTCAGCACGTCGTCGAGCTTTGTCCGCAGCCGGGCGACTTCCGCCGCAAGTCCGGACGAGAGCGGCATCTTGCCGTTATTCCAGCGCGGAATGGTCGGAGCGCGTCCGGCCGCATCCACCACCTTCACCTCTTGGAGCCCCACTTCGCTCACGCGCACGACCTGCCCGCCGAGGACGAAGCAGTCGCCCGGACGCAGCCGCTTCACGAACGACTCCTCCACCGTCCCCAGCCGTTTCCGCCCTCGCGTGACGGTCACGAGTTCATCGGTCACGATGGTGCCGATGTTCACGAGATGATCCCGCTCCACCCGCCGGCTCGCCGGGATGAGCCGGCCGGCGTCATCGAAGCGGATTTTCCCGAAGTCCTCCCGATACTGCCGCTCGAGCGAGCGACCGCCGCCTTCGAGATAGCGCTGCACCCGATCAAATTCGTCACGCTCCAGCTTCGCGAAGGGATCCGCCCGGCGCACGATCGCGAAGACCTCATCCGGCGTGATCGGGCCCTCCATGACGAGCCCGAGAAGATGCTGCGCCAGGACATCGTAGGACCGTTCCGGAACCATTACCGGATCGAGCTGGCGCTGGCGGACGAGGCGGGCCGTGACCGTGCATTCGATGAGGTCGTTCACGTTCGACGCCACGAGCACGCCGCGACTCGTCTGATGGATGGAGTGTCCGCTCCGGCCGATCCGTTGAATGGCGCGTGACACGCCCTTCGGCGCCGAGATCATGATCACGAGATCGATCGCACCAATGTCGATCCCCAGCTCGAGGCTCGTGCTGCAGACCACAGCCCGGAGTTCACCGCGCTTCATCCGGTCCTCCACGTCGAGCCGCAGACTCCGATCGATGCTGGAATGATGCGTCTCGATCTGCGGCGCGAGCGCGGGAAGCTGCGCCTTCAGCTGGACGCCGAGCTGCTCGGCGAGGCCGCGCGTATTGCAGAAGATGAGCACCGAATTCTGGCGCTCGATCAGCCGGGCGAGCTCCGCGAGCACGCGGGTCGCCGTGAATCCGGCCTGCGGATAGGGATGGCGCCGGATCGGGGAAAAAACTTCCACGCGCAGATCGCGCTCCGCCGGAGCCTCCGCGATCACGCAGGGCCTTCCGGGACCGCACAGAAACCGCGCCATCCGCTCGAGTGGCGTGACCGTGGCCGAGAGTCCGATCCGGCACAGCCCGCCCGTCCGCCCGGCCCCGGCGCGAATCGCCTCGATGCGCTCGAGCGAGACGGTGAGATGGACGCCGCGTTTGCTTTCCCCCAGCGCGTGAAGCTCATCGAGAATGACGAATCGACAGTCCGCGATGGCGGTCCGAAAGGCGGCCGAGCAGAGCAGGATCGCCACGCTCTCGGGCGTGGTGATCAGGATGGCGGGGGGCTTCCGTTTTTGTTTCGCGCGCTCGGCCGCAGTGGTGTCGCCGGTGCGCAGCCCGACGGAGATCACGTCGGTCAGCTTAAGTTCCTTGAGCGGTCCGGAGAGGTTCTTGCTGATGTCGTAGGCCAGCGCGCGCAGCGGCGAGATGTAGAGCGCCTGAATCCCCGACCACTTTGTCCCGAGCGTCGCCTCGCGGGCGAGGGTATCGATGATCCCGAGAAATCCCGCGAGCGTTTTTCCGCTGCCGGTGGGTGAAGTCAGGAGCACGCTGCGGCCTTCGAGGATCGCCGGGATACAGCGAAGCTGCGCGCCGGTGAAGACCCCGAATTTCCGGCGAAACCATTTCGCGATGCGCTGGTCGAGCCGCACGAAGAGATCCCCGGCCGGTTCGGCGCGCGGATAAAGGGTTTCGTCGGCCACCGGCCGTGGTCGCATGGGAAGCCGCCGCGAGCAACGTCACGGGGGTTGAACCCCTGGGCGGCCTCGTCGATAGCAGAAGCGTGTTCCGCCCCTCCGCGAAGTCCCAGGCCGCCCTCGGCCGCAGCTGGGCCGTGATCTTGATGCTGCTGATGGCGCTCGCGCTCGGGGCGATCGTGCTCATGACGCGCGCGGACAAGGTCCAGCGCGCGAAGCTCGACCTCACCATCAAGCGCAGCGACGCCCTGCCCACGCCGGCGCCGAAGCTGGAAGACGACGAGGAGATGGATCCCGACAAGCCGGAGTGATCGGCGGTGGTCTGCGCTTGCGAGCCCGCCGCAGCGGCCGACTCTTCCGCCATGTTCTCCGGCTGCTACACCGCGCTCGTTTCCCCCTTCCTGCACGATGCCATCGATGACGCCTCGTTCGCGAAGTTGATCGAGCATCAGATCGCCGGCGGGATCAACGGAATCGTCCCTGTCGGCACGACGGGCGAATCCCCCACCGTCACCCACGAGGAGCATTTGCATCTCGTCCGCCGCGCGGTCGAGATCGCGAAGGGCCGCTGTCAGGTCATCGCCGGGGCCGGGTCAAACTCCACCCAGAAGTCGGTCGAGCTGGTGCGCGCATGCGAGGGACTCGGAGCGGATGCGCTCCTGCTCGTCGTGCCGTATTACAACAAGCCCACGCAGGACGGACTCTACCGCCATTTCCGCGCGGCGGCGGAGAGCACGAAGCTGCCGATCATGCTCTACTCGGTCCCGAGCCGGACCATCACGGAGATCGGCGTGGAGACGGTGCGCCGCCTTGCGGCCGATTGTCCGAACGTCGTGGCGATCAAGGAGGCGGGTGGAACGCCCGAACGCGTGAGCGCGATGCGTCAGGTGCTTCCTCCGTCGTTCCAGATCCTGAGCGGGGATGATTCGCTCACGCTGCCCTTCCTCGCGTGCGGCGCGACCGGCGTGGTGAGCGTCGCTTCGAACCTCATCCCCGCGGAGGTCTCCGCCCTCGTGCGTTTGTTCCGCTCGGGGAACCTCGCCGAGGCCCTCGCCGTGCACGACCGGTTCTTCCAGCTCTTCAAAGACATCTTCGCCGAGCCAAATCCGGTACCGATCAAGCAGGCGCTCGTCTGGCGCGGAATCATCGCGTCTCCGGAAGTGCGGGGCCCGCTCTGCCCGCTGACCGAGGGAACTTCGGCCAGTCTGCGCGCGCTGCTCAACCGGCTCGGGCTTGCCTGACCACGACGATGATCCGCCGGTCTGCCCTGCTCGCGCTCGTCCGTGCGCTGGCGCTGGCGCTGGCTGGCTCGGTCGCGGCGGAATCCATCGCGGAGGAAGGTCTGAAACCAGTCCGTTTCAGTGAACTCTCGAATCAGCGGCTGAATCCGCTCGCGACCACCGCCCTCGCCGTGCGACCGGACGAATGGAAGCACGCGGAGACGGAGAATTTCATCCTGCACTACCTCGATGAAGCCGCCGCGAAGCAGGTCGCGGTGGAGGCGGAGTTTTTCTATCGGGCGATCGCGAAGGATCTCGGCAAGGAGGGACCGCGCTCCGAGCGGAAGGCCCGCATTCTCGTCTGCGACGCCGGCGTGTGGGAGGTGGTCCGGCGCACGCTCGAGCTCGACCGGATGACCGGCGGGGCTCACCTCGACAACGAACTGGCGCTGCCGCGCGACGGAAATCGCTTCCAGGGCCCCGTGTTGGGACATGAGATCACCCACCTCGTGCTGGATCGTTTCTACGGCCGGAGCGTGCCGCTCTGGCTGAACGAAGGCTACGCCGAGTACGTCTCGCGGGTGCTCTACGCCTCCTTCTACCGCGCGCGCAAATTCGCCGCCCGCCCCCACCTCCCCTCGCTCCGGCCCGAGGATTTCATTCCGCTCGAGCGGCTCACCGGCATCCGGTCCTATCCCGCCAACGAGCGCGAATTGATCGCGTTCTACGTCGAGTCGTGCCGGCTGACCGCCTTCCTGGCGGCACAGGGGAAGGAAGAATTCCGCGTGTTCCTCGAGGCCATCGCCCGGGGCAGTTTCTTCGAATCGGCGGTCGGCGACGCGTTTGGCGGGCGGTTTTCGACCCGAAGCGATCTCGAGGATAAGTTTCGGACGGAAATTTTCAAAGCCCAACCGGACTGATTTGATTCTCGCATCGGGTGCGGCGATTTGTTTTGCTGGCGGACCGAGTCCGATTCACCCGATGGCCCAATCCAGCGAACCCAGCGAGACGCTCCGTTACGGACGCTACGAGATTCCCGTGGATCGAAACGGTGAGCCCGTGGAACTCGGCCGCGGCGGGATGGGCATTACTTACAAGGCGCTCGATACGAAGCTGGATCGCATCGTGGTGCTCAAGGTCGTCAGCGGCGCCCTGCATCACAATCAGCAGGCGCGGCAAAAATTCCTGCGCGAAGCCCGGCTCCTCGCGCGCTTGAGCCATCCAAACATCGCGGCCGTCCACGACATCGGCGAACAAAGCGGCACGGATTACTACGTGATGGAGTACATCGAGGGAGAGGACCTCGGCTCCCGCGTTCACGCCATGGGGCCCATCCCGGTCGGCCTCTCGGTCGAGATCGCGCGCCAAGCCGCGGCCGCGCTCGCTTCGGCCTGGAAGCAGGGACTCATCCATCGCGACATCAAGCCAGCCAACCTGATGCTCGCGAAGACCGATGGCTCGGTGAAGGTGAAGCTCATCGATTTCGGACTCGCCAAGGTCGTCGGCGCCGGCGCCGTGGACATCACCCGGATCACGATGACGGGCGAGACGGCGGGCTACAGTCCCGCCTTCGCCAGTCCGGAGCAGATCGAAGGGATGGACGTGGATACCCGCTCGGACATCTACTCTCTCGGCGTCACGCTCTGGTATCTCCTCGCCGGCAAGCCGCCCTTCAGCGGCACCTCGCGCCGGCAGGTGGAAAATGCCCACATCAATCAGCCGCCGCCCGCGCACCTGCTGCACGGCACGGTCCCGAAGCCGGTCGTGGATCTGCTCCAGCGGATGCTAAAGAAGGATCCGCAGGATCGCCCGGAGAATCCGGAAATCCTTGAGCGCGAGCTCACGGTGCTGGCGACTTCGGATATCGTGAAGTCCGCGTACGACACGCTGGCCTTTGGCCCCACCATCGGCACGCGGCCGGCGCCGACCGCGACCACGCGGCCCCGCGCATTCAATCCGCTATTCGTCGCGGTTCCCGGTCTCGCGGTCCTCGGGCTGGCGCTGGCGATCTTTTTCCTCCGGTCGTCGCCCCCGAAACCCCCGATCCCGGTGGCCGGGCCGACCCCGGCGTCCGATCCCGTGGCGGCGGCCACGCCGGAGAGCGCCGCGCCCGCGACGCCTCCGCCCGCCGCCGTGAAGGCGACCTTCGAGAACGGTCTCGGCATGAAGTTTGTCCCGGTGCCCGGCACGAAGGTGCTCTTCAGCATGTACGAGACGCGGGTCGCGGATTATGAAGCCTTCGTGAAGGCGAATCCAACCTACGATGCCGGGCCCGGCTGGAGTGATCCCTACTTTCCGCAAACTCCGCAGCATCCGGTGGTCTTCGTGAGCTGGAACGACGCCGTAAAATTCTGCGAATGGCTCACGACGAAGGAGCGGGCCGACGGGCGCATCCTGCCCGCCCAGAGCTACCGCCTCCCGACCGATGACGAATGGAGCGCCGCCGTGGGTCTGCCGCGCGAACCCGGCGACTCGCCCGACGCGCGCGACGGCAAAAACAAGACGCATTACCCCTGGCACGGGGAAAAGTGGCCGCCGAGCTCAGCTGGGCGCGCGGGGAAATACGCGAAGAGCCTGAAGATCGCCGGTGATACCTCGGAGTTCACCCAGCCCGTGGGCGGCTTCGAGGCGAACGCGAACGGTCTCCACGACATGGGCGGAAACGCCTGGGAATGGGTCCAGGACTGGTACGAAAGCGCGAAGAGCGGCCGCCAGACGAACAAGACGCTCCGCGGCGCTTCGTGGCTCGACAGCCAGCCCGGCCAACTCTTGTCGTCGTCGCGACTTTTCGAGACGCCCGAGACGCGGCTGAACGCGTTCGGCTTCCGGGTGGTGCTCACGTCGCAGTACGCGCGATGAGGGAGAAACGGCGCTGGCCGGACGGGTTTCCCGGGCCCCGCGGACCTACCCTTCGTGCGCCAGACACGCGCCGATGAACCCACGGAAAAGCGGATGGGGGGAGTTTGGCTTGCTCTGGAACTCGGGGTGGAACTGACAGGCGACGAACCACGGATGGTGTTTCTCTTCGATCGTCTCGACGAGCGTGCCGTCCGGTGAAGTGCCGCTGATGGTGAAGCCTTTCTCCGCCATCACGTCGCGGTACTTCATGTTGAACTCGTAGCGATGCCGGTGGCGCTCGAGGATCTCTGTGCGGCCGTAGACCGCGGCCGTGAGCGAGTCTGGCTTCAGGACAGCGGCGCTGAGCCCCAGACGCATGGACGCGCCTTTCTTCTTCACGCTTTTCTGGCCCTCGAGCAGACAGATGACCGGATGCGGGGTCTTCGGATCGAACTCGGTGCTGTTCGCGTTTTCAAAGCCGCAGACGTTCCGCGCGAAATCGATCGTCGCGATCTGCATGCCGAGACAGAGGCCGAGGTAGGGGATCTGGTTCTCCCGCGCGTAGCGGGCCGCCACGACCTTCCCCTCGATGCCGCGCTCGCCAAATCCGCCCGGCACAAGGATCCCGGTCACGTCCCCGAGCAGGCGCTGCGCGGCGGTCGGATCCGCCTCGAGAACTTCCGCGTCCACCTTCACGATGTTCGCCCGGCAGTCATGGCTCGCGGCGGCGTGCGTGAGAGATTCGTAAACGGATTTATACGCGTCCTGGAGATCCGTGTATTTCCCGACAAACCCGATCTTCACAGCCTTCCGCGGTGCGATCACGCGCTTTACGTATTTCTCCCACTCGCTCATCTCGGCGGCGGGCGCGTCGATGCGCAGGATCTCGCAGACGACATCGTCGAGCTTCTCGTTCCGCAGGAGAATCGGCGCCTCGTAGATGGTGTGCTCCACGTCGCGCATCTCGATCACCGCCTTGAGCGGCACGTTGCAGTACGTGGACAGCTTCGCGCGGATGTCGTCATCGAGCGCGTGCTCGGTCCGGCAGATGAGCACCTGCGGCTGGAGCCCGATCTCGCGCAGCTTGGCGACGCTTTGCTGGCTGGGCTTCGTCTTCAATTCCCCCGCGGCCTTGATGTAGGGGAGGAGCGTGACGTGCATCACCATGGCGTTGCTCGGTCCCCGCTCGAGGATGAACTGCCGGATCGCTTCCAGAAACGGCAGGCCCTCGATGTCGCCCGTGGTCCCGCCAATCTCCGTGATCAACACATGCGCGTCCGACTGCTCGCTCTCGACGAGGCGGATGCGATCCTTGATCTCATTCGTCACGTGCGGGACCACCTGGACGGTCTTGCCGAGATAATCGCCGGCGCGCTCCTTCTCGATCACGCGGAGATAGACCTGACCGCTCGTGAGATTGTTATGGCGCGTCAAGACGCCGCTGGTGAAGCGTTCGTAATGCCCGAGATCCAGGTCGGTCTCGGTGCCGTCATTGAGCACGTACACCTCGCCGTGTTGAAAGGGGCTCATCGTTCCGGGATCGACGTTCAGATATGGGTCGAACTTCTGCATCACGACCTTCAGGCCGCGATTTTCCAGAATACGTCCGAGCGCGGCGGCCGCGAGGCCTTTGCCGAGACTGCTGACGACGCCGCCGGTGACGAAAATGTGCTTCATGAGATCAGGGAAGAAAGGAGTGGAAAACGGAAAAGGGCCTGGGCTAGCGCCTCCTCGGCGCGAGGGACGTCGTCGGGGGAGTCGACGCCCAGGGATTCGTGATCGGTCACGATGACGCGAATGCGAGCGCCATTTTCAAGCGCCCGGAGTTGCTCGAGCCGTTCGAAGCGCTCGAGGTCGCCTTGCGGCCAGCGGACGAAGCGCTCGAGAAAGCCGCGCGTGTAGGCGTAAATCCCCTGGTGCCGGAGTGGCAGCGGCGCGTGGGCCCCCGCGTAGCCGCGGAAGGGAATCGGGCTGCGCGAGAAATAGAGGGCGTCTCCGTTCGCCGCGCGCACGACTTTCACGCAGTTCGGATTGTCCACATCCGCCGGATCCCGCACCAGAGTGGCGCACGTGGCCATGTCGAGATGCGGATCTGCCGCCAGCACCGCCGCGAGCTCGTTGATCAGCGTCGGCGGAATCGTGGGCTCGTCGCCCTGAATGTTGAGAAAATGCGTCGCCTCCGGGTGCCGCTCCGCGACCTCGGCGAGCCGGTCGGTTCCGGTGGCATGCGCGGTGGACGTCATCTCCACCTCCGCCCCGAAGCCGCGCGCGACGGCCGAGATCCGGGAATCATCCGTGGCGATGATCACGCGAGCCAGTCCGTTCGCGTCCTGGCAGCGCTCCCAGACGTGCTGGACGAGCGGCTTTCCGGCGATCAGATGCAGCGGCTTCCCCGGAAAGCGGGTGGAGCCCCAGCGAGCCGGGATAATGCCGTAGGTGTAAGCCACGGGGATCAACTCAACCACACTTGTGCGCCCGCCGCAAAATCCACGCCGCCGCGGCGGCAAAATCGGGCGCGACGAAGTCCGCCCCGGCCAGCGGCGCCTCCGCTTTGCCGAGACCCGTGCAAACCAGCAAGGACGCCGCGCAACCCGCGGCGCGGCCGGCTTCGATATCGCCCTTCCGGTCCCCGATCATGAACGAACGCGGCAGATCGAGCGAGTGCTCCCGAGCCGCCTGCAGCAACATCCCGGGCGCCGGCTTCCGGCACGGAGCCGCCGCTTCCGGATGCCACGGACTGAAATAGGCCGCGTCGATCAAGCCAGCCCCGAGCAGCTGGTCGGTCCGGCCCGCGACCGCGTGGTAATCCGCCTCCGTGTAGTAGCCCCGGCCGATCCCGCTCTGGTTTGTCACGATAATCAAGACGAAGCCCGCGGCCTTCAAGTCCCGGAGTCCCTCCTGCACCCCCGGGAGAATCTCGACGCCCGCCGGATCCGCGAGATAGCCCGCATCCGCGATGAGCGTGCCGTCACGGTCGAGGAAGATGGCGGGGTAGGGAGCGGGCATGGGGCTGTCGGAAGTAATCAGAACCGGGCGCTGCGAGATCGCCAGACAAGCTTTGCCGCTATCGTCAGCCATCTGGCAACCCGGAGGTCAGAAATTCAGGGGCGCGTCTCCGCGCCGATCTCAAAATTTCAAATCTCAGATCGCCTTCGCCGGGCGAAGACAAGGAGCGTAGTGCCGCGTGGAGAAACCCCACCAGACAAAGGCGCCACCGATCAGGAACATGAAAAGGGAGAGAAACTGACCCTTCGTGAAGATGCCCACCATGGCAGAATCGGGCTCCCGGAAATACTCGCAGCCGATCCGGAAAATCGCGTAAATAATGAAGAAGGCACCTGTGAGCACGCCATTCGGCAGGCGGAAGCGGGTGCGGAGAATCCAGAGGATCGAGAGGAGGACGACCCCTTCGAAGAACGCCTCGTAGAGTTGCGAGGGGTGTCGCAACTGCAGCACGTCGGCGATGCTGGCGCGGACTTGGTCGCTTTGGTACGCCGCGTCCACGAGATCGAAGCGCTGCGCGGCCGACGGATAGCGCTCCAGCGCCGCGGGCGAGCAATTTGCCGCATCGGCGAGCTCCCGCGGAAACTTCATCGCCCACGCGACATCCGTCACGCGCCCATAGAGCTCGCCGTTGATGAAATTTGCCATCCGGACGAGCAGCAGTCCGACGGGCGACACGACGACCAGATTGTCGCCCAGATTCGTCCAGGAAATCTTCTGCCAGCGCGCATAGAACCACGTGAAGAAGATGATTCCGATGATGCCGCCGTGGCTGGACATGCCGCCGCGGTTCAGGTAAAAAATCTGGATCGGATCGCGGAGATAATCCTCGAGTCCGTAGAAGAGCACGTGTCCGAGCCGGCCGCCAACGATCACGCCAAAGAGCGCCGTCATCGTGATGAAGTCCCCGACCTTGGCGGCGGGCAGTTCGCTGTAGCCCTGTTTCGCGAGGCGGACGTAGAGCCAGTAGCCGATCAGGAACGACAGCACGTAGCACAGACCGTACCAGCGGATGCCAAAGGACTCGGTGAAACGGATCACGAAGGGATTCAGCGCGTGGACGTAGGTCGCGAGCAGGTGGGGCATGGAGCGGCGAGATTAGCGCAGCCCCGGCCCCGTGTCGCCTCGCCGACGACGACAATTGGTTGACCGGCCGGGGGCCGGACGTGAACGCTCCCGGATGAAAATCCTCCTCACCGGCGCCTGCGGTTTTGCGGGGTTCGAGATCGCCCGCTGGCTGCGCGAGGCACGCCCCGCGTGGGAGGTCACCGGACTCGACAATCTCTCGCGCGCCGGGAGCGAACGGAATCGGGGGGCGCTTCGCGCGCTCGGCGTTTCGGTCGTCCACGGCGACGTGCGCCTCGCCTCGGACGTCGACGCGCTCGGCCCGGTCGATGCCGTGATCGATGCGTCCGCGAACCCGAGCGTGCTCGCCGGCATCGATGGCCAGTCCAGCAGCCGGCAGGTGGTGGAGCACAACCTCTTCGGGACGGTGAATCTGCTCGAGCACTGCCGCCGGCACGGAGCGCAGTTCCTCCTCGTGAGCACGAGCCGGGTGTATTCGATCGCCGCTCTCTCGTCGCTCGCGGTCGAGGAGATCGGCGAGCCGCCCGCCTTCGCCCTCGCCCCCGGCGCGAGCCGGCCGACTGGCGTCTCTGGTCTCGGGCTCGACGAGAGCTTTTCCACCGCCGCGCCGATCTCGCTCTATGGCGCCACCAAGCTGGCCAGCGAGGCGCTCGCGCTCGAGTACGCCCACAGCTTCGGCGTGCGCGCCTGGATCAACCGCTGTGGCGTGCTGGCGGGCGCCGGCCAGTTCGGCCGGCCCGATCAGGGCATCGTGGCCTTCTGGATCAATGCCGCGCTGCGCCGCCGTCCCCTTCGCTTCATTGGCTTCGGCGGGACTGGCGCCCAGGTGCGCGATGCCTTCCACCCCCGCGATCTCGCGCCGTTGCTCGTCGCTCAAATCGAGTGCCGCGACGCCGCCGGGATCCCCGCAGTCATCAATCTTGGCGGCGGCGCCGCGAACGCGTTCTCGCTCGGCCAACTCAACGCCTGGTGCGCCGAGCGCTTCGGCTTCGCCCCGGTCGTGACCCGGGACCACGTCCCGCGGGCTCTCGATGTGCCGTGGGTGGTGATGAATGCGAGCCTCGCGCGATCAACGTGGCGCTGGCAGGTCACGACGAAACTGCCGGCGATCTTCGAAGAGGTCGCCCGCCACGCCGAGGCGCATCCGGAGTGGCTGGAGATCTCCGGCGTTCCCGGTTGAAGGCTACATCGGCCCCCGGGAAGCGACTCAACCCTTGGGCCCGAAGGTGAGCATGACCATCACCATCACGGCGATCAGACCGAGCAGCGCAAGCGGTGCGACCAACCCGCAAGCGCGGGCGGTCCCGGAAAGCGTGCGCCAGTGGCGGATGAGCAGCGTGATGGCCCAGGGGATGCAGACGAACCCGGCCGCGATCCCGAGACCGGAGAAGACGCCGCCGAGCGTCGTCGCGGTCTGCCGCGGGAGAAACGGCAGGTAGCTCAGCAGCACGCCGAGCAGGAAGAGCCCGACCGGCGCCGTGCCGAGGAAGCAGACGCGCCTGTTTATCGCCGGATCGATGGGTTCCATCTCCCGGGTCTATGCCGCCAGCGGGCGGGCGGGAAGGAAAATGCGCGCGAGTGCGTGAGTGTGTGATTCGGCCGAGAGCATTGACTTGGCTGGCCCGATGGAGTTGGAGTCTGGTCGAAAAGCGAACCCGCCGCCGGATGAACTCCCAAGATCCAACCCCTCCTCAGCTGCCGAACGACCCGGATCGCGAGCGGAAGCGCGCCATCTTCTCCGCCGGGTTGATCGCGGTCCTCAGCGGAACGATCGTTCCCCTCGGCCTGCACCTCCTTTTTGGCCTTCCCGTCGTCGGTGGACTCCTCCCGGCCGTCGCGATTTACCTGCTTCTCCAGAGGGTCTTCAATTTCGATCCGAAATGCCCGGGCTGCGGCATCGCCGCAGCGAAATCGGCAACGCGATGTCGGAGCTGCGGAGCGCCGCTCGGCGAGTAGGAGGACAATGCGCGGTGCAGGGTTCGAACCTGCGACTTCCTGCGTGTGAAGCAGGCGCTCTACCACTGAGCTAACCGCGCGCTCGGGAAGACGTATTGAATTCCGGCGCCTTGTCCAGCGGGGAGTCGCAGACGGGCCGTCACAGCTCGAAGAACGATTTCAGGCGCGAGAGGAAGGTCTCCGTGTACTCGCTCTCCTTGTCCGCCGCAGTCGTCTCGCCATCCACGCCCCCCCGAGTCGTGATGCCCTCCATCTCGAGTTTCCGTCGCGCGAGCAACTCGGAAAGTTGAGGCAGCAGCCCGGCCTCGCGGGCGACAATCTCCGCAAACAGCGGCTTCGTGATTTCCAGGACCTCGCAGTCGGACATCGCCTGCACCGTTGCGGTGCGCCGCTCCCCGGTGAGCAGCGACATCTCGCCGAAGCAGTCGCCCTTCCGCAGCTCCGCCACCTGCGAACGCGTGCCGCCGGAACCCGTGATCAGCACCGCCGCCTGCCCGCTCGTGATCACGAACATCGAATCGCCCCCGGCCTGCTCCACGATGATCTGCTCGCCGCGCCCGTAGTGATGACTGGCGCAGTTTTCGAGCAGGTATTCGAGGTCGGCTCCCTCAATGACCCGGAAGATCGGCTGGTTCTGCAGCATCGCCCGAAACTCGGCGTGCCGGTGCCCGTGACGCTCGGTGCTCACCGCCTTCCGCCGCTCCATTTGCAGAGTGCGGATGGGGAACGGAATCGTGATCCCCTCCCGCCGCAGGGCATACCAGATGTTGGTCCGCACGGCATCCGAGATCTGGTTGTAGTGATGATGATTCTCGATCCAATACCGCACTTCGTAAACGATCGACGAGTCGCCAAAGCTTTTGAGAAAGACATCGGCAGCCGGCTTGTCGAGCACGTCCGACGCCGAGGCGGCGGCATCGCGCAGGATGTCCCGCACCCGGTTGGGCGGGGCGCCATATTCAATGCCGACCTCCAGCCGCTGCCCGTGCGGGCGGCTGTGCTGGAGGCCGTGGCGCTCGATGCCGGAAAAGTTCGTGATCGTCTCGCTCGTGATCTTCGAGTTCGGGACATCGAGGATGATGTTGTCATTGGTCCGGAAGCGGCTGGACCGCCAGTTGATCTCCACCACCTGGACGTGCTGGTGCTCGATGAGGATCCAATCGTTCACGTGGAAAGGGCGACTGATGTAAAGCGTGATGCCGGAGAGAATGTTCCCGAGCACGCTCTGCGCGGCGAAACCGATCGCGACCGCAATGATGCCGGAGCCGGCAATCAAGCCCGGGACCTGCACGTCGTAGTCGACCTGCAGGACGAGCAACACCGTCGTCACGAAGACCACGAGCGAGACGACCTCGCGGAGAAACTTCGGCATCGGCTGGTGCCGCTTCGTCTCGAAGAGCCACGGCAGGAGACCGACCGTGAGGAGCGGCAGGAGTGCGTGCACGCCGCAGATGATGGCGATGGCGGCGACTTCCCGCCGACCGCCGAGGGCGGGCGCCATCAGATCCAGCGCAATGTAGAGTCCGGAGCCCAGCGCCGCGGCCTGATAGCTCAGACCGGGCTGCAGACCGGCGCGACGTTTCAGCGCGCGTCCGACCGCGAGCAGCAAGAGGTAGAAGACGCAGACGAATCCGACGAAGACCAGGATGCGCTGCCAGGCGAGGAGCTCTTGGAAGCTTTGCTGAACACTTTCGAGGGTAAGCATCAAGAGAGGTCTTTCGATGAGGCAGGCGCGCCCTCAACGGAGGAAACGCCCACTCTTTATGGGGCCGACCCGAAACCGGGATCAAGGAAATCGCGCGGGGGAATTCGGGCGACACGGTTCCGCCAAACGGACGACCGGACGGGGGGGTGTTGCCCTCACCCGCGGGGCGCGGTCTTGGTCGGATCCGGCCCAGTCAGCCGGATCGGACCGTCCTCCGGCCTCAGTCCGCCGCCTCAATGCTCCCCGTTCTCGATGAAGCCCTCGAGGTGACGGATGCGGGTGGGATGCCGCATCTTGCGGAGGGCCTTGGCCTCGATCTGGCGGATGCGCTCGCGCGTGACGCGGAACTGGCGGCCCACCTCCTCGAGGGTGCGGGAATATCCGTCCACCAGGCCAAAGCGCTGCTCCAGCACCTGCCGCTCGCGCTCGGTGAGGGTGCAAAGCACGTCCTTGATCTTGCCCTTCAGGATCGTCGCGGCCGTCAACTCGGAGGGATTTTCTGCAGATTTGTCCTCGATGAAATCCCCGAAGCTCGTGTCCTCGCCATCGCCCACTGGGGCCTGGAGCGAGATCGGCTGCTGCGCCATTTTCAGGACGGCGCGCACGCGCTCGACCGGCAGATGGATCTCCTCGGAAACCTCCTCCGGACTCGGCTCGCGACCGTACTCCTGCACCAGCTGCTTCTGGACCCGCATCAGCTTGTTGATCGTCTCGATCATGTGCACCGGGATACGGATGGTGCGCGCCTGGTCGGCGATGCTGCGCGTGATCGCCTGCCGGATCCACCAAGTGGCGTAAGTCGAGAACTTGTAACCGCGCTTGTACTCGAACTTCTCCACGGCTTTCATCAGGCCCATGTTTCCCTCTTGGATCAGGTCGAGGAACGAGAGCCCGCGGTTCGTGTACTTTTTCGCGATCGAGATCACGAGCCGTAGATTTGCCACGACCATCTCTGTCTTGGCCTTGAGCGCCTTGTGCTGCCAGCCTTTCAGCTGGTCGTAACTCTCGCGGTAGGGAATCGGATCCAGCCAGATCCGACCCACGAGTTCACGGAGCTTGGCCGCGTGATCGATCCGGGAGCCGCTGCCGCTCGTCTTCGCCGCCTCGGACTGCACGAGCGTCAGGATGCGGTAGTTCTCGTCCGCGAGGAGAACGAACTCCTCCATCATCTTCTGTTTGAAGAAAAACTTCCCGTACAGCTTCCCGAGCAAAACGAGGGATTTCTCGAACGCCTTCACGGCCCCAGCGGATTTCGGCGCCCGCTTGCCGCCGCGGGTGGCATCGAATTTCGAAGCGGACTGCGCCGCCTGCGCCTCGACCTGGGCGCAGAGCTTCGGGAGAGCACGCATGTAGCGATCCCGGTTCTCGATCTTCTTATCCTGAATCACCCGGTCAAAGCGCTCGCGCCCTTCGATCAACTTCCGCGCGACATCGAGGTGCGCCCGCGCCACGAACCCGAAGCAATAGAGATGCCGCTGGACGTTCGCTTCCGCGATTTCGATCCGCTTGGAAATCTCGACCTCCTGCTCGCGCGTCAGCAGCGCGACCTGGCCCATCTGCTTCAAATACTGCCGGACGGGATCGTCGAGAATGTCCAGCCGCGAATCAGCCCGCTCCTGCTCGCGTTCCTCCTCCGCGTCGTCCTCGTCCCGAGGCTCGGCTTCTTCCTTTTCCTCCTTTTCTTCCTCCTCATCCTCGTCCTCGTCGGCGTTCTCCTTCTTGACGTCCTTGACGCGATCGACCTGCGACGCATCGATGATCTCAAACTCCATCGTCCGCAGCTGCGTGATGAGCGCATCCATCTGATCGGGATCCGCGGTTCCCGGCGGGAGCGCTTCGTTCAGATCGTCGAAGGTCAGGTGCCCCTGCTCTTTCGCGAGCCGGATGAGTTCCCGGATCTTCTCCTGGAAATCGACCGGTCCGGTCGCGGCGAGATGGGCGGCGGGAAGTTGCGAGATGCGGCCGGTGACCTTCGCATTCTTCGCCGCGTCGGGCTTGGTCGGACGCACTTTCGCGACGGCCTTGCCGTTTGCACCCCGCTTGCCCGCGGCGGGAGACTTGCCGTTGGTCGCCGCTTTCGGGGCGGGAGCGACGCTTCGGACGACCTTGGTCGGGGCCTTCGCCACCGCCTTCGCCGGAGCCTTCGCCACCGCCTTCGCCAGAGCCTTCGCCGCGGGCGCCGGCTTCCCGCCGCGCCGGGCGGCTTTCGCCCCCGCCGCGGGCTGCTTCGGCCCGGGCTTTTTAGATTGCACCGGAGCCGTCATTCGCTTGACGGGCTTCTTCGGATTGAGATGCGCTACCTTCTTCTTCGCGGAAACAGACGAATGAGGCATGAAACGAAGCGGCGTGGGATGATCGCTCACGCGTCATCGGGGCTAAATGGGGCCGCGCCGAGATGACCGAAGCTTGCCAATATCCCCAAGCCGTTTTTGCAAATCAAGGACTTCTTCGTGGATCTGACCGATCTCTTCGATGTCGATCTCCGGCGCCCGGAGCTGGGATTGGAGAGATTCGCGTCGCGCCAGCAGAATCTCGCGCTCGATGTCGAGCCAGCAATCCTCGCGCACGATGACCACCTGCTCCGGCAGCCGCTCGCCGCGTAACTCCTCGAGCAAGGCCTCCTCTCCCGGGGCGAATGTAGCCAGGACGCCCGCGAGCGAGGCGGCGTCGCCGGGTTCGTACACGGATTCAAGCAAGCGCGCGAGCAAGGCTCCGCCGGACACCCCCCGCACGTGCTCCCGCCAGCGCGGCTGCGCCAGCATCCACGCGCGGGAATCCGGATCGAGCAGCGCGAGGACGAGGAGCTGCCGCACGCCCGGGGCCGGCGTTTCCACGGGCGCGGTCTTCTCCGCGAGCTGGATCGCCGCATCCTCCCGGAATCCAGTTGGCCGCCGCACCCGCGCCACCATTTCGCGGAACCGTTCGGGCGCGAGCCCCAGCCGGGCCGCCACCTTTCCCGCCACCGCATCACGCAGAAAGGTGTCGCTCACGAGCCGCACGGTCTCGGCCAACCGACGCGCGTACGCCGTCTTTCCGCCGGGCGTTCCGAGATCAAACATCCCGGCCAGTCGCTCGAGCTGAAAATCAAAAAAATCCTTCGCCGCCGCGATCCGCTCGCGAAACGCCTCCGCGCCGCGCGACCGAATCATCGAGTCCGGATCCTCCCCCGGCGGCATCGTCGCGACGCGCACACTCACATTTGCCTCCAGCAGCGCGGCAAAGGAACGTTCGGCTGCCTGCTGGCCGGCGGCGTCGGCATCAAAACACAGCACTACCTCCTCCGCGCAACGCCGCAGGAGCGCCGCCTGCTTCGGGGTGAACGCCGTGCCCTGCGGCGCGGTGACGTTCGTGACGCCGTGCTCGAAGGCGGTGATGAGGTCGAGCTGGCCCTCGCAGATGATCGCCCGCCCCGCCTCGATGATCGGCCGCCGCGTCCTATGCAGACCGAAGAGCACCGCGCCTTTCGTGAAGATGGGGGTCTCGGGCGAGTTCACGTACTTTGCGGCCTGCGCCGCGGTCGCGAGGACGCGTCCACTGAAGGCGATGACCTCGCCCTGTTCGTTGCAGATCGGGATCATGAGCCGGTCCCGGAACCGGTCGTAGCTGCTCCGCTTCCGCCGGCCGTCCTCGCCGTCGTCGTCCGCGGTCGTCACCACCAGCCCGCCCTGGCCGAGCTCGTCCCCGCTGTAGCCGCGCTCGAGGGCGAAATCGCGGAATTCATTCCACGCATCCGGCGCATATCCCAGCTTCCACCCGGCCGCGATCTCCCGGGTCAGACCGCGCGCCCGCAGGTAATCCCGCGCCGGCTGCGCGCCCGGGCTTTTCATCAGGTGCCGGTGAAACCATTCCGCCGCTTCGGCGTGCAGGGCGATCAAGCGCTTGCGGAGCGCATAGGCTCCGTCGCCATCCCCGCCGCGGAGTTCCTCCTCGTCGAGCTGAATGCTGGCCCGATCCGCCAGCCGGCGCACGGCCGAGGGGAAATCGAGATTCTCGTGCGCCATCACGAACTTGAAGATCGAGCCCCCCACCCCGCAGCCGAAGCATTTGTAGTTCTGGCGCACCGGATCGACGTAGAACGAGGGCGTCTTCTCCCGATGAAACGGGCAGAGCGCCCGCCACCGCGAGCCCAGCCGCTTCAACTGCACGACCGCGCCGACGACATCCACGATGTCGTTCGCCGCCGCCACGCGTTCGATGGTGCCCTGGGGAATCAAGGGAAGGGGCGGAACGTTGAACGTTGAACGTTGAACGTTGAACGTTGAACGTTGAATGTCGAACTTCGAAGGGGGGTCGGGGATCTGAACATCGAACGTTGAACTTCGAACTTCGAAGGGGCGGAGCCGGGGAGCGGAACATCGAACGTTGAACTTCGAACGTCGAGGCATCTTCCCAAGCGATAACGGACCGCGTTTTCACCCCGCCTGTCCGCCATCGTTCAGATCGCTGCGCCCCAGAATCGATCTGGCCGAACGCGGCAGCGAGTGTCTGCCGCGCATCGACGTCCCAATCACCCACAACTTGTCTCCCCCTTCGAAGTTCGACGTTCAACGTTCGATGTTCGATGTTCGATGTTCCCAGGGGTTCGATGTTCGATGTTCCTGGGGGTTCGAAGTTCGAAGTCCTTGTCCCGCGCCGTCCCCGGCCGTACGCTTTGGCCGCATGTTTCGCATCATCGACCGCTATCTCCTCCGCGAGTTGCTCGTGGCGGCGCTCTGGGCGGTGGCGGTGCTGACGTTTGTCCTCGTCCTCGGCAACGTCTTCAAGCAGGTCTTCGCGCTGCTCGTCAGCAATAATCTGCCGTTCAGCTACATCCTCGCGTTCATCGCGTATCTCCTCCCGTTCTCACTCACGTTCACGGTGCCGTGGGGATTCCTCACTGCCATCCTGCTCGTGTTCGGAAAATGGTCGGCCTCCAACGAACTCACCGCCTTGCGCGTGAACGGGGTCCCCATCACTCGCATCACCGCGCCGGTGGTCATCCTTTCGGCGCTGCTCTCGGTGATCTGCCTCTGGATCAATCTCCAGGTCGCCCCGCGGGCCCAGGAGAATATCCGCAACCAGTTTTACCTCCTCGCGACGACCGACCCGATCGCGCTTTTCAACAGCGACCAGATTATCACCGAGTTTCCGAACCGGAAGATCTATGTCGGCCGGAAGATCGGCGACCGGCTCGAAAACATCCACGTCTACGAGCTCAACAAGAACGCCGAGGTCCTGCGCGTGGTTTATGCCGCCACCGGCAGCCTCGAGGTCGATCTCGAGCGGAGGCAGCTCCTCATGAAGCTCACGGGCACGCGCTTCGAGCAGCGCGACGAAACGGATCCGACCGACATCACCAAGATCCGGGATGGCATCACGATGCAGGAGTTCGTCTTCCCCATCTCGCTGGAGGAGCTGTACAACAAGCGGATGGCACGACGCGGCCTGAACATCCAGACGGCGCCGGAGTTGTTTGAAAATCTGAAATCGGGCGCGCCGGAGAATCGCAGCGCGACCCTCACCGAGGTGAACCGCCGCTTCTCCTTCTCGCTCGCGTGCCTCACTTTCTGTCTGGTCGGCATTCCTCTGGGCGTCACCGCGCAGCGGAAGGAGACGAGCGCGGGTTTTGGGATCAGCCTCGTCGTCGCGTTCCTGTACTTTTTCCTGATCATCGTCGCCAACCTGTTCCGCGATAAACCGAAGTTTCATCCCGAGCTGCTGATGTGGCTCCCGAACGTCATCTTCATCGCCCTCGGCATCTGGCTCTTCCTGCGGATGGCGCGGAGGTGACGAGAAGGAGGAGCGCGGCAAGACCGGTCCTCGAGCTTGGAGCGATCAACGCGGCTAGCCTCGCGGGACCGGCGCCTCGGGAACCTCGCCAACGCCGATGCGCGTGGCGGGGCGGTGCCGCCAAGACGAGACGAAGTGGGCGAGCGTGGGAAATGTCCGCAGGTTCGTCGCGACTTCGTTCAGGAAAGCCGAGCGCGAAAGCGATCCGGCACCGGTTGAATCGTACGCCGGGAAAATCGCGGGAAGCGGAGAATCCGCTCAAGCCCGCGCGGCCAACCCCTCGAGAAACCCCTTGATCGCGGCATTCACCGCGGCCGGTTCTTCGAGGCTCGAGGTATGCCCGGCTCCGGGAATCACCACCAGCTTCGAGCCGGCGATTCCGGCGTGGAGCCGGTCGGATTTTGCCGGCACGGTCGCGACATCCTGATCGCCCACGATGATGAGCGTTGGGACATCGATCCGTTCCAGTTCGTCCGCGACGCCCGCGCGGTCGATCACGCCGTTCACCGCCCGACTGATCCCGATTCGGTGATTCCGCACCATCCGTCGACGGCATTCTTCGCGAAACGTCGCGCGGCTCGGATCGGCGAGGAATTTGGTCCCAAACATGATCTTCATGACCGGCCCCGCCACCAGCGCGAGACTGAGCCAGCGCGCGACAAAATTCAGCCGCCGATATTTTCCCACGTTCTTGAGGGGTTCGGGGTCGGCCGTGGTCTCGAGCAGGATGAGCGAGCGGAGCAGTTCCGGTCGCCGGCTGGCGAGGCGCATCCCGATGAATCCCCCCATGGAAAGCCCGGCGAAATGGGACGGCGCCGCGCCGAGTTTTTCAATGAGGCCTGCCGCATCGAGACTCAGCGAATCCATGTCGTAGCCGCCAGCGGTCACCTCGCTTTGCCCCTGCCCGCGGAAATCGAAGGTGATGACCCGGTAGCGTTCCCGGAGGGCCGCCACCTGGGGCCCAAACATCCAGCCGCTCCAGAGCAGCCCATGCGCGAAGACGATCGTCTCCGGCCCGGACCCCGCTTCTTCATAATGGAGGCGTGCCCCGTTGACCTCGATCTGCGGCATGGACGTCATTCTGACAGGAAAGCAGCGGCCTCCAATGGCGAAGAATTTACGCGCGGACGGCGCGGCGGAGCGCACTGGCCAGCCTCCCAATCACCCGCTACGATCGCCTCCAAGCCATGAATGACCTCGTCTTGCCCACGGCAACGGATTTTCCGCCTGGGACCGCCTTGGTGATCAAGGAATGGGACGTTCCGCTGGTTCATCTGCCCGATAACACCTGGATGAATTGGTACGGCGGCAAACCACGCCCCTATGATGCGAGCAGCCTCCGCGTCGACAACAACTGCCCGGCAGAATCATTCGAAGAGTGGCTGGCGATCGTGCGAGACTCATTGCCAAAGGTCGACTGACCGGTGCTCTGCCGCGCCCAATCAAAGGCCCGCCGCCGCCCGGAAATGGATCCGAAATTCAAAGCAGCAATTTTCGTGGTCCTGCTCGGAAGTCTCGGAATCGGCGCCATTGCCCTGACCAGATTCTTCCGCGGTTCGGCGGGAGAATTCCTCGCGAGCGGCGACGAGAGGGTGGTCGGTGGCGACTTTGACGGGGCCATCGCAGACTATGATCGAGCGATCCGTCTGGATCCAAAATCGGCCGCCGCCTATTGCCGCCGGGGCGTCACGAAGGGATTTGCGGGTGCCTGGACCGAGGCGATTTCAGATTTTGATCGAGCCCTCCGGCTCGAGCCCGGAAATGCGCTCGCTCTCAGCCGCCGAGCGAATGCCAAGAGGGAAACCGGGGATCTGACGGGCGCCTCCGCCGATTACCAGATCGCCCTCGAACTCGACCCCACGGACCCCGTCGCCTTCCGGGGTCGGGGCGATTTGTTCAAGGCGAAGGGGGACTTCGCCTCCGCCCTCGCGGACTACACGAAGGCGATCGACCTCGATCCCACGGCCGCCGAGACGTTCGCGCGAAGGGGAATCGCCCGAATCCGGCTGAATGATCTCGCGGGAGCGATCGAAGATTACACCCGCGCCATCGCTTTGGATTCGGAGGACGCCTATTCCTTTTACAACCGCGGAAATGCGAAGCGGCGGACCGGTGATTTCGACGGCGCGATCCAGGACTACACCCGCGCAATCGAACTCGAGCCCACGAATCCCGCGTTCTTCAACAATCGCGGTCTCGCCAGAAAAGGCGGCGGAGATCCCACCGCGGCCATCGCGGATTATGATGGTGCGCTCGCGATCGATGCGAAATACCGGTCCGCCTACCTGAATCGGGGCTTGGCGCGCGCAGCGCGGCACGATCTCGAAGGAACTCTTCGGGACCTCGATCGGGCCATCCAGCTCGATCCGGCAGACGCCACCGCCTTTCGCGACCGCGGATTCGTAAAGGAGGAGATGGACGATCTGGAGGGCGCCCTCGGGGACTACGGTCGAGCCATCGAACTCGATCCCACCAGCGGGGAGGCGTGGACCGACCGGGCGGTCGCAAGGAGACGCTCGGGTGACTGGGAAGGAGCCCTGACCGACTTCAATCGCGCCGCGGAACTCAAGCCGCAGGACGCCGCCATCTACGAGGTCCGGGGGAATACCAACGCGTGCCTGCGGCGATGGGCGGAGGCGCTGGCGGACTATCGCCGCTTCTGCGCGCTGTCCCGGAGCGAGCAGGACTACACCCGTTTGCACATCTGGCTGATCCGATCACGCCAGGGCGAAGCCGCGGAAGCGACGGCCGAGTTCTCCGGCTACCTTGAGCAGCGAGCGCAAGATGCCGACGAATGGTTCCCTCTCCTGGCGGGCTACGCGCTCGGCCGGGTGCCGAAGGCAGAGTTGCTCGCCACCGCGACTTCCGCAGACAACGCGGACCAACCCGGGCGGCGCTGCGAGGCGTGGTATTTCGTCGGACTAAAACAGATCTTCGCGGGCGACTTGGAAAGCGCGCGCGCTTCCCTGCGAGAATGCCTCGCGACCGGAGCAAGGAATGAAGTGCAGTTTCAGCTCGCGGAGTCCGAGTTGAAGGCGCTCGGCGCAGATTAGGCGCTCGCGCTCGCGCTCGGGATCGTTCCCTTCCAAGATGACTCGGTGGCGGGCCCGCGAAGCGAGTCGGCCCGCGATGAGTCGTTCGCGGCAGAGCGTGAAATCGTCCTGCGCGACGACGGGATCACGACGTTTCCCCGAGTCGAGCCGCCGCGCGCGGAGACCCGAGGCTGTGGACATCGACCGAAAATTTCCGCAGCGCTCCGCTCGCGTTTGCGGAGCGGGCGGCGCCGGATCGTCCGCTGCAGCAGGCTGCAGTCTCCGAGCTCTCGGCCCGAGAAGCCCTGCGTTGACCTCCACCGTCAGTTCGCCGTCCCAAAAAGCCGCTTCCTCTGGCGATAGCCCAGCAGACCGAGCGCCAGCGCACCGGCAATCACCGTTACCGGCTCAGGCACGGGGACCACGCTGCCATCGGAGAGGATGGCGGCCGAGCCCAGCGAGGTCGTACCTGTATCCGAGTAGAAGATGATCTGGGCGAGCTGTCCGGAGTTCAGCCCGGCGCTGGTCGCCCCGAAATGGAGGGAATCTGTCCCGCTCCCCAGCACGGCGCCGTTCGCGGCGGTTCCACCCCAGTTGTAAATGCTCAGCGTGGCGCCGCCCGTCCAAGTCGCCCCGTTGCTAGCAGCGAAGGTGAGGTTCGTGTTGCCGGCCGTCCCAGCGCCCGACGCCAGGTCGATGATCGAGGACGCGGTCAGGGTCAGAGCGCCCAGCGTCGTCGTCAGTCCCGCGACCAAAGCGGAGTTCGCGTTCAAGCGCCCCCCGGCGAGCGTCATCGTCGCGGCGTTGTTGATCTGGTTGCCCGTGGCCAATGCGAGCGTGCCGCCCGCATTCACCGTGATTAACGTCGTCGCCCCGAGGGCCTTGTTCCCGGCCGTGGCGGCGGCAGTGAGCGTGCCGCTATTGATCGTCGTCGAGCCGGTGAAGGTGTTGTTCCCCGTGAGAACGACGTTCCCGTTTCCCGTGCTGCTGCGGACCGCGAGATTCCCCCCCGTGCCGTTGACCACTCCATTGACCGTGAAGGTGTTTCCGTTGCTATCGAGAGTCGCGGTCGCGCCACTCGCCACACTGACGTTCCGGTTCGCGTTCAGCGAGATGTTGTTGGAAGTATCCTGCAGCGTGCCGCTACCCGTGAACTGGATATTATTGTAAGCGCCCCCGGGAGCGACGCCGAGGCTGGTGTCGCCCACGATGCCGAGAGTACCTCCGCTGATCTGAGTGCCATTCGCATTCAGCGTGCCGGCGCTCGTGCCGGTGTAGGTATTGCCCGTCGTCTGAATCAGCAGGGTTCCCGTTCCGGTTTTGACGAGCGATCCGCCCGCCGTCAGGGAGCTGGTGAGCGCCTCGTTGATCGTCGTCGTCCCGCTGCCGGAAACGGTGAGCGTCTGAGCCTTGATGTCGATGCTACCACCCTGAAAGAGCAAAATGCCACCCGTCGCCGTCTGCGTGCGAAGCGGACTGTCAAGGAAGACGGATCCGCTGAACGTATTCGAACCGCTGGTGTTCTGGGAGTCGATGAGGAGCGCATTGGAAGAGTTTCCCGCAACAGTGTTGACCGTGCCGGCGAAGGACTGACCTCCGCTCGCGCTGGTCAGGGCGAACGTCGCGCCAAGCGTCTGATTCTGCGTTCCGGTGGTGCCGAAGTCTCCGCCGAGGCGAAGCGCGCTTGTCGTGACCGTACCCCCGGCGTTTAGGCGGAGAGTCCCGCTGTTCATCAAATAGATATCTCCGGACGTAAACGAGCCCCCGACCGCGACCGTGGTGTTCACCGAAGAGGTGGAGAAGTACTTGCCCGTGGCAGCGACGGTATTGTTGAACGACGTGGTCTGGCCGGCGCCAAACATGCGGATACCGTTCACGGCGGAGCCGTTCACGGTCAAAGTTCCAGCCCCGAAAGTAAGTCCGCCGTTCACAGCGTTAATCTCGCCCCACGCGGCGCCCGCCGTCGCCGCGAAGGTGATGGAGTCATTAATCGTGACCAATCCGGTGCTCTGATTCTCAATGCTGGCCCGGGTGCCGCCGTTGTCGAAGAGCGAGAGAGTTGTAGTGCCGTTGAGCGTCCAGGTTGCACTGCCATTCCAGAACAGCTGGTTCATGGAGGAAATGGAGTTGTTGTTGCTCGTCGTTCCCTGCGTACCACCGGTCGTGAACGTCAGCGTCCCGTAGCCCGGCCCCGCGCCACCCCAATTGTTGTTGTCGCTCCAATTGGTGCTCGCGCCGCCGCCGGTCCACGTGTTCCCGGCACGGAGCTGCGGTGAGCCCGCGAGGCCCAAAGATAGGAGGACCGTTAAGGTTGCGGCCAGCCGTTTCGCGTCAAACGACAACGGATTCGAACGGAAAGCGGCCGAGGCGCTGTGACGAACGGATGCGAGCAGCAATCGGGGGAACATCGTAGGGGAATAGGGTGATCACGCGGTCAAAGCCAGCCTTCAACCGTGGGGCCATGAACTCCAGCGGGGAATGTCAGCTCAACCTGATGGGATTAATCACGTTCCGTTCGACCGACGCAAGCGATTTCCGCCCGGAGCGAACACCCATTTCGATGACCGGCGAGGCCTGACAAAACGACCGCGGAGGGACCCCGCACGACGCTGAGCTCAGCGGGCCTCCCGGGACGCCTCCGCCCGAGGCGTCGACAGCCTCGCTCCTCGATCGAGCGGCTCTAACGCCGTGCCCTGCAAAAAGCGCCAACGTTCTCGCAAAAAGCGCCAGCGTTCCCGCAAAAAGCGCCAGCGGCCGGCAAATTGGGTCGGGCGCTAAAGCGCGACAAAGCCCGGCGCGAAAAGGACTAACGCACCGGCACCATCACCGGCAAGTTGACGGTCAACCCCGGTGGCGCCGTGATGCTCAGGGCGGGAACACTGACGATCAGCGGCGGCGTGGCCGACAGGGGAGCGATGCGTTTCGAGCCCGGGGCCAGACTGTCGGCGCGGTCCGAAAGCGGTGCCGCTCCACGAGACACCCGTGGAATCACGTCACCACCTGACCAGCGAGGCCGCCTCCGAGGTCAGGAATGCCGGCACGGCCCATGGGTTTGCCTCCCTCAGGTTCACGCGCCAGCGTGCGATGGACGGAGCTTCCCCGCTTCGGACGATGCACATCTACACCCACACCGAAGCAGGCAGGCATCGGCCCAACGAGGACTACCTCCTGGTCCGGGCGCATCCGGATGGCGGGGACTGCACCGTTTGCCTGCTGGCCGATGGCATGGGTGGTCGGGCGAATGGCGCTGCGGCGGCCCGGGCCGCCTGCGAGGCGGCTTGGACGCAGGCGGCCGCGACGAGCTCAGAGCAGCTCCTCCGGGCAAGGAGCTGGCAAGAAATCTTCAAGGCGGCCGATCGCGCGGCCCAAGCGGCCGAGGGCTTTACGACGCTGGTCGGGCTGGCGGTCAAGGGCGGACGGCTTTGCGGCGGATCTTGCGGCGACTCACGAGCCTATGGCATTGGCCCGGCCGGATTGGTGGAATGGACGACGCACCAGGGGAAGAACCCGCCCGTGGGGAGCGGCGTCGCGGCCTGCAAAAGTTTCGAGGGTTGCTGGGCCGGACGTCTCCTGGTCGTTTCGGACGGCGTCTGGAAATATGCTGGACAGGAGGCATTGCTGGCATCCTTTGCCCTCCGGGACGGCCCAGCCGTCGGCGTTTTCGTGCGGCAGGGGGCCCTGCCCCGTCCGGGCGGCCCCCTGCCGGATGATTTCTCGCTGGTCCTGCTGGAATCACTCTCCCGACCGCAGAGGTGAATGGTGGAACCTCAGGCCGGCGCGCGGGCGGGCCAGCTCTGGACAAGTCATCGCGCGGGCGCTGACGGCAGCAAGCTGCCTTCGAGAAAGCGGCGGCAAGCCGCGCGCAGTCCAAGGCGCTGACGCGCGGTCCGTTCAGCGCTCGTCGGGTCAGACCAAGGCACGCGAGGCAAACATCTTACGTACGCAGGGAGCGTCACGGTCGATCGGTCGATCACGGGCTGTTTGACTCGCAACCGCTCGGAGCGAAGATCGAATGATGACCGCGGATGGAATCGATATCTCGTCGTTGAGCAATGGGCAGCGGGTTGCGCTGATGGAGCGACTATGGCGTTCGTTGTCCGGCGAAATCGCCCGGAACGGTCCACCGGACTGGCACGAGACCGAACTGAAAACCCGCGAGACCGAGTGGACTGAGCGCGCACGGCTCGCCCAAGATTGGTCAGTCGTTCGCGAGGAGCTGACGCGCGAGCCGCTGTGAGGGTGCAGGTCCTGCCGTCGGCGAAGGCGGACCTACAGCGGGGTGTTTCGTTCTATGAGAGGCACGAGCAGGGCTTGGGTGCGTATTTTCTCGACTCCCTGAGTTCAGACATTGGTTCGATTCAACTGTTTGCCGGAATTCATCCGCTGCGTCGCGACCACTTCCGGTTTCTTTCGGAGCGATTCCCTTACTGGATCTACGACCGGATTGACGAACAGGTCGCGTACGTAGTCGCAGTGTTGGATGCGCGACAGGATCCCGCGAGGATCGAGAGGCGGGAGCAACGACGACGATTGCGACGAGCGCCTCATTGAGGCTCGGAGATCCTGACGAAGCCAACAGCGTCACGATCCGTCTCGAGCACGGGGCCAGACTGTCGGTGCGGTCCGGCAGCACCTTCTTGAATGCCGGGGTGCTCGACGTCATTTCCGACAATTTTTCGTTCCCGCCCGGCTTCGTGAACAACGGCACGGTCTCTGACTCGTCTCTGACTCGAGCCTCGTCCGAGCCAAGACCCTGAGCTTCGACTCCTCGACCACACCCGCCTCGATCAAAGTGACGATCGACGGTTACACCGCCCACACGTATCAGCTTCAGCGCAGCGATTTCCTCTCCGGCAGCACGTTCACGAATATCGGCCAGCCTCAAACCGGTTCGACGGGAACCGCGGGGAGCTTCACGGATCCATCGCCGGCGAGCGGACAAGGATTTTACTGCGTGCAGGTCGATCCGTGAGCGGGTGGGGTGGGCCCCCCGCGTCCCCACTCGGGACTGAGCGATTGACCGTCCGAAGGACCTTGGACTGCGCGCGGCTTGCCGCCGCTTTTCTCAAGCCGGCTTGCCGGCGCGCGGGCTGCCCGGATCTGGGCAAGTCATCGAGAGGGCGCTGACGGCAGCAAGCTGCCTTCGAGAAAGCGGCGGCAAGCCGCGCGCAGTCCAAGGCGCTGACGCGCGGTCCGTTCAGCGCTCGTCGGGTCAGACCCAGGGCGCGGGAGGCAAAGAAATTACGTTTCTCGCCCGACCCCGATCCCGGATTCGGCCAGGGCGGCTCGAAGCGGCTTCACTGCGACTCCAAGCGGAAGAAGGCGGCGTTGTCGGTCGCCGGGAAGACGAACTCGAAATTACCCTGGGCGTTGATCACGGTGGTCGTGCCCGCGCCGTTCATGGGGAAGGCGCTGTAGGGCACCGTCGCCAGGTTGGTGGATTTCTTGACTCCGACGGTCAGCTTGAATTTCCCGGTCGCCTGATCCTTGGTAATCAGCGGCACGCCGACATTCAGCGACTGCACTTGGGAGAGAGTGTAGAGGCCGAAAGAATTGGGCGAGTTGACGACGTTATTCTGACCGGACGTGTAATTGGCGCTGTATTGGGCCGTGGTATAAAGGTTGAACGAGTTGGGCGCGCTGGTGACGTCGTTCTGACCGGCCGTGCGGCTCGCATCATACTGCCCTTGGGTGAAGAGGACCGGGACGTAGGTGTAGAGCGTGTTGGCCGCATTCGCGCTGTCCCCCTTGGAGACAAGGACGCTGGCCAGCCCTTGGACGTGCGCCGGAGTCACGGCCGTGATCGACGTGTTGCTCACGACCGTGAAGCTGAGCACGGGCGTGCCGCCCAGCGTGACCCCGGTCGCGCCGGTGAAGCCGGTGCCGGTGATCGTTACGTTGTCGCTGCCGAGCGTGTCGCCGCTGGTGGGGTTAATCGCGGTGACGGTGGAATTGGTCGGGACGATGAGGCGGTAGTTGGTCGCGGAGGTGAGCGTGCCGTTCGAAGCCGTGATGCCAAAGCTGAAGGTGCCCGCAACCGTGGGCGTGCCCGAGAGACTGACGACGCCGTCGACGACCGGCTGGGGGATGGAGGTCCCGCCGTAGATCAGTTGCGTGGACAGGCTGATCCCGCCCGGGAGCGCGCCGCTCGTGACGCTGTAGGTGAAGCTTGCGGCCGAGCTACCGAGGTGTGGGACCAGCGTGTAGCTGTAGGGCACGGTGAGCACGCCCTGGGGTAGGATCGTGACGTAGGTGCCGCCGTTGGCGGTGTTGTTGAGCTCGAACGCGCCGATATCGGCGATGCCGACGCGGGCCGCGCCGCGCTGGTCGGTGGCGGGCGAGTTGGCGGTGTTGCCGGCGTTGATCGCGGGCGAGGTGGTGAGCAACGCGTGCGTCGGCGTCACGCCGCCGTAGAAGCCTAGGGGAGCGAGCCTGGCGTCCACCGGCGCCGCGTTGGTGCCGACGATATTGCCGGTCGTCGTGCCGGTGATCAGACTATTGCCGATGCTGCCGATCAGGTTGAACCCTTCCGAGTTGATGGGGCTCCCCGCGCCACTCCCAAATTGCAGATAGATATCACTGGTAGTTTCCGCGCCATTGGCACTCACTTTTCTATTCCCGGCGAGGAGTGAGTTCCTCATCGTGACATCACTAGCGGTAAATGCGGTCATGTAGATACCCGCGCCCTCACCGGTGGAGGGGTAAGTGTCGCGCGTGGTGAGATTATTGGTCACGGTCGAATTTCGGAGGATCAAATGGGAATCGTTAATTCCGAAAAAATAGACGCCCCCGCCGGTGGCGGGGAGCGCGCCGGTTTGTTGCGTCGCCGTCGTGTGCGCCACGTTGCTCGAGACGGTGGTGTTCGTCAGCGTGACAGTGCAACGGTCGATGGCCATCCCACCCCCTCCAGCCTGGAAGTTGCTGGAGCCGCCCGCTTGGACCGAGTTGCCCGAGATCGTCGAGTTGTCGATCGTCGAGTTGTTGATGATCGCCAAGCTGGCGATGAGAGCCAGTCCGGCGCCGTTGTCCTGGGCCACATTGTCCGCAATGAGCGAGTTGCGGATGGTGCAAGAGCTTTCCCCATAGACGCCCCCGCCCGTCCTCGCCTGGTTATTGGCGATCGTGCAGTTGTTCAGTGTCAACGTGGCGAACCTCCCGACCCCCGTGACACCCCCGCCGAAAGCATCCGACCCAGCGACGACAACCTTGGCGATGCAATCTGAAATGGTGACATCGGTCAGCGTCAACGGCCCTCCCTCGTTTCTGATGCCTGCACCGCCGCCGCGGTATAGACCATGCAACTCGTTCGTGCGCCCGCCGACTACAGTTAAGCCAGAGATCGTGACCGGCACGTTCGCGGTGAGATAAAAGATGCGGTTATCCACCCCGGACCCGGTGTCCACTCCCTCTCCTCGGGCGTTGCGGAGGATCAACTTGCTCGAGCCCGGCCCTACGATCGTCAGACTCTTGTCGATCGTGATCTTCTCGTACACTCCCACGGTCCCTGTGACCCCCGGGGCAAACGTGATCGTGCTCCCCGCGGGAGCATCGAGAATCGTCTGTCGCAATGATCCCGGGCCGGTGTCGCCCAAGTTCGTGACGTCCAGGTTTTTGTTCATCTCCACCTTGTCCAGCAGAACAGTGAAATCGCCCGAACCGCTGACGACGAAGGCGACATCGAGAGTCGCCGCGGTGGCTGTGAAAGGCTCCGTCGTCTTTTGCACGTAGGGACTGGAACCGCCCACGGCTACGACCGCGTGCGTGGCCACCATCGTCACCCCACCCACCGTCACGCGCACGTTCGCGGTCCCCGCGCCGAGCCGGGCATTCTCGTAGTAACGCAGGCGATACTGAAGGCCCGGGGTAAAGCCCGAAACCACCTGGTGCATCGTGCCGGCCAAGTGAATGAAGGCCACCTTCGAGCCATCGGGGATGACGCCGTTATCGGCGAACGGCCCCGCGGAGTCGTTGATCCCGCCACTGCCGGCGGTGAATGGCCAGCCTGTGATGGGGCCGGTGCCAGCGCCGGTACTGGCGTCCGTCTCGAAGCTCGGGTTGACGATGGTCTGGCCCGAGGCGTCGACCGCCAGGGCGAGCAGAGCGCAAAAACCGAGGAGGCGAGCGAGGACGGGACTTTTCATGTACACCTGCACAGGCCCGGTTCGGAGCCCGAAAGGATCATCGAACTCGAACTATTCCGTAACTTCACCGCTCGTCGGCCGGCGCGGTCGCATCCCAAATCCAAATCTGCCCGTCACTGCTCGCGGCCGCCACCTGGGTGCCGGCGGGATGCCACGCGACATCGTGAAACATCCCGGACGCGCCTCGCAGCACGAAGGTTTCCTGGCCGGTGCGCGGATCCCAGATGCGGACCGAGTTGTCGATGCCCGCCGAGGCCAGGCGCGATCCATCCGGACTCCACCGGACTGCATCCGCGAAATCGTTATGCCCGCGCAGAGTCTGCAGCCTCTGGCCGGTGGCCGCGTCCCAAGTCAGGACGAGGAAATCGGCCGAGGCGGTGGCCAGCCGCTGGCCGTCCGGGCTCCAGGACACGCTGGTCACCGTGCGCGTGTGGCCTTCCAGACGGGCGAGTTCCGTCCACTGGCGCGGTTCCCACAGCTTCACCAGCCGATCGTCCCACCCGGCACTCGCCAAGCGGTCGCCCCGCGGACTCCAGGCAAGGGCGCGCACGCCCCGCTGGGTCGAAGCTTCGCCGGAACTTGGGTGGGCCCGGAACCAGCGCACGGCCGGAGTGCTCGCGAGGTTTTCTGCGAGGGAAATCGTCCCGTCCTCCGCTCCGGCCGCCAGGGAGTTGCCGTCCGGGCTCCAGGCCACAGCCCAAACTGCGCCGTGCTCGGCCGGCAGGGCGAGGACGAGCCGGCCCATCTGCGCGTCCCAGACTTTGACCGCCCCGTCGAGGCCGGCCGAAGCCACGCGCGTCCCCTCGGGGCTCCAAGTGAGCGAGCGGATCAAGCCATACTGCGGGTCGATCCGGCCCTCGTCATGGGCCGGAATGGCCAGCACCTGCCGGCGCGCGGCGGGATTCCAGATCCGGACCACGCCATCGTCGCCCGCCGAAGCCAACCGTTTGCCATCCGGGCTCCAGCTCAGGGCGGTGGCGCGACGCCCGTTGCCCGCCAGCTGGGTCGACTCCTGATCGTGCAAGGAATCCCAAATTTTCAGGCTGCCGTCGGCTCCGCCCGAGGCGAGGCCGCCGTGCGGACCCCACGCGACCGAGGTGACGGTGATGGCCTGGCCGCGCAGGGTCACGAGTTCCCGCCCGGTCGCGGCCTCCCAGATTTTGACCGTTTCGTCGTAACTGCCGGTCGCGAGGCGTCGTCCGTCCGGCTCCCACGCGATCGTCGTAATCCCGTGGGAGTGCCGGAGCGGGCCCACCACCTTCTGGCGCGAGGCAACGTGCCAGATGCTGACGAGGAAGTCATTCGCGCCCGTCGTGGCGATGCGGGTGCTGTCCGGGCTCCAAGCCAGGTCGTACACCAAATACGGATGCGTCGGGAGCGAGACGATCGGATCGCCCGGGCGAGTCCCGGAAAAAGTCGTCGTGCCGTCCGCGTGTCCGGCGGCCAGGACCTGGTCGTCCGGGCTCCAGGCCGCGGCGGTGATCGCGGCAGGATGGACGATCTCCGCCGCCAGGCGACCAGTCTCGGCCTCCCAAAGCGTGATGGTCCCGCCCGTTTCCCAGGCGGCCAGGCGGGTGCCATCGGAACTGAAGGCCACGCCGCAAACCGGGGTCCTGCGCGCGGGGAAGGTCCGGATCTCCTCGCCGGAGCGGGTTTCCCAGACCCGCACCGTCCCGTCGCGAGCGCCCGCGGCCAAGCGCGTACCGTCCGGATTCCAAGCCAGCCACCGGCCGCCCCAGAAATCGATGCCCGGCGCCGGGGCTTGCAGCACGAGGGTCGTTTGGGCCTGATCCACGTCCCAGATCCGGATCAAGCCGGACGCGGTCCCTTCCGCCAGTCGCCGACTGGACCCGTGCCAGGCCACGGTGCAGAGGCCGAGGCTGCTCCCGCCCGGCGTCAGGGTGCGCAGGTTGCGGGAGGGGAGCGCGTGGAGGTGAGACCACTCCCAGCCGCGGCGATCAGGGGCTCCGGCGGCGGGGACCCAAGCGGCCAGGAGGGTGAGCAACGTCTTCAGGCCGCGGTGTTCGCGCCACGCCTGCTGACCTAGATGCATCTGCGCGTAGTAGAGGTTCTGGGCCGCCGCCTCCGCCTCCCCATCCGCGCGCAGGCGCTGGGCCGTCGATTCCCGTTCCGCCGCCTGCGCCTGGGCGAGATTTCCCTCGGCCAGTGCCGTCTGCTGGGTGGCGCGGGCCGCCTCGGACTGGGCCCGCTGTTCCGCTCGCGTCGCCCGCACCGCCTGCCAGGTGCTCACCACCGTCGCGGCCACCAGCACGCTGACCAGGCACGCCGCCACGCGCAGGGCGAGTCGATGGCGGCGGGCGAATTTCCGGAACAGGTAGGCCGGGCTGGGCGCCCGCGCGCTGACGGGCTCGTCGGCCAGGAAATGCTCGATGTCCTGCGCGAAGGCGTTGGCCGTCTGGTAGCGGCGGGCGCGGTCCTTCTCGATCGCCTTCATCACGATCCAGTCGAGGTCGGGCTCCACCAGGCGGCCGACCCCGGTGGCTGGGATTTGTCGCGCTCGGGCGAGCTCGCCCGCGGTGGTGCGCAGACGGGCGGAAGGCTTCGGCGGCTCGACCTCGCAGATGATACGCCGCAGCTCGTCGGGGCCCGCGGAGGCCATCGTCTGGGCATCGAAGGGCGGCTGGCCGGTCAGCAACTCGTAGAGCAGGATCCCCAGCGCGTAGATGTCGCTCCGTGTGTCCACATCGAGCCCACTCACCGCCGCCTGCTCGGGACTCATGTAAACGGGCGTTCCGATGAACTGCTCGAAGCGCGTGAAGAGCGTTTTGTCGGTTAGCTTGCCCTGCGTGGCCTTGGCGATGCCGAAGTCGATCACCTTCACCACCGGCTTGTCGCCGTGGAGCGTGACCATGATGTTCGAAGGCTTGATGTCCCGGTGAATGACGCCTTTCTGATGCGCGTGATTGATCGCCCGGCAGACGTCGCCAAAAAGCGCCAGACGCTCCCGGGTGCCGAGCCCAGCGTCATCGCAATACTGAGTAATGGGCACACCCTGCACGAGCTCCATCACGAAGTAGGGACGACCGAGCGGCGTCGCGCCGGCGTCGAAGACCGTGGCGATGTTTGGATCGTCCATCATCGCCAGCGCCTGCCGCTCGCTCTCGAAGCGCGCGATGACCTCCCGCGTGTCCATCCCCGCTTTGATGATCTTCAGCGCCACCCGACGGGAAATCGGCTCCAGCTGTTCCGCCAGCCAGACCGTGCCGAACCCGCCCTCGCCGATCTCCTCCAACAGCTGGTAGCGCCCAATGCGATCCGCTTCCTGCCTGGGCTGGAATCTCGCGAGCTCAGGCGGCCCCGACGGCGCCTCATCCCCCATGACCCCCATGAATGCGCCCGCCGTCTCGTGCGCGCCAAGCAGCGCCTCCAGTTCCGCCTGGATCGTCTCGTCCGCGCCGCCGGCCGCGGCCACAAACGCCGCGCGCTCGCCTGTCGGCAGTGCCAGCGCCGCGCTGAAGAGATCGTCCAGCCGCGTCACGTCCGCGCCGGAAGACGACGGCAACAGCTCGGGCGCTGCCGAGGCCCGGGCAGGGGACGGGAGCGAGGACGGATTCAAAGGCGTTAGAAATCTGAAGTCTCCCTTTCTCTGGCGGTCGTCCAAACCGTGTTTACGAGGTCGCGGCGTTGATCGTCCGAAAGAGCCAGGCGCGCGCATACACCCAGTCCCGTTTCGCGGTGGGGGCGGAGATGTTCAGGATGTCGGCGGCTTCGTCGATGGTCAGCCCGGCGAAATAGCGCAGCTTGACCAGCTCGGCCTTGCGCGGGTCGTGGGCGGCGAGGGCGTCGAGCGTCTCGTGGATCGCCAGCAGCTCATCGTCTTGCACCGGGGCCGCGATCTCGACGTCGTCCGCGTCGACCCGCACCGCGCCGCCGCCGTGGCGCGCCGCCGCCCGACGTCGCGCGCTGTTGATCAGAATGCGGCGCATGGCCTCGGCCGCGGCGCTGAAGAAGTGCGCGCGGTTTGCGAACCGCCGCTCGCGCAGGCGCAGCCAGGCCTCGTGCACCAGGGCGGTGGGCTGCAGCGTATGGCCCGGCCGCTCCTGCGCCATTTTCCCGCGCGCGATCTGACGAAGCTCGGCGTAAACCTGGGCGAGAAGCGTCCCCTCCGCCTCCGCATCGCCTCCATTCAAGCCTTCGAGGAGACGCGTGAAATCAGGCACATTCGAGCGTAGCGACCCATCGGAAGTCGGCGAGAGGAATTTGGGCCGGTCGTCGCCCCGGTGCGATTGAAGCGGGTGACGAGATTGCTCGCCCCGGAGATTCCACTCCCACTCCCAGTCTCAACGGTGGATGGGTTTCATTGCGGCTGAGTCAGTTGGCCGTACGGGTGCGGTGCGTTTTTGCAGGTTTCGGAACACGGAATGCGTGCGGAAGGTTGGGCGATAAGTACTGAGAAATCCCTGCGCGAAAGGGAATAACGTTTCTCGTCCGACCCCGATTCCGGATTTGCCCCAGTGCGATATCAAACGGCTTTACTGCGACTGCAGGCGGAAGAAGGCGGCGTTGTCGCCGGTGGAGAACGTGAACTGGAGCTGCCCAGCCCCATTGATCGAGACGCTTCCGGCGCTGAAGGGGAAGGCCGAGAAGGTCTGGAGGTCCGTCGATTTCTGGAGGCCGAGGGTCAGGGTGAATTGTCCGGTCGCCGGGTTCCGCTGCAGGAGCGGGGTGTTGACGTTCAGCGCCTGCACCTGCGCCGCGGTGTAGAGCCCCGCGCCGTTGGCCCCCGCGTAATAGGTCGCCACGAGTTGCTGCTGGGCCGCGCTGCCATTGTTCCAATCGAAGCCCAGCGCGCGCAGTTGGAACTCGGCCGCGTCGCTCATGCCGTCGCCGTCGCTATCGGTGGTGAAGGTGAGTCCGCGGCCGGTCAGCGCGACGGTGAAGGGATTTTCGTCCGCGTCGTTGCTGGCGATGCTCAACGTGGCGTTGCGCACGCCTTCCGCCCCAGCCTTGAACGTGACCTGGAAGACGGAAATGCCGCCGCTCGCCGCGACCGGAGAGATGGGCTGCGCCGTCACCACGAAATCGGCCGCGTTGGCCCCGCTGACCGCCACCTTGGGCGAGCCGGTGAGATTGAGCGGGCCCGTCCCGGTATTGATGAGGGTGTAGGTGCGCGGCACGTTGGCCACGCTGACGACCCCGGGTTCCAGGTCGGTGCTGCCGCCCGTCGCGATCAAGACGCCGTTGGAGCTGAAATTGATTTCCGGGGCAGTCTGCGTGACGCCGCTGAAGCTGAAGGCCTGCTCGATGTATCCGATGCTGGCGTTGCTGTAGCCGCCGCTCGTCGTCCCGCGGAAACGCACCGTGCCACTGGCCGGAAGGGAGATGCCACTCACCTGCCAGTTCGCCGTGATGCCGATCCGGGTGGCAGCGATCGGTGTGCTCCAGGTGCCGCCTCCATCGTTGCTCGACTCGAAGGTGGCGGTTATCAACTCGGCCGCCGTCCCCCCGCGGGTCCACATCACGTGGGCGGTGTCAGGCACGCTCACCGTCTGCGTCGCTGCACCATTGACCAACCGGGCGAAGGCGTAGCGGCTCGTGGCAGTGGCCGCGCCATTGGGCTGGAACGCATCGAAGGCTCCCCCGACCAAAACCTTTCCATCCCCCTGCAACATCACACTATAGACTTCATGATTCGCATTGGGATCGAAGCCGGCGGTCAGCGTGCCATCTGCGTTGAGGCGGGCCAGGCGGTTCCGCGTGATCCCGCCCACCGTGTTGAATTCCCCCCCGAAGACGATCCGTCCGTCGCCCTGCAGCGCCATGCTATTGACGTAGTTTTGATTCGTGGCGGTGTTCGTGACGTTCGGATTGAAGGCCGGGTCGACCGCGCCCGTGGCATCCACCCGCGCGAGGCGGCTGCGCGCGATTCCGCCCACGGTGCTGAAATTGCCCCCGAGGAGAATGCGGCCATCCGGCTGCACCACGATACAACGGACGAGGTTATTCGCGGTGGGATTGAAGCTCAAATCCAGTGCGCCATTGGCCTCCAGCCTCGCAATCCCGTTGCGGGCGACGCCGTTGACGGTGGCGAAGCCTCCCCCGATGAGAATCCGGCCGTCCGCTTGCAACGCGATGCACTTGACGGCGCCATTGACGTCATAGACGGATGGACCGACGCTAGCGGAAAAGCTGGTGTCTAGAACGCCGCTCGCGTCCAATCGCGCAAGGCGCAAGCTCGGCGTTCCGCCCAACGTGGTGAAATTGCCCCCGACCAGAGTTTTACCGTCCGCCTGCACGGCGAGACACCAGACGATGTCATTCGTCATGTTGGCGCTGTAGGAGAAAGCCTGGTCGGCCGCGCCAGTGCTATCGGCAAGGATGAAATGGTTATACGTGTTTGAGTTTCCCGCAGAGCTTTCGGTATAGGGAATGAGACACTCGCGACTGGGCAACTCCACCAGGCCATAGACGATTGCGCCGGCGCCATCCGGGAAAATCGACTTGTAGACGGTGTTGCTGTCGCGCGTGCCATCGGCACTCATCCGGGCGTAGTTAAGGCCGTATTGCGCTGCCCCATTTGTCCACCCAGTTCCCCCGACGAGGATTTTCCCATCCGTTTGCGTGACCGCGGCATAGACGGTCCCAAAAAGGAAATAATTAACGTTGATCGTGTCGAGGTCACCCGGGGCGGCCTGAGCTGACGGGGCAGCAAAGAGGACGGCGGCAAGCACGGGCGCGGCGGTGGCCAGGAGACGAGATTTCATGGGTGGGGCGATGGGAGTCGGCGGGTTGAGCTGCGGGCACGGCCGGGTGGGCTGGGCTGCGCAGGGACACGCGGAATTGGCGTCCCAATTGGCTCACCGAACTCGAAGTTTTTTTTCGCGCGGCTCTTTCCCGCATCGTCCGACGGCTCGTTTCGCCCCCGTGGCTACCGCCCGTCGGCCGGGACCGCCTTCGACGGGTAGCCCAGGCTCGCGTCCCAAATGCGAACGTCCCCGTCTCGGCCCGCCGCCGCCAGTTTCCGGCCATCGGGACTCCAGGAGAGGTCGTGAAACATGCCCGAGTTGCCCCGCAGGACAAACGTCTCCTGGCCGGTGCGCGGATTCCAGAGGCGCACCGAGTTATCGAGGCCGGCGGAGGCAAGGCGGGAACCATCCGGGCTCCACCGCACCGCACTCACGAAGTCGTTGTGACCGCGCAGCGTCTGGGGCGGTCGGCCGCCCTCCACGTCCCAGATCATGACCAGGAAATCCGCCGCGCCGGTGGCCAGTCGGCTGCCATCCGGACTCCAATCCAGGCTGAGGATCCACCGCGTGTGACCGGAGAGGCGCCGAATTTCCACGGCTCGGGCCGGATCCCAGACCTTCACCAGCCTGTCCCAGCCGGCACTGGCCAGGCGATCCCCGCGCGGGCTCCAGGCCACGGCGCGAACGCCCGCGCGCGGGTCGTCATCCCCAGACCGGTCCGGGTGGGCCGGAAACGACCGCAGCGCGGGAGTGCCCGGGAAGCCTTCCGCGAGCTGAATGCTGCCATCCTGCGCGCCGGCGGCGAGGGCGGCGCCATCTGGGCTCCACGCCACGCACCAATACGCCCCATGACCGCCCGGCAGGGCAAAGACCTCCTGGCCGGTCGCCGGGTTCCAAACCTTGGCCACCCCATCCGCGCCGGCGGAGGCCACGCGCCGGCCATCGGGGCTCCAAACGAGCGAGTGGATGAGGCCGAACTGCGGGAAGGCCTTCTTTTCGTCGTGGGCGGGGATGACCAGCCGCTCCTGCGGCGCCGGCGGCTGCCAAAAGCGGATCGCGCCGTCATCTCCCGCCGAGGCCAAGGCCTCTCCCGCCGGGCTCCAGGCCACGGCGGTGAGGCGCCGGCCGTGACCCGGCAGGACGTTCCATTCCTGATCGCGCAGCGAGGTCCAAACCTTCACTCCGCCGAAATCCTCCCCCGCCGCGAACCGGCCATCCGGCCCCCAGGCGAGGGCGGTCGCGCTTCCCCCCAGGCCGCGCAGCGTGACTTCCTCCTGGCCACTCGCAGCGTCCCAGATCTTCACCGTTTCGTCGAAGCTGCCCGTGGCGAGTCGGCGTCCGTCCGGCTCCCAGGCAAGCGCGGAGATGCCATGCGAATGCCGGAGCGGTCCCAGCACTTTCCGCTGCGAGGCGACGTCCCAGACATTGACGAAGATCTCGTTGGCGCTGCTCGTGGCGATCCGCGTGCTGTCCGGGCTCCAGGCCAGGTCGTAGATCTGGTCGGGATGGGCCGCGAGCGTCGTGATGAGCGCCCCGGTTCGAGGGTCGGAAAAGGTCACCGTGCCATCCTCGTGTCCGGCGGCGAGGGTGCGGTCGTCTGGGCTCCAGGCCGAGGCGGTGACCTTTCCCGGATGAACCACTTCGGCACTGACTCGACCCGTCTCGGCCTCCCAAACCGTGATGATGCCGCCGGTGCCCCAGGCGGCGAGGCGAGTTCCGTCCGAGCTGAAGGCGACGGCGCGGAGTGGCCCCGTGACCACCCGCAGCACGCGGGGTTCCTGGGTGGGCCTGATCTCCGGCTCCGCCGAATCGGTCGACCTCGACCCTGCCAAGAATTCCCAGATCCACACGGTGCCGTCTTCACCGGCCGCCGCCAGTCGGGTCCCGGTGGGGTTCCACGCCAGCCAGCGGCCGCCCCAATAGTCGATCTTCGGCACCGGCCCCCGCAGCTCGAGCGTCGCCGCGGTCCGCTCGAACTCCCAGATGCGAATGACGCCCTGGAAAGTGCCTTCGGCGAGCCGCCGGCTGGCTAGATTCCAGGCAAGGCTGTTCGGTCCCCGCTCGCTTCCGACCGGGTGGAGGGTGCGCAGATTTTGCTCGGGGAGGGAGCGGAGGTAAGACCATTCCCAGCCGCGGCGATCCGGCGCGCCTGCTGCGGGCACCCAGCGGGCGAGGAGATCGCGCATGGTGTTCAAACCGCGATGCTCCCGCCAGGCTTGCTGCGCCAGGTGCATCTGGGCGTCGTAGAGCTGCCACTGCGCCCGTTCCGCCTCGCCATCGGCCCGCAGGCTCTGCTCCTGCGCGCGCGCGGCCTCCACCCGGGCCAGCGCCCCGCTCGCGCGCGCGTCCTGCTCGGCTCGCCGCGCCCGAACGGCCTGCCAGACGCTCACTCCCGTGGCGGCGACGAGCAGCGCCAGGATCCCGGCGCCGACGCGCAGCGCCAGCTGGTGTCGCCGCGCGAACTTCTGGAAGAGATAGGCCGTGCTCGGCGGTCGGGCGCTGACCGGCTCGTCCGCCAGGAAGTGCGCCAGGTCCTGAGCCAGTCCGTTCACCGTCTGGTAGCGGCGCCCGCGGTCCTTCTCCAGCGCCTTCATCACGACCCAGTCGAGGTCCGGCTCGACGAGCTGGCGGAGGTTTTCCGGCCGCGTCTGCCGCGCCTTCGCCAGCCGGATCCGTTCTTCTCCCGCCGTGGTGCGCAGGCGCGTCGAGGGCTTCGGCGGCTCGACCTCGTCGATGATGCGACGCACTTCCTCGGAGCTGGCCGCGGACATCTTCCGCGCGTCGAACGGAGATTGTCCGGTGAGCAGCTCGTAAAGGAGGACGCCTAGCGAATAAACGTCGCTACGCGTATCCACGTCGAGCCCGCTCCACCTCGCCTGCTCCGGGCTCATGTAGGCGGGCGTGCCCATGAACTGCTCGAAGCGCGTGACGACCGTCTTGTCCGTCAGCCGGCCCTGCGTGGCCTTGGCGATGCCGAAGTCGATGACCTTCACGACGGGCTTTTCGCCGTCCAGCGTGACCATCACGTTCGATGGCTTGATGTCGCGATGGATGACGCCCTTCTGGTGCGCGTGACTGATGGCCGAGCAGACGTCGCCGAAGAGGGCGAGGCGCGCGCGTGTCCAGGCCGGCCGCATCGCATTAGTCGGTGATGGGCGTGCCCCGCAACAGTTCCATCACGAAGTAAGGACGGCCCAGCGGCGTCGAGCCGGCGTCGAAAACCCGGGCGATGTGCTGGTG
>JBBQFQ010000018.1:0-85618 GCA_038322235.1 Chthoniobacterales bacterium
ATCTGCTCCACACCAACCTGCCCGCCAGCGCGGCCTCCCCGGCGCAGGTGCGCGGACATTACAAAAACCTGCTCGAAGTCGAGGAAGCGTTTTGCGAGCTCAAGAGCTATCTGCGCGTGCGTCCGGTCTTCCATCATCGGCCCGACCGGGTCGTCAATCACGTGCGGGTCTGCTTTTTGGCCTACTGGTTGAGCGCGCGCCTGGCGGTGGCTTGGCGGGCGCGGGGCGAACCGGGCGAGGTCACCCGCATCTTGCGCGAACTGCAGACCATCCGCCTGGGCCACATTGTTTGCGGCGAGCAAACCCTCGCGCGCTTGACCCAGGTGCCGGCGGCGCTCAACCCCCTGCTCACCAAGCTCGACTTACTGCACCTCTTTTCCGGCCCACCCAAATGGGCCGCCACCCCACCCGCGTAGCCCGACAATTTTGGCCAAGCTCGCATTTACGGCCCTCTCCGGTCGGTCGGCGGGGAAGTCAGGTTAGACGCGTGCTTCGCCCCGCCACCTGCGTTTCGAGCGTCCGGCTATTTTTTCCGTTTCTGAATCGCGTGCCAGATCGCTTCGCCCGTCGCCGGCGAGGCGAGCTCGACCGGTCCGCTCCCGCCAAACGCCGCGACCGCATCGCGGATCGCTTCGCGCGCGCTGATCGCGAGCATCAGGGGTGGCTCGCCGACGGCCTTGCTCCCGCCGACGACGCCGGCCTGCGCGGCGTCGCGCAAGAACGCGACGCGAAAATCCACCGGCACGTCTCCGATCGCGGGAACCTTGTAGGTATCGGGCGAATGCGTGAGCAGCCGGCCTTCCGCATCCCACTTCAACTCCTCGGCCGTCAGCCAGCCCACGCCCTGGATGTAACCGCCCTCGATCTGGCCGCGGTCGATCCCGGGCGCGAGCGAGGCGCCAACGTCGTGCAGAATGTCCACGCGGCGCAACTGATGCGCGCCGGTGAAGCCATCGACCTCCACCTCAGAGACGGCGGCACCGCAGGCGAAATAATAAAACGGCGTGCCCTGCCCCACGCTCCAATCCATCGCGATCCCCGGCGTGGCGTAGAACCCAGTCGCGGAAAGCGGCACGCGGTCGAAATACGCCGCCGCGATCAATTCCTCCCAGCTCACGCTCGCCTCCGGCTGGCCGCGCCCTGAGACCCGACCCTCGGCGATGACGATCTCCGCCTCCGCGGGTGCCTTCAGCAGCCGGGCTGCGACGGGATGGAGCCGGCGGCGCAATTCCCGACAGGCTTCCCGAATCGCCGCGCCATTCAGATCGCTGCCGCTGGAGGCCGCGGTGGGCGAGGTGTTTGGTACTTTGTCCGTGCGCGTCGGCATCACGCGAAGCTGCTTTCGCGTCACGCCGAGCTCGCGTTGCGCGACGCCGAGAATTTTCGTGTGCAGCCCCTGGCCCATCTCCGTGCCGCCGTGGTTCAGCTGGACCGAACCGTCCTGATAGATGAGCACCAGCGCGCCCGCCTGATTGAGGTGCTTGAGCGTAAAGGAAATGCCGAATTTCACCGGCGTCACGGCGAGCCCGCGCTTCACGCGCGGAGACTTCGCATTCCACTCCGCGAGCGCCGCGCGCCGGGCCGCGAAGTCGCTGGTTTCCCCCAGCTCGCGCCAGATGCGTCCGATCCGCTCGTCGCCAACCGCCTGGCCGTAGTGGGTCGTATTCGTGGCGCCTTCGCCGTGGTACAGATTCCGCTCGCGGACGACCTCCGGCGGGAGACCGAGAGTGCGGGCGACGCGGTCGATGATCTCCTCGATCACGAGCATGCCCTGCGGCCCGCCGAAGCCGCGGAAGGCCGTGTTGGACGCGACATGCGTCTTCGCCACCCGGCCGCGGACTTCGACGTGCGGAAGGTAGTACGCGTTGTCCAGATGCAGCAGCGCGCGGTCGCAGATCGCGGTGGAGAGATCGAGCGACCAGCCGCCATCGGCGAAGAGCTCCGCCCGCAAGGCGTGGAGCCGGCCGTCGGAATCGAATCCCACCTCGAAACGGGCGAGGAACGGATGCCTTTTGCCGGTGAGCATCATGTCCTGATCGCGATTCAGCCAGACGCGCACCGCCTCGCCGGTGTGATGGGCGGCGAGTGCCGCGAGCGCGGCGAACGTATTCCCCTGCGTCTCCTTCCCGCCGAAGCCGCCGCCCATGCGGGGGCTCTGGACGATGACGTGATGCTTCGCGATTCCGAGGACGTGCGCCACCACGGTCTGGATCTCCGCGGGATGCTGGGTGGAGGAATGGACGAACATCTCGCCTGGTTCCTCCCCGGGCTCGGCCCAGGCGCTCTGCGTCTCGAGATAAAAGTGCTCCTGACCACCAAGGAAAAACTCGCCGGAGAGCGTCTGCCGTCCCGGGAGGGCGGCGCTCACGTCGCCGCGGACGATCTGATGGTGATCGGTGTGGAAGGATCCCTGCGCCACCGCTTCAGCGACCGAGAGGATCGCGGGCAGCGGCTCGTATTCCACCTCCACGAGCGCGGCGGCGGCCCGGCATTGGGCGGCGGTCTCGCCGACGACGAGCGCGACGAGATGGCCGTGGTAGCTGACCTCGCGATCGGCGAGGAGAATCTCGTCGTGCCGGACGGCGCCGACGTCATTCATCCCCGGGATGTCCTCCGCAAGCAGGACGGCGCGGATGCCCGGAAGCGCGCGTGCGCGCGTCGCATCGCGTCGCAGGATCCGCGCGTGGGCGTGCGGTGAGCCGACCGGCCAGACCTCGAGCATGCCGGCTTTCGGCGACTGGTCATCAACGTAACGGGCGCGACCGGTCACATGACCCACCGCGCTCTCGTGCGGCAGCGGCCACTCCTCCTCGCCGGGCCAGGGGTTCACGTTTTCGATCGCGCCGGCGTCCAGCTCCGCTTCCGCCTCCGGGCCACCGTGGAAGAATTTCTCGAAGAGATCGCCGATCAGCCCGCTACGGTAGGCCGCGCCGCCCCGCACGTCCGTGAGCGGCGTGAACTCCGTCTCGAGCATCCGACGCGCCTCCGCCACCGTCGCCGCATTCCACTCGCGTCCGACGAGCCAGGCCTCCGTCCGCCGCGCGCGCTGCGGCATCGCAGCGACGCCGCCAAAGGCGAGCCGCACGTGCGTCACTCGATTCGCCGCCTCGAGCTCGAGGCCGCAGACGGCCGAGACCGTGCTGATGTCCATCTCGCGCCGACGGGAGACCTTGAAGCTGCGGACCAGGCGGCGGACGGGATCGAAGCGAGGAAAGACGACCGCCCGCATGATCTCGCCCGGCTGGAGCAGCGTCTTCCGGTACGCGACGAAGAAGTCCGCGAGCGGCACGGTCCGTTCGCCGGTGGCCGAGGCGAGCACGACGCTGGCATCGAGCGCGAGAAAGACCGGCGCGAGATCACCGATCGGGGATGCGGTGCAGAGATTGCCGCCGATCGTCGCGCGGCTCCGGATCTGGCGCGAGCCGAACCAGCGGAGGAAATTGCGCAGCGCCGACTGCGGTCGCGCGAGCTCCGGCAATGCTCCGCCCGCAAGAATTTCCTCGAGCTGCGTGAGCGTGAGTCCGCCCCCGAGCCGGACCGTCTCCGCAGTGATGGCGACTTCCCGCAGCTCCGGCACCGCTTCGAGGGAGATGAGGAGTCCGAAGGACTGGAACTTCTTCGTGACGAGGAGCGAGAGCTCCGTGCCGCCGGCGATCAGACGGGCGTCGGGAAAACGCTCCAGCAGCGCGAACGCTCCGGCGAGCGAAGTGGGGCGGAGAAAGCGCTGCCCCGACGCGCCGTAGTCGAGCGACCCGAGCTCCACCGGCGCGCTTGCGAGGCGGGCTACGTGAGGATCGGCTGGCTGGAAGGCGCGCTTCGCAAACGCGCGCGAAGCGGCATCGCGAATGGGCCGGTACCCGGTGCAGCGGCAGAGGTTGCCCGCGAGCTGATCGTCGATCTGCCAACGCTCACGGAGGTCCGCCCGGTGATAGCCTTCGAACGCCGACATCACGAATCCGGGGGTGCAGTAGCCACACTGCGAGCCGTGGCAGGTCACGAGGCATTTCTGGACCGGGTGCAGCCGGCCGCCGGTCGCGAGACCTTCCACGCTGACGATTTCGCGACCCGCGCACATCGGGAGGAGCACGAGGCAGGAATTGATCGCGCGGTAGGTCGGCTGGCCGGCGGCGTCACGTTCCACCCAGGCGACGGTGCACGCTCCGCAATCGCCCTCCGCGCAGCCCTGCTTCGTCCCCGGCCGTCCATTGGCCCGCAGCCAGTCGAGCAGCGTGACATTCGGCGAGACGCCGGAGATGACGACCGTCTCGCCATTCAGCGAAAACGAAAAGGCGGCGTCGCTCGCGGTCGCGGTGGAGGTGGCGTCCATCAACTTTCGATCTCCGACGTCCGATCAAAAACGCAAGATGGTTCGAATCACCTCAGCGCGCGCCCGATGGAGTCTCCGGCTGTTCCCTGTCCCCTTTTTCCTCACGCCGCCCGAACTCTCCCCGTCAACGCCCGGGAGAGCGTCAGCTCATCCGCGGACTCCAATCCGCCGCCAGCTGAGATCCCCTGCGCGATGCGGGTGACCTGCAACTCGGGCAACTCGCCGCGGATCAGATCGGCGAGGTAATGGGCCGTCGCCTCGCCTTCGACATCGGCCCCGAGCGCGAGAATGACCTCGGGCGGATTTTCGTCCCGACAACGCGCCACGAGCGGACCGATGCTCAAATCATCGGGCCCGATGTGATCGAGCGGGGCGAGGCGGCCGCCGAGCGCATGATACCGCCCCCGAAATACGCCCGTCCGCTCGAGCGGCAGAATGTCGCTCGCCTGTTCGACGACGCAGAGCGGACCGGACGCGCGGGACTCGTCCGCGCAAATCACGCAAAGATCTTCGGCGGTAAGAAACCCGCAGCGCGCGCAGGGATGGACGTGCTCGGCCGCATCGAGGAGAGCCGCGGAAAGTTCCGCGCAGCGCGAGCCGTCCCGCGGCGCCAGCAGCCAGAGCGCCATGCGTTCGGCGCTCCGCGGGCCGACGCCCGGCAAACGGCGGAGCTGCGCCGAGAGGCGCTTGAGGGCATCTGGATAGTCGGCGGCGGGCACGGGCGGAAACGGAAGACGGGGCGCGGTGGACCGGCGATGCACCGCCGCCAGCGCGGGAAATCAGTCCGCGATCACCGCCGGCGTCCCCACCTTGACGCGGGCGAAGAAGAGCGCGGCGATATTCTCCGGCATGCGGACGCAGCCGTGGGAAGCGGCATAACCGGGCAGGAATCCCGTGTGCATGCCCACGCCATCATTGGTGAGGCGCATGAACCATTTCATCGAGGCGCCGACATAGCGGGTGCCGCTGGGAGCGGAGTCGATCTTCGTGCTGACGCCGCGCCGAACGGTGCGGCCGCCGCCATCCACGAAATCGCCGTAGATCGACGAGCGATGATCCTTGTCCTTCTGCAACACCTTCCAGTTTCCCTTCGGCGTGGAGTGCCCGCGCTTGCCGCTGGAGATGGGCGAATCGATCACGATCTCATCGGTATTGGTGTTGATGAGATACGCCCGCTGCTTCGCGAGCGAGACGAGGATGCGCGAATTATCCGGGCCGGTCGTGTCCATGAGCCGGGCGGTGATCTTCACCTCCTGCTGGCGCTGGATCAGATCTCCGGCGGGTTTTTGAGGCTGCACCTGGACGGCCACCGCCCGGCGGGTCGGCAGTTGGGCATGCACCGCCGGGGCGGATGACGCGAGCAGGACAATGAGGGTGAGGAAGGCGCGGGCGGGCGTTTGCACGGGCAGTGAGAGCGCCAGAATAGTGAGCACATGATGAGGGTCAATGCGAAGCTCGCCGCCGCGGTGGGTTGTCTCGCGGCCGGATTTGCCCCTTCCGCGGCAGTCGCTGACATCACGCTTCCCTTCGATCCGCCCCCGACGCCGCAGAACACTTTCGTCGAAGTGGCCGAGGGCGGAAGGGTCGATATCACGCTCCGGCTCACCGGGGCACCGCGGGGGCGAACGCTCGATTTTATCATCCGCACGCCGCCCACGAAGGGACGGCTCGATCCCGTGCGCAGCTCCATCGGCGGCGATTCGGCGACGGTCACCTACACCCACAACCCGGCCAACGGAGGCGGACACGACCAATTCACTTTCGCCGTCCAGCGCACTGCCGGCGGCGTCAGCGCGACGGGGATGGTCGACATCCGGATCCCCGAGAATCCGCCGCGGCTGATCGCGCTGCCCGCGATTCTCGAATTCGGGCCGGCCCCCGTGGGAGGCCCCGGCGCGCGCCAGACGTTTGTGCTCATGAACGGCGGGGGCGGAACCGCGACCGGGCGGATCATTCTCCAGCCGCCCTGGCGCGTAGACGGCGAGGCCAGCTACGCGCTGCGGCGCGGCCAACGGAAATCGTTCCAGTTCATCTTCGAGCCGACTCGCGCGAGCGCGTTCGAAGGCGAAGTGCGCTTCGGCTCGGGTTCCGATCAAGTGCTGCGACTGTTCGGTTCGGGCCTGGAGGCGAACGTCCCGAACCGGACCGGCCGACCGATGAATCCGCCCGCGCTGAAGCCGACTCCGACCCCGCGCTCGACGGCGGCGGAACCGGAGGGGTCGGACCTGTCGCCCACTGCGACGCCCGCGGGAACTGCCCGCGACGCCGCCGAGTCGGATGGCGCCGTCCAGACAACACCCGGCCCCTCGCCGGCGACCGCCGGGAACGAGGACTTCGACGCCGGGTTGCTCGCTCCGAATTACCCTGGCGGAGAATTCCCCCTCGCCGACGCCGCGGTGGAGGTCCTGCCGGATGGGCGGGCAGCGCTTTCGTGGAAGGGGGTCGATCCGCCCGCCGGATCAGTCATCCGGGTCGAGGAACGCGAGTTGTTCTTCGAGGCGAACCACCGCCTCGCCGTCCGCTGGGTGCTGGTGCCGAGCCCCCTGGCAGGACGGCGGGGGGAGCGGATGGAAATCACCGTCCGTCCGGCCCGTTCGGCGTCGATGCACACGTATCGGGCCGCGCTCTTCGATGCCTCGGGCTCCCGGCGCGGGTTCTCGGCGTTCGTCCACGCGCAGACGCCGCGCGGCTCCTGGCTCGATTTTTTCACGCTGGGCCGCACGTCCCTCCTGCTGCTCCTCCTGGCGGTCGCCGCGATCGGAGTGCGAGAGTGGCGGCGGTGATGACGCGGTGGGTCTTTGCGCGCCGCTCCGCGCTCTGAAACTTGCGGACATGACGCGCCGGCGCTTCGTCCAGCTTTCCGGATTGACCGTCGCCGCCGCGGCGGGCGGAGCGGTTTGCGCCGCACCGGCCGTGGGGCGATACGCCGGGATCTTGAGCGATCACTTCGATGGCCGGCATTTCCGCAACTCGACCGGCGCTCCGGCGGGCAAGAGCTTTGCCGACGTCCTGCGCTGGCAATGGCAATCCAAGGCGGAGAAATGGCCGGCGCGCATCGACGACGGCCTCACGCCGCGGCTGCCGGGACAGGTCGGGCCTGGCGAGCTCGCGGCGACTTTCGTGGGTCATGCGACGTTTCTCGTCCAAAATCCGGGCGGGCTGAACGTGCTCACGGATCCGGTCTGGTCGGAACGCGCGAGCCCGTTTTCCGCCATCGGGCCCCGCCGCGTCCGGCGCCCGGCGCTCGAGCTCGCGAGCCTGCCTCCGATCCACGTCGTGTTCGTGAGTCACAATCACTACGACCATCTCGATGTCCCGACGCTCCAGCGACTGGAGGCGGCGCATCGGCCGCTCTTTCTGACGCCTCTGGGCAACGCCAGTTTTCTCCGCGGGCACGGACTCTCCCAGGTGGTCGAGCTCGACTGGTGGCAGGCCCATGAATTGGAGAAGCCCGTCCGCGCGAAGCTGACCCTCACCCCGGCGCAGCACTGGTCGCGCCGCTGGCTGGGCGATACGAACCGGGCGCTCTGGGGCGGGCTGAGGGTCGAGACCGACAGAGGACCTTCCTGGCATTTCACGGGTGATTCCGGATATCATCCGACGCTCTTCACCGGGATCCGGCAGCGCCTTGGGGCGCCGGATCTCGCCCTCGTGCCCATCGGAGCCTATGCGCCCCGCTGGTTCATGGGAGCTCAACACATGGATCCCCAAGACGCGGTGAAAGCTCACCGCGATCTCGGCTCGCGGCAGAGTCTCGCGATGCATTTCGGGACCTTCCGGCTGACCGATGAAGCAGTGGATGCACCCGGGCGGGAATTGGTCGCGGCCCTGGATGCGGCGGGGCTAGGGCGGGCAGAATTTCGCGTGCCCCGATTCGGCGAGACGCTGTTGACGCCGCGCTGACCCCTCTTCGTTGGCCGTTGCTGCGCGCTGGCTTGGACCCGCCCGCATTCATCCCTTTCCCGTCACCGATGCTGCTCGCCCGAAAGAGATTTCGGGAGATCCAGAACGGCGCAACGCGTTCTCGCGAAGGGTAGATCGCGGATCTCCCCCTTCCGCGCCCGCCGGTTCTAAGGAAATGACCCTTTTCGCCTTCAGCCCCGGGCGGCGAGACGACGACGAACGTCCGCGTCGATTTCCGCCATCTGCGAGGCCGGGAAACCGCTCAAAACCGTTTCGCGGAGGGTTAAAATGGTGGAAGTCGGCGACGGCTCGAAAAACCTCTCGAGGGTGCAAGTGTCGGTGTAGCAGTGGGCCGATTCCACGTTCAGTTCCGCGCCGGCGTCGCAGATCGTCAGACTAAATCCGGCCAAGGAAGCTTCAGCAGACCAGTGCCGAGGGGGAGTATGCGGGGTATTTTGTGACATCCTCAATGGAGACGCCGGATTGCGACCGGTATTCCGCGCGCGGTCTGATTTTCACAGACTGACGCCGTCTCCGGTGCGTCGGCAGGGATCTTGCCAGGATGTTCCGCATGACGCAAACGGCCCGGTAACCGTCTCGCCTCGGCACGGGTCATGCAGTCTATTCTGTCATGACCACGACCAACCGCTCCACCGTTCGTGGCCTAGCGCTCCGCTTCGCCCTGATCTTCCTCGCGGGCGGGGCTTTCGCCCAGGCGCCGAGCGCCTCACCGGACGGACTCTGGCACGCCGTGGCAGGCAAGGCCGTCGCAGCGAGATCGAGCATCGGCACGGTAAACCTCATCAAGGCCCGCGAATTCCGTCTCCACACCCTCGATGCAACCGCGATGCGCGCGGCGCTCGCGCAGGCGCCGGTCGAGGCGATGCGGCGGACCACGGCGGCGGTGCCCATCATCCTGCATCTGCCGGCGCCGGACGGCTCGTTCCAGCGATTTGAGGTCGAGGAGTCCAGCATCATGGAGCCGAAGCTCCAGGAGATGTTTCCCAACATCCGGACGTACGTGGGCCGCGGCCTCGATGATCCCGCCGCCTCGGCCCGGCTCGATTTCACCGAACTCGGCTTTCACGCCCAGGTGCTCACTCCGCGCGGCAACTGGTACATCGATCCCTACTACCACCTCTCGCAAGAGTTGTATCAGGTCCACGCCCGCAAGGACGCGATTCGGAGTGGCGCGCCGTTCGAATGTCTCACGCACAATGAAGCCAAATCGGCCGTGCTCGCCCACCTGACCGATGGCGTTTCGACCGATGCCGGACCCACGGGCGCCACGCTCCGCACTTATCGGCTCGCTCTGGCCTGCACGTCGGGGTATGCCGGGCACTTCGGGGGCACGGTGACAAAGGCGTTCTCGGCCATGACCACGGCAATCAATCGCGTCACCGGAATCTACGAAAAGGAACTCGCGATCCGGCTGGTCTTCGTCAGCGGCACCCAGTCGCTCGTCTACACGAACCCGGCGACCGACCCGTACGTGAGAACGGACGCCATTTCCCTGCTGTCGGAAAACCAGACCAACATCGACAACGTGATTGGCTCACCGAACTACGACATCGGCCACGTCTTCTCCATCAGTGGCGGCGGCCTCGCGGATCTCGGCGTGGTCTGCGATACAGGCTTCAAGGCGATGGGTGAGACCGGGCTGAGTGTACCCGAAGGAGATTCCTTTTATGTGGATTACGTCGCCCACGAGATGGGTCACCAGTTTGGGGCTGATCACAGTTTCAACAGCACGCTCGGCTTTTGTTCCGGAAACCGCGTGGCCGGGTCGGCCTACGAGCCGGGGAGCGGATCGACCATCATGTGCTATCCGGGTCTGTGCGATTCCGATGATCTCCAGTCGAACGTCGACGCGTATTTCCACACGCGGAGCTACGATCAGATCCAGGGATACCTCGCCTTCAGTCCGGGGTCCACCTGCGGCGCCCTCACCTCGACGATGAATCGTCCGCCCGTCCTCACCCCGCCCACATCCTTCACGATTCCAAACAACACGCCCTTCGCGCTGACCGCGGTGGCTTCCGATCCCGACAACGACACGCTGACCTATTGCTGGGAACAATTCGACAAGGGGATCGCCGCGGCGCTCGGCGCAACCGACAATGGCACGGGCCCGCTCTTCCGCTCTTTCGCTCCCGTCGCCAGTCCCACCCGCTACTTCCCCGCGCAGACCGCGGTCGCGAACGGCACCGCCTCGCTCGGTGAAGCGCTCCCGACCTACACAGGAACCGCGACTCGGAACCTGAATTTTCGCATCACCGCGCGGGACAACCGGGCGGGAGGTGGCGGGGTCGCGCAGGCGCTGGGGTTGCTGACCGTCGCCACGTCGGCTGGTCCGTTCACCGTGACGTCGCAGATGGCGTCCGGTCTGTCTTTCTCCGGCGGCAGCTCCGTGCAGGTGATGTGGAATGTGGCGGGGACAAACAACCCGCCGATCAGCACGAATACCGTGAATGTGCGCCTCTCCACCGACGGCGGCTTCACGTTCAACACCCTTCTCGCCCAAGGTGTCCCGAACAACGGGTCGACGGCGGTGATCATTCCCTCGATCCCGACGAGCCAGGGCAGACTCAAGGTCGAACCCGTGGGGAACGTCTACTACGCCATCAACGGCCAGAATTTCACGATCACCAGCACGGTGGCGAGCAGCCCGCTCATCAATGTCGCTACCCGGCTCCGCGTGGACGTCGGCGACAACGTCGCGATCGCCGGACTCGTGATTCAGGGCACCGGCAGCCGGCGCCTGCTGATCCGGGGAGTCGGACCTTCGCTCGCAGGCGTCACTGGCACCCTCGCCGATCCCACGCTGGAACTCGTCAGCAACGGCGCGCAGCTCGCGTTCAATGACAACTGGAAGGACACGCAGCAGGCGGCCATTCAGGCCACGCCCTTCGCGCCGACGAATGACAACGAATCCGCGATGATCCAGACGCTCGCGCCGGGCGTCTACACCGCGATCCTGCGCGGAAAGAACAATACGACCGGCGTGGGCTCGATCGAGATCTACGACCTCGAGACCGGCAAGACCGACCCGCGGATCGTGAATCTCTCCACGCGCGGGCTGGTGCAGACCTTGGACAATGTCATGATCGGGGGCTTCGTGATCGGCGGGGGCAGCGCGAAGAAGGTGCTCGTCCGCGCGATCGGACCCTCGCTCGCCTCGGCGGGCGTCGCCGGAACGCTCGCCGATCCCCAGATCAGCGTGGTGAACGCCAGCGGCGTTACCCAGGGTTCCAATAACGACTGGCAGGCTACGCAGGCCGCTCAGATCCAGGCGTCGGGATTCGCCCCGACGAACGCGAAGGAAGCCGCGATCATCCTGGTGCTGCCGCCCGGCGCCTACACGGCGATCGTTTCCGGAGTGGGCACCACGACCGGGGTCGGCCTCGTCGAGATCTACGAGATTCCTTGAGCGGCTCCGATCCGGCCGGCAGATTCGACCATGGCTTTCGTTCTTGTCACCGGTGCCAACGGCCACGTTGGCAACGTGCTGGTTTCCCATCTCGTCGAGCACGGTTACCGCGTGCGGGCGCTCGTCCGCCGGCCGGACGACGCCAGGCGCGAGGTTCCCACGCTGATCCATCCGCAGGTCGAAATCGTCGCGGGTGACATCCGGGACGCGGCGGCCGTCTCCCGGGCCGTGGAGGGCTGCGAGGGAGTTTTCCAGGTCGCCGCGGTCTACGCGATGCACTCGGCCGATCCGCAGCGCGACGTCATCGATCCCGCGGTGGAAGGCACTCTGACGGTCCTCCGGGCGGCGAAGGCCGCCGGAGTCCACCGCGTGATTCTCACCTCCAGCCTCGTGGCGATCGGCAATTCCGGTACCAAGGAAAAACCACTCGATGAGACGCAATGGAATGATGCCGCCACCGAACCGTATGCGCTCGCGAAGACGCTCTCGGAGCGGCGCGCGCGGGCCTTCGCGGATGAGAGTGGACTCGACCTCGTTAGCGTGAATCCCACGCTCGTGATCGGCCCGGGCTTTCCGCGGCACACGCCCTCGACCCAGATCTTCGAAAACGCGATCCGCGGTCTGCTGCCGCTCCTTCCGCCGCTCGAATTCACCTTCGTGGACGTGCGCGACGTCGCGCTCGCGCATCGCCTCGCGTTTGAGAATGCGTCGGCCACCGGCCGCTACCTCTGCGGCGCTTTCACCATCGGGATGCGCCCGTTGTTCGAGACCATGCACCGGGTCGATCCCCGCGTGAGCGTGCCGCGCTGGGACATGCCTCGCGCCTTCTTCCCGTTCCTGCCGGCGATGGACTGGACCCAGACGAAGCTGCTCGGCACGTCGCGACTGATGACTGCGGAATCGATCAAGGAATACGCCTCCGGCGCCGCCATCATCGACAACTCCCGCATCCGCCGCGAACTGGGCTGGTCCCCGCGTCCGCTCGAGGACAGCGTCCGCGAAACGCTCGCGTGGGTCCGGGCGAGGTTTGGCCGGCCGTGACGTCGGACTTCAAGACGCGGTGGCGCCGGGGAGGCGCACCGTGAAGACGGCGCCGCCCTCCACCGCATTTCCACCCATGATGACGCCACCGTGCGCGTCGACGATCGCCTTCGAGATGGCCAGACCCAGGCCGGCGTGGCCCTCCGCCGTGGTGCGGGCGGCATCGCCCCGATGGAATCGCTCAAAGAGATGCGGCAGATGCTCGAGCGGAATGCCCTCCCCGCCATCCGCGACCGCGAGCCGCACGCCGTCCCGGTCGCTCGAGAGCTGCGTGCGCACCTCGCCGCCGGAGGGCGTGTGCTGGATCGCATTCGTCAGCAGATTCACGGCGACCTGCGCAATCCGCTCGGCGTCGCCGAGGGCTTCCGCCGCTCCGGCTTCGACCCGCAGAATGATGCCGCGTTCCGCCGCTAGAGGACGCACGAGATCCACCGCTTCGTGCACCACGCGCGCGAGATCGAAGCGCTCGCGGCGCATGCGCTCCTCGCCGGCATCCAGCCGCGCGAGATCCAGCAGACTCTCGATCAGGCGGCGCATCCTTTGGGCCGCTTGACGGCAGGATTCCAGCGCTTCCCGATAGTCCGCGGGATCGCGCTCGCGCGAGAGCGCCGTCTGCGCCTGCATGAGGATGACCGAGACCGGCGTGCGCAGTTCGTGCGCCGCGTCCGCGGTGAACCGACCCTGCTGAGCGAAGGACGCCTCCAGTCGGGAGAACGTCGCGTTGAGGACCTGCGCGAGGCGGCCGAGTTCGCTCTCGGCATCGGCGGTGTCGATCCGACGGGAGAGATCGCCGGTGGCGATGCGCGCGGCGGCGGCGCTGATTTCCTCGATGGGACGGATCGCGCGTCCCGCGATCCACCAGCCGCCCACGAGTCCGGCTCCGAGGACGCCGGCCCCGAGCGCGAACAGCCACCACGCGAGCCGATCCAGTTCGGCCAGGTCCGGTCCCACCGCACGTCCGGCCAGCACGCAGTCGCCCGTCGCGAGGTAAAGAAACATCTCTCGCTCATCACCCCGCTGGCGCGGACTCCGGCCCTCCACCGGCGGGCGCGGTAGATCCGGGGCATTCTGACTCCGGGCGAGGACTTCGGCGCCCCGCAGCCAGACGAGGTAGTAAAACGGTGAGGGGGCGTTCGGATCAAAGGCCGCCACCAACTCCGGGCGGAGCACGAACTCCGGACGCCCGGCCGGCCGGCCTCCCGGACCGCGGGGCGGAGGTGGACCTGGCTCGTCGCGCAAGCGCGGTGGTGGCGGTCCGGTCCGATCCGGAGGCACGTCGCGCCAGCGGGGTTCCGACGCGGCATCCCCCGGCGGCTGCGGACGATCCGCGGGCCGCGGGCCGGAAGGCGGGCCCCCCGGGCGGAGGCCACTGGCGAGCAGGGAAACGCGCGCCTGCAATTCTCCGTCGATCTGCCGGAGCTGCCGCGAGCGCTCGAGCGCGAACGCAGTGAAGCCGAAGACGGTCACCAGCACCACGAGGATCGCGGCGTACCACGCCTGGAGGCGCCAGCGGAGCGAGCGGAAGAAGACCGCGCGCCCGCCGCGCGCTCCGTCAGGTTTCAATGGCGTAGCCATGGCCGCGTCGGGTGGTGATGAATTCGTGGCCGAGTTTCCGGCGGATGTTCGAGACGTGCACGTCGAGCAGGTTCGAAAGCGTATCGTCGTTTTCGTCGAAAAGGTGTTCGTACAGGGTGGTGCGCGAAACGACCTCGCCCCGATGCAGAGCGAGGTATTCCACGAGAGCGTATTCGCGCGCCGTGAGCGGCACGAGTTCCCCCGCTCGGCGCACGAGGCGGGCCGGCAGATCGATGACGATCTCACCGATCTCGAGGCGAGTACGCGATTCGTTGGCCGCCCGCCGGATCAGGGCCCGGAGGCGGGCGAGGAGTTCGTCGAGATCGAAGGGTTTGACGAGGTAGTCGTCCGCTCCGGTATCCAGTCCGCGCACGCGATCGCTCGGGCGGTCCCGGGCTGTGAGCATCAGGACCGGCGTCTTTTTCGTTTCGCGCAACAGGGCGAGAACCGTCCAACCGTCGAGCCGGGGCATCATGACATCGAGCACGATCGCGTCGTAGTTCCAGGTGACCGCCTTGTGCAGGCCGTCCTCGCCATCGGCGGCGGTGTCGATGGCGTATCCTTCCTCGCGCAGAGCCCGGGCGAGCGCGCGGAGGAGATCAGGTTCGTCTTCGACGATGAGGACTCGCATGGCTGCCGTCGTACTGGCCGCGTTTACCTTAAGCGAACATGAAGTGCGCGCCGCACGCACAAAATCGCGGTCTTCACGATCCCTTAATGAAGGAGGCGCCATCCTTGCGCCCATGATGCGACTCGCCCTGCTTTCCTTCCTCGTGCTCGCGGCCCCCCTTCCGGCCGCGGAACCCCTTCTGAGCAGCTGGTTCACGACGAATTCCGGGCAATACGCGCGGATCCGGGCGACCACTGGCGCAACGCCCACCAGCACGTGGACGGGACAATCCCTGCCGGCGTACGCGGATGTGCAGTCGATCAGCTTTTCCAGCGCGAATGTCTACGTCACGGTTTCCGGTCTCGGGAGCCATGTGATGGGTCCGTGGTACGCGAACGCCGCCCGCACCGCGCAGTTCATGAACAAGCCGGTCAATCAGAACCGGACCGGACGCTTTCCGCGCACCCCGGCGCCGGCGACGACCAAGTCGAACACCGGCTTCGGCGTGATCGGGCTCTACGTGAACGGAACGGGAATTTACAACATGCTCGACGCCTTCTCCTGGTCGAACACCACGATGACCGATGGCGGCATGGGCGGCGGCGGCGGCGTCTGGAATCGCGACGCGCTGATCGGCGAGGTGGTGACCTTCGATCCAAACAACGCGCATCAACCGGGCAACGGCGACTATCACGCCCACGTCAATCCGCTCGCGATCCGCTCCCAGCTCGGGGACAATGTGAGCTACAACGCGGCGGGCGAATCATACAGCGAAAGCGCCGCGAATCTCCACCACTCACCGATCGTCGGCTGGGCCTTCGACGGCTATCCCATCTACGGTCCGTATGGGTACGCGACCGCCAATAACCCGGCATCCGGCGTGCGGCGCCTGCAGTCCGGCTACCTCAAACGCACCGGCCAGTTCGGAACGACGAATCTGGATGCCACTGGCCGCACTTCGCTGCCGGTCTGGGCGCAAGTTTCCCAGAACCGAACGTCGTTGACAGCCACGCAATATGGCCCAGCGACGAACCGGGCCAACGATGCCCAGGGCCTGAGCTACGCGATCGGACGCTACGCCGAGGACTGGGATTTTCTGGGAGACCTCCCCGCGGCGAGCACGACCGGAACCGCCTGGGATCTCGATCGGTACAATGGCCGCCAATGCGTCACCCCAGAGTTCCCCGCCGGAACGTACGCCTATTTCATCACGATCAATTCCAACGGAACCCCCGCGTTCCCATACGTGATTGGCCGGCAGTTCTACGGCACGGTGACGGGCGGAACCGGGGCGATCAGTGAATCGACGAGCGCCTACTTCACGGGCGGTAAGGCCTCGCCGCTGACGCTGCAGGCTCCCGTCATCGCGAGCGGCGCCGCGGATGTCACGCTCACCTGGAGCAGCGTGGAAGGCGGCACTTACGTGCTCTCCGCTTCGAACGATCTCCAGACCTGGAGCGACCTGCTGCCGGCGATCAACGCGACCGGCGTGACCACGCAAAAGATCGACGCCGGTGGCGGCACCGCCAACGTCGACCGTTTCTACCGCGTCACGCGGACGTCGATCGCGAATTCCTCGAACTGAGCCGGAGCGATGAAGCCGTCCCGATTCGACGACGACCGCGACTCGCTCGCTGCCCTGGAGGCGGCGGACTTGGCGGCGTTTGCGCGGCGATTCTTAATCATCCTGATCCTCGCTGTCCTTGTCATGGTGACCGCGATCACGCGAGCCGCGGAGCCGGCCCCGCTGCGGCTCCTCGTCGGCGCGAGTTTCCGCGGCAGGCCGCTGACCTTCGATGTTCCGGTCGAAACCGGCGGCCCGGTCATCACGCGCTTCGACTTCCTCATCTCCCAACTCGCCTTCCGCCGCACCGACGGAACGTGGATCGCGTTGAGCGACTGGGCAGGATACGTGAGTCTGCGCGAGGGCCGCAGGACGCTGGAAGTGCCGCGGGCGCCCACGGGCAGCTACGATCGCGTGCGTTTCGCGGTCGGACTCGACCCCGCGACCAATCAGCGCGAGCCGGCGCAGTGGCCTCCTGGACACGCCCTGAATCCGGTCGTCAACGGTCTGCACTGGGGAAGTGACGCGGGCTTCGTTTTCCTCGCACTCGAGGGATTCTGGCAAACGCGCGACGGGGCGCGGCGCGGCTTTTCCCATCACCTCGCGACGGACGAAAGACTCATGACGGTGGAGCTACCCCTTCCGTCGGCGGCCGACCTTCCCGCCGAATGGCTGGTGACGGTCGACGTGGCGACGATCCTGTCCGGGGTCACGCTCGACGAGCGCTCATCGTCCACGCACTCGCGGCGGGGAGACGAACTCGCGGACCGCTTACAGACGAACGTGGCGCGGGCTTTCTCCGTTGCGCCGGCGGCGACCGATCCCACGCCTGCTCCGGAGGTGGCGCGAACCCGACGCCTCCTCTCGCCCGAGGCGACTCCGTACCGGCTGACGATCCCGGCTTACTTCCCCCGCCCGGCGCTGCCGCTGGACAACCCGCTCACGAACGAAGGCGTCGAACTGGGACGCCGGCTCTTCTTTGACCAGCGGCTCTCCGGGAACCACACGCAGTCCTGCGCCTCGTGTCATCAGCCGGCACTGGCCTTTGCGGATCAACACCGGCGCGTGAGCACCGGCGCCACGGGCACGCTCGGCACGCGCAACGCGATGCCCCTGGCCAACCTCGCGTGGAACGCAGGATTTTTCTGGGACGGCCGGGCGAGGACGCTGCGGGAACAGGTGCTGCAACCGGTGACGAATCCGAGCGAGATGCACGCGGATCTGGACACGGTGGTCGCGCGACTCCGGGCCGACCCGGCGTATCCGGCGCTTTTCCGCGACGCGTTCGGCGAACCCGTCATCGACGCGGATCGGATGGCCCGCGCGCTCGAGCAGTTTCTCCTCACCCGCCTCGCGGCCGATTCCAAGTTCGACCGCGTGCTCCGCAGAACCGCCCAGTTTTCCGCGGAAGAGCAGCGCGGATTCGACCTCTTCCAAACCGAGTCCGATCCGCGCCGCGGTCAGTTCGGGGCGGACTGTTTCCACTGCCACGGAGGTCCGCTTTTTCGCAGCCAACCCTTCGCGAACAATGGCCTCGACGTCGAATCGAAGGACTGGGGCCGGGCGCTTGTCACGGGCCGCGACGGGGACCGCGGGAAGTTTGCCGTGCCCTCGCTGCGGAACGTCGAAGTGACCGCGCCCTACATGCACGACGGCCGGTTTTCCACCCTCGAGGAAGTGGTGGCGCACTACGCCCGCGGCGTGCAGCGCAGCCCGACGCTCGATCCGAACCTCGCGAAGCACCCCGGGCCGGGCGTCCCCATCAGTCCACCTGATCAGCGCGCGCTCGTCGCGTTTCTCCGCACGCTGACTGACGAATCCCTCCGCTCCCCCAATGCAGCCGTTGCCCTCCATCCCTGAAATGAACCCGGAACGATTTCTCCCCCGGTTGCTCCTCCCCGCGATTCTCTTCGCCGCGACGGCGGGATCCGCGTTCGCCGATGCCCTGGCGAGTCCGACCTCGTCCAATGTGGTGAAGGTCACGCGCACGACCACGACGCCGGAGACGTCGGCGCGACTCATCAATCTCTCCACCCGCCTCTTCGTGGGCACCGGGGACAACGTCGGGATCGCCGGGTTTGCGATCCGGGGCGGCTCCAAGCGATTGATCGTGCGCGCCATTGGCCCTGATCTCGCGAACCGCGGGGTGACCGGGGTGCTCTTGGATCCCCGAGTGCAACTCGTGGACGCGGCGGGCGGGCAACGCGGCGAAAACGACAACTGGGCGCAGACCCAGCAGGCCGAGATCACCGCGAGCGGATTCGCCCCGGCCAATAACGCCGAAAGCGCGATCATCACGACCCTCGAAGCGGGTAACTACACCGCGATCGTCAGCGGCGCGGGCGGCACGAGTGGGGTCGCGCTGGTGGAGGTCTACGATCTCGATCCGGCCGGGACGTCGGTCTTGATCAACCTATCGACCCGGGGATCGGTCCAGACCGGCGACAACGTCATGATCGTCGGCTTCGTGATCGGCGGCCGCGACTCGAAGCGGGTGGCCGTGCGCGCCATCGGACCGGATCTCGCGAGCCGCGGCGTCGCGGGCGCGCTCGCGGATCCGACGGTGACGTTTTACGGCGCGGCCGGCTCGCTCGCGCAGAACGATGACTGGCGCCGGGATCAGGACCTCCAGCTCATCGCCAGCGGTCTCGCTCCGAATTACAACGGGGAGAGCGCCCTCATCACGATCCTCGCGCCGGGAGCGTACACAGCGGTCGTCCGCGGAATCGGGGAGACCTCCGGCATCGCCCTCGCTGAGATCTACGACCTGCCCTAGGTCCGCCGTGCGGCGACGGTTGCCAGCGCGGGTGGAAGGGGTTTGAGTCGTCCCATGTTCGACTGGCTCGCCGACCCTCACGCCTGGATCAGCCTCCTCACGCTGACGCTGCTCGAGATCGTGCTCGGCGTGGATAACATCATCTTCATTTCCATCCTCGCGGGCAAGCTGCCTCCCGAGCAGCAGGGCCGGGCGCGCACGATCGGACTGATATTGGCCCTCGGAACGCGGATCGCGCTGCTTTGTTCCATCTTCCTCCTGACGAAGATGACCACGCCGCTCTTCACGATGCCGATCGTCGATCACGGCGTTTCGGGGAAGGATCTCGTCCTGATCCTGGGCGGGCTCTTCCTCATCGGAAAGAGTACCCACGAAATGCACGGCTCGCTCGAGGGCGCCGAACACGAAAAAGGCGTGCGCGTGAAGGCCGCGATGGGCACGGTGATCGCCCAGATCGTGGTGATCGACATCGTCTTCTCGCTCGACTCCGTCATCACGGCCGTGGGCATGGCCCAGGAGATCGCCGTCATGATCACCGCCGTCATCCTGGCGATGATCGTGATGCTGCTCGCGAGCAAGGCCATCAGCGATTTCGTCAATCAGCGTCCGACCGTGAAGATGCTCGCTCTGGCTTTCCTGCTCCTGATCGGTGTGGTGCTTGTCGCCGACGGCCTGGGCCAGCATATCTCCAAGGGCTACATCTACTTTGCGATGGCCTTCTCCTTCGGGGTCGAGATGATGAATTTGAAGCTGCGCGGCAAGCGGTCCGGGCCTCCGGTCGAATTGCGGAAGCCGTATTAGTGGAAAATTGAACCAAAGGGCAGTGGTCGACGCGCGTCGGATCGGCGATGCTACCTTGTACGCTACGGGAATGAAATGCTTTGCCATGCCAACGAAGACTTCCCTTCACCCTGCGATTCACGATACTCACCTGATTCTCAATTTCGGTCGGATCGGCTGGATTCTAGCTTGATTTTTCGCTCAATGATCACGGTTTTAATTGTCGAGGATGGGATTCCCCTGCGGGAGAAACTCAGCGAAATGATCGCCGGAGCGGAGGGCCTTTCGCTCCTCGACGCGTTCTCGTCCGCGGAGGAGGCGATTTCGGCCCTTCCGAATCGGGCACCGAACATCCTATTGATGGACCTGCAGCTTCCCGGGATGTCTGGGGTGGACTGCATCGCCCGCCTGGCGCCCGCGCTACCGGCGACCGCGATCATCGTCCTCACCGCCTTCGCCGACGATACCCTGCTCTTTGAGGCGCTTCGGCGCGGCGCGGTGGGCTACCTCGTGAAGACGGAGCAAATCGAAAACCTCATCCCGGCCATCCGCGACGCGGCCGCGGGCGGTTCGCCAATGTCGCCGGGCATCGCCCGGCGGGTGGTGCGCCATTTCACGATTCCGCGGACGGTGCGGGACGCCGAGATCGAAACGCTTTCGGCGCGGGAGCGGTCCGTCCTCGAGTCCCTCGCAAACGGCCTCCGCTACAAGGAAATCGCGGCGGTACTCCAGCTCAGCGAGGATACCGTGCGCACCTACCTGCGCCGCGTGTACGCGAAACTTTCCGTCACCTCCCGAACGGAAGCGGTCGCCAAATTCCTGCGGGGATGACGCGAGGGGCTCCGCCGCCGCCCGCCGGGATCGGTCGCGGTGGGATGCCTTCCCTCCGCGCGACCGCCGCCGTAACCGCCGCCGCTCTGCTCGGGCTCGGACTCCCGAGCACCCGCGTCTTTGCCGCCGACCCCGCCGCCACCCTTTCGCCGCTCACCCGCACGTTTTCCCCCGACGATTACGAAGGGGAGGATCAGAACTGGGATCTCTCCGTCTCCCGCGACGGCCTCATCTACGTCGCGAACACCACGCACCTGCTCGAATTTGACGGAACGCGCTGGCGCCGGGTGCAGATCGGCGGCGTGGTCTGGACCTGCCGTCCGGACGGGAAGGGCCGGATCTGGGTGGGAAGCAATCACCGGATCGTGGCATTCGGCGTCGATGAGTTTGGCCGGCTCCAGCAGGGCGCAGTGATCACGAAGACGAGCGATGGCCGGGCCCTGGACGGGGCTTTCAGTCAGGGCGTCGCGGCAGCCGACGACACGATGGTCTTTGCCACCCGCGACCTCGTCGTGGCGATCGACGTGGCCGGCACGGTCCGGATCGTGCACGAGGGCGAAAAATCATGGATCATGCCCTGGCAGGGCAAGGTGCTCGCGCGCACCGCGAGCGGACGCGTCGGCTTCATCTCGACGGCCGGCTGGATCCCGGTGCCGGAGCCCGCGGCCGCAGCCCTGATCGCGGCAACCCACGCCGTCGATCTCCCCGGCGGCGTCACGCTCGCCTTCTCCGAACGCCGCGGTCAGCGCTTCCGCGGGCTCACCGCGGAAGGGCCTGCCTTCGACGTCCCTCTCCGGGTGGAAGGAGACGCGGTTCGCTCCGCCACCGCGCTGGGGGGCGGACGCGTGGCGATCGGCACGACCCGCTCCGGCATCCTGATCCTCGGGGCCGATGGTGGCGTCGTGAGAGAGTTGACGTACGAGGACGGACTGCGCCGCGGGACCGTCAACGCGCTCGCGTGCGATCCGCAGGGCGGCCTGTGGCTGGCGCATGACCACGGACTCTCGCGCGTCGAGACTTCACCCGCGTTTGGAGTGCTCGCGCCGCGCAGCGGGCTGGTCGACGGCGTCCACACGGTGCGATTCTTCGAAGGCCGCTTCTACGCCGGCACGACCCGCGGGGTTTGGATGCAGACGGCCGACCGGAATTTCACGCTACGCGCTGATCTGCCCTCCTCGGTTTTTGCCCTGACGGTCCTCGAAGACTCCCTCCTCATCGGCGGTTCCGGTATCGCGCAGTTTTTCGGGGATCGGCGTCCGACCGTGCTGGCGCGTTCGACCCTCGCGCCGTCGATCACGTTTGGCGCCCCGATCCCTGGACCAGGCGCGCACTGGTTTGTGGCGCCGGATACATCGGGACTGGCGTACTACCGGCGGGAGGGGGGCGGCTGGACGCGGGAGGAGAATGTCATTCCATCTGCGATCGGCTGCTCCACCGCGGCGATCGCACCAGACGGTTGGATCTGGATGGAATCGCAGCGCAGCCGCATCGCGCGGGTGAGATGGAACGCGGAGTCGGGTCCAATTTCTCCCGTGGAGTACCTTGATGAGTCGAATGGTGTGCTCCAGCTCCAGCTCGCGGAGCCGGCGGTGATCCGATTCGCGGTCTGGCAGGGCGAAACCTGGATCGGCTGCCGAGGTGGACTCTTCCGCTGGAATGCCGGGGCGAACCGGTTTCAGAGCGTGAAGGAGATCTGGCGGGGCCTGCCCGATTTCGCCGTCGGATCCCTGCAGGTCTGCACCGATGGAGCGCTTTGGATGCTGACGGACCCCGCGGCGGTGGGAATGCCGCCGGGCGCGCAGCAGCTGTTTCGTTTTCTCCCACCGCGGGCGAGCGGAGAGAACGGCGAATGGAGCGAGGCCAACATTCGGCCGGTGGTCGGGCGCGGATTCAAGGGCATTTGTCCGGACGTGTTGGACGAACACCTCCTCCTGAACGGGAGCAATGGAGTGGTGGGCCTGCGCATCGACGACGCCAGCCCCCCGAGTCCGCTGCCCATCGCTCAGATCCGGTCCGCGCGGGCGGACGGGCGGCCGGTCACGATCCGGAATGGAACGCCCTTCGACACATCCCGGATGCTCGCTCCCGGTGAGCGCAATCTCAACCTCGAGTACAGCGCACCGTGGTATCCCGCCTACGTTGGCGGCGGATCGCCGCTGCATTATCGGACGCACCTCGACGGGTTCGAAAAGGATTGGTCGCCCTGGAGCAAGGCCGGTTCTCGGGAGTTCACGAATCTCCCTCCGGGTCGGTACACTTTCGAAGTTCAGGCCGGCGGCTGGGAGGGAGACTCGGCCGGTGCGCCATCCCGCTGGAGCTTCGAAGTTCCGGCTCCGTGGTGGTACTCGTTTTGGGCGGCGGCGGGAGGTGCGGCGGTGGCTGCCGCCGGCCTCATCGGGGCCACCCGCGCCTTCACCGCCGCGGCCCTCCGCCGCCGCGTCGCGCGACTGGAGGCACGCTCCGCCCTCGACGCGGAACGGGTCCGCATCGCGCGGGACATGCACGATGACATCGGCTCCGCCCTCTCCCGGGTGATCCTGCTGTGCGAACAGGGCCGCCGCGAATCGCCCGAACAGCTCCGCGACAAGGTGCTGCCGCAGATCCGTGTGACGGCCCGGGAACTCTCCGCCTCGGCCCGCGACATCATTTGGTCGGTCAACCCCCGCAACGACTCCCTTCCCGCCCTGCTCGATTACCTTGCCGACTACGTGAGTAGCACGCTTCAGGTGGCGGACATCGTCTGCCAGATCACGCTCCCACCCGATCCACCCGAGCGCGTGGTCGATGCGCCGCACCGGCACGCTTTACTCCTCGCGCTCAAGGAAGCGGTGAACAATCTCGTACGTCATGCCAACGCGACGCAGGCGGAATTCACCGCAGCCGTCTCCTCCGACCGCTTCGCCATCACCCTCACCGACAATGGCCAGGGGCCGAAAGCGGGAAAACACCGCGGTTCCGGCCTGGGCCTCGAAAGCATGCAGCTCCGCCTCGAACGGGTCGGCGGCAGCGCGCGTTTTGAATCGTCCCCCGGCATCGGGATGAAGGTCACGCTCGAGCTCCCGCTCGCCGCGCCGGAGAAATGACGCGAACCGGTCAGTCTCAGGGCTGGCAGCGCGAACATGAATCGGGTACGAACGCGGTCTCATTTCATGCCGACCACTCCCCACGTTGAGAAACATTTCACCGCCGGCGAAGCCGTGCGCGACGTCGTGATCGGCATGTCAGACGGCCTGACGGTTCCCTTCGCTCTTGCCGCCGGGCTGACGGGCGCGATCTCGCAGACGCACGTCATCCTGACGGCCGGCTTCGCCGAAATCGCCGCCGGCGCGATCGCGATGGGGCTCGGTGGCTATCTCGCGGCGCGCGGCGACGCGGAGCATTACGAGCACGAGAAAATCCGGGAGGAAAAGGAGATCGTCTCGATTCCCGAGGCGGAGGCGGAGGAGGTGCGCGACATCTTTCTCAGCTACGGAATCTCCGCCGAGGATTGCGAACCGGTCATCGCGTCCCTCCGGCAGCGTCCGAAGGACTGGGTCTCGTTCATGATGCGCTTCGAGCTCGGGCTGGAGCAGCCGGAGCCCAGCCGGGCGTGGAAGAGCGCGCTCACGATCGCCGTGGCCTACATCGCCGGCGGGGTCATCCCGCTCAGCGCATACGTTATCCGCTCGGATGCCCAGGGCGCGCTGCGGCTTTCGGTCATCGTCACGCTCATCGCGCTCGCGATCTTCGGCGGGATCAAGGGCCGTTTCACCGGCGTCCCCGTCTTCCGCAGCGCGCTGCAGACCACGGTCATCGGCGGCCTCGCGGCAGCGGCGGCATTCGGGATCGCCCGCGCGATCGGGTGAGCCAGCCTACTCCCCGCGCGAACGCTCGGAGACGCGTTCGAGCTTCCGGGCGAGATGGATCTGCTCAGGACCAACGCGAACGAGATCGAGCGCCCGCCGATAGCTCGTGGCCGCGGCGGCATGATCACCGAGCCGCCCCGCCATCTCGCCCGCGACCGCGTGATAGAGGTAATGGGAGTCGAGCCGCTCGCGCTGGGGCATCGCGGCGAGCGCCGCGAGCGCCGCCTGCGGGCCCCGAACCTGGGCCACCGCGACGGCCCGATTCAGCGCGACGATCGGAGTAGGCTTGAGCCGGTGGAGCTCGTCGTAGTGACGGAGGATGCGGTTCCAGTCGGTGGAGGCGGCATCGGCGGCCAGTCCGTGACACGCGGCAATCCCTGCCTGCAGGTGGTACTCGGTGATCTCCCGCCCGCGGGCGGCCTCCGCGAGATGCACGAGTCCACGCTCGAGGAGGGATTGATCCCAGAGCGTGCGGTCCTGATCCTGCAGCCGCAGCAATTCGCCCTGGGCATTCAGTCGGGTCGGGAAGCGCGCGGTGGTCAGAAGCATCAGCGCGAGCAACGCTTGACTGCCCGCCGTCGCTCCAACGGGGTGCGCCAACAGGAGCGTCGTGAGGCGAATCGCCTCGTGACAAAGGTCTTCGCGCAGGAGTTGGTCTCCCTCCGAAGCCTTGTAGCCCTCGTTGAAAAGCAGATAGAGCGCGGCCTGCACGCCGCCCAACCGGGGCGCGAGATCTTCGCCCTCAGGAATGTCGAAGCCAATTCCGGCGGCCTGGATCCGCTGCTTCGTCCGTGTGAGCTGCTTCTCGATCGCCGCCTCGCTCGAGAGAAATGCCCGGGCAATCTCCCCCGTGCTGAAACCGCAGAGCACCTTGAGCGTCAGGACGACCTGCGCATCCGGCAGGATCGACGGGTGACAGCAGACGAACATTAAGCGCAGAGCGTCATCGCGAATCAGCGGATCGTCCTCACCAGCGCGGCGGCTCGGCGATCGCGTTTGCTCGAGATGAGTGACGATCGCGGTTTCCTTCGCGGCCGACATCCGCCGGTGGCGCAGGTGGTCGCGGGCGAGGTTCAGGGCGACGCGGGTAATCCACGCCGACGGATTGGCGGGGATGCCACCCATCGACCACGTACGGAGCGCCCGGAGCAGAGCCTCCTGCGCGACGTCCTCGGCCAGCGCCAGATGCTCGACGCCGAGGAGCCGGATCAGGGCGCCGTGCAACCTCCCCGTCTCGTGGCGGAAGAAATGCTCGACGAGCTGACCCGGGCCGGCTGCAGCTTCCTCGGTCGCTGGTTGTCCGGTCTCCACGGCAGGCGGATCTGAATTACGCCCGCGCCGGGTCCGCCGAGGGTGTGCGGCTGGTGACACCGAGATGGCAGTGAACGAGCATCGAGCGGACCTCGATGATGAGTCCGTGAGCCAAGCCAGGGTGGCGCTGGGCGATGGCCGTGGCTTCGTCGAGACCACTGACGAGAAGCTTCACGTAGCCGCCGACCGCCTCCTTCGCCTCCGCGAACGGCCCATCGACGACCCGTGCCCCGCCGGGTCCGGAGACCATCCGGGATTCCAACTCGAGTGGCTGACCTTCCGTCGCCTTCCCCTCGGCGGCGAGGCGATCATACCAGTCGTTCCAGCGGGTCACGAGCTCCTGTCGTTGCTCGGGCGAGAGGTGTTGATGGGTTTCGGGGCCGCTGTTCCGGAAGAGCAGCAGGTAGGGTGTCGCGGGAGGAGCGGGGGTCGGTTCCATGGGAGAGGGTTGCGGATGAGCCGTCATGATCACCAACGAACCGGGCGGACCCCGCCGGACATCCGAAGCGGAACTTGTCCCGACTCTTCGCGGCTGGAAAACAAAAACGCCCCGGCGGCGCGAGGCCGGCCGGGGCGCAAAACCCAAGCAGAATCGATCAGACGTCGTAGTACATCGAGAACTCGTACGGATGCGGCCGCAGGCGGATCGCATCGTATTCCTTTTTCTTCATTTCGATGAAGTTCTCGATGAAATCCTTCGTGAAGACATCGCCCTTCAGCAGGAACTCGTGATCGGCCTGGAGCGCTTCCATCGCGCCGAGCAGGGAATCCGGCGCGCTCGGAACCTTGGCGAGTTCCTCGGGCGGAAGGTCGTAGAGATTTTTGTCGAGCGGATCACCCGGATCGATGCGATTGAGCACGCCATCGAGCCCGGCCATGAGGAGCGCGGCACTCGCGAGGTAGATGTTCGCCGCCGGGTCCGGCGTGCGGAACTCGATGCGTTTCGCCTTCGGACTCGAGGAGTAGGTCGGGATGCGGATCGAGGCGGAGCGATTGCGTGCGCTGTAAGCCATGTTCACGGGTGCTTCGTAACCCGGAACGAGCCGCTTGTAGCTGTTCGTGGTCGGGTTGCAGATCGCACAAAGCGCGCGGGCGTGCTTGAGCACGCCGCCGATGTAGAAGAGCGCCGTCTCGCTGAGCTGCGCATACTTGTCGCCGAAGAAGAGCGGCTTGCCATCCTTCCAAAGCGACATGTGCACGTGCATCCCCGAGCCGTTATCGCCGAAGAGCGGTTTCGGCATGAAAGTCACCGACTTGCCGTGCCGGGCGGCGACGTTGCGGACGATGTATTTGTAAAACATCAGCCAGTCACCCATCTGCTTAAGGGGCGCGAATCGGATGTCGATTTCCGCCTGACCGGCCGTCGCCACCTCATGGTGCTGACGCTCGATCGGGATGCCGCATTTCTCCATCTCGAGACACATCTCGTTCCGGATGTCCTGCTGCGTATCCGTGGGCGCGACCGGGAAGTAGCCCTCCTTCGGGCGGATCTTGTAGCCGAGATTCGGGCCTTCCTCGCGGCCGCTATTCCAATGGGCTTCGATGCTGTCCACCGAGTGGAACGAGCTGTGGCCGGTGTAGTCGAACCGGACGTCATCGAAAATAAAGAACTCCGCCTCGGGGCCGAAGAACGCGGTGTCGGCAATCCCGGTGCTCTTCAGGAAGGCCTCGGCCTTGCCGGCGATGCCGCGCGGATCGCGATCGTAGGGCTCCTTCGTGATCGGATCGACGATGTCACACAGAAAACTCAGGGTCGGTTCGGTGTTGAAGATATCGACCCAAGCGGTTGAGGCATCGGGCACGACGAGCATGTCCGAGTTGTTGATCGCCTTCCAGCCGCGGATCGACGAGCCGTCGAACCCGAGACCGTTGGTGAAGAGGTCCTCGTCGTATTCGGTCAGCGTGGTGGTGAAGTGCTGCCAGGTTCCGAGGATGTCGCAGAACTTGAAATCAATGAGCTTGATTCCGTGCTCCTTGATCATGGCCGTGATTTCGGCCGGAGTGCGTTTCTTGTGCATGCTGCTTGGAGTGGTTGGGTTCGACTGACTTGCGGGCTTGCACGGGTGAGGGGAACCCCGGCGCGGGCGATGGGAATAAACGCGGCTGTGTTACCCCGGATATGTCCGTCCCAGCCCCACTCTGGCAACTGGATTTTCGGCGTGCCTTTCGCCGACGGGTACCACACGGTTCCCCCCGATGAAACGCGTCACCAGTATCGGGGGTATTTTCTTCAAGTTCGCGGCTCCCGTCGGTCGGGGATGACCGTAGCCGGTTCGTGCGAGTGCCCGTCGCAGACCGGGGAGAAAGCGGCTAAGCTGGGCCAATGACCGCGTGGATCTATCTCGCCCTCGCCGGCCTCCTCGAGGTGGCATGGGCGATCGGACTGAAGTACACCGAGGGCTTCACCCGGCTCGGCCCCAGCGTGGCGACCGGGAGCGCGATGGTGGCGAGCTTTTACCTGCTTTCCCTCGCCCTCCGGGAGATCCCCATCGGAACGGGATACGCTGTCTGGACCGGCATTGGGGCGGCTGGCACCGCGCTCTGCGGGATGGTCCTTTTTCAGGAACCCCGGACGATCGCGCGACTGCTCTGCCTCACGCTCATCGTCGCGGGGATCGTGGGACTCAAAATTTTTTCGGGCACCCGCTCATGATCGCCCGGGTTTCGCTCCCGGCGCAGAGCGCGGCTTGGGCAACGGACCTCCACTTGAATTTTCTCGAACGCGAGCGCTCGGATGCGCTGTTCCTGAGTTTCGCGGCCTGTCCGGCCGACATCATCCTTTTGAGCGGGGACATCTCCGACGGCGTGCGCCTGGAAACCCACCTCCTCCGGCTGGGGGAACTGGTAAAAAAGCCGGTGCTCTACGTGCTCGGTAATCATGATCGCTACCACACGACATTCGCTGAGGCGGACGATATCGCCGCGCGCGTGGGCGCGCGGCACCGTCACCTCATCCGGCTCAAGGGTACGGAGGTGGTCTCGTTCAGCCCGCGGACCGCGCTTGTTGGGATCGACGGTTGGGGGGATGGAACGTCGGGCACCGGCTCGTCGTCGACGGTCGTCTTAAACGATTCGATCCACATCGGCGAACTCGCGCGGCTCCCCGAAGCCGAATGCTGGGCGTTGATTCAGCGGCTCGCGCGCGACTCCGCCGAGAGAATCGAACCCGCCCTGAGGCAAGCCGCCGGGGAGTTTGGCCGCGTCATCGTCCTGACGCACGTCCCTCCCTTTCCGGAAGCCGCCTGGCACGCCGGCCGGACGTCCGATCCCGATTTCCTGCCGCATTTTTGCAACGCGCGGCTTGGGGAGACGCTGCGCCGGGTGAGCGCCAGCCATCCCGGAACGGAGTTCCTCGGACTCTGCGGACACACCCACGGGGCCGGCCAATACGTCGAGCGGAATCTGACCGTCATCACCGCCGGCGCCGAGTACCGGAAACCGCGGATCGACCGTCTCCTGGAGCTCTGAGTTGAGGGTCTCAATTTAACCGGCCGCCGTGGATGCGGCGGCCGATCAGGCAGAGCTTCGACTATGGGCGATTCCGCACGAGGAAGTGCTCCCAGTCGCGCACGCCCGCGTGGTTGCGGATCGTGGCGGTGACCGGCACCTCCGGCGGACGCTGCGGCTTCCGGGCGAGCCGGAGACCCGCTTCGTCCGGAGTTTTGTTGGCCTTGCGGGTGTTCACCTCGCGGGCGGCGAGCACACAGTTCTCCCACGTCGTCGCGCCGCCGCGGCTGCGCGGAGTGACGTGATCGACGTTGCCCTCGCCTGGCCGCAGCGACTTGCCCGTGTACTGACACCGGCCGCCATCGCGTTCCCAAACGGCGCGGAGGGAAAAGCGCGGACGCTTCTTTGGCACCTTCGCGAAGTTCGCCGCGACGATCACGGTCGGCACGCGCACCCCGCCCCGCGGCGTGAGCGCCACGCGATCGCCCTCGCGGACGGGCAGTGCCAGCCAGTCCGTCCATCGCACCGGGACGATGCCCTCGGCGGAGATGTCCAGCGCCGTGGCGGAGCCCGTCGCGAGCATGCAAAACGCCTCCGCCGGCGTCTTCACATGGATCGCCTGCCAGTTGCGGTTCAACACCAGCACGGTGGGAGCGTTGAGATGACTCATGGCTTTATTGGTTTGTTTTTCCGACGTCCACCCGACTCCTGACTACCGATCACTGCTCACTGATCACAAATCACCAAACACCTCAATCCTCCGGCCGCTCGCCCGACGGACACATTTTCACCAGCTTCGGGTCAAAGCGTCCGAGGACGTCGACCAGATCGGTCTGCGCGGCCATGACGGCGTGGATGTCCTTATAGACACCCGGCACTTCATCGAGTCCGGCGCTGAGCAGTTCGACGCCACTCTCCGCCAGCTGCTTCTTCACCTGACTCCAGGTGAAGCTCTGGAGCGCCTGCGTCCGGCTCATCACGCGGCCGGCGCCGTGCGAGGCGCTGTGAAGCGAAGCCGCATTTCCGCGGCCGCGCACGACGAACCCCGGTGACGCCATCGAGCCGGGAATCACTCCGAGCACCCCGGCGCCCGCCGGCGTAGCCCCCTTCCGGTGCACGATGACCTCGCGCGCCACTCCCTTGATCACATGCGTCTCCTTCCAGGCGAAGTTGTGGTGATTCTCGATGTCGAGCAGGACAGCCGCACCGAGCTTGCGCGCGATGTGCCGGTGGATGAGCGCGTGATTGGCGGCGGCATATCGGCCCATGAGGTTCATCGCCGCCCAGTATTCCTGGCCGTCGGCTTCCTCGAGCGTGAGCCACGAGAGTTGCTTGAGTTCCTTCGGTAGTTCGCTCCGGCGGGCCATCGCCCGCTTGCTGTAGACGTCGCACACCTGCGCCCCCGTGCCGCGAGAACCGCTGTGACTGAGGAGCGCGAGATATTCACCCGACGGCAGGCCGATCGATTCATCGGTCACGGTGAAGGAACCGAATTCGACGAAGTGGTTGCCGCTGCCACTCGTGCCGAGCTGTCCCCACGCCTTATCCTTCAGGCGGTTCGTCACCGGCGAGACGGTCCAATCCTCGTCCATGACCTCGTGGTTCCGGCGGTCCTTGAATTGCACGCCCACGCCAAAGCGGGTTTCCGCTTCGATGATGTTCGCCAGCCGGTCGCGCATTCCGGCCAGGGTGGCCGCCTTGCGATCAAAGACGCTCAGCTTCATCCGACACGCGATGTCCACCCCGACCGCATACGGGATCACCGCGTTGTCCGTCGCGAGCACGCCTCCGATGGGGAGACCGTACCCGAGATGGGCGTCCGGCATCAAGGCCCCCGCCACGGCGACGGGCAGCGCGCACGAATTCGCCATCTGCTTCACGGCGCCTGCTTCGAGGCCTTCACCCCACTGCTGCCATGGAGCCGGCTGGGCGCGGGGCGTAAAGGCCGGCCGGTAGACCAAACGGGCCAGCCGCGCCCGGTCCACGTCGGCGAAGAACGAGGTCGGATCGGCGACGATGCTCTGCAGCTCCGCGGCGATCTCGGCGATGCCGCGACCGTTCGCGATGGCCTGCCGCAGATAATCCTGCGCGGCCTGAATGGCCTCGCCGGCCGGCAAGCCCAGCTGGAGCAGTTCGTTCGTATTCATGAGAGTGGATGGAAAGGGGAGCGCGACAGACAGGACGGGTGCGGAGCGGGTGTTCATTCATCGGGCATGCCTGTGATTACGCGGAATTCACCGCGTGGAACAGTGGAGACGGACTCGAAACAGACGGCCGAATGACGAGCCGCGCGCCGAGACCCCACCGAACGTGACGTCCGGCGGGGTACACGGCGATGATGCGGCCGCGGCGATACAACACGCCCGAGTGCTCGGCGGGGACGATGAATTCCCGGCGAAGGGCGACGACGAGGCGCAGAGCGGCGATGGCCGCGAGCGCGAGGAGAAGCATCAGGATGACAGCGTATTCAGGAGACATGGAGGGTTCGGTTGAGGTGGAGGCAGGCGCGCGCGGAGTGAATCCGCGGACACGCCGGGATGGGGTTGGAGGGCGCGGTCAGAGACCGCGGTGGAGTGGCCGCATCGAGGGCGCGCTCAGGCCGCCCGGCGGGGAGAGGAAACGAAACCGGCCCTCGGGGCGTGGTGAGCCGGAGCCCGGCTAGAGGCTCTGGAATCCGATGCGCGAACGGGCCGGCGGCGTGATGCAACCAGGGTTCAGCGCATCGGCGAGGGGGATCGCTTCACGCAGATCATCGGGCGCAAGCGTCAGCGAGCGCATTTCGGCGATCCGGACGGCGGCCGATCGCGGGAGGAGCGGGAAGCGGCGGTGCTGCATCAGGCGACCGGGCCGCAGAATCGCGGGATCGAGGTCGGCCGTGCAGGCATTCACCGAGCAGAGGACGTGCAGGCGGAGCATGCGCCCGAGCAGACCATCGGCGATGTTGAGGATCGACGAGACTGCCTCCTGATTGTCGCCGCGGCGCGACCAGAGCAGCCGTTCGGCATCTTCGAGCACGATCACCTTCACGCGGTCAGGGTGTCGATCGTTCTGGGTTTGCCAGAACGGAACGAGCTCCGGCGCGGTGAGCGCGCCATCGCGGGCGACCGGCAGCACGTAAAACGCGTGGGTCGCCGCCAGCCGGCGCACCATGAGAGACACGAAGCTCGTCTTCCCGGTTCCGGGCGGACCTTCGAAAATCGTGAGTCCGCCCACCCGACCGGTCGTCTGCTGCTGGAACTGGCCGATCCACTCCAGCGAATCCGCGCCGTAGCCAAGGGTGACGAATTCGTCCCCGGGATCATCCGGCAGGTGCTCGATGCGCTCGGTGAGAAACTCGCCGCTCTCATAGCGGAGCATCTAAAAGAAAGGCCGGTCACTGCGCGGCTTCGCGTTGAGCGCCGGCTGCAACGCGGCGTGCAAGCGCTCCGCCCGCTCGGCGCTGGGCGCGTAGATCTCCACCCAATCCGCGCCGTTTCCGGTCACCCGGACAAAGACGTCATCCGCAAAGCGGAGGAGCAGTCCCTGCCATTTGAAGCGGCCGTTCTCCACAATCCGCCGGGCCCGAAAGACCCGGTCGGGGTACGCCGCGACGAGTGCTTCGATTCCTTCCGCGTCGGTATCGAAACCGATCCGATGAAGCGGTGATTCGGCATAGCGGGCCGCGAAGTCCGACATCGGATCGCGGAGCTGAAATTCTGACGTGAGGTAAAGCGTGGGGGACATAGGAAATGGAGCGGCCGGAAATGACCCCGGCGGAGACGGATCTCCGCCGGGACTTTCCCGCGGGTGATGGTTGAAGCTGGCGCGACTGCGCGGTGCGATCGTACGCGGCCTCGCGCGGACGCGAGGATCGCGGGGAAGTTCGGGGCGGCGGGCCTCCACTCCACTCGAGCGCCTCGAGCCGACCCGCCCACGTGCTTGAATTCGGGGTGGCCAACCGCAGGGAAAAGTCGTATTCAGACCGAGTGATTGGTTCCCCGCCGTCGCCCCGCCATGCCCACCCTCACCACTCCAGCGCGCCTCGAACCGCTGATCGCCTACCTCAGCGACTTGAGGGGCCGCGCGACGATCGAGCGACTGCGGGAGCTGCTCGCGGAGAGCAACGTCACGCTGGATGATGTCCACGATTTCGTGGAATTCGACCACGAGCGTTACCGGCGGAACCTGCTCGCGATCGGGGCTTGGTTTGAGATTCTCGTCATCTGCTGGCGCAGCGGGCAGCGGAGCCCGATCCACGATCACGCCGCCTCGACGTGTGGTTTGAAAATCCTCGAGGGCGTTTGCAGCGAGACCATCTTCGAACGGGCCCCATGCGGTCAGGTGGTGGCGCGACGCACTCAGGACATGGTGACCGGACAGGTTTGCGCGTCGCAGGACGCGGATACGCACCAGGTCTCGAACCTCCAACCCGATGGCGAGGACCTCGTCACCCTGCACATCTATTCGCCACCGCTTCGCTCGATGAAGCGATTCTCGATCACGGGCAACACCGTCGATGAGTACCGGCCCCAAACCTTCGAGTTTTCGGGTGGTGACGGCATTTGAGCCGGGCGTGGGAGCGCCGGGATCTGCCCCCGGACTTCGCTGCTTAAGAGGCACGTGTGCGGTCTGACCAACACTCCGCTCCCTTGCACCGCGGTGACGGAAACTGCGGATGCCGGCGGTCCCGCCCCGCACACGTCCCGCTGGGACGTGCCAGCCGTTTTCCAAACGGCGACCGCTCCTTGGCCGCTTCGGCATCCGGGCGCGTTCCCCAACGCGCGAATCGGAAATTGAATCTAACAGCCAGCCCGGCTTTAAATTGAACCGCGGCCCGCGGGGTCAAAGCCCGCTGGACACCACGTACCCTACTGGGCACCGGGTTGGCGGATCGAACAGTCTCCGGGAGGATCGGAGGCAAAATGCTGCTCGGGATGGACTCGCACCATCACTCGCCGGTTAACAGCCGGCCGTGCTACTTTGACACTACGGAGCAGTTGGAAATTTGGACCGCCAAGGAATTGCACCCTGACGACGGGGTTCGAAGCCCCGCATGCTGTTCTGTTACATCAGCGGTCCAGAAAACGGTGTCGGTGGTCGATGACCTCGCGCAGCATCCGCTGAACGCCACCCAAATGGACACGCGCCCCGGACTCGCACCGGGTAAGAGCTGATTTGCAGTCAGCCGCCGCGTCGGCTTTGGCTTGCGCGTGAGAAAATGGGGGGCGTACCGGAGATGCTCCGGTCCCTCGTCGGTCACAGCGACGGATGCGAACTGCTACACCAACGCCCCCAATTGAAACTGGTCCCGGCGGCAGGACTTGCACCCGCACTGACGCGTGTCTGAGACGCGTGCCTCTACGTTGGGCTACACCGGGAATGAAGAAAATGATCCCGCGGCCGGAGTTGCACCGGCTTGGTCCGATTTACGAGATCGGCGCATGAGCTGGATCTGCCACGCGGGAATCTGAAACTGGTGCGCGATGCCGGTGCTGCCCCGGCCCGGTCGGTTTGGAAGACCGCCATGCGAGCTGATACATGAATCGCGCAATGAAATTGCCGCTGCCGCTGGAGTTGCACCAGCTCCTTCGTGGTTTCAGCACGGCGCTCTTCTGCATGAGCTAGGCAGCGAAATGAAAAAGTGGTCCCTCGACGCGGTATCGCGCCGCGGTCTGTCGGTTATCGGCCGACGGCTCTGCTTTTGAGCTATCGAGGGAGGAGTCACCCGTCAGGGAGTTGCACCCCGGACTTCCGGACGTGGGCCGGATGCGTTGCGGTTACGCCAACGGGCGGAAGGAATGACGGGCTGCGGCCCCTGGATTCGAACCAGGACTCATGCTGTCAAAGAGCATTCGGCTACCGTTACCGGAGACCGCATTTCGAAAGACTCGACCGCCAAGGAATCGCACCTTGTCCCCGGGCTTCGCAGTCCCGTGTGCTGATCTGGTACACTAGCGGTCGTAAAATCTGGTCGCGCGCCCCGGTGCTGCCCCGGGCGCCTCCTGCTTCCAAGGCAGGCGGGTTCGCTGGCTCCCTCGCGCGCGCTTTCAGTTGGGGGACACAGCCGGCAGCTTTATCTGCGCCGGCTGCCGGCCCCCGAATCATTTGGTCCGGGGCTTTGCCCGAACGGACCACGATGGGTTGGTTGATTGGTGAGTTCGGTCGGGATCGCGCCGACGCTGGTCGCTCGCGCGACATCCGTTCTACAGACGGCACCGGATCTTTACCGGCCTACGAACCCTGTTGATGGAAAAGGTTGCGGGACGTGGAGTCGAACCACGAGAGACGCGGCTTATGAGACCGGCCTGCCCCCAGGGCGTCCCGCAATAGCCCAAATCTGAGCGTCAGGACGGAAGCCCCGACGGAAAATGGCACGACGTCCCGGTGCGGCCCCGGGCCCGCGGGGTTTTGGAGACCCGGCTGCGCAGGCTGGCGCCCGTCGTATGGATGAAAAAGAAATGCGGCCGGCCGGAATTGAACCGGCGTCTTCGCGCTGGCGGCGCGTTGTCGTGCCCTTGGACCACGACCGCGGAAATGGGCGGCGCGAGCGGTGCAAGGCACCGATCACCCGCTGGCGGCGGGCAGCCCGGGATCAACCGGACCGCCCGCCGCCGCAAACAACTGACGCGCCCGCCCCGCCACCGCCGTTGAGACCGGACGAGGCAGGTGGGATGAGGGATGCCGGTTTCACGCGGCTAGCCCCATCACGAGCGCAATAAAGAACAAATGAATGAACACCCTTGCTCCCGGTGAGGGGACCAACCCGCAGGCATTTCACGGCGGATGTTTCGGTGTTTACGGGGCACACCTCCCAAAAAGAAGCCCTTGGAGTTGGAAAATCGTGGGTGCATCAGAGACCAGGGACTTCCTTCGAGGGAGAGAGAAGACGCGGAGAGAGCGTCGCCGCTCTAACATAGAGCGGCTTGACTTCTTTCGCAGGCGTCGCGACCATCTCAGTGGTCGCCACGCCCGCGGCAGTCCTCGCAGGAAGGCCTTGGTGGAAGCGGCCGATCCGGCCCCGGAGTCAGTTGACGCTGACTCCGGGGCTCATTGATCCGCCGCCGGATGCGGTGGTTAGGTCATGTGTATCTTGGTTTGAAAGACTGAACTTCTGAAATCGGGGCAACAAAAAACCCTGCCGCCCAAAGGGCTGGCAGGGTTGCAGTAAGCCTGTGTCTCAGTGGCTACTTCTCCTGCCAGCACGGTCGCGTGAATCGGTTATCATCGAGCCCCGGAAGGGACATGGACCGGATCGCGCGCTCGATCGCTTTGCCGCCGGGGCAAGACCAACTGCCCGGCAGCGCAACGGTCGAAGCCGTTTGCACGCATGTGCGGATAAGTTGGTGGATCGAGGTCATGGAAGGAAAGTCGGAACGAGGCCGAGATTGCCGCATCGACGATCTAACGTCAACAAGAATTCGCAGAAAAGGAGAAGAAAAGTTCTTTTACAGAGGAACCGAAGGTTTGTTTCGGGCGAATTCGCGCCCCGTTTCCGGCAATTTTCGGCTCGCTTCACGTGAGCGGCCTGTGCCTCTCCGCTCCGGCTGGCGGAGCGGGCCAGCTCAGTTCCGATGCTCCGTATCCGCGATCAGTCCATCCCGCATCGTGTGGATGCAGTCGCAGGCCTCCGCGATCGCGGGGTTGTGCGTGACGAGGAGGAGGGCCTTGCGCTCCCGATGGACCAGATCACGGAGGAGCGCGAAGACGCGCTCGGAGTTCGCGGTATCGAGATTACCTGTCGGCTCGTCGGCGAGGATGACGGCCGGATCGTTCGCGAGGGCTCGCGCGATCGCGACGCGCTGCTGCTCGCCGCCGGAAAGGGCGCGGCTGGATCGATTCGCCTTCCCGTCCAAACCGACCGCGGCCAGGAGGGCGAGCGAGCGTTCCCGCATCGCCGGCTCGGGCAGGCGCCCGAGCTGACGCATCGGAATCATGACGTTCTCCGCGGCGGTGAAATCCTGGAGCAGAAAGTGGAACTGGAAAATGAAGCCCAGCGATTCGTTCCGTTTGAACGAGAGCGCGTCGTCGGAAAGGGCGGAAACGTCATCCCCGGCGATAAAAAGCGATCCGGCGTCGGGGCGGTCGAGCAGGCCGAGCAGATACAGGAGCGAGCTCTTGCCGCAGCCCGAGGGTCCGACGACGGCGTGAATCTCTCCCGCATGGAGATCGAGGGAAACACCCCGCAAGGCGTGGACGCGCGCGTCTCCCTCTCCGAGAAACTTCTCCAGAGTGTGGCAACGGAGCGACGGTGGCGCCGACGGGTTCGAGTCAGGGGGGGCGGTCAAGGCGCGGGCTTATGCGGTTTGAGTCGGAGCCAGTTGTTCCACGTTTTCCGCACGACGTCGCGAGCGGTGAGGTACGTCTCCTCGCGCTCGGGCCCTCGTCGGATCGCGGCGAGAACTCCCGCGACGGAAAATTCGTCGACATCGAGGATCGTGTACGCAGTTCCCACCGCGCTGGCATGATGGGCGTCGCTCCCAGCGGTCATGGGAAGCAGGCGTTTCCGGGCGTACTCCAGCGCCTTCCGGTTGTAACGCTTCAAGGTCGTCGCTGCGTTGAAAACTTCGAGTCCGTCCCATTCGATCCGGTCAAGCACACTCTGCCTGATCCCGGCCCGAAAAAGGTCATATGGGTGCGGGGGGATCGCGAGGCCGCCTGCTCCGCGAGTCAGACGCGCGACTTCGCGAGCCGGCGTTCCTTTCAAGTTTGGCAAGGTCACGCCGAGACACAGCAGATGGCCTTCGGCGCACGTCATTTCGACGCCTGGCACGACCAGAAACCCGCCCACGGGGAACCCGTCCTCCCGCATCAGGCCCCGCTGGATCATGTAGTCGACCGCTTCACAGTTGTTGTGATCGGTGATGGCAAAGCCGTGCAATCCCTTCCTCCGCGCGACCGCAATCATCTGCTCGGGCAGCGAGATCCCGTCCGCGGAAAAGACCGAGTGCGTGTGCAGGTCGATGTGAAGTCGCACGCCGCAGTCTCGAACGCCCCGAGCGGCAGAGCAAGGGCACCTGGTTGCGGCCTGAGCCGGACAGAGGAAGCTGCGGAATGCTGGAAATCATTGGATTCAAGGATTGGGCGGCCGTGTGCACGGCGATGGCGCAAGGGCGGCAGAGCATCATTATTCGCAAGGGCGGCATCGCGGAGGGGCGCGATGGCTTCCAGTTCAAGCACCCAGAGTTTTTCCTCTTCCCGACGGCATTCCACGAACAATTCGACAAGCTGCGCCCGGAGGAGGCGGGGCCGCTCCGGTCCGACGTGCCCGGCGACCAGGCGGAAATCGTCGTGCGGGCGGCGTTCCAGCTCGAGTGGGCCGCGACGGTCACCGATCGCGTGGCCGCGGCCGCGCTGGCCCCGTTTCACGTGTATCGGGACGCGGTGGTGCGGGAGCGCTTTGACTATGACGATGCACCAGGGGTGCAGGTCGCGTTCGGACGCGCCCTTCGCGTCGATCCGGCGTGGAGCTTCCCGGCTGAGGCCAGTTTCGGGGGTTGTAGGTCGTGGATCCGGCTGCCGGAGAACGCGCCCGACCCTGCAGGCCTTGCGTGGGTACTCGACGACGACGCTCACGCTCAGCGGTCTGGCGCGCTTTCCGCGTGGCTGAGAGAGTACCACATCAACCCCATCCGTTTTCAGCCATGATGCGGCGGTTATTGGTGCCGCTCGTCGGGCTTCTCGTCGCGGTAACGGGTGGCATTGGGGCGCAGGTCATTCCGGCGACGACCACGCAGGTCATCGTCGCGGTAGCGCCCGACTGGAACGCCCAGCAGGGCGTGCTCCAGCGCTACGAGCGCGCTGGCCGGGGAGAGTGGAAGCCGGTGGGCCCGCCCATCGCGGTCCTCTTTGGCCGGAACGGGCTCGCGTGGGGCTCCGGAGTCGCCGGAGCGAACGAAGCCGGCCTGCACAAGCGGGAGCGAGACGGGCGGACTCCCGCGGGGGTTTTTGCAATCGGGAAAATCTACACGGCCGATGCGGCCCTACCAACCGGGGCGGATTATCCCTTCCGAACGGTCGGCGAGGGCGACGCGTGGCCCGATGATCCGGCGAACCCGTACTACAATCGCCACCTGATCTTCCCAACCGTTGCGGAGCGGCCCGAGTGGTTCGCAAAACAGCGGATGAAGTCGCGAGACCCCGCCTACCGGTGGCGGGTCGAAATCCGTCACAATTCTAATCCCATCGTCCCTGGGGCGGGAAGTGCGATCTTCTTCCACATTCGCCGCGGCGAGACGCGGCCGACCAGCGGATGCACCACGATGGCGGAGGGCGATTTGCGCGATCTCGTTTGCTGGCTTCGGGCGGGTTCCCAGCCGCATTTTGTCGCGCTGCCCCAAGCCGAATATGCGGCTCGCAGGGAGCGGTGGAGCCTGCCGTAGAAGGGAAGCCAGGAGAACGAGGGGGGAAGACGTTCGATTAAGATTCCACGTCACTATTCCCCTGGGCACAAAAAGCGGCGGGCGCTTTCACGCCCGCCGCTAGTTGTGGTATCGCGTTCCCAGCGGATCGCGAGCTACCCGTTGATGTCGACGTCCTTGGTCTCCTTAATGAATAGCATGCCGATCACCAGCGTCATCCCGGCGACGATGATCGGATACCAGAGCCCGTAGTAGATGTTGCCATTGCTGGCCACCAGCGCGAAGGCGATCGTCGGCAGGAAACCGCCGAACCAGCCATTGCCGATGTGGTAAGGCAGGGACATCGAGGTGTACCGGATCCGGGTCGGGAACATTTCGACGAGCATCGCGGCAATCGGGCCATAGACCATCGTCACGTAAATGACGAGGATGGTCAGCAGCGCGATAATCATCCAGTGGTTCATCTTACTCGGGTCAGCTTTCGGCGGGTAGCCGGCTTCCTTGATCGCGGCACTGATTTCCTTGCTGAAGGCATCCGCCTTGACTTTGAAGGTCGCGACATCCAGAGGGCCACCTTCGAAGCTTTGGATGATTTTGTCGCCGATTTTCACGCTGGCCACGGTGCCCGGTGGGGCCGTCACAGTGTCGTAAGAGACCGAGTTACGCGATAGCGCCCCGGTCGCGATATCGGCCGACGCGGTAAAATTCGGCTTCGCGCCGGCGGGTGGTGCGAAAAACTCGAACTGGAAATGCTTGGCGTCCGGATCGGCCGTCAGGGTCACGGGCGAGCTGGCTTGGGCGGCTGCGAGGGCAGGGTTGGCAAAGTTGGTGAGCGCCTTGAAGATCGGGAAATACGTGAGCATCGCCAACGCGCAGCCGGCCATGATGATCGGCTTGCGCCCGATCTTGTCGGAAAGAACGCCAAAGACGATGAAGAATGGCGTGCCAATGAGCAGGGAAGCCGCGATGAGCAGGTTCGCGGTCTGGCCGTCCACTTTCAACGTCTGGGTCAGGAAGTAGAGTGCGTAAAACTGTCCGCAATACCAAACGACTGCTTGGCCAGCGGTAAGGCCGAAGAGCGCAAGTATGACAATTTTGAGATTGCTCCAGTTTCCGAACGCCTCGGTCAGCGGTGCAGTGGAGCCTTTTCCCTGCGCCTTCATCTCGGCGAAGACGGGTGATTCGCGGAGCTTCAGCCGGATATAAACCGAGATGCCGAGCAGAATCGAGGAAACCAGGAAGGGAACGCGCCAGCCCCAATTGGCGAATGTTTCTTCGCCCAGGTAGGTTCGCACTCCGAGGATGACGAGCAGGGAGAGAAACAGTCCGACGGTCGCAGTCGTCTGAATCCAACTCGTGTATGCGCCGCGCTTGCCCATCGGAGCGTGCTCGGCCACGTACGTCGCCGCACCGCCATATTCGCCGCCGAGCGCGAGACCTTGCAGGAGCCGCAGGACGATGAGGATGATTGGCGCGGCCACGCCGATCGTCGCGTAATTCGGCAGCAGGCCCACGACAAACGTCGACAGGCCCATGATCACGATGGTGATCATGAACGTATATTTGCGGCCAACGAGATCGCCCACGCGGCCGAACAGCAACGCGCCGAAAGGACGCACCGCAAAGCCGGCCGCAAAAGCGAGCAGCGCGAAGATGAACTGCGAGGTCGGGTTCAACGCCGAGAAGAACTGCTTCCCGATAATGGCGGCTAGCGAACCGTATAGATAAAAGTCGTACCACTCGAAGACCGTGCCGAGCGAGGAAGCGAAGATGACGGTCTTGTGACCGGAAGTGATGGATGATCCTGAGGCCGGGGGTGCGGACATGGCAGGGGAGTTCTGGGGGGGTCTTTGGGTTGGGAGCTGTGGGAGGGTGAAACAGGTCCGCGAGTTCCCGAACCCCACGAAATCCGGCGCGTACGAACCGCGGCGAAGCGGGCATGCGAGTCGGCGTGTTCCGGGGAGGCGGCGTTCCGGCGAACGTGCGGAGATTGCGGATTTCACTCGGTTACTGCAAGCATAAATTCAGCGAAATTCCGCCTATTGCAGGAATTCTCCTACTTCGTTCCAAAGAGCGGAAGCGGAGTTTCTTCCCTTCGAGAGGGAGTTTCCTCAGGACGAGGGCGCTCCAGCGAGAGCAACGCTTCCTTGCGGGGGAGTCCTCCACCGAAACCCGTCAGGGATCCGTTTGCGCCGATCACGCGGTGGCAGGGGACCACCACCGGGAGGGGGTTCCGGCCATTTGCCATTCCGACCGCCCGCGATGCGCTGGGCCGGCCAATGCGGGCGGCGATCGCCCCATAGCTGCGCGTCTCTCCGCAGGGGATCTCGCGCAGAGCCTGCCAAACTCTCAGCTGGAACGGCGTCCCACTCGGCTCCAGCGGCAGGTCGAAGTCGGTGCGCCGACCGTCGAAATACTCCTCGAGTTGCATGCATGCCCGCTGCAGGAGTGGATCGGACTCTTCGGGTTCGCCGATGTCTGTGAGTTCCGTCGGCCGCGGCGGATCGAACGCGATCCGGGTGAGCGCCCGGCCGTTTGTCACGAGCAGCAGGGGGCCGATCGGAGTGGAAAGGAAGGCGTGTCGCATTTTCATTTGGGGTCAGTGGGGGGGAAGGAAAGCCGGTGCCAAAGCTGCATGACGGCGTACGCCCGCCAGGGTCGCCAAGCCTCTGCCTGGACGCGGAGCGCGGCGGCGCTGATGCCGCCCGCCGCCTTGCGCAGCGCCAGGTCGGTGTCGGGAAAAGCATCCGGCCAACCGAGCGCGCGCATCGCGATGTACTGGGCCGTCCAGTCACCGATGCCCGGCAGAGCGCAGAGCTTTGCTATCACAACCTGAGGGTCCGCTCCTGGCGCCAGCACGAGATCACCCGAGGCAACGGCCCGGGCGAGCGCGATGATCGCCGCGGCGCGGGAGCGAATGATGCCGAGCTTCGCAATGTCCCCGACCTCGGCCCGCGCGACGCAAACGGCCCCCGGGGTCAGCCGATCGAGATCAGCGTAGGGAGTCGCGATCGGCTCGCCGAACGCGCGGCCAAAGCGGCGCGCGAGGGTCGTGGCTCCCGCCACGGTCACCTGTTGCCCGAGAATGGCGCGAATCCCAATCTCGAAGCCATCGAACGCGCCGGGGACGCGGAGACCCGGATGCCCGCGAGCGAGCGGGCCCAGCTGCGCCGCGATCAATTCCGGAGCGGCGGAGAGGTCAAAAAGACGCTTCACTCTCGCGAGCACGGGGGACACCGCGGGTGCGAGCGAGGCCGAAAGTTGGACACGGAGTACTGCCCGTCCGCCCGGGGCGGGTGAAACCGAAAGCCAGCCGCGATGACGACCATGGCTGACGGTTCGGCGATAGCATCCGTCCGCAATGGCTTCGACTCCCGTCACGCTCCGCGTCGCAAGAAAGGAGAGGAGTTCCGGCCAAGCGAAAGGCGGGCGGTAGGCGAGATCACAACGCAGGATCGCCCCGCCGGCGGCAGCGCCATCCGGACGCACGCGACGGAGCGCGCTCGGCGTCAGGCGGTACCGCTCGCGAAAAAGGGCGTTGAAGCGCCGCAGACTCTTGAAACCGCTCGCGAGCGCGACCTCGATGACGGGCAGCGCCGTGTCCGTGAGCAGACGCTTCGCCAGGAGGAGTCGGTGGGTTTGCGCAAGTTCCACCGGCGCGACCCCGAGCGCACTTTCGGTCGCGCGGCGAAGGTGGCGGGCGCTCACGCCAAGTTCGGATGCGAGCTGATCGAGACTCAGTTCATCAAGCGCGCCGTCGTCGATCCGGGCCGCGGCGGCGTGGGCGAGCCGATGGACGGCGTCGACCGGAGCCCGGCCAGGGGCGAGTTCCGGCCGGCAGCGGAGGCATGGGCGAAAACCCGCCAGCTCGGCCGCGGCCGCGCTGAAATGAAAGGTGCAGCGCGGGCGCTGCGGCGTCCGCGCCGGACAAACCGGACGGCAGTAGATCCCAGTGGTCGAGACGCCCACGAAAAACATCCCGTCGAAGCGGCTGTCGCGCGCCCGCAACGCGGTGTAGAGCAGCTCGTCTCCGGGGTTCATCATGCGGGGATCATGCTGCGGCACGCCGGGAACCGCTCGCCATTTTCGGACACGGGAGCGAAAAGATTCCGACTTTCGTTTCTGCCCGACCGCGACACGTTCCGCGCCTCACACCGATGAGCCAAACTTCGATCACGAAAGCCGTCCTGCTGGCCGCGGGGCGCGGGACCCGCATGCGCGAGCTGACCCTCGATCTGCCGAAGCCGATGATCCCCGTGCGGGGCAGGCCAATCCTCTCGCACATCACCAGCGGGCTCCTCGCCGCCGGCGTCACGGACTTCCTGATCATCGTCGGATACCGGGCGGACGTGGTGCGCGATTTTTTTGGCGATGGGTCGGCCCACGGCTTTCGCGTGCAATATGCGACCCAAGTCACACAGGATGGGACTGGCCGCGTGGTCGAGCTGGCACGGGATTTTGCAGGAGACGAGGCCTTCGTCTTGAGTTACGGCGACATCCTCGTGGACCCGGTGAATTATCGGTCCCTCGTCACGATGACGGCGGACGAGGAGGCGCTGCTGACGGTCAAGCGGGCGGACGACGTCTCGCAAGGCGGAGCGGTTTTTGTGAACGATCGCTTCGACCTCATCGATCTCCGCGAAAAGCCGAAACCGGGGGAGCTGACAAGTCGCTGGTACAATGCGGGGATTTACGCCTTCCGCCCCGGAATCTTCGCCTTCACAAGCCGGCTCGAGCGCTCACCCCGCGGCGAGTTCGAACTCACCGATGCGATTCGGGAGCTGGCGCAATCCGGCGGCCGGGTGCACTGCCTCGAACTCACCGGCGAGTGGGCAGATGTGCGTGATCCCGAAGTGCTGGCCGAGCTGAACGCCGAGCCCTCGTGAAAGGTTCCGCTTTTCTGAGCCATCGCTGGTTCCGGGGGCTCTTCGCCCTGGTCCTCTGCCTTCCGCCCATCCTGCATCTCCGACAGGAATATGTCGCGGGCTCAGCCGTGCCGTTCTCCCGCATGATCTATTTCGGCAGCAATCTGCCGCTAACGCGACTTCCGGAAGTCACGGCGGTCCACCCCGCCATGGAAAGTGCGACCGGAGATGACGGTCAGTCCTACGCTCAGGTCGCCATGCATCCCTCCTTGCTCCCGCCCGAGCTGGCGGCAGCACTGGATCTGCCGACCTACCGGGCGCGGCGCATCCTCCTCCCCTCGCTGGCGTCGCTGCCTGGGTTCGGGGACACGGCCCGGACGCTGAGTACCTCCGCTCTGCTCAACGCTGTTTTTCTCGCGGGAGGACTCGTCTGGTTCATCGCGGCGTCCCGGGTGCAGGACTACGCGGCCCTTGGCGCGGCGGCGATCGGGGAGGGAACGCTCGTCTCCTTCCTGCGAGCGTTGACGGATCTTCCGTCCGCCACGCTGAGCTTCTTCGCCGCTGCCATCGCGGGCGGCACCGGCGCGATCTGCCTGGCGGCATCCCTGCTCGCGCGCGAATCCGCGATTTGCTCTCGTCCCATTCTCCTGCGGGGCGCGCCCTCGCGGTGGTGGGGAAAACGTCGACACATCCTGACGCTTGGTGCCCTCGCGGTCACGCCGCTCCGCGCGAAGCTGTGGGAGTACCGACTGAGCGAGGACCTGGATCCCTCTCGCTCTCTGCCTGGGTGCGGCCGTTCCGATCGAGCAATCTGCCCACGCTCGCGTCCTCATTCCCATCACGCTCGCCTTTCATCCCAGCCTGCGGCAGGAGCCATCGCCTCGCGTTTTTTGGCTCGAGCTGGGGCTCGCGGATGCCGGGTCGCTCTTCGCCGTCACGCGCATCGTTACCCGGGTCTGGCGGTCATGGCGGCGGCGCAGTTGCGAACGCAGGCGGCCGCATGATCTTCCCCAAGATGCCTCTCGATCTCATTACCGATGTTCCGACAGAGCCCCCGGGCGGTACTCAGCGCCGCCAGGGCCCGTGGCTGGAACTCCTCCGCTATGCTCACGTGATTCGCTACCAGGCGTACGCGAGTCTGAAGGCGGAGATCTCCCGGACCTATGTGGGCGTCCTTTGGTGGGTGCTGGAGCCGCTGTTGAGCGCGGCGACGATGTATCTCGTCTTCGGGTTGATTCTCGCGGCCGGCCGGCCAAACTTCTTCGCCTTCCTGCTCATCGGCACCTTCACGTGGCAGTGGTTCCAGAATTCCGTCCTCCTCGCGGCGACCTCGGTGCTGAACAAGGCCGGCGTGATGCAGCAGGTCTACCTCCCGAAGGCAGTCTTTCCGATTGTGAGCCTGCTCAACGGGACCTGGAAGTTTTTCTGCACGTTTCTGGTGCTGCTCGTCCTGCTCACCTTTGGCGGGCACGGACCGGGTCTCCCCTGGCTGGCGCTGCCCTTGGTCCTCGCCGTCCAGTTCCTGCTGAATCTCGCCGTGGGACTTCCGCTGGCCGTCTGGATCCCATTCTTCCGCGATGGGACGTCGGTCATCACGGCACTGCTTGGCTTCCTCGGCCTCGCCTCCGGAATCTTCTTCCGGCCGGAGCAGGTCCTCGAGACCCACGCGGAGCTAGCGCCGTTCGTGCTCTATAACCCAATGGCCTGCCTCATCACAGCCTACCGGGCGATTCTGCTCGATGGAGTGTGGCCAGACTGGCAGGCCCTCGCAGGCGTGAGCGGGTTCGGCATCGTACTGCTCGGCTTCGGCCTGCTTCTCATCCGACGGTTCAATCTCACGCTCGCCAAGGCATCTCAATAAACACCCGCCGTGAGCCGCACTCCCATCATTTCGGCCGACCACATCGGAATCTGTTACCGGCTTCGTCGGAAGATCGCGGGTTCCCGGGAATTCTGGGCCGTGCGCGATGTCACCCTCGACATTTTTGAAGGCGAGACGCTCGGCGTTCTCGGTTCGAACGGGGCGGGGAAGAGCACGCTCATGCGCGCACTCGCCGGGATCCTCGCGGTCGATCGCGGCCGGCTCACCCGGGATCCGCGCTACTCCGTGGCGCTGCTGTCCCTCGGCGTCGGTTTTGAGGCCAATCTCACGGGAAGGGAAAACGCGATCCTCAGCGGAATGCTGCTCGGCTTACACCGGGCCACGATCGAGAAACGACTCGCCCGGGTGCTCGACTTCTCGGAGTTGGGTGAATTCTTTGACCAGCCGGTCTACACCTACTCCAGCGGAATGCTCGCCCGACTGGGGTTTTCCGTCGCGATCCAGGTGGATCCCGATGTTCTCCTCGTCGACGAAGTCCTTGCCGTGGGAGATGCGCATTTTCAGCGGAAATCCGCCGAAGTCCTCTCCGAGCGGATAAAGCGCAACCGCGCGGTGGTTCTCATCACGCACGACATCAGATCCATCCAAGCCATGTGCGATCGCGCAGTGTGGATCGATCGCGGTGTCAGTCGGGTCAGCGGCTCCGTGGCGGACGTGCAGCGGGCGTATGAGGAAATGACCGGCCCGGGCCCGGATGCGCTCGGGAAGGCAGTGGTCCCTCAATCCGTGCCCGCGGCCGAGACGTCAGCGTAGGGCGAGATCCGGAACAGGCTTCGCGACACCTGCCGCCTCTTCGGCGAGCGCGCGACGCTGGGCTTCGTCCAGCAGCCGGAGCGCGATCTTCGCCAGCGCGACGGTCAGCCCCACGGTCAGCGCGAGTCCGCCCGCCCAAAGCCAGTACGCGCCATCCCGGAAGCCCCCACCCTCACGCCACAGCCGCCAGCTGAAGCGTCCAAGCGTTCCGAGGTAGGAGTAGAGAAACATTCCGGGGAGCTGGCCGAGCGCGATCCAGCCGAGGCAGGGCCAGAGCCGCATCCGCGTGGCGCCGTAAAAATAATTGATTAGACTCGTCGGCGCGAGGGGATTGAGCTGCGTCAGAAAGACGATTTTCCATCCCTCGCGAGCGATCGCGAGATCGAGGGCCCGCCATTTCGGATCGCGCAGAAAGCGCGCCTCCACCCATCCCCGGGCAAAGCGCCGCGTGATCAGGAACGCGGCGGCCGCCGCGAGGAGATGGCCCGTGAGCACAAGCGCCAACCCCCGCCAGAAACCGAAGAAAAATCCGCCACCCACGATCAACAACCCGCCCGGCAGGAGGAACAGATTCGTGACGGCCAGCGCCAGCGGATAAAGAATCGTCGTCCAAGGCTCGTGACGGGCTACCAACTCACCCAGCCGGAAGATCAGCTGATCGACCGGAAAAAACTGGCCGAGGATCACGGCGAGGATCGCGACCACCGTCAGTCCGCCGACCTGAATCAGAATGGCGCGCGCGGGCTTGAGCAACATGATCGGGGGCCGGTGACCGAAGGTGCCGAGAATTCTCCCTCTCGCATCCGCTTTCCGCCGGATCGGAAACCACCTACTGCCCGCGCGACATCATCCGCTCGACGTATTTCGCGATGACATCAAACTCGAGGTTCGCGAGATCGCCGGCTTGGGCTGACCGCAGTCCCGTGACCTTCCGCGTGTGCGGGATGATCCAGATCACGAAGGCGCCGGAAAGGATTTCCGCGACGGTCAGGCTGATGCCATTGACCGCAACCGAGCCTTTGAAGGCGAGATAGTGCGCGTAGTCATCCGGAAGCGCGATCTCAAGGCGGTGATCATCGCCGTTTTTCTCAAATGAAATGATCGGGCTCGCGCAATCGACATGGCCCTGCACGAAATGTCCGCCCAGCCGCCCGTCCGCCTTCAGGGCGCGCTCGAGATTCACCACGGCGTCCGGGCGCAGGCGATGGAGATTCGTGCGATCGAGCGATTCCTGGAGGAGGTCGAAGGTGACGAATTCGTTCCGATGCGCCGTGACGGTGAGGCAGCAACCGTTGACCGAGACGCTGTCACCGGTCCGGACCTTAGGACCGATTCCCGGGGCGGCGATCTGCAGCTGTACCCCCTTTTCGCTGCTGCGACGCAGCCACACGACGCGGCCAGCTTCTTCGACGAGTCCGGTGAACATGGAACGCGCCTTTTCCGCTGCGCGGCGCGGAGCGTCAAGCGAAGCCGCTCAAGCCTCGAAATCCAGACCCAGATCCACGGCGACCGCGGAATGGGTGAGAGCCCCCACGGAGATTGCGTCCACGCCACTTTCCGCAATCGCCCGCACGGTTCGAAGGTTCACGCCCCCGCTCGCCTCGAATCTTACGTGCCGCTCCCGCCCCATCCGCGTCCGGAGGGCAACCGCTTCGCGCAGGCGTTCCAAGGGCATGTTGTCGAGAAGAATGAAATCCACGCCGTCGAGCGCGAGGAATGCGGCGACCTGCTCGATCGTGTCGGCCTCGATTTCCACCCCCACCTCCGGGTGGTCGGCCCGGACCCGCGCGATCGTCCCGCGCAGCGATTCGAGAGCGTGATTCGCGACGAGGTGATTGTCCTTTACGAGCACCATGTCGTGAAGCCCCATTCGGTGGTTCGTGCCGCCCCCGGCCTTCACTGCGGCCTTTTCAAGCAGGCGCCAGCCCGGCGTGGTTTTCCGGGTGTCGAGGATTTTTACCCCCGTGCCCGCGACGGCGGCAACATAAGTCGCGGTGAGGGTCGCGACGCCGCTGAGCCGTTGGAGAAAATTCAGCGCCGTTCGCTCGGCCGTGAGCAACGAGCGCGCGGGGCCCTCGATCCGAAGCACCAACCCGCCGCCCGCCAGGTGCGCTCCGTCGGCCGCGCCACATTCGACGGCGAGGTTGCGGTCGACCTGCGCGAAGACCTCGCGCGCGACGTCGATCCCAGCGACCACGCACGCCTCGCGGGCGACGATCCGGCCAACGCAGCGCCGGTCGGCGGGAACGAAATAGGCGGAAGTGAGATCGCCCGGACCAATGTCCTCGGCGAGCGCAGCGGTGATGAGTTGATGCACGTCGGACGTCATGGCCGGTGAACGTCGGGCCTCAATCGTCGAGCGTCGAATCTCGATTCGTTCCCGATCGCGCAGGCGAAAATCCGACGCGGCGGCAATTTCTGTTCGATGTCCGGCGTTCGATGTTCGAGACTGGACTCTCATGTCGCTTCCTTCCCCCACCGCGGCGCAACGTCTCGCCGAGCGCTTGCGCCCGCCGGGAAATGCCGTGATGCGGCAGCGCTGGGAGCACCTGCTGTTTCTGCATTGGGAATGGGATCCCGAGGAGATTCAGCGGACGCTCCCGCCGGGTCTGACGGTCGATACCTTTGGGGGCCGCGCGTTTATCGGCCTGGTACCGTTCTTCATGAACAACATCCGGCCCACGGCTCTGCCACCGGTGCCCTGGATCTCATATTTTCTGGAGATGAACGTGCGAACGTACGTCTCGGACCGGCGGGGCAGACCCGGGGTCTGGTTTTACTCGCTCGACTGCAACCGCCCGCCGGCGGTTTGGATCGCGCGCGCGTTCTTCCATCTGCCTTACGAGCACGCCTGGATGAAGTCCAGGGTGCGAGGCGGAGAGGTCGCCTATGAATCACGCCGCTTGGGGGATGGGAGACCGGCGCGCTTCGAATACGCGGCGGCCGGTCCTCCCGAGAGTGCGGAACCCGGCTCGCTCGAGTTCTTTCTGGCGGAGAGGTACCGACTTTTCGCGCATCGGCGACGCGACGGGCGAATCCTCAGCGGTCAGGTTCATCACACCCCCTACCCGCTCTCCCCCGCAAACGTGAAGGCTTGGGACGCGCGGCCGCTTATCCTCGACGGCTTTCCCGATCCCGGACGCGCACCCGACCACGCCCATTACTCCCGGGGCGTGGCGGTGGAAGTCTTCGCGATCGAGGGGAAAGGCGCCTGACCGATCAAGCCGTGGCGAGTTCCGTCAGGAGGGCGCGATTGAGCCGGATGCCGGCGTGGAGATTGGCGATGGGGAAGTTCTCGTTTGGGGAATGGGCGCGGCAGTCCGGCAGCGCGAGTCCGAGCAGCAGGGTTTCCACTCCGAGAACGTCTTTGAAAGTCTGCACGATCGGGATGCTGCCACCTTCACGAATTAGCGCCGGCTTGCTGCCAAAGGTCTTCTCAAGGGCGCGCTGAGCGGCGGAGCCGAAACGGGAGTGCGGATCGACCAGATACGGTTCGCCGCTGTGACCGCGGATGATCTCGATCTCGACGCCGGGCGGACAGTGCTGGCGGAGATGAGCTTCGGCGAGATCCTGAATCTTCGCCGGGCTCTGGTTTGGCACGAGGCGGAACGTCAGCTTCGCGATTGCCTTGCTCGGCAGGACCGTCTTGGTGCCAGGCCCCTGATAGCCGCCGCCGATGCCATTAACCTCGGCGGTGGGGCGTGCGGTCGTACGTTCGATGCTCGTGAAACCGGCCTCGCCGAAAAGTTCCTTCGCCCCGGTCAACGCCCGAAGCGCGTCGTCCGTCATCGGAAGCTTCTTCCACGCGTCCCGCTCCCAATCCGCCGGCGGCCGGACATCATCGTAGAATCCGTCGATCAGCACATGACCTTGTTCGTCGTGCAGCGAGGCCACGAGACGAGCAATTGCGGTGGCCGGATTCGCCACCGCGCCGCCGAAAATCCCGGAGTGCAGGTCCATCGACGGGCCGCTGAGCTTCACCTCCAACGCAGTCAGTCCGCGCAGACCGTAGCTAAAGGTGGGGATGCCCGGGCCCACCATGCCAGTGTCACTGACGGCGACGAGATCGCATTTCAGCGCCTCGCGGTGCTGGCGAAGAAAGGGCTCGAGATTCGGACTGCCGATCTCCTCCTCGCCTTCGATGACGAAGATGAGGTTCACGGGAACGTCGCCATGCTCCTTGATCGTCTCCGCCACGCCCAGCATGTGAGCGAGGATCTGCCCTTTGTTGTCCGTGGCGCCGCGCGCGTAGATCACATCGTCCTTGATCTGAGGATCGAAGGGCGGGGCATCCCAAAGGTCGAGCGGATCGCAGGGCTGAACGTCGTAATGCCCGTAAATCATGACCGTCCGCCGACCGGATTGGTGGACATTACGCGCGACCACGACGGGGTGACCTGCCGTGGGGTGCAACTCGGTCTTCAGGCCCATACCCGTGAGTTTCTGCACGATCCACTGCGCGCAGTCGCGCGTGGCACTAGCGTTCGCAGGGTCGGTGGAGATGCTGGCGAAGCGCAGGAAGGTGAGGAGTTCGCTGACAGCGGGATCGGGGGAAGTCGCGGCGGGCATGCGGAGGACGCTAGCGCAACTCGGGCATTTCGCGAAAAATCGGGGCGACCACTTTTCTGGATTCCCTTTGGCGTCGACTAAGAAAATTGTAATCTGCCCTCGACACGATCCACCCACTTCGCCCGCATGAAGCCGCTTCCGCATCAGTCAGGGTCTTCGACGAGAAGTGAGCCGAAGCCGCCCTCCGCCATCATTGCGCGCCAAACTTCGCCGAGGGAAAACGTTGTCAATTCGGTCCCGCAGGATGTTCCCACGATGCCGGGGTTCGTTTCCCATTGGGCGCGTCGGATTTGGTGCCGGCTGACCGGACGGCCCGAAGAATCCATCGCGTCATTGCGCGACCTGCCCATTGGCTGGGTGGCCGCGGGTGCTGCGGTCCTTTATGCTGTTTACCGGGTGCTCGCATCTGCCTTGAAAATGTGAGTCCGCCGGACAGTCTGACCCAAGGCGTTCTCTCGATTCGACGGTTTACGCTCGCCAAGTCGGGCGGGAATTTTCGATGCTCCAGCCATGCCTACCCAGCTCATCGCTCCCTCCATCCTCGCGTGTGATTTCGCCCGTTTCGGGGACGAATCCGCCGCCGCTGAACAGGCCGGCGCCGACTGGCTGCATCTCGACGTGATGGATGGTCATTTCGTCGACAATATCTCGTTCGGCCCCGCCACGGTCGCCGCGATTCGCTCGCGGACAGAAATTCCACTCGATGTTCACCTGATGATCTCGCGGCCCGATCACTATTTCCCCCGTTTTGTCGAAGCGGGTGCCCAGACCATCACGGTCCACGTCGAGGCCGAACACGACGTCGCGCAGACCCTGCAGGACATCCGCGCGGCAGGATGCAAGGCGGGGCTGTGTCTGAATCCGCCGACGCCTTTCGAGCGCGTGGAGCCGTACCTCGGGATGATCGATCTGCTGCTGGTGATGACGGTCAATCCCGGCTTCGGCGGTCAGAAATTCATGCGCGACATGATGGCGAAAGTCTCCGCGGCGGCGGACCAGCGCGCCCACGAAGGCTACGGCTACCACATTGAAGTAGATGGCGGAATCAACGTCGCAACCGCCGCCGAGGCACGCCAGGCCGGCGCCAACGTCTTCGTGGCGGGGACCTCCGTCTTCGGCCAACCCGACTATGCGGCGGCGATCCAGGCACTTCGCGGCTGAGAAACTGCTCTGCTTTCCTGCATGACACGCCGCTGGCTCATGCTGCTCTTGACCCCGATCGGCCTAGTCGCGCTGGTCCTGATCATCGCGCCACCCGTCTCGCTTTCGCAGGCGGATGATCAGGAAAAAGCTCGGGCGCTGGAGGCCCGAAAATCGCGGCCGGAGCCGATCCCATTGCTGCCGGGAGAATTTCGCGATGCGATGGCCGCGAGAGGAAATCCAGCCGATCGGCCCGCGCTGCCGCGGACCCGGGAGGAACTCCAGCAACTCCGAGCGGCGCTGAAGGAGCGAGAAGCAAAACTTCTGAAAAAACGGCAGACGACGAACACCATCGGTCGGGATGACCTCGTCCTGCTCAGCGAAGAGATCACGCGCTACAACGAGGACCTCCGGACCTATGAGGACACCGCCCGCGCATTCGAAGCGCAGGGAAGCAAATAGGAGCGGTGACCTTCAGCGAGTCGCGGTTTTCGGGGGCTCGTCCGCCCCGGCATAGGCAAGCGATTTCTGAAACTCGCGGAGCTGGCTCGCGAACTTCGCCGCGTCGAATTCCGTCCGGCCATCAACCGTCAGATACAGCTTCCCAAGTTCGTCCGCTGACCTGGCCCAGCGGGCCTTGTCCACTGCCTGGAACGGCGCGAGCAGGCGCGAGATCGCGAGCGTCAGGCGGATGGCTCTCTCTTTGTAGGCCAGAGATTTCTCCTTGCCGTCGGTAAAGGTGCCTTCCGTCGCACAAAGCGCGTCCATGAGGTTTCTCGTGGTCGCGGCGTCCCACGCGCGCCCGGCGGAGGCCCTGGCGATGTCATCCGAGACCGATTGGACCCGCACCAGGTTACCGGCCGACAGTTCGATGTCGGTTAGATTTTCGTACTTCGGGAGCTCGGGCAAGGTGTCGGTGGTCTTCTTCATCAGCCAGAGAAGACCGCGCCATTGCTCGCGCTCCACATCCCCCGAGGCATCCCGCTTGTTCAGCGCCCAGCTCATTTCGCGCAGCGCCGCGGCCTGCCCGGTGAGCCAGGCCTGGGGTCCGTGGAAGCGGCCGGCATCGACCCAATGCTTCGGTTCGCCGACCGACTGGGCATCGAGTTCGAAAACCAGGGCCGGATGACCCGCTTTTTGGATATCTGGCGGCAAGACCTGATGACAGGAAACGCAGTTGTTCGCGCGGTTGTACAGGTTGTGCAGATCGCGCATTCCCAACGACGTGCGCTGGCCATGATTCAGATCGAGCCGCGTGTGCTGGCGCACCCATTCCCGGGAGGGGCCGTGACAGCTTTCACAGGAGATGCCGTCCTCGACCCGGGCGAGGGGCCCGAGGCGGGAGGCGCTCACTCCGGCGAGGGGCGCATGGCACTCGGTGCAACGCGATGTGTCCTGGGGCTTCCCCAGTCCCATCGAGGCAGACATCCGCGCGGAACGCTCGGTGGCAAGGGTCGCCCAGGACTTCGCATGCGCGTCGCGGCCCTTCCAGATGGTGAAGGCATTCCGTTTCTTCTGCGTCTCGACGACCACCTGCTGATTCGTGATCGGCGCGGGCCCACCGCCGTGACAGAGCGACGAACTGCATCCGACGGCGCCGATGAAATCGGAGGCGTCCACATTTCGAAACGTTCGGGCCGTGACGATCGCGGGAGTGGGACCCGGCAATGGTTCAGAACTCTGCGCCGGCGCGCTGGCCGCGAAGGACGATGCGACGAAAAACGCCAGGGGCAGCGAGGAAAAATCCGCGAAGAGTCGACGCGCGCGGAAAGGTTCGGTGATTTTCACGTTGCGTTTCCATACCCGTTTTGGTGAAAAGCCGTAAAGAGGATTCTCGCTATTCGCGTTCAGAACCCGCATCTTCCGACTTTTCACCCCTAAAACGGCCCCCATGAGCGACGATTTCGAAAAACTGGAAGGTGACGTGCTGACGGTTGAGCAGCTCGTGGAATATCTGCCGGATCTCAAGGAGGTTGTGCTGAGCAAAGACGCGGCGATGGCCAAGGAGCCGGAGAAAATTCCGGAGCCGAAGGCACTCGGCCCCTTCGCCCGCGATCCGCAGGATCCTTCCAAATACAAGATCGGCCCGAGCTATAAGGACGGCATCAGCGAGGCGGCCGCCTTGCGGAAGTATCGGCGGGGCGATGTGATCTGTCAGGAAGGCGACTTCGGGTCGAGCGCGTTCTACATTGTTTCCGGCAAGGTGCAGATTTCGATCCGGGCTCCCATGGCTCACGTCCGCACGTCAAGCAGCGGTGGGCTTTTCGCGAAGATGAAAAGCTTCCTTGTCCGCGACGACGACGGCAAGGCCCGTGACTCCGAATCGAAGCAATTCATCCCGGTCGACGCAAACATCGACCTCTCGCGCCAGAAGCCGATCGCCGAGCTCGTCGCCGGCGATCTCTTTGGCGAAATGACCTGCCGCACGTTTCAGCCGCGGTCGGCCACCGTCATCGCCGAGGACGATTGCGTGATGATCGAGATGCTCCGCTCGGTCCTCGACATGCTCACCGGAACCCGCGAGGGCATGTCGGTGGTGAAGCCGGGAGGCAAGACGCTGAAAGTCCAGGTGTTCAAGGGCAGCCCGACCTTCCGGAAGAAGATGGATGAGAAGTACCGCGCGCGCTCGCTGGCGAACCATCTCCGGCACGTCCCGATCCTCGCCCGGCTCGACGACGCGACGATGGAACAACTTCGCACCGAAGCGGAGCTGGTCAGCTTCGGTCCGGGTGACGTGGTGGTGAATGAAGGCGATGCGGCCGACGCCTTTTACCTGATCCGGACCGGCATGGTGAAGGTTTCCAGCGCGATGCCGGGGGGTGAACTGGTGCGAACCTATCTTTCGCGCGGCGATTATTTTGGAGAGATTGGGCTCGTCCAGCCGGAGGGGAAACGCACCGCGACCGTCCGCTCGCTGGACGTCGTGGAATGCGTGCGGATCAAGGCAACGACCTTCGCGCCCATCCTCGAAAGTTTCCCGGCCATCCGGGCCGAGGTGAAGAAGGTCGCCGACTCACGGGCGGCCCAGCAGAAGACGCGCTCGGTCCCGGCCGGGATGAACCTCGGCGAATATCTGGACCAGGGACTTTACGAGGCGCAGAACCTCCTCCTCATCAATCTGGAGAAGTGCACGCGCTGTGACGCCTGCGTGCACGCTTGTGCCGAAGCCCACGACGGCGTCACGAGACTGCTGCGGGACGGTCTGCGCTACGACCGGTATCTCGTCGCGACCGCTTGCCGCTCGTGCCACGATCCCCTGTGCATGACGCAGTGTCCCGTCGGGAGCATCCGGCGGAAGGATTCACTCGAGATCATCATCGAGGATTGGTGCATCGGTTGCTCGCGTTGCGCCGAGCTCTGCCCTTACGGCAACATCAACATGCAGCCCGTCGAAGGCGGCAAGTCCGAGAAGATGGCGCCGCCTCCCAAGCCCGCCGAGGGCGCGGCCCCGGCGAAAAAGGTTGAACCACCCAAGAAACTGAAGGCGACCACCTGCGACCTTTGCACTGATCTCTCGATGCCAAGCTGTGTCTATGCCTGCCCGCACGATGCCGCCATGCGCGTGACCCCCGCAAACTTCTTTGCGGGCAAGTCGTCCGCCCAGGACCGCCAGGAGCGCAGTTTCCTCAGCCGTCTGTTCTTCTCAGACGGGCCGGACAACCGCACCACGCATTGACGACTCCGCTCCACCGACTCCCGCCATGCTGATTAATTTCTCCCACCGCAACTGGGTCTTCGGAACGCTCGTGGCGACCTTCGTCGCCGTGGCCTTCTACCTCATGTGTTTCTACCCGGAGTGGGTCCCATTCCCGTACCGTCTGCCGGATTGGTTTGGGATGAATCCGCGCCCATCGCATCGCAGCGTGGGAAACACGCCGCTCGGACTGCTCTACGGGATCATTTCGTTCGTCATCTTTCTCTTTGCCATCCTGCTGGCCCTGAGGCGGAAGTACCCACTCCTGCGGGTCGGCCGGGTCCAATACTGGCTCAAGGCGCACATCTGGCTCACGATCCTGACCCTCCCGCTGGTGTTCATGCACGCCGCGTTTCGGTTCGGCGGGCTGCAGAGCTCGGTCCTGATGTGGGTTTATCTCGCCGTGATGTTGAGCGGTTTCTACGGCCTCGTCCTCCAGAACGTCATGCCTTCCTACATGAAGGAGCGGCTGCCTCTGGAAACGATCTTCGAGCAGATCCCGTATCTCACCCAACAACTCCTGGCCGCCGCGACGAAGATGCGGGACGACATCAAGGCTGCGCTCGCCAAGCCGGCCCCAGCTCCCGCGCCCGCCCCAGCCCCAGCCCCCGCTGGACCAGTCGCAGAAGGCGCCGCGGCAGTGGCGGTCGCGGCACCCCCGGCTCCGGTTGCCCCGCCAAAGCCAGAGGAACCGGATCCATCATCTGTCACGATGATCGAGGCGCTCGATACCGACGTCCTGCCTTTCCTGGCCGCAAAAGCTGGCGAAGGCCGGCTCGCGGAAACGCGGCTTGCGGAGGAATTTTTCAACCTGCTCAAACTTCGGACCAAACCCGAGTTTCATGACCGGATCGCCGAGCTCGAGTCTTGGTGCGCGGAACGCCGCTCGATGGATCTGCAGGTTCGCTATCAATACCGGCTCCACGGCTGGATCCTCTTTCACGCCCCGATGAGCTTCATTCTCGTCGGCCTCACCGCATGGCACGCGATCGCGCTGCTCGTGTTTTACTGACCCCCGCGTTTCGCTGCCATGGCCATCAACAAACGCACGCAGAAGCAGGTTGCCGACCGCCTCAAGGGCAACCTCGACTACTACAAGCGCCCCTCCCCGCTCCGCTCTCTCCGCGGCTGGCTCTACTTTTTGAGCATCGTCATCGGTCTGGGCATCGCGCCGGCCTACTACTGGCTGAAGGGACCCGAGCAGATCTTTAACCCGGGCCCGATTTCCCGGGCTCACTCCCCCATCGCGAGCGACTGCGCGTCCTGTCACCCGCAGATGGCCCAGGTGAAGGCCCGCTCGAACGAGGTCCGCGAGATCCTGAACGAGCCGTACTGGCTTCGCATCGATCAAACGTGCCAGACCTGCCATCAGGGGTTCGCGCTGCACATGCCGAATACGATCAACGAAGACACCAAGGAACTCCGCGGAGCCCTCGAGACGAATTCGTGCACGTCCTGCCATCGCGAGCACCTGACGAACGAGAAGATGATCGCGAGCACGGAGACAAACTGCGCGGCCTGCCACAATCGCGCCGACCTCCAGGCCGCTTCCGCCGAGCGGGCGAAGAAGATTCCGGCGCGGAATTTCCCCGGGCGGAAGCCCGACGGGCTTGCTTATTTCAAGAAGGATCGTCCGCTCGGCGGCTACACGCAGGTGTTCTCGAAATTTGACCAGGGCCACCCGTCCTTCCAGATCCACGAGCAGAAGCTGAAGGATCCAAATCCCATGCGCTTCAACCACCAGCGCCACCATCAGGACGACATTCCGAAGACGGAAAAGGGCGTCCGTCTCATGGATGACTGCGCCTACTGCCACAAGCCGGACGGTCGGGGGAATTTCCAGAAGCTTACCTTCGACAACAGCTGCCGTTCCTGCCACGCGATCAAACTCGATCCCAACACCCCGGGCATCGAAGTGCCCCACGGCCGTCCGGAGGAGGTCCGCGAATTCCTGCGCGCGATCGACATCAAGTACCTCGAGTACTTCACGAAAAAGGAAGGTCCCGTGCGTGGCCGGGAACTCGCTTCGAAAGCGATTATTTCCCTCCGGAATGTCTACGGCGTGCAGTCCAGCGATGGAAGCCTGACCAAGCTCGAGCAGCAGATATTCTACAACGGAGTCGCTCCGAGCGGGGGGAACAATCCGTTCAACCGCACGCTCAACACCAATGAGCGGGCGCAGTTCACGGGGTGCGCTTACTGCCACACCGTCTCGCCCATGAAGGTGAACAGTACGCCCGAGATCGCCAAGTGCATGATCCCGGATCGGTGGCTCTCGAACGGCGAGTTCAATCACGCGAAGCATGGCATGCAGACCTGCACGCAGTGCCATGATACGATCCCAAAGAGTCGCGAGACCTCCGATATCAATATCCCGAAGCAGCAGAGCTGCACCGAGTGCCACAACAGCGGCGCCAGGGGCGTGAAGAACGATTGCCAATCCTGCCACCACTACCACGCACCGGGCTACAAAACCGTCAACGCACCCAAGCTCGCGGAAGGAGCCACGCCCGGCAGTTCGGTCGCGATGTCGACTCGCGAGATGATGCTCGGAAAATAGGGACGACCGCGCCCTCGCGGCCAGAGTTCGCGGCGAATTCGTCCTCCGACTTCGACGAAGCCATCTACTCCAGGCCCGGGGTGGAAGTGCTTCACCCTACGCCGCTGGCTTCGGGACGAGCGCCAGCAGATGGTTGAACAGTTCCGCGGTCGCGAGGCAATCGCCCAGCGCCGTGTGCCGGGCGTCCGGCGCTATCTCGATGCGGAAGTGGCTAAACCCGAAATCCGATGTCGGAGAAGCGCTCGGCAAGGCACCAGCGAGCATCAGAAACGCCATGATCCCCGAGGTGTCCACGGTGCGGCTGGCGAACCGGTCGCGAAAAATTCGACCGGTCTGATCACAAAGGCGGCGCAGGAAGCCGACGTCGAAGGAGACGTTATGTCCGGCGAGGGTCACCCGGGGCGGCGCGCCGTCGATTCCGGCAGGAAAGTGCTTCGCGATAAACGCCTCAAGCGCCTGCATGGCAGCCTCAGGTGCGAGCCCGTTCTGCCCGAGCCAGGCCAGATCGATTTTATTCACCGCCAGCGCTTCCGGGGTGGTCGCGAGTTCCGGCTCGCGCACGAAAATCTGCTGCCGGTCGTGGAGCCGGCCATCCTCCCAGAGAACGACCGCCAGCGAGAGGAGACTGTGGGTCTTCGGATTCAATCCGCCGGTTTCAGTGTCGAGGAAAAGGAGTTTGGCCATAGGGGTGCGAGGGTTGGAGAAAGCTCCGAAACTCGCGAGAATCGAAGCGACGAAAAGGAAAATGCCGCACTATTTTGCCCCCTCCCGCGCCCGGTCGTCGGGGCGGAAGTCGATTTTGCCCGCGTCCTCGGGGTGACAAGCCCGGATGGGCGCGTAAAAATGCCTGATATCCGCCAGATCGGTCTCGACGTCGCCCGTCAGATGAACCACCGGCCCGATGCCGCCAACCCGTCGTCCGTAGTCAAGGTACGTCAGCACGACCGGAACGTTCGCGCGCCGGGCGATGTGAAAAAAGCCCGACTTCCAATAGCTCGTCCGCTTACGCGTCCCTTCCGGCGTGATCCCGAGCATTAGTCGATCGTGGTGCGAGAAAACCGTCACCATCTGATCGACGGCGTTGAAGCTCGATGAACGGTCGATCCCGATGCCACCAAGCCGCCGGACAATCGGGCCCACAATCGGGGCTTTGAGCACGGTGTGTTTCACCATGAAGCCGTATTCGTACTCCGTTAGGAGCCCGAGCGCGGCCGCCGAGATCAGTCCGTAAAACAAATCCCAGTTGGACGTGTGCGGATACAGGATGAGAACAAACTTCGGGTTCGCCGGCAGTTCACCTTCGATCCGCCAGCGGACGAGCGGAAGCAGGAAGCGGCCAAAGCGCTGCAGGAGAGCGCCAGCCGGACGGCGGGTCGGAAAAGATTCCGGCATGGGAGGAGCTGCAGTGTGCGATCCAAATCCAATGATTTCGAGCAGAAAGACGATCGGGTTTTAGACCTCCGTTGTGCAGATCACTCGTGCCGGAGTGCCTCGTTCGGGTCTAGCAGCCTGTCGGACTTAGAAAAGTCCGTTGGAATGATCTTTGAGCGTGCGCTGGGGCGGAAAGTGGTGAGGGGAGGTGATGAGCGCGCGCTTGGTCAACGTGGATCACGACACCCCGTTATTGTTGCCGGTGGATGTGCGGGAGTGGGTGCCAAAGGATCATCTGGTGCACTTCGTCATGGACGCGGTCAACGAGCTGGATCTGAGCGTGGTTAGGCTCAACGAGCGAGGCACGGGCAGCGCGCAGTATCCGCCGAGACGCCGGCGATGCCTCCGAGCAGACTGATCACCATTGCCTCGTCGAGATACTGCCACAGAACCTCGCTGCCGCGGGCGCCGACAGCGAGCTGGAGCCCGATCTCGCGGGTCCGCTCCATCACGCTCACCAGCATGATGTTCATGTTGCCGGTTCCGCCCACGAGGAGAGAAACGCTCGCGATGGCCGAGAGCAGCACGGTGAGCACGCGCGACGTCGCGGTTGCGGCCCGCGCGATGTCCTCCTGGGAGCGCACGGTAAAGTCGTCGTCCTGACCCGGTCGGATCCCATGCCGTTCCCGCAGGTTGCCGACCTGTTGCTGCGCGACACTGATCGACTCGGTGGACGTGGCAGCGACCGTGATCTGGCGCAGTTTTCCCCCTTCGCTCGCGCCTTGCGAGCCGCCAAAAATTCAAGCGGCGCATCCACCGGAGCAGGTCTGTCGGACCACTTGCATCATCCCCAGAAGCGCCACCACGTCCTTACCGCGCCGTCGGGCTTAAAAAGTGATCCCTTTGCATTTGGGCCGGGCCGTTCCGCGATCGCCTCCCGAGCGCGGTCGATGCCAGCCGATGTTGCCGGCTCGAGAAACAGCGCGACAGGTGCAAAGACCAGATCTTGAGGCTTGGCGCCGCGCTTCAAAGCGTTCTTGGCCGTGCGGTAGTCGGCTGACTGGCGCACGAGCACCTGGTAACCAGGAGTGCCCGCGTACTTCGGTGCGATCGCACTCGCCGCGGCGAAGTGTGGTTCGTCGACCAGCAATCCTGCGTCAACGACTTCACCGGCGGCGCTCAAACAGCTGAATTCCGGCGAAAATTGAACACCGGTCCGTTCGAGCGTGATCCGCGCCCAGGCCACCTGGGTAAAACCGTAAACCCGCGCCGCCTCCGATCCATCGACCCCGGCATCCGCCAGCGCGGCATAGGCTTCGGCCTCAGTGAACGCCTGCCGCGGCGCCGCAAACTCCGCCAGCCAGCCGACGGCCGTTTCAGCCGTGGGCGACTCCCCGCGCTCAATCTCAAGGACGAGGAATATCCGGACGCTGTAAAATGCTTCAGCGGCCGGCCAGTCGACGGCGCCCATATCGGCCTGCAAATCCTCCCAGACTTCGTTGTCCAGGAGTACCTCGAGCGTGATGGCCTTGCGGTCGGTCTGAGAGTAGCAGAGGCGCACCCAGTGCGTTCCCGGTCGGACGGATTTTTGACGGACGGACTCCCCAAAACGCGCGAGCCAAGGGGGGATCGCCGATTCCTTGTCGGGAAGGGTGCCCCGGACGCCGATCCTTCCGCGCGTCACGTGACCGCGCCGGCCTCCGATGAACCACTCCTCGCGCGAGACGTCGGGGGAACGCGGAAGAAAGAACGCCGCCAGGATCGGGTGCAGGGAATTCGCGGCGAAGTTCTGAAAGGCGTCCGCGACGGCCGTTTCCTTCGACTCGCCCAGTCCCGCGAAGGATTCGATCAGCTCGCGTCCCGGGGCGAGTTGGAGCCTGACGTCCAGCTGCGCTGATCGGCCACTGGGATAGCTCATCTCGCGGACGACCACGGCACAAGCCTTCAGTTTCGATCCCGGAAAGGTGATCCAGGCGCCCTCCAGCGCCGCCTTGACCCCATGGGCGCAAAACAGCTCAAGCAGCAGTTTGTTAAGGTGGGACATGTCGGAGCGAAATCCCCGACTATCACGAATCCGGCGCCAGACGAAGTGATTCGCGCAGCAGCGGTGGTCGAAGCGCTGAGTTCGAGGCAGAATTCCGCAGAATCGAATCAAACTCGCCCGCCAGGGCGAGCAAATCGTGGACGTTCCGGGCGGCACCCCGGATCCGCGCGCTTGTCGCGCACCGCTACTTTCGAAAGAGGATGGCGTTCACAAATGCGTCAATCTGGGGCGCCCGTGGGAGTTCCTTTCTCGCCACCACTGCGACGCGCCGAGCGAAGCGCGGCCGCGATTCATGGACAACCGGTCTGCGCCCCCGCGCGAAGAGGGCAAGCGTGCGCCGTGGGACGAGGCTGACTCCCAGGCCCAAAGCGACGAGACTCGCGATGACGTCAAAGCTGTCGAGTTCCATGCCCGTATGTCTGCGCAATCCATGTCGACGCAGCCAATCCCGGGCCTCCGCGCCCGCTCCGCTACCTTCGGCCGGAAGAAGCCAGCGCTCGGCACGCCAGGCCCCGATAAGCTCGCGCGCCGACCGACGCTTGGGTGTCGCGGTTCCGAGACGCCGGGGCGCGATGAAAACGAACTCGTCACGAAAGGCGTGCAAATTTTCGATGCCGCCCGGGAGGCGTGCCGGCTCGGAGAGAATCGCGAGGTCAATCCCATGCTGTTCGAGACGCGCCAGGAGTTCGGCGCCGGCACACTGCTGAATCGAAAGCCTGATTTCCGGGTGGCGAGACTCGAACGCATGCAACAGCCCGGGCAGATGGGAAATCCCGATCGAACGCGAGACACCCACTCGCAGCGACCGGCCCGCGCCGACGAACTCCTCCCGAAGCCGCCGGAGCGTATGGGCCGCATCTCCGAGGAGGCGAACCGCGTGCGGCAGGAGAAACCTCCCCGCCGCCGTCAATCCCACCGACCGGGTGGTGCGCTCGAACAGGGCGGCGCCGAATTCCGCTTCGAGACGCTGGATCTGGCGCGAAGCCGCACTCTGCGTCAGGCCACAGCGCGCCCCGCCCCGCGAGAAGCTCGCGGTCTCAGCAATGGCGGAGAACAGCCGAAGGGCGGCAGGATCAATCGATTCAGGGGGATTCATGCGATGGAGGCATCAATCCTCGCCGTTAATGCATGGGAAAGCGAGCGCCGGCCGCTGGATGATTGGGCATGCCAGCCAAAATCCATTCCCAAAATGTTCCCGGGCCGATCTCCGTCACCGATGACTGTATCGCCTGCACCCAGTGCGTCAGTGATGTTCCCGAGGTCTTCCGACTCTGTGAGGCCGGGTACGCGTTCGCCTGGCGCCAGCCGGAGGGCGCGCCGGAGTTGGCAGAGGTCCGCCGTGCGACCGAGCGCTGTCCCGTCGAAGCGATCCACGAGCGCGCCAGGGACCGCTCATGATCGAATGGTGACCGGCGTGCCGATGCGAACCGCATCAAAGAAGCGTCGGGCCTTCCACTTCGGCAGGCGGATGCATCCGTGCGACGCAGGGTAGCCGGGTACGTGCCCGGCGTGCATTCCCACCGCGCCGACAATCCGGATGAAATACGGCATCGGCGCGCCCTCAAAGGTGGCGCCGGAAGGGCGGGTCGTCTTCCGCGTGTCGACGTTCGCGGCGACAACACGCCCGTTCATCACGTAGGCGCCGTACAGGGTCGAGCGGTGGTCCGCCTCTTTCTGAACCACGCGGAATTTTCCCGTCGGCGTGTCGAACCCTTCCCGCCCGGTGGATGCCGCCGTCTCGAGCACGACCGTTCGACCCTTGTAGAGGTAGGCCCGCTGCGCACTCAGATCGACCACGACCGACGCGGGCCCGCGCGCATTCGAGCGCGGCCCGAAGTCCGTGATGGCACAGCCGCTGAGGAACACAGCCAGGGTGGCGAGAAACAGGGATCGAAGTCGCATGGTCATAGGTCCAGAGCAGTTCGCATTCTCACGGGCGGCAGGATGCCCTGGCTGTAGCAGATCGGTGGTGGCCCGAGCTACGCCTGACGCGCGTTCGGCTCGACACGTCGGGATGGCTCCCGACATTACGGGATGCGCTGGTCTTTTCTCCTCGCCCGGATTTACGGCATCGAAGTGCGGGTGCACCTCACTTTCCTGCTCCTGTTGGGCTTTTACGGGGTTTCCGCGTATCCCCGGGGCGGCATGGCGGCGGCCCTGACGGCTGTGCTGTTCGTCTGTCTGATCTTTTTCTGCGTTCTCCTGCACGAATTCGGTCATGCGTTCGCGGCGCTTGCCTACGGGATTCGCACTCCAGATATCACCCTTCTTCCGATCGGCGGACTCGCGCGCCTGGAGCGGATTCCCGAGAAGCCGGTGCAGGAGTTGGTGATCGCCATCGCCGGGCCGCTCGTGAATGTCGTCATCGCCTTGGGCCTCTGGGTCGCGATGGGCGGGAACGCGGCCTTCCGGCCGGACCGCCTGTTCGCCACGGATCACCAGCTCCTTCACGCGCTCTTCAGCGTGAATGTGACCCTCGTGCTCTTCAATCTGGTGCCGGCATTTCCGATGGACGGGGGCCGAGTGCTGCGCGCGTTCCTCGCGATGAAGCTCCCGTATGCGCGCGCCACGCAAATTGCGGCGAGCATCGGACAATTCATGGCCTTCGTCTTCGGCTTCATCGGTTTGTTCGGCCTGAAAGGCATCAGCCCTCCGAACAACTCGATCCTCATTCTCGTCGCGTTTTTCATCTTCATGGCCGCCTCGCAGGAGTCGAGCGCGGCCCAGATGCGGGATTTCACCCGGAACGTTCGACTCGACGAGGCGATGATCACGGAATTCAAGGCGCTTCCCCTCGACGCGAAGCTGAGCGACGCGGTGGAGCTCCTGCTGCGGAGCTCTCAGCACGAGTTCCCAGTGGTCGAGGCTGACGGCCGGATCCGCGGAATTCTGACGCGAGGTGACTTGATCTCGGCCCTGACCAAAGCCGGCGAAGACGCGCCGGTGGCGGACCACATGCGGCGCGATGTGCCGACGGTCCCATTCTACGCGCCGTTCGAGGAGGCATTTCAGCTCATGCAGAGCAGCGAATGCCCCGTCCTGCCCGTCGTGGACCGGAACGGCCGGCTGGTCGGTCTCATCACCCCGGAAAATGTGGGCGAGATGATGATGATCCAATCGGTCCTCGAACGGAAAGGCGGACGGTCCGCGCATGAAGTTCTCATTTGCACGTTGAATTTTTTCCGGAGCCCCGCAGTCTGAGCGTCATCCCTGCCAGGCATCAACCACCCCAGATTCCCTCCTCCTGTGAAACGAATTCTTCTTGCCCTCTTCGCTCTCGCCGCGCTCCCCCTGATCGCAAGCGCTCAATCCCCGGTCGGCACCTGGACCAATGAGGCCCGGGAAGCCAAGTTCGAAATCTTCGAACAGGGCGGAAAGCTCTACGGCAAAATCATCGAGCTCAAGGAGCCCAACGACAAGGAAGGGAAGCCGAAGACGGACACGAATAACCCCGACTCCTCGAAGCGCGGCACGGCGCTGGTCGGGCTGACGTTTCTGAGGGCTTTCAGCTCGGCCGGAGCAGGCCGCTGGGAAAACGGGAGCATCTACGACCCGAAGAATGGAAAGACTTATAAGGCGTGGATGCAGATGACCGGCAACGACAAGATCGAGGTTCGCGGCTTCATCGGCTTTTCCTTCGTCGGCCGCTCGCAAAACTGGTCCCGCGTGAAGTAGATCGGTCCCACCGGGTTTCTGTCTCCATTTGCGCGGACGGCAACGTCCGCGCTTTCTTTTGTCCCAATGGATAAGTTCACCCAGATCACCCGGCAGCCAGAGTATGCGCATCTCCTTTTGAACCACCTGCCGATTGTCGGCCTGGCTACCGCGATGCTTTTCCTCGCCGGGGCGATTTGGTTGCGTCATCGGCCCACCACGATCTTCGCCCTCGTCGTGACGGGGTGCTTCGCTCTTTCCGCTTTTTTCGTCATGCAAACGGGTGAAGCCGCCTTCAACCGCATCCTCGCGTCCAACCCGGCAGACGCGACGGCGGACGCGCTGCTGAAGACTCACGCGGAAGTCGCGCACGGCTGGCAGGCCATCTTCTACGTCACGGGAGGGGCAGCGCTCCTCGCGGCCGGGCTGACCGGGGGGAATGAAGTGGCCCTGCGCCTTGCCGCAATCCTCGTTCTGGCTCTTGGGCTGGTTTGCGTATTTGCCGGCGCCCAGATCGCGGAGGCAGGGGGGCGGATCAAGCACCGCGAACTCCGCGGGGCAGGGACGCCGCCGGCGGGTGGACTGAACTATTGAGCCGCCGACGGAACCGGGAGTTTGGTGCCGGGTGGGAAGAACAGGCCGAATTCTCTTTCCAGAAGCGGCAAAAGTTCGTCCTCGCCGATCGGCCGGGTCGTCTCCCCCGCCGCGCTGCGGATCGTGAAGTCCCGGTTTCGAACCATCTTGCGCGCTTCTGGCGTGGGAAGCTGCACAGTGAGCACCCGGAGAAAACGGGATTGCGGATGGGTCGCGCAAAAATGGTTGGGCGGGTCGTAATCGACGGGCTGCTGCGGCTCGAGCGTAAATTCATACTGGTCCTCCCAGCCTTCGCTCTGGCGGGCCTGCAGCACCCAGGATTGGGCGTTTTTTCGCAGGCGGAACTGCCACGACCACTGAGTCGTTTCGACGTCCGCGAGAAGCGGAATCGGCTGCAGCAGACCAAAACGGCCGAACCCAACGTCGGCAATCCACGGTTCGACTTCCAGGTCGACGCGCAGCAGCATATGGGTGCGCGGCAGAATCTGCGCAGAACCCACCCGAACCCGGGCGGCAAGGCCAGTCACGGCAAACCCCATCGCCTCGAGCGCGGCGGCGAAGAGCGTGTTTTGCTCGAAGCAGTAGCCACCGCGCCGGTCGCGCACGAGCTTCGCCTCGAGGCTGGGGACATCCAGCCGGATCTGCCTCCCGAGCAGGACGTCGATATTTTCAAAAGGGATGTGGCTCGCGTGGGCAAGATGAAGCGCCGACAGCGTTGCGAGATCGGGTGCCCCCATCGCCGCGGGTTTCAGCCCGATCCGGTCGAGATAGGCGGCAACGTCGAGCGGTCCTTCGAGGAACATAGCCGCGGAAAAAGCCGTAAACGCCGATTCGCCGTAACCCCGGCGCGCGGGCTCAGGCTGTCGTCTCGCCCTCGACGGATTCCCCCACCTGATAGCGGACGAAGCGACGAATGATCATGTTCTCGCCGAGCTCCGTGATCTTGCTCGCGAGGAGATCCTTGATGGTCTGATCGGGATTTTTGATGAACGGCTGCTCGAGGAGGCAGGCGGTGCTGTAGTACTTCTCGATTTTCCCCTCGACGATTTTCTCGACGATGTTCGCCGGCTTACCCTGAACCTGGCCCCGCGCGATGTCGCGCTCCTTCTCGAGAAGGACGGTCGGGATCTGTTCGCGGCTGACGCAGGTCGGGCTGGCCGCGGCAATGTGCAGGGTCAGATCCTTGACGAAGCTTTTGAAGTTCTCGTTCTTCGCCACGAAATCCGTTTCGCAATTCACCTCGATCAGTACGCCGACGCGGCCCGCCATGTGGATGTACGACGCGATGACACCCTCGTTGACGGCTCGATCTGCTTTCTTGGCTGCGCTTGTGATACCCTTCTTGCGAAGGATCGTCTCCGCCTTTTCGAGGTCGCCGCCGGCTTCGGCGAGCGCCTTCTTGCAATCCATCATGCCCGCATTCGTGCGGTCTCGGAGGGTCTTTACGATGGTGGCGGGAATCTCGGACATAGAAAAAAGGGTGGGCTGGTGCAGGAACGGGTGGAAATGCCGAAGCCCGGCGGGGGCCGGGCTTCGCAAAGGGGATGGACGCGCGCGGCGTCGCCGAAGGGCTAGGCCGAGATCGCTTCCATTTCGCGACGTTCGCTCTTGCTGACCTCATGTCCGCCGGAGACGAGGGCGTCGACGAACTTCTGGAGAATGATGCGGATCGAGCGGATGGCGTCGTCGTTGCCGGCGACGGGATAATCGATCAGGGTTGGGTCGGCATTCGTGTCGACAATCGCGACGATCGGCACCTTGAGGCGGCGTGCCTCGGCGACGGCGTTCAATTCCCGCGCGGTGTCGATGATGATGACGGCGTCCGGCAGACGGCTCATCTCACGAATGCCACCGAGGTTGCGCATCAGCTTCGCGCCCTCGCGCTTCAGCGCGGAGATTTCCGTCTTGCTCATCCGCTTCGCATCGGGCGACGTGTCGATCCCCTCGATGTACTTCATGCGCTCGACGCTGCGGCGGATGGTCGTGAGATTCGTGAGCGTGCCACCCAGCCAGCGCTGGTTGACGAAGAACTGGCCGCATGCGACGGCCGCTTCCTTCACCGCTTCCTGCGCCTGCTTCTTGCAGCCAACGAAGAGCACCTTGCCCTTGTCGCGGGCGATCTGGGCGAGGAATTGACAGGCGGTGTCGAGCTGCTCCACCGTCTTGGTGAGGTCGACAACGTGGATCTGATTGCGCTTTTCGAAGATGAAGGGCTTCATCTTCGGGTTCCAGCGCTTGGTCTGGTGGCCGAAGTGAACGCCCGCTTCGAGCAGTTCGGTGAGGGCTTCGGTCGGTTCGGCGGAGGTCATAGGTGCGGGTAAGGCGGATGCAGGTGCGGGAATTTTCGGGGTCGGCAATAAGCGCCAGTTTCGGGACTTGGCAACGGCGATTAGTTCGCCGCCGCTTCGTAATCGGCGTCGGAGGGTGCCTCCGGAATGGGCTCACCCAAGGCAACGATCTGGGTCCCGCGATGCACCGGGAAGCCCGTGCCCGCCGGAATGAGGTGACCCATGATGACGTTCTCCTTGAAGCCTCGCAGGTTGTCGACCTTGCCGAGGGTGGCCGCTTCGGTGAGCACACGAGTCGTGTCCTGGAAGCTGGCCGCGGAGATGAACGAGTCAGTTTCGAGCGACGCCTTCGTGACGCCGAGGAGGACAGGGGAAGCCTCCGCGGGCTTGCCGCCTTGGGACACGACGCGCTTGTTTTCGGCTTCGAAGTCGAGCTTGTCGACCTGATCACCCCAGAGGAGCGAGGTGTCGCCCGGATCGGTGATCTTCACCTTGCGGAGCATCTGGCGGATGATGATCTCGACGTGCTTGTCGTTGATCTCGACGCCCTGCAGGCGGTAGACCTCCTGGACTTCGTTCACGAGGAATTCCTGCAGCGCCTGCGGCCCGAGAATCTCGAGCAGATCCTGCGGCACCATGGCGCCGTCGGTGAGCTGCTGACCCTTCTTCACGAAATCACCCTTGGAGACGATGACGTGTTTGTTGGCCGGAATGAGGTGCTCCTCTTCGTTGTCCGTCTCCGGATCCTTGACGAGGACCTTGCGCTTGCCGCGCACGGTGCCGCCGATATCGACGACGCCGTCGATCTTCGCGATCTCGCAGGCGTCCTTCGGACGGCGCGCTTCGAAAAGCTCGGCCACGCGGGGGAGACCACCGACGATGTCCTTCGACTTGGCGATCTTGCGGGGTGTTTTGGCGAGGAGCTGTCCGGCTTGGGCCTTCGAGCCGGATTCCACCACGACGACTGCGCCGGCCGGGATGGAGTAGCTGGCGAGGATGTCGCCGGTCTTCTCCGCCACGATGACGATCTGCGGGTGAAGATCTTCCTTGTGCTCGATGACGACCGTCGACTGGTTGCCCGTCTGATCCTTTTCGCGCTTGATCGTGACGCCCGCGATCATGTCGCGGAATTCGATCTTCCCGACCTTTTCGGTGAGAACGGGGACGTTATACGGATCCCACTCGACGAAGGTCTCACCCTTCTTCACGTGGCCACCGTCTTCGGTCGCGATGGCGGATCCGAGAACGACCGAGTAGCGCTCGAGTTCGCGCCCGTCCTTCGCGTTCACCGTGATGGCACCATTCTTGTTCAGCACAATGAACTTGCCTTCGATGTCGCGGACGACCTTGAGATCGTAGTAACGGACCGTTCCTTCGTTCTTGGCCTTGATGATCGGCTGCTTGAACGTCTGGCTCGCCGCGCCACCCACGTGGAACGTGCGCATGGTGAGCTGGGTGCCCGGCTCGCCGATCGACTGGGCGGCGATGATGCCGACTGCCTCACCGAGTTTGACCTTGCCACCGGTCGCGAGATTGCGGCCATAGCACTGGGAGCAGACGCCGCGCTCGTTTTCGCAGGTGAGCACCGAACGGATCTTCAGCTGTTCGACGCCGAGGGTAACGACCGACTGCGCAGCCTTCTCCTCGATGAGATCGCCGGTCTTGACGACGATCTTGCCGCCCACCGGATCCTTCACGGTTTCGCAGCTCACCCGGCCGACGATGCGGGTCGCGAGGTCCACGACTTCCTGATCGCCGTCGTAAATCGAATTGACCGTGATGCCGTTCGTCGTGCCGCAATCCTCGGACGTGATGATCACGTTCTGGGCCGCGTCCACGAGCTTGTGGGTCATGTAGCCGGAATCGGCCGTCTTCAGCGCGGTATCGGCCAGACCCTTGCGGGCGCCGTGGCTGGAGATGAAGTACTCGAGCACGGTCAGACCTTCGCGGAAGTTCGAGGTAATGGGCTGCTCGATGATCGAGCCGTCGGGCTTGGCCATGAGGCCGCGCATTCCGGCGAGCTGCTTGATCTGCGTGCGATTGCCGCGCGCCTTCGAGTCCACCATCATGAACACTGGGTTCGCCTCGCGCTTGCCGTCGTTGTGCTTCAGCGCGCTGAACGTCAGCTTCGTGATTTCCTCACCTGTCTGAGTCCAGATGTCGATGATCTTGTTGTAGCGCTCACCCTCGGTGATGATACCGCGGCGGAACTGCTTATCGACTTCGCCGATCGACTTGTAAGCCTTGTCGAGCTCCACCTTTTTCCCTTCCGGGATGATCATGTCGGTGATGCCGATCGAGACGCCCGCTCGCATCGCCCAGTAGAATCCGAGGTCCTTGAGGCGGTCGAGTGTTTCGACCGTGCCGGACTGGCCAACGGCCTGGTAGGTGCGCAGAATGATGTCGGAGAGCTGCTCCTTGCCGGCGGCCTTGTTGAAGAAGCCGAGTGCGGAAGGCCAGATGCCGTTGAAGATGACGCGTCCAGCCGTGGTCTCGATGATCTTCTTCTCGGGGTCGCCGTAGATCGTCTTCCGCCCGGTGTCCGGATTGAGGAAACGGATCCGGTCGTGGATCTTGACCGCCCGGTCGGCGAGCGCGAATTCCACTTCACCCGCGTCAGAGAACAAGACGAGGCGGTGCTCCTTGTCGCCTTCGACCTTGCGGGGTTCTTGCGTGAGGTAATAGCAGCCGAGCGGAATGTCCTGCGAAGGCGTGGTGATCGGCTTGCCGCTCGACGGGCTGAAGATGTTGTTCGGCGCGAGCATGAGCAGGCGCGCTTCCATCTGCGCTTCGATCGAAAGGGGAACGTGCACCGCCATTTGATCGCCGTCGAAGTCGGCGTTGTAGGCCGTGCAAACCAGCGGATGAATGCGGATCGCCTCACCTTCGATGAGTACCGGCTCGAACGCCTGGATCGAGAGGCGATGCAGTGTCGGAGCGCGATTCAGAAGCACAGGGTGCCCCTTCGTCACTTCCTCGAGAATGTCCCACACTTCGGTGGTCTGCTTCTCGATCAACTTCTTGGCGCTCCGAACGGTGTGAACGTAGCCCATCTCCTTCAGCCGGCGGATGATGAAAGGCTCGAAGAGCACGAGCGCCATCTTCTTCGGGAGACCGCACTGGTGGATCTTCAGTTCCGGCCCGATGACGATGACCGAACGGCCCGAGTAATCGACGCGCTTACCAAGCAGATTCTGCCGGAAGCGTCCGCCCTTGCCCTTGAGCATGTCGGAGAGCGACTTCAGCGGACGGTTGCCAGCTCCCGTAACGGCGCGGCCGTGACGGCCGTTGTCGAAGAGGGCGTCCACCGCCTCCTGGAGCATACGCTTCTCGTTCCGGATGATGACGTCCGGGGTTTTGAGGAGGAGCAGATTCTTCAACCGGTTGTTCCGGTTGATCACCCGACGGTAGAGATCGTTGAGATCGGAAGTCGCAAAACGTCCGCCCTCGAGCGGAACGAGCGGGCGCAGATCCGGCGGGATCACCGGCAGAACTTCGAGAACCATCCACTCCGGGCGGGTGCGCGACTGCTGGAAACCGATGACGAGCTTGAGACGTTTCGAGAGCTTCTTGCGCACCTGCTTGCTGCGCGTGCTGCCCATCATTTCCTCGAGCTCTTTCTGAAGCATCGGGAGATCGATCTGCATGAGCAGCGTCTTGATCGCATCGGCGCCCATCCCGGCGACAAAAGCATCACCGTACTGCTCCTGCGCTTCGCGGTACTCCGCCTCGTTCAGCAACTGACGCTGCTGCAGCGGCGTGTTGCCGGCATCGATGACGATGTAATCCTCGTAGTAGATCACGCGCTCGAGCTGGCGACCGCTCATGTCGAGCATCAAGCCGATCCGCGAGGGCATGCACTTGTAGAACCAGATATGGCTGACGGGAACCGCCAGTTCGATGTGGCCCATGCGTTCCCGGCGAACGCGGCTGAGCGTCACTTCGACGCCGCAGCGGTCGCAGATGACGCCCTTGTGCTTGATGCGCTTGTACTTTCCGCAGGCGCACTCCCAATCGCGCGTCGGTCCGAAGATCCGCTCGCAGAAGAGTCCGCCCTTTTCCGGCTTGAAGGTCCGGTAGTTGATGGTCTCGGGGTTCTTGACCTCGCCTTTACTCCAGGAACGGATGGCATCGGGGGACGCCACCGTGATGCCGACTTGGTCAAAGCCAACGGCCCGCTCTTCACCAAAAATCTCGCGCAGGTTCTGTTCGATCATAGCCAAGGGTATTGCGTGATAACTGGGAAACGTATTGCTGCGGGGATCAGAGCACGCCGGCGGCGAGCTCCGGGATGGCGGGCGTGGACCCACCGGCGGTGTTGTTCTTGCCACCGACCTTCACGTCGAGTCCGAGCGACTGCATTTCCTTGATGAGCACGTTGAAGGACTCCGGCGTGCCGGCTTCAAGCGTATTGTCACCCTTCACGATGGACTCGTAGATCCGCTGGCGGCCCTGCACGTCGTCGGATTTGACGGTGAGCAATTCCTGCAGCGTGTAAGCGGCGCCGTAAGCCTGAAGGGCCCAGACTTCCATTTCACCGAAGCGCTGGCCACCGTATTGCGCCTTGCCTCCCAGCGGCTGCTGGGTGACGAGCGAGTAAGGTCCGACCGCCCGGGCGTGGATCTTGTCGGCGACCAAGTGGCCGAGCTTCAGCATGTAGATGTAGCCAACGACGATGTCTTGATCGAAGGCATCACCGGTCCGGCCGTCATACAACCGGGACTTGCCATTCTCGCCGACCCACGTGAATCCGGGCTTGGCCTTCGCCTGCTTCAGATACTCGCGGATTTGCTTTTCCTGGATGCCATCGAACACGGGGGTGGCGACGCGGAACCCAAGGGCCTTGGCGGCAACGCCGAGGTGCGTCTCGAGCACTTGGCCGACGTTCATCCGGCTCGGCACACCGAGCGGATTGAGGCAGATGTCCACCGGGGTGCCGTCCGCGAGGTAGGGCATGTCTTCTTCCGGTACAATGCGGGCGACGACGCCCTTATTGCCGTGGCGACCCGCCATCTTGTCACCGACTGAAAGCTTGCGCTTCGAGGCGACGTAGACCTTGACCTGCTTGATGATTCCGGGATCGACTTCATCACCGGCTTCGGCCCGATCGAGGGCGCGTTCGTGCTCCATTTCGAGCTCAGCGAACTTGCTCTCGAAGTTGCCGATGATCTCCTGGATTTTGTTCCGGATCGGGCTCGGATCGATTTCGATGTGATCGTAGTTTTCTGCGAGCTTGTGTAGGAGCGTCTTCGTGATCTTGCGGTTCGCCGGAATGAGGATCTCACCGGTCTCCGCGTTTACCACGTCGAGCGGGATCTTTTCCCCGAGGAGGACGTTTGAGAGGGATTCGGTGAGCTCATTCACGAGCTCGTCCTTCTTCTTCTTGTAGTCGTCCTGGACCTGCTTCGCCTGCTTCTTCGCTTCGGCGGGCGTAGTCTGCTTGCGCTGGGCTTCCTTGGTGCGCGAAGAGACTTTGACGTCCATCACGATTCCGTAGGTGCCGGAGGGAACGGTCAGCGACGTGTCCTTCACGTCCGCGGCCTTCTCGCCGAAGATGGCCCGCAGGAGCCGCTCTTCCGGCGCGAGTTCCGTCTCGCTTTTCGGCGTGATCTTGCCGACGAGGATGTCGCCGGGCCGGATCTCGGCACCGATGCGAATGACGCCGTCGTGGCCGAGATTGCGCAAGGCCTCCTCGGAAACATTGGGAATGTCCCGCGTGATTTCCTCGGGCCCGAGCTTCGTATCGCGAGCGCCGATCTCGAATTCGTCGATGTGGATGGACGTGTAAATGTCCTCCTTGACGACGCGCTGCGAGATCATGATCGCATCCTCGAAGTTGTACCCATTCCACGGCATGAACGCGACGAGCACGTTCCGGCCGAGGGCGAGCTCGCCCCTTTCCGTATTCGGACCGTCCGCCACGACCTGACCCTTCTTAATCTTGTCGCCCTTTTTGACGATCGGTTTCTGGTTCACGCAAGTCCCCGCGTTCGAGCGCATGAACTTCCGCAGCTCGTAGACGAAGAGCCCGTGATCGGGATCGTGCTTGAGTTTCTTTTTCGGATCCGGCATCGCGCCGTCCTTGGTCACGATGATGAACTCGGCCGTGACGGAGGCGGCAATGCCGTCGCCTTCAGAGATGATCACCGCACGGGAATCCCGCGCGACCTTGCCTTCGAGGCCGGTTCCGATGAGCGGCGCCTCGCTGACGAGAAGCGGCACACCCTGCCGTTGCATGTTCGAACCCATCAACGCGCGATTCGCATCGTCGTGCTCAAGGAACGGAATCAAGCCGGCGGCCACCGAAACGAGCTGCTTCGGCGAGATGTCCATGTAGTGGACCTTGGCCGGCTCGACCTCGATGAAGTCTCCCCGATAACGCACCGACACCTTCTCGGCGGTGAAATTCCCCTTCGGATCGATCGGTGAATTGGCCTGCGCTACGAGATACATCTCCTCGCGGTCCGCGGTGAGATAATCGATGCGGTCGGTCACCCGTCCGGCGTCCACCTTGCGGTAGGGCGTTTCGATGAAGCCGAATTCATTGATCCGGGCGTAAGTGCTCATCGAGCTGATGAGACCGATGTTCGGACCTTCCGGCGTCTCGATCGGGCAAATGCGGCCGTAATGGGACGGATGCACGTCACGCACTTCGAACCCGGCGCGATCGCGGCTCAGGCCCCCTGGCCCGAGAGCGGACAGACGCCGCTTGTGGGTCAGTTCGGCGAGCGGATTCGTCTGATCCATGAACTGGCTCAACTGCGAACGGCCGAAGAAATCACGGATCACGGCGGAGAGCGCCTTCGGGTTGATGAGCTTCTGCGGCGTCATCCCCTCGACGTTGATATCATAGAGCGTCATGCGCTCCTTCACGAGCCGCTCCGTGCGGGCTAGGCCCACGCGGCACTGGTTCGCGAGAAGTTCCCCGACCGTGCGGACCCGGCGGCTGCCGAGATGGTCGATATCGTCCAGCGTGCCCTCGCCGGACCGGAGTCCGATGAGGTACTTCATCGCGGCGACGAAATCATCGGCCGTGAGGATGCGCTGAGCCAAGTCGGTCCCAAGCCCGAGCTTCTGATTGATCTTGTAACGGCCGACGCGTCCGAGATCGTACTTCTTCGGATCGAAGAAGAGCCGCTTCAGGAGCGCGCGCGCATTTGCCACCGTGGGGGGATCCCCAGGGCGGAGACGGCGGTAGATGTCCTTGAGGGCCTCTTCCTCGTCATGCGCCGGATCTTTCCGGAGCGCCTTGATCACGGTGTCGTCCTTCTTCGTGTCGACGACCTTCGCCCTGTTGTGGCCGAGCGCGAGCAACTGCGTCACGACTGCCTGGGTCAACGGCTCAAAGGCGCGGGCGACGATGATTTCGCCGTCCTTCACGTCGGAAACGAGCACCTTGGTCGCGAGGACTTCGTCCTCAAGGCTGCCTGTGAGCTTGAAGTCTTCGATCGTATAGAAAAGCTTGACGATCGCCTCGTCTGATCCGTGCCCGAGCGCGCGGAGGAACGTGGTGGCGAGAAACTTCCGCCGGCGCTTCCGGCGATCGAGGTAAATGTAAAGCAGATCGCTGGTGTCGTACTGCACCTCCAGCCAGGATCCCCGGTCCGGGATCACGCGGAAACTGTGGAGCAACTTGCCGTTCAAGTGCGGCGTGACTTCGAAGCAGATACCCGGCGAACGGTGAAGCTGGCTGACGACGACGCGCTCAGCACCGTTGATGACGAAGGTGCCCTGCGGGGTCATGAGCGGCAATTCGCCCATGTACACTTTCTCCTCCTTGATGCCCTTCTCCTCCTTCAGATGGAAGGTGACGTGCAGCGGAGCGCTGTAGGTCTGGCCCTCCCGCTGGGCCTCCAGGGACGACAGTTTCGGTTCACCGATGTCGTAATGGGAAAAATCGAGCGTCGCCTTGTTGTCGTAGCTTTCGATCGGGAAAACTTCTTTAAAGACCGTCTGCAAGCCGGTGTATTTGCGCTTGCTTGCGGTGACGTCTTTCTGTAGGAATTCGACGTACGAATTGACCTGAATTTCGATGAGGTTCGGCGGTTCCGCGACCTCTTTGAGTTTCCCGAAGTAGAGTCTCTCGGCCATGGCGACGGTTTTGCGGCGGGATTCGTCAACGGAGCGGGGCGCTCAGCGAACGAAGTTTGCGGGGACGAAAAAAGATGCGTCGGACTTCTCAGTCCTCCGCATCATGCGTGGAACACGGAAAGTAGCGTGACTTTGCAGCGTGTCAAACAGTGTGATTTGGCACTGGCCCGAGTTTTCACCCGAAGGCGGCGACTCGAAACAGACCAAGATATTGCGAACACAGGCCGGTCGGAGAACGGCGTCGGTTTGCGGGACCGGCCACTGGGCTGGTGGGACATCAGGGCTGGACGCACGAGCGTCCGCCCTGATGGGAAAATTGCGCGAAATCCTTACTTGATCTCGACCTTGGCACCGGCCGCTTCGATCTTTCTCTTGATCTCTTCGGCTTCGGCCTTCGTGACACCTTCCTTGAGAGTCTTCGGAGCGCCTTCGACGAGGGCCTTCGCTTCCGCGAGGCCGAGGCCGGCCACGGAGGCACGGACTTCTTTGATGACGCCGATCTTGTTCGCGCCAGCTTCCTTGAGGATGACGTCGAAGGCAGTCTTCTCCTCCACAGGAGCGGCTGCGGGACCAGCCGGGGCTGCGGCCGCCGCCACGGGGGCAGCTGCGCTCACGCCGAGCTTGGTTTCAAGGGCTTTAACGAGTTCCGCGGTCTGCAGCAAGCTGAGGCCGCTGATCTGCTCTACCAATGTATTCAGGTCTGACATATCGTTTTGTTTTGCGCTGAAGTTCGCGAGCCGGAGCTTCGGCTCATTTCAATCCCGCAGCCGCGGGACCGACTCTCAGCTGGTTTTCGTTTTGGGGTTTTCCGAGCCCGGGTGATCGGGCGAGAAAGGGTTGGGAGATGGACTGGTCAGGCCGAAGCGGGAGCTTCGGCAACGGAGGCGTCCGCCGCCGGGGCGGGCACTTCGACTGCCGGCGCTTCGACTGCGGGGGCGGGCGATTCCGCTGCAGGAGCCTCGGCCGCGGGTGCGGGCACTTCCGCCGCCGGTGCTTTGTCGATGACGGCTTGGAGCGCGCGGGCGAGCATCGAACCCGGCTCGTTGAGGAGTCGGACGAGGCTGGTCGCCGGCGTCTGGAGCAGACCTAGAAGCTGGGCCTGCAGAACATCCTTCGGCGGCATGTCGGCCAGTGCATCGATGTCGCCCTTCGAAAGCACCTTGCTGTCGAGGACACCGATCTTGACGCCGAATTTCTTAAACTCAGTCGAAAACTTCTTCACCACCTTCGCGGCGGCGCAAACGTCCTTGTCGCCGGTGACAATGGCGGTCTGGCCCGCCAGCTGGCTGACGAGTTCCTCGGGGAGCCCAACGGATTGGACGGCCCGGCGAAGGAAGCTGTTTTTGACGACCTGGCAGCGGGCACCGGTTTCGACGAGTCGATCCCGGAGCTTGGCGAATTCGGCCACCTTCAGCCCGGAATAATCTGCGATGAAAACGAACGGCGACGCTTGGAAGCGCAGCTGGATATCTTCGATGATAAAGGCCTTTTCGGGTCTCATGGGAGCGTCAGGTGGGAGTTCAGGCGGCGACGGCCTGGAACGCGCCGGCGTCCAGGGTGAGACCAGGGGAGATGGTCGAGGCGAGCGTAGCAGTCAGGATGAAACGGCCCTTGGAGGTCGCGGGACGCGCCTTGGAAACCGCGTCGACCACGGCGCTGCTGTTTTCGACGAGTTGCTGCTCGGTGAAGGAGAATTTGCCGACGGGAACGGCGACGTTGCCGCCCTTGTCGAGCTTAAACTCAACGCGGCCGGCCTTCACTTCGCGAACAGCCTTGGCGGTATCTTCCGTCACGGTGCCGGTTTTCGGATTCGGCATCAGACCGCGGGGTCCGAGCACCTTGCCGAGCTTACGAACCTCCGCCATGGCGGCGGGCGTGGCGACTGCGACATCGAAGGCTTGGAACCCTTCGTTGCACTTCTTGATCATGTCTTCGAAGCCCACGAATTCGGCTCCCGCCGCGCGGGCAGCCTCGGCGGCGGCGCCAACGGCAAAGACGAGGACACGAACCTGTTTACCCGAACCATGCGGGAGAGGACAGGTGCCACGAACCATTTGATCACTCTGCTTCGGGTCCACGCCCAGGTGGAAAGAAATGGTGACCGTCTGGTCGTACTTCGCCGGGGGAAGCTTCTTCAGCGTTCCAACCGCCTCGGCGAGGGAATATTTTTTGCTGCCGTCAATGAGGGCGACGGCGGCGCGATAGCGCTTGCTGCGGGTCTTGGCCATGATGATTTGCAGTCCTGACGAGCCCGGATTGAGCCAGACTCTCCTGCCTGTGGGGGTTTAAAAAATCTTAGTCGCGAATTTCAATGCCCATCTGGCGGGCGGTGCCGGCAATGACGCGGAACGCGGCTTCATCCGAGCGGGCGTTCAGATCCTTTTTCTTGATCTTCACGATTTCCATCACCTGCTTCTTATTCAGGGTAGCGACCTTCGTCCGATTGGGCTCCTTCGAACCCGAAGCGATGTTCGCGGCCTTCTTCAGCAGGATGGCCGCTGGCGGCTGCTTCGTGATGAAGGTGAACGTCTTATCCTTGTAGACCGTGATGACGACCGGAAGGATGTCACCCGCCTGCTTTTGCGTCGCGGCGTTGAACTCCTTGCAGAACGCCATGATGTTCACGCCGTTCGAGCCGAGCGCAGGCCCGACCGGAGGAGCGGGATTTGCCTGACCAGCAGGAATCTGAAGTTTGATGGAAGCAACGATTTCCTTGGCCATAAAATCAAAAGGGGTCGGGAGGATACACGTCCGCCGCGGAGATGCAAGCGCGACGTGGAAATTTTTGCCTGACCGGATGAACCGGTCGCAGAGCCGCCGCAGGCGGGAAGGAATGTAACGGCGGCTTAACCGCGCTCGACTTGCCAGTACTCAAGTTCGACGGGCGTGGCACGCCCAAAGATCGTCACCGAAACGCGCAGCTTGCCGCGGTCCGGATCGATTTCCTCGACGACGCCGTTCTGATTCTGGAAGGGGCCGTCCGCCACCTTGACGGTTTCCCCGACTTCGAAGCTCAACTTGGGCTTCACCTTATCTTCGCGATCCCGCATCTGCGCGAGGATATTTTCCACCTCATTGGGCCGCATCGGGGTGGGCTTGTCCTTGGTACCGGCAAAACCAATCACGCCCGTGGTTTCCTTGATAAAGTACCAGGCGCGCTCGACGAGTTTCTGATCGTCGTCGAACAGGTGCATGTTCACAATCAGGTAGCCAGGGAGAAGCTTCCGGGTGGTTTCCGTCTTCTTCCCCCGCTTGATTTCCGAGACTCGCTCGGTTGGGACCAACACTTCGAAAACGATGTCGCCCATCTCCTCCGTCTTGATCCGGCGCCGGATATTCTCTTGGACCTTGTTTTCCTGGCCGGAGAGCACGTGGACGACATACCACTGGTCTTTGGGGGCGATCGCAGTGCTCATCGAGGAGGAAGAATGGGGCGCAAGCGCGGGGAACAGACCAGACGTCAGGCGCCAATCAGGGACTTCACAACGAAGGAAAGAATCAAATCCCAGAAGGCGACGAAGCCGCCGAGGAGGAGCATAGCGACCAGCACGAGGATCGTGGAATCGGTCAGTTCCTTGTACTTCTTGAAGCCTTTCTCAAGCGGATCCCAAGGCCAGGTGGCCTTGCCCAGCTCAGCTTTGACTTCGTTGGCGAACTGCTTGGTCTTCGCGATCATGCTCGGCGGGGGAAAGTGGAGAGTGGCAGGGCAGGAGGGACTCGAACCCCCAACCGACGGTTTTGGAGACCGCTACTCTACCAATTGAGCTACTGCCCTGTGGAAAATTTGGACGGAATCCGGACACAAGCGCCGGACGGGACTGTGCGTCCCGCCCGGCGTTGTGCAACGGGAGAATTAGTCAGGGAGGATTTCGGCCACGCGACCGGCACCCACAGTGCGGCCACCTTCGCGGATCGCGAAGCGCATGGTCTTTTCCATCGCGACCGGCGTGCCGAGTTCGACTTCGATGGCGACATTGTCACCGGGCATCACCATTTCGACGCCTTCCGGGAGCTTGATGCTTCCGGTCACGTCCGTTGTGCGGAAGTAGAACTGCGGGCGATAGTTGCTGAAGAACGGCGTGTGACGGCCACCCTCGTCCTTCGAAAGGACGTAGATCTCCGCCTTGAACTTGCGGTGCGGCTTCTGGGTGCCCGGCTTCGCCAGGACCTGTCCACGCTCGATGTCGTCCTTCTTGATGCCGCGGAGGAGCACTCCGACGTTGTCACCGGCGCGCGCCTCGTCGAGGAGCTTGCGGAACATTTCGATGTCGGTGGCGGTTGTCTTCACGGTCGGGCGAATGCCGACGATCTCAACTTCTTCCATCTTCTTCAGGATACCCCGCTCAACGCGACCGGTCACGACGGTGCCGCGGCCTTCGATGTTGAACACGTCTTCCACCGGCATCAGGAAAGGCTGGTCGATCGGGCGCTCGGGGAGCGGGATGTACTCGTCCACCGCATCCATGAGGGCGTAGATCGCCTTCTCACCTTCCGGATCACCGTTCATCGCCTTGAGAGCGCTGCCCTTGATGATGGGAATGGTATCGCCGGGGAATTCATACTTGCTCAGGAGTTCGCGGATTTCCATTTCCACGAGATCGAGCAGGTCCTTGTCGTCGACCATGTCGACCTTGTTCATGAAAACAACGATGGCCGGCACGCCAACCTGCCGGGCGAGGAGGATATGCTCGCGGGTCTGGGGCATGGGGCCGTCCGCGGCGGAAACGACGAGGATCGCGCCGTCCATCTGGGCGGCACCCGTGATCATGTTCTTCACGTAATCCGCGTGGCCAGGGCAGTCGACGTGCGCGTAGTGACGCTTGGTCGTCTGGTACTCCTGGTGGGAGGTGTTGATCGTGATGCCGCGGGCCTTTTCCTCGGGGGCATTGTCGATGTCCTCGTACCTGCGGGCCTCGGCCATACCCGTCTTGGCGAGCGTGGTCGTGATCGCGGCGGTGAGGGTCGTCTTGCCGTGGTCGACGTGGCCGATGGTGCCAACGTTAACGTGGGGTTTAGTGCGTTCGAATTGGGCCTTGGCCATAACGTGTCGGTGGTGGCGCGCTGGTCTTGGTGATTGGCGCCGGGTGTGAAGATGTGGGTTCGTTCAGCGGCGTTTTGCTTTGCAGGTCGCCGGACCTGGAGAGCCCTCAACCGGGTTCGAACCGGTGACCTCATCCTTACCAAGGATGTGCTCTACCAACTGAGCTATGAGGGCGTCATCTGACGGGCAAAAAAGGCAAAAGACCCAGAGTCTATCGACGCTTGGCGCATCGACCGACCCGAAGGACTTTTGCCCTAGAATTCCGAAAAGCCCGCCAAAGTAACAGGCGACGGGGGGGTGTCAAAAGGATTTTCCGAAATCGGGGCCGGCCGCGATTCCACGGAAAGACCGTAACCTGGGACACCCCATTCCGTAAGGTTCTCAAGACACTTCGTAGTTTCTCAGGCACCGCCACCGCAACCTTTTCCGTGATGCTCTCCGCGATTCCCCACTTCGCCCGCCCGCTCCGCGCCGCTTCCACTTGGAGCATCGCCTTTCTCACGCTCTGCGCGATGCATCCGCTGGTCGCTGGACCCGTCTCCCTGCCCGCCGGCGGGGCCCGCGGAACCTTCGCTCCGAAGAAGAACGCGGCCGTCAATCTCACGAGTGCGGTGGCCTTCGTCGACGAGAAGGATCAGCGGAAACCCGTGATCCTGATCCTCTCGGACGTGAAACTTCCGGCGGAGAAATGGACGGGCGAATTCGATCTCATGCGGTCCCGCCCCACCTTTACGGGCGTCGCCTTCTGGCTCGACAAGGACGGCAAGGTCTTCCGTACCGATATCTATCGCGGTGGATCGCAGTCCAGCGTTTCCGGATATTTCGAATTGAAGCTTGATGCTCCCGTCGGGAAGGATCTCAGCGGCACCGCGATCACGACGGATACGGACGCAGAAACGCACAAGCTGGACGCGAGTTTTCACGCTACCATCCGGTAGGACTGGCGCGGAGCGAGCTGACGGCCAGCCGCGGAACCGAGCCGAAGAGCGGAATTCGCTCGCAAACGGGCGCGGGGCCTGCTTTGAAGGGATGTAGCCGCTGCAGCTAGACTCCGCCCACTCCTCCCTCCAATCCCACTTCTTCACGCCATGCGCTACCTCCTCGTTTTTCTTCTCGTGCTGGCCTCCGCCAGTCTCGCCCCAGCACAGGAAGTGCCCGTTGCCGAAGCGTCGAGCCGGATCGGTCAGCGGGTCACGATTTACGGTGAAGTGGCGGCGGTCGTCGCCAGCGCGGATTCAACCACGATCCAATTTGACGGCCAGTCGTTTGTCGGCTTCGTGCCCCGTCGCTCATATGACCGGGTGGGGGGCTCTCGCTATCTCGCATCGCTTCAAGGGAAGCGCATCGCGATTACGGGTTATGTCGTCAACGGCGGCTCCGGACCGCAGATCATCATCCACCTCGAGCGCCAGATCGCGTGGCGCTGACGTTCGATCTAGACGATCTCGGCAGGGAGCGCGCGGGCGGTGGGCAAGGGGTGCGACCCCGCAGACCTGTAACCACCGACCGACAAAGGAACTCGGAAAGCGATCGCTCCGGCCGCGCTCATCGCGAAATCGAATCGCCGGAAGGAGCTGCGCCTTTCTCGAACCGGACGTCAGCGTTTACGAGTCGGGCTGGCCGACTGGCGCCTTGACGGAGCGCAGCGTCTTGGATGCGAGAGCTCGGATCGAACCAGCTTGGGCGGGCACTCGCGGCACCGACCGCGGTGCCGGACACAGCATTGGCTAAAACGCCGAAAGCGTCGCGCGATAGAACCGCCGCGGTCCCAGCCCACCCCGCACGGCATCAGTGTACGTCCAGGTATCGGTCGTCGGGGTCGCGGTCGCGATGGTCGTCCACACGCCCGCGAGCGACAGATCGGTCGTCGTTTCCAGCACCAGCGAGCGATACGCCGTGGTGTGTACGACGAGCGTCACGCTGTTCCGGGAATTGCGCGTGATGGAGGTGAACCGAGGCTGCTCCGGCACCGGCAGGGAACCCCCCGTGCCGTTGTAGGTCACTCCGGCGGTGGAGGCGAGGGCTCGGCCATTCATTGTGCTGCTGGTCTTCATCACGACGGATTGATCCGCCAGGATGGTCCCCTGGAAGACAGCGAAAGTTTCGATCACGGCCGAAGTCCCGACCTGCCAGTAGATGTTTCGGGCCTGCGCCCCACCCGCGAGGATGACCTGGACCGACGAACCGACTTGCAGGTCGGCCGCGATTTGGAAAATCCAGACGTCGTCTGGTCCGCCCGTGAGGGTCAGATCCGAACCGACGATCATCGCCGTTCCGGTGAATTTGTACAATCCCGGCATCAGATTCAATCCGCCCATGTTGCCCGCGCCCGGGTTTAGAAACGGCCCCGAAGGGATCGGTTGGCGCCCAACCGCTTCGTTGTACGCGGTCGTCAGGTCACCCTTGGCCGCGAGGAGCAAAGCCGGGGCGATGACCGCGCCCGGGGGGCCCGCCGCATCAGAGGAGTAAATGGTGCCATTCACCTGCGCCTGCGTGAGGTGAATCGCCGCGCCGGTGATGGGATAGGCGCCGACATCTCCGTTGATCGCACCGCCGCCGGTCGTCGTGATGCCAGCACCGGAGAGGATCGTGAAATGGGCGGTGGATCCCAAATTCAGGGGTGCGGGGCCGGCTGCGGGCAAACTGGGCGCAATCACGGCCGCCATTAAGGCGGCTCCCCACAGCTTGGGGACGGTGTCGCGCCAGATCCGCCTCGGCGAGGCTGGGGAGGGTGAGGCGGAAGAAAGCTTGTTGTGGGGGGCAGCGTTGCAAGGATCTGACATACTGACACTTCGGCGCTCGTGCGCCCGCCGATGGGGGATTTGAGGCGATATATTCCTGGATAGTGTCTTATCCACGCTCGCGCGCCGAGGGAAACCCGGAACCCTCCCGCGGGACCCTTTGTACCCTCCCGCGGGACCCTCGACACCCTCCCGCGTTACCCTCCGTACCCTCCCGCGGGACCCTCGACACCCTCCCGCGTTACCCTCCGTACCCTCCCGCGGGACCCTCGGCACCCTCCCGCGATACCCACAGGACCCTACCGCGATACCCTCGACACCCTCCCGCGATACCCACAGGACCCTACCGCGATAACCTCGACACCCTCCCGCGATACCCGCAGGACCCTCCCGCGGGACCCTCGACACCCTCCCGCGTTACCCTCCGACCCTCCCGCGGGACCCTTTGTACCCTCCCGCGGGACCCTCGACACCCTCCCGCGTTACCCTCCGTACCCTCCCGCGGGACCCTCGGCACCCTCCCGCGATACCCACAGGACCCTACCGCGATACCC
>JBBQFQ010000019.1:0-85169 GCA_038322235.1 Chthoniobacterales bacterium
GGCGGTCAAACGTCGACCAAAGGCTTTCAGCCTCCTCACCAAGCCGCGCCACAAAATGGGCAACGTTTCCCGCCGCAAGCGCCCAAAGTCCACCACCGCGAGAAAATCATCCTAAACCGCCCTTATCTTAGTGCCATTCCCATCAGAGGTCACGCGTCGATGCGTTGTCAGCGTCGCGCAAACCAGAAAAGGCTCGCTGAGGCGGAGAGGCTGAAGGTCTCCCGCAGAGACGCGGAGGCGCAGAGCTTTGGTTTCATTTCTCCTCCAGCCGGCAAGGCGTTGTTCCTCTCCCAGAAGACGTGAGCGGTGCCGCTCCGTTCCGGTACGGCTGAACTCCCGCTCGGCCCGCTCTCATCGCGTGTGCGCCACCGGAGGAGATCGGGGCAAGCAGGAGCTGGCCCGTACCGCCGCCCGGACCGCCGCCCGGACCGCCCGAAATCAGTTGCGGGCACCCCCGTAATCGATCGCGGACACCCCCGTAATCAATTGCGGGCACCTCCGTAATCAATTGCGGGCGCCCCCGTAATCGTTGACGGCCTCCCCCGTAATCGTTGACGGACTCCCCCGTAATCGTTGACGGCCTGCCCCGTGAACGCTGACGGCCGCCCCCGTGAACGTTGACGGCCTCCCCCGTAATCGTTGACGGCCTCCCCCGTAATCGTCGACGGCCTCCCCCGTAATCGTCGACGGCCTCCCCCGTAATCGTTGACGGCCTCCCCCGTAATCGTTGACGGCCTCCCCCGTGAGCGTTGGCGGCCTGCCCCGTGAACGTTGACGGCCTCCCCCGTAAACGCTGACGGCCTCCCCCGTGAACGTTGACGGCCTCCCCCGTGAACGTTAACGGCCTCACCCGTAATCGTTGACGGTCACCCCCGTGAACGTTGGCGGCCTGCCCCGTGAACGCTGACGGCCTGCCCCGTGAACGCTGACGGCCGCCCCCGTGAACGTTGACGGCCGCCCCCGTGACGTTCACGGGCTCCCCCGTCGGCAGGCGACCCCCGAGAGGGGAATAGGACACCGTTGGATCGTCCCCGGATTCGCGCCATCTTCCGGCTCGGATGAGCGCACCGAAGACCCTCCCCAAGGCCCAGGTTCCAGACGGACCATTTCTCCGCCTGGTCATCCGCCTGATGCCCTATCGCGTGACTCATTACTGCGTCGGCGCGCTCATCCTGCTGCTTCATCTCCAGAGCGGGCCGCACCTGACGGTTCCGATCCTCTTTGTCCTCCCCGTGTCTCTGGCCGCGTGGTTTTGCCCGGGTCAGACCTCAGTCGTCCTCGCGGTCCTCCTTCCGCTCGGACGGGCCGCGATTGGCGCGTTCCTCGAGGGGCCGACGCCGCCGACCTATGTTGTCGCGAACGCCGGCCTTGGTTTCGCCGTGCTCCTCCTGATCACGTCTTTGACCCGCCGAGCCCGGCAGACGGGCGAACTGGAGCGGAAGGTCGCCCAGCTCGAAGACGTCCTTCCCATCTGCAGCTTCTGCAAACGAATCCGGGACGAGGACCGGTCCTGGCATCAGCTGGAGTCGTACATCAGCGCTCGCTCCACCACAAACTTCACGCACAGCGTCTGCCCCGAATGCGTGCAAGCGAACTACGGGGAAATCCTGGGGCCGAAACCAGGCGGCTAACGCCGCCTTCCACTCGCGGTGCCGCAGATACCGATCCAGCGGAAGCGGGCGTCCGGGCGGCGCGAAGCCTGCCGCGGCGAACTTCGTGTCTTCCTTCGCGCTGAGAACGATCCTCTACCGCGCGGCGAGGGACGCAGACGCAGGGTGTTTCGCCCTCCGGCGCCGGATCTCACCACCCAGCGCACCCAGCGCCAGTAACCCGGCGAGATACGTTGCCGGTTCCGGAATCACTCCCAGACGGGAGTAGCCGTAAAAAGCGTTCCCGCCGTTGACCGAGAGGCCGAACGACTGCGAGAGGTTGAAGCGAATGGCATTCGTCGTGTCGTCATTGCGATCGACCACGGGGAAAACAGCCGCCGGACTAAATCCGACCGAGGCGGGGTTGGTCAGCGCCTCGAAATACGACCACGGGATGGCCCATTCCGCGACGGCCCCCTGGCTCCCATCGGGACCTGCCCCACCGCCTCCATAAGCGAGTCCGGGCGCGAGGGTGTATGCGAATCCCTGGCTGCTGAGTGACGCGCTGGCGTAGCCGCCAGCCGGTCCGAGATCCGGACGACCCGGCACGAAGGCGCGATCGTTGCCGAATTCGAAACCCAGGGTGGACCCCGGCGCATGAGTCACGTTCAGGCCAAGGTAGAGGTTGACGAAATTGGCGTTCGTCGTCCAGGCATCCAATCCCGAGCCGGCGGGCAGCGTGGCGATCGCGCCATAGACGAAATTGCCGTCCTTCCGAATGTAGACGTCGTAGGCAACCGTGTTGCTGAGATTGGTGGGCGAGCCGAAGTTACTCGTAGGCGCGGTGCTACTATAAAAGACGTGCTGCGGTGTGACCCCCGCCCACTCGGCCCCGATGACGCCATTGACGCCCACTTGACCAAACGCGGGAGTGGAAAAGAGGGCGCCGAGGCTCAGCAGACTCCCCAAAACAAATGCTTTTCCCATAGAGTACAGTCATAGAGGGCCGCTCCGACCGAGTGCAAGACAATTGTCGGCCATGCTGAGACCGGGCAGCTAACCGGGGCTACGCCGCCTTCCACTCGCGGCGGCGCAGATAGATATCCAGCGGAAGCAGCAGCAACGCGGCCGCCAGAAGGACGTTGCTGAGGTCCCGCCACTGCGGAAGTGAGCGTCCGGGTGGCGCGAAGACTTCCGCCGGCTTCGCCTCGTAGCGACCGCCCGCCACGCGGGCGATCTCGCGCAAGGCGTCCTCATCGGTCGCGGTGCGGAGAAACTCGCGGGAGAACGGCCGGACGTACCCGAAGACCTGCGGTCGCTCCAGCAGCCCGGGAGCACTGAGGGCGAAGAGCGTGGCATTCTCTCCGGCGGGGGGCAGCGGGAACTCGACCTCGTAGCGGCCGGGGGCGGTTTGCTCCGCGGTGCGCGACTGGCTGGCGCCATCTGGCGCGGTGGCCGTGGCGGAAATACTAAGCCCGTTGCGGAAAGAGCCGTCGCCCTGAATGGCGTCCATCTCGATCAGCAGGCGGTCGCCGCGTTCCTCCGTGCGGAGCTGAAAGTTTGCGCTGTCGGAGGGCCGCATCAAGCCGCGCACGAGCTGCTGCCAGAACTTGCCGTAGCCGGCCCAGCCGAGCCATTCGCCCGCCCAGCGCGACTTCGCATCGCTCGTGAACGCGGCGGCTTGACCCAGCCCATAGCGCCACGTCGCCAGCAGCGGCTCCCCCTGCTCGGTGGCGAGCTGGAGTTCGGCGGTGGGCTTGAGCTTGGTCGCGTTGTAGCCGAGCAGGAGAGGCGAGGATGCCCACGGCAGCCCGGCGAGAATCGGGGAGCGCCCGGTCACGCGCGCCTGAAACGGCTCCTCCACGAGGCTCGACTGCGCGACCTTCATCGTCTCGGTCGTGAAAATCTGCGGAAGATTCAGGGCGTCATTCGTGAGGTAGAAGCGGCCATTGCCCCGCTCGGCGAGCAGGCGAAGAAACGGCACGTCCTTGTCGCGCTCGAAACCGAGCGCCACGACCGACGTGGTGATGCGAGCCTGGAGCATCTGGCTGACGAGATCCTGCGAGCTGCCTCCGCCCTTGGCGCCATCCGCCATCTCGCCCGCAAACTTTTCCTCGGCATCCGCGGCGTCCGAGAAAAGGATGACGTGCTTGATCTTCGCGTTGACGTCGCGCAGCCGCTGGAAGGCGTCCGCCAGCGCGGTGTAAATATAGATCCCGCCGCCGCCCGCGGTGATGCTGAGGATCTTTTGCTCCACCGCCTGCCGGCCGGAGACCCGGCCCATCGGCACGATGAGATTCACCTTCGTATCCACCGCGGTGAGACAGAATTGATCCTTCGCCTGGAGCACGCCCAGCGCGAGCGCCGCGCCCTGATCGGCGAGCGCGATCTTCGTCTGCCCCTGGACCGGCGCGCTCATCGAGCCGGAGCGATCCAGGGTGACGAGCAGCGCGACGGTCGGCGTGTCCTGGCGGTCATCGTGCTCCATGCGCACGGGCAGCATCTGCTCGACGGGCGTGCGGAAATACCCGCCCACCCCAAAGGAGTTTTCTCCTCCGACCATGACGAAGCCACCGCCAAAATCCTGCACCCAGGTGCGGTAGAGCTCCATTTGATCCCGGGAAAGCAGGAGCGCGGACACATCGCTGAGAACGAAGAGATCGAAGCTCTGCAGCTCCGCCAGGGAACGCGGGAGTCCGGCGGCGCCGCGCAGCTCCACCGCGATCCGGCCGTTGCGCAGGGCGTTCGCGAGTGGTCGCGCCCGGGTCTCGTCCGCATCCACGATGAGCACGCGCGGCTCGCCGCCGCTCGTCACGGTCACGCGCTGACGATTGTTCTCCGGGCGGGTGTCCTGATCGGCCACGACCTCGACCTCGAACGCGGCGAAGCTGCCGCCGACGCTCAGATTCGGGAAGGTGACCTCGTTGCGTCCGGGCTTCAGCGTCAGATCGCGTCCCCCGAGCAGGAGGCTGTCCTGATAGAGATTCACCCGGGCGCCCGTGGCGACGTTGCTTTCCACCGCCACCCGGATGTCGAAAGGTTGGCCATTCTTCACGCTGCGCGGCACGAGCACCTCGCCGATCAGCACTTCGGGCCGGCTGGGGTTGTGCAGCGGAACGACCAGCAGTTCGACGCCCGACGCGCGGAGACGCTCCGCTCCGGCCGCTGCACCGCCGCCGGTGTCGTTGCCATCGGTGAGCAGCACCACGCGCCGATTCGCCTCCGGCGTGACGACCGCACCGGCGAAATCGAGGGCGCGTCCGAGGTCCGTCGCCGCGCGTTCCTCCTCGCGCGCCTCCGGCCATTTTGCGAGGAGCGCGGACGATGCTTCGACCGGCTGCCAAACGCGCGCTTTCTGCGCGAAACCGATCACCCCGAGTCCGTCACCGGCGCGGCGGAGCCGGGCACTGGACTCGACGAACACGCGCGCCTCGCTCCGCGCCTCGGGCGACATGCTGCTCGACTCATCGACCACGAACATGACGGCGAGGGCGTCCGACTCGTGACGCCAGTGGAATCCTGCCACCGCGAGGAGGAGCAGGGCGATCCAGGCGCAACGCGCGATCAGGGCGGCCCGACGTTGCGCGGAAGGGAGCCCCGCCAGCGAACGCCGCAGGCCCCACCAAAGCAGGAGCGCGGCCGGGAGCGCGAGAAGCAAAAAACCCGGATGCGTGAAGCGGAACGGCACGCGCAGAAGTGGACGCGGGTTCGGGCCGGAGTCGAGGGCGGACCCACATTTCGCGATCGGGGCGTGCGTCAGGCGGCGGCTTTCAGGGTCTGCGCGCGAGCCCGTGCGGGGCACGCCCGCGGGTCGCCGAACGAGCGCCAAATCATCGTCGGATCAGCACGCGCGCTTGTGATTTCGCGGTCCTGTGCGATAACTGTCGCAGGGAAACAAAGTATGCGCGGGTTTTGTTCGCGCCGCAGTTCTCGATCCTCGTGCTGGTTTTCGGTGAGAAAGCAGCTTGGGCCACATTTTCTCATCGATCTCAGGCGGCATCCGCCTTCGCCTCGTCCGCCGACTGCGGACACGGCGTTGTCGTAGCCGCAGCCAATTACGAACCACATGTCAGTTTCAGATCTTTCCGGCTCGCCCGTCGCGACGCCCATCCATCCTTTTTCCCAGCTCGGTCTCATCGACCCGCTGGTGCGCGCGCTCGAGCTCAAGGGCTACATCGATCCCTCGCCCATCCAGGTGAACGCGATCCCGCCGCTGCTGGCGGGGCGCGACCTGCTCGGTTGCGCGCAGACCGGCACCGGTAAAACGGCCGCATTCGCGCTCCCGATCCTCCAGCGCCTGCACGCCGCGCCGAAGCGTTGCGTACCCTTCGCGCCGCGCGTGCTGATTTTGACCCCGACCCGGGAGCTCGCCGCCCAGATCGGGCAGAGCTTCGCCGACTACGGGAAGTATCTGAAACTGCGCCACGCCGTCATCTTCGGAGGCGTCGGCCAGAACCCCCAGGTCCAGGCCCTCCGCGCCGGCTGCGACATTCTCGTCGCGACGCCAGGTCGCCTCCTCGACCTCAAGCAGCAGGGCTACCTCCAGCTCGGCCAGCTCGAGATCTTCGTGCTCGATGAGGCGGATCGGATGCTCGACATGGGTTTCATCCATGACGTGAAAAAGGTCATCGCCGCGCTGCCCGCGAAACGTCAGACCCTCTTCTTCTCGGCCACGCTGCCGGATCCAATTCTCGATCTCTCGCGCTCCCTGCTGCATGATCCGGCCAAGGTCGAGGTCGCGCCGCAAGCCACCACCGTGGAGCGCGTCGAACAGCAGATCTGCTTCGTCGATCGCGCCGACAAGGTGCCGCTTCTCATCCAGTTGCTGACGAAGAATCTGCAGCATCTGAGCCTCGTCTTCATCCGCACCAAACACGGCGCGAACAAGCTCGCGCTCCAGCTCGAGCGGGCCGGCCTGCCGAGCTCGGCGATCCACGGCAACAAATCCCAGGGCGCCCGCACCCGGGCCCTGGAGGAATTCCGCGCCGGCAAACTGCGCGTCCTCGTGGCGACCGATATCGCCGCCCGCGGACTGGACATCAAGGGCGTGGGGCTCGTGGTGAACTACGATCTGCCCGACGAACCGGAGAGCTACGTCCATCGCATCGGGCGCACCGCCCGCGCCGGCGCGGACGGGCTCGCGATCGCCCTGTGCGATCCCGAGGACCGCGACGCGCTGCACCAGATCCAGCGGCTCATCCGCATGGACCTGACGCCGCATCTCGACCACGAATGGCATTCCGAAGCCGTCCGCACGAACGTGCTTTCGCGCCATTCGTCCGGCCCATCACGCCCGAAACCGCAGGGCGGCCGTGGCGGTGGCGGAGGCGGATCCCGACGTGATTCGCGCGGGGGTGGAGGCGGCGGCCGCTTCAACCAATCGCGCTCTTCAGGGCGCCGGTAATCGCATCGGCGAATCCGCCGATCTGCGTCGCGTCGCGGCCCTCAACGAGCACCCGCACCTTCGGCTCCGTGCCGGAGAAGCGGACCAGCACGCGGCCGCGGCCGGCGAGCGCCCGCTCGGCGGCCGCGATCTCCCGCGTCACCTCCGCGAGCGACGCGAGCGCCGGTTTCGCCGTCACCCGCAGGTCGCGCTGCGCCTGCGGGTACTTCACGAGACAACGCTTCAATTCCGAGAGCGGTTTCCCGCTCTCGATCATCACGCGCAGGATCTGGAGGGCGGCGACCAGACCGTCTCCGGTGGAACTGTGATCTAGAAAAATGAGGTGGCCGCTCTGCTCGCCGCCCACGTTCAGCCCCTTCGCCAGCATCTCCGCGAGCACGTAGCGATCGCCGACGGCCGTGCGGACCACTTTTCCGCCGGCGCTGGCCAAGGCCTCATCGAGCCCGAAATTGCTCATGACCGTCACGGCGAGGGTCGACTCCCGCAGGGCGCCGCGTCGCAAATGATCCAGCGCTGCAATGGCGAGTAACTCATCGCCGTCGACCGTCTCGGCGTGTTCGTCACACACGATGAGCCGATCCGCGTCTCCGTCGTGCGAAACGCCGATCGACGCGCCGGTCTCGCGGACCCTCCGCGCGATCTCCTCCGGATGCGTGCTGCCGCAGTCCCGGTTGATGTTGGTGCCATCGGGCTCCGTGTGGAAAGCCACGACGTCCGCGCCGAGCTGGCGCAGCGCCATCGGGGTGGTGAGATGCGAGGCGCCGTTCGCACAATCGACCGCGATGCGCAGGCCCGGCAACGCGAAGCGCTCGGGCAGCGAAGCGCAGGCATGCGCCACATAGCGCTCCGCCGCGTCCGCGATCCGGTGCACGCGCCCGATCCAGTTGCCGGTCGGAAAAGCCGTCGTCTCGCCGGCCGCCAGGCGCGCTTCGATGCGCGCCTCGAGGGCGTCGTCGAGCTTCCCGCCGTCCCCCCGAAAGAACTTGAGGCCGTTATCTTCGAAGGGGTTGTGCGAGGCCGTGATCGCGATGCCCGCATCCGCGCGGAGTTCGCGCGCCAGCAGGGCCACGCCCGGGGTGGGAATGACGCCCGCCCGATGGACCTCCGCTCCCACGGACGTGAGGCCCGCGATGAGCGCGCTCTCGAGCAGATCACCGGAGAGCCGCGTGTCGCGACCCACCACCACGCGCAACCGGCGCCCGGTATCGCCCGCGATCTCGATCGCGCCCGCGCGCGCCAGGCGCAGCACGGTATCGGCCGTCAGCGGCTCCGCGTTCGCCAGCCCGCGAACGCCATCGGTCCCAAAAAGTTTTCGCGCGGTGGACATGGTTCGATCCTAAGCCAGAACCTTTCCAGCTGCATCGCTTCGGCTACCCTCGCGTGAGCAGCCCATCCGACAGAACCTTCGCGCGCAGGCCGCCATCCCCGCGCAGCGCCGCCTCCGCGCCGGGGCAGAAGGCCTCTTCCATCCACAAGCACGGCGCCGCTTCGCCGGTTCCGAGGAAGCGCACGCCCTGGACCTCGAACTCGTGGCCGATGAGGGAGGCCAGATCGATCCCGCGCGTCAGAATGTTGCGCCGAAAGACCTCGGGCCCCTTGTCGGTGACTTCAAATCGCTCGCACATTCGTTCCCATACCTCCTCGGCGAAGAAGGTCACCTGGCCTTTGTAGTCCTCCTTGAAGTCGAGAAAGCGATCGCCCTCCAGCCCGCGGCCCGCGAAGCAGCGCACGGACTCGACTTCCAAGACGGGATGCATGCCGGCCGACTGACCATAGCGGCCGAAGAAATTATGCCCGGGCGAGACGAAGAGCCGCTGCACGCGCATTCCGGAGGACGGGACGCGAGCGCTGGCCTCGGAGGCGGGGCGGGATTGGTCGATCATGAAGTGGGCGCGTCGAGCCGATTTCCGAGTTCTCGGAGAACGTGCTGCGGGCCGAGGTAGCGCGCGCCATCGTAGCTGTGCGAAACCACTTCGCCTCGTTCATCGATGAGAACGAGGCAGGGAATGCCCTTTCCCGCGTATTTTTTGTCAAGAGCTTCGATCGTGGCGCGACGCGTGTAGTCGATCGCCGGCCACGGCATCTGGTCCTCCCGGAGGTAGGCCGCCATCTCCTGCGACGAACGATCGTGGCTGACGAAAACGATTTCGAACTGATCCGCCTGGGCGCGGCGGGACTGGTACCACGCGACGAGTTTGGGCGTGAACTGCCGGCACGGGCCGCACCAGTGCGCCGAAAAATACAGCGCGAGGTATTTTTTCGTGCGGAGCCCGTCGCCATTTTGAACGGTGACCGCGTTATTCCGGTAGCTCACCAGATCGTGCTGAATCGATGCGCCGAGCGAGTTGTCGGCGACTCGGCCGACGTCCTTTGCCCCGAGCGGAATCACCCGCTGCCCGGTACTCGCGGGAACGGTGCCGGGCTGGGGCGCGCCGGGGCGAGCGGCTGGCGCGGCCAACAAGCGAGCCTGCATCGTGGACGCCCCCGCGAGCAGATCCGTCTGCGCCGCCGGCAGGGTGAAGGCGGACCCGTTGACCTCAAGGTGAACCATCGACCCTTCGACGCGTTTCAGCGTCGCCAACGCGCCGGCGGGCAGCGTGAGCGAGCCCGCCGGCTGGCCGTTCGCCACAATCACGACGCTGGCGGGGGCCTTCGTGATGACCTGTCGCGGCCAGAGCTGACGATTCGCCGCCACCGCCTCGACGGTCAGACCCGCGGCGGGCGGAGCGACCTGCGCTTTCGCCGGGCGGACGGCCAGGCACGCCAGCGCGAACAGGCTGAAAAGGAAGCCTCGGGTCATGCGGGAATGGTCATGGGAGAACGCGAGACGACAAGTGGATTTCCGCGACGGGCACCGCTCCGTCTCAGTCCCGGGCGATCCGGCGCTGCAGCAGAGCCATTATGAGCAGAAGGAGAAATGAGATCGCGAGGAGGACGGCGGCGAACGCGTGGGCCGAGGCGTAGTTGAGCTTCTGGACCTCATCGTAGAGGGCGATCGACGCCACCTTCGTGCGGCCCGGCAGCGCGCCGCCGATCATGAGCACGACTCCGAATTCCCCCAGAGTATGGGCGAACGCGAGCGTCAGACCAGCCGCCACCCCGCGGCCGGCCAGCGGAAGGTGGACGCGCAGGAAGGCCCGGAAGGCGGGCGCACCCAACGCCTGGGCCGCCTGCATCATTTCCGGCGGAACCGCTCGCAACGCCGCCTGAAAGGGCTGCACCGCGAAGGGCAGCGAGTAGATAACGGATCCGATGACGAGACCAGCGAAGGTGAAGGCGAGCGGTTCGCCCGTGAGCAGGATCCACCAGCTCCCGGGCGGATGCGCGGGGGAGAAGGCGACGAGCAGATAAAAGCCGATGACGGTCGGGGGCAGGACAATGGGCGTCGTGACGAGCGCCTCAAAAACCGGCACGAGCCGGCCGCGCGACACATTCAGCCAATGCGCGAGCGGCAGCCCGATCAAAAACAACACGAACGTCGTCACCCCGGCGAGCTTCAGCGTGAGCCAGAGCGATGCCCAGAGCGGCGCCATCGCTGGGGGCGGCGCAAGATCGGGCGGAGACATCACGGCGAATCTGGCAGGCGAAACCCGTACTGGTCAAAGATTGCCCGCGCGGCCGGCGATTTCAGAAACGCGAGGTAGCGCCGGGCGGCCGGGTTCTGGGCGCCTCTCAAGGTGAGCACCGCGCCCTGTTCGAGCGGCGCGTGGGCCGAGGCGGGAATCTCGCGGTAGCGCCCCACGCCTTTTAGACGGGGAGCGAGGACGAGTGAGAGCGCGACGATCCCCGCATCCGCATTCTGCGTCTGCACGAACTGAGCGGTCTGCGCGATATTCTCGCCGAAGACGATCCGGTCGAGGGCGAGTTCCCAGACGCCGGCGTGCTCGAGCGCCTGGCGCGCGGCGCGGCCGTAGGGCGCGTGCTCCGGATTTGCGATCGCGAAGCGGCGCACCCGTTCATCGCGGAGCAGCGCGAGACCCACTCCGGGATCGAGATCCGCCCGCACCGTCCAGAGCGCCAGTCGCCCGATGGCATACATCACGAGGGAGTCGGCCGGCGCGAGGCCCGCGTCGATCAGTTCCCGCGGATACCGCAGATCGGCCGAGAGAAAGACATCGAAGGGAGCGCCATTTCGAATCTGTGCGTGGAAATTCCCCGACGATCCGGTGGTAAGCTTCAATTCGACCGCCGCGTCCGTGCGGAGGAACTCGGCGTGCAACGCCTCCAGACAGAAAACCAGATCCGACGCGGCGGCGATCTGGACGCTTTCCGCAGCTCCGCTGCCCCGGAGGGCCAAGCCCAGAAAGACCACGACGAAAGTGAGGCGGAGTCTCATGCCGCGCTGAGCTTACGGACTCTCCGGCCGGTCCGCGAGTCAGATGAAGTCCGACAGCGAACTTCCGTTTGTTGGAAGCAATTCAGTGAATTTTCCGAAAAATTGCATGCAATCCGGCCGAAGCTTGACACATGTTTCCGAATTCAGTTCGTCCTTGTAGTTGATACGCTCGAGTTCGCGCCCCGCCCCGGAACGCACTTTCGACGTAGCAGTTGTCGCTTTCTCCCACCCCTCGTCGTGACCGATCGCAGCTCCATCTCCGTCCGAATCCAGCGTGTCAGCGGCGAGTCCGCTGTCCGCGCGGATGACCGGCTTGCCGCGGAGGAACCGCTGGAGATCCAACTCGGGTACGAGCGGGCGGGCTGGCGGGTGCATAAGACCGTCTCCATTACGATGCGGACGCCCGGGCACGACTTCGAACTCGCAGCGGGCTTCCTCTTCTCGGAAGGTATCCTGCGCCGGCCGGACGAAATTGAGCGGCTGCGCTTCGAGCCCTCAGACGCGAGGGACGGGAACGTCGTCCGCGTTGAACTACGACCCGGCATCAAGATCGATTTCCAGCGCTTGGAGCGGCATTTCTATACCTCCTCGAGTTGCGGGGTCTGCGGCAAGACGAGCCTCGAAGCGCTCCGCACCACTGGGGTGGGCAGCAAGCCCGTCTTCGTGGGAGCGAGTCCCTCGGTCACGGCGGCGACGATTCACCAGCTGCCGCGCTCACTCCGGGAGGCGCAGGCGGTCTTCGATCAGACGGGCGGCCTGCACGCGGCGGCGCTGTTCGAGCCGGATGGCCGGCTGGTCGCGCTCCGCGAGGACGTGGGCCGGCACAACGCGGTGGACAAGGTCATCGGCGCCCAGTGGCTGACGGGACGAACGCCGCTCCTCGATCGGATTCTCTTTGTGAGCGGACGGGCGAGCTTCGAGCTCATGCAGAAGGCAATTGTCGCCGGCATCCCGATGCTCGTGGCCGTCGGCGCGCCGTCGAGCCTCGCCGTCGCTCTGGCGGAAGAATTTGGCGCCACGCTTGTCGGCTTCACCCGCGATCAGCGCTTCAACATTTACGCCGGGGCCGAGCGCATCGCCCTGGCCGTCCCCGCCGTCCGCTAGACAAATCCCTGCTTCCCGACCCCAAACCCCGCTCCCATGACCTCCAACCAAAAGGACGGCCCCGATTCCACTCCGTCCACTCCCGGATCCGCGTCCTCCCTCACTCCTCCGACCGCGGAATTCACCCCCGGCGCGCAACCTCCCATCGAAACAGCCGGCACGAAGATTGGCGCCAGCAGTTCCGCCGCCGCCGGGCTCAAGGCCGTCCTGAACACGGCCATTTTCGCCTGGGGGCAGATGGGCGTGGCCCGCGGAACTTCGAGCCTGCTCAAGGTCAACCAGAAGGACGGCTTCGATTGCCAAAGCTGTGCCTGGCCGTCGCCAGACGGCGACCGGCACGCGTTCGAATTCTGTGAAAACGGCGCCAAGGCGCTCGCCGACGAGGGCATGCGCGGGAAGGTGGGAAGGGATTTCTTCCGGCAGCACAGCATCTCCGACCTCCTCAAGCAGTCCGATTACTGGCTGAACCAGCAGGGTCGCCTCACCGAGCCGATGATCCGGCGGGAAGGCGCTTCGCATTACGAGCCGATCTCCTGGCCGGACGCCTACGCGCTGATCGGCCGCGAACTGAATGCACTCAGCTCTCCGTGGGAGGCGGCGTTTTACACGTCCGGCCGCGCCAGCAACGAAGCCGCCTTCCTCTGGCAGCTCTTCGCGCGGATGTACGGCAACAACAATCTGCCGGACTGTTCCAACATGTGCCACGAGTCGAGCGGCAAGGCGCTGGGCGAACAGATCGGGATCGGCAAGGGTTGCGTGACGCTCGACGATTTCGAGAAGACCGATCTCGTCCTCATCATCGGCCAAAATCCGGGAACGAATCATCCCCGGATGCTCTCTTCGCTGCAACAGGCGAAGGCCAACGGCGCGAAGATCATTTCGGTGAATCCGTTGCCGGAGGTCGGGAGCGACCGCTTCAAGAATCCGCAGGACTTCATGAACCCGCTCAAGGCCCTGCCCGCCCTGCTGGGGAAGGGCACCGCGCTCAGCGATCTCTGGCTGCAGGTGCGGATCCATGGCGACATGGCGCTCTTCAAGGGGGTCATGAAGGAGATGGTCGCCGCCGAGGAGGCAAAGCCCGGCAGCGTCTTCGATCAGGAGTTCATCGCGGCGCACACGAGCGGAATCGACACCCTCATCGCCGATCTCAAGGCGGAATCGTGGGAACGGATCGAAAAGGATTCCGGTCTCACCCGGGCGCAGATCTCGGAGATGGCGAAGATGTGCATGCAGGCGAAGCGGATCATCGCCTGCTGGGCCATGGGACTGACGCAGTCGCCGAAGGGCGTGCAGACGATTCAGATGGTCATGAATCTCCTGCTGCTCGGCGGCCACATCGGCCGGCCCGGCGCAGGACCGTGCCCGGTCCGTGGCCACTCGAACGTGCAGGGTGATCGGACCGTGGGAATCAACGAATGCCCGCCCAAGGCATTCCTCGACAAGCTCGGCCAGGAATTCGGTTTCACGCCGCCGGAGAAACACGGCGTCGGGGTCGTCGATTGCATCAAGGACATGCACGCCGGCCGCATCAAGGTCTTCATCGCGCTGGGTGGTAGCTTCCTCTCGGCCACGCCGGACACCGAACTGACCGCGAAGGCGCTCGCCCGCACGGACCTCACCGCGCACATCGCCACCAAGCTCAACCGGGGGCATCTCATCACGGGGAAGACGGCGCTGATTCTGCCCTGCCTCGGCCGCTCGGAAATCGATCTCCAAGCCTCTGGTCCGCAGTTCGTGACGGTCGAGGATTCCATGGGGGTGATCAATTCCTCCCGCGGCCATCTCGAGCCCGCTTCATCGCATCTGCAGAGCGAACCGGCGATCGCCGCCGGCATCGCGAAGGCCACGCTCGAGGCGAAAGGCGGACTCGACTGGGACGCGCTCGCCGGGAACTACGACCTCATTCGCGACCGTCTCTCGCGCGTCCTTCCGGGTTTCGAGGACTTCAATGAGCGGATTCGACGAGGCGTCTTCTATCTCCCGAACGCCCCGCGGGATCAGCGCAAATGGAACACTGCCGGCGGGAAGGCGACGTTCGTGGCGCATGAGTTGCCCGATATCTCGCAGACGAAGGGCGAGCTGATCATGATGACGATCCGCACCCACGATCAGTTCAACACCACCATCTACGGGCTGGATGACCGGTATCGCGGTGTCTATAACGGCCGTCGGGTGATTTTCCTCCACTCCGAGGACATGCGCGAACTCGGCCTGCAGGCCGGGCAGCTCGTCGACATCACCAGCCATTTCCGCGGCGAGCAGCGCCTCGCTCCGCGTTTTCTCGTCACTCCCTACGACATCACGCGGGGAGCCTGTGCCACCTATTTTCCGGAGGCGAATGTGCTCGTGCCGATCGACAGCATCGCCGAGGGAAGCCACACGCCGACGTCGAAATTCCTCCGCGTCACGCTCGCGCCGAGCCGCGACATCCGCGAAGGCGCCGCGGCGATCGTGCGCGATGCCCGCGAGGCCTCGCGCAAGCCTGCGCTCCAGCCCGCCTGAACCTCCTCCCGCTCGGAGTTCGACTTCACCCGACCCGAGTCTCAGCCCAAACCCAGAACCCACCACCTCACCCACCCCCATGGGATTCCTAGATCGAGACGCAACCATCGCGGACGCCAGCTATTCGCGCTGGCAGTTCCCCACCGCCGCCATCGCCGTGCAAATGTGCATCGGCGAAATCTACGGCTTCAGCGTGTTTAACGTACCGCTGACGCGCGCGCTTGGCATCACCAAGTCACTCCCGGAAGACTGGACGATCCCCATGGTCGGCTGGTTCTACTCCCTCGGCCTGATCATGCTCGGCCTTTCGGCCGCCGTGTTCGGCAAGTGGGTGGAGCGAAGCGGCCCCCGCAAGACCATGCTCGCGAGCATGCTGTGCTTCTGCGGTGGTCTCTGGATCTCCGCGCTCGGCATCTACTGGCATAACTACTGGGTCGTCCTTTTCGGCTATGGCTTCGTGGGAGGAATCGGCCTGGGACTTGGGTACATCGCGCCGGTCTCGACACTGATTAAGTGGTTCCCGGACCGACCCGGGATGGCCACCGGCTTCGCGATCATGGGCTTCGGCGGCGGCGCTCTGATCGGCGGTCCACTCGGAGTGGAATTGATGAATCGCTTCAAGACGGCCACGTCCGTTGGCGTCGCCGAAGCATTCCTCGTGATGGGAGCGCTCTACTCGATCTCGATGATGGTTGGAGCGTTTACCGCGCGCGTCCCGGCCGTGGGCTGGAAGCCGGAGGGGTGGACGGCTCCGCCCCAGAGCGCCAACCTCATGATCACGCAAAGCCATGTGGCGGCGGACGAGGCGATCAAAACGCCGCAGTTCTGGCTGCTCTGGGTGGTGCTCTGCATGAACGTGAGCGCCGGTATCGGCATTCTCGGCCAGGCCTCGCTCATGGTGCAGGATATGTTCGGCGCCACCGCCGCGATCGGAGGCGGTCTCGTCGGCCTGCTCTCCATCTTCAACATGGTCGGCCGCTTCTTCTGGTCGTCGACGTCCGACCTGACCGGCCGCAAAGGCATTTACATCGTCTACTTCGTGCTCGGCCTGATTTTGTATCTCATGATCCCGTGGACCCAAAAGTCCGGCGGGGTGCTCATCTTCGTCGCCGTGACCTGCATCATCATTTCGATGTACGGTGGCGGCTTCGCCACGATCCCCGCTTATCTGCGGGACATGTTTGGCACGTATCAGGTCGGCGCAATTCACGGGCGCTTGATCACCGCGTGGTCGATGGCGGCGATCATTGGGCCGCAGGTGATCAACTACATCTCGGCTGCGGAAAAGGCGGCCGGGGTCCCGAAGGATCTCGCTTACAACAAGTCGCTCTACATCTGCGCCGGGATGCTGATCGTTGGCCTCATCGCCAACTTGATGGTCCGGCCGGTCGATCACAAGCATCACTACAAGGGAGCTGACCTCGCGGGTGCATCACCGGCAGCTAAGCCGGGGGCGGCTCCCATCGGCGCCCGGGCCTGAAACAACGTTGACCTGAACCAAATCCCGTAATGAATCCAAAAGTCCTGTTCTTCTGGGTCCTTGTCAGCCTCCCGCTGGGCTGGGGCCTGTATCAGTCCGTCCAAAAGGCGATGCCGCTCTTCCAGGGCGTGAACGCACCGGCGAAGCCCGGCCCGGCCGCGCCGAAGTAGCCCGTTTCCCCGCAGACCCACGAGCCGCACCGCGCCAGGCGCGGTGCGGCTTTTTTCTGCACCGCTCGAAGTTCGAATTCGGCTCCGCCCTTGATCCTTCGGTAATCCCAAGTCCGGCACCCGTTCCCGCGCCCGCTCCCCTCCTTCGAAGTTCGAGGTTCGACGTTCAACGTTCGACGTTCAATATTGCTCCGTGCCCTTTATCCTCACCAAAGACTTCCGCTTCGAATCCGCCCAGACGCTTCCAAAGGTCCCGGCGGAACACAAATGCGGGAAGATGCATGGCCACAGCTTCAAGCTGGAGGTGAGTGTGGAGGGTGAGATCGATCCGGCCACCGGCTGGATCTACGACCATTCGCTGATCAGTACCGCGATGGACCCGCTCCTCGAAATGCTCGATCACGCGTACCTCAACGACATCCCCGGTTTGGAAAATCCGACCATTGAACTCATGTGCGTCTGGTTTTGGGAAAAACTCCGACCGCAACTCCCTGGCCTTTGCGAACTGGTCCTGCACGAAACGCCGAAGGCGCGCTGCCGCTACCGCGGTCCCGCAGCCGCGCGCGCCTGAGCGGATTGACTCGCACCGGATTCTCCGCTTTTCTTTCTTCACCGTTTTCCGTCCATGAAATCCCTGCTTCGCTCCCTCGCCCTGCCACTCGTCACGGCCCTTGTGTTTATCGCTGCTACCGGCTGCGCGCGGCAATCGGCCGCGACGGCGGAGAAGCTTTACGAAGAGATCTACGAGAAGACGAACGAGCACGCGGAGAAGGCGAAGTCGGAAGGCCACGGCAAGAAGGATGAGCATCCCGCGGCGGGCGCCGAGGCGCCGAAGAAGTTCATCGAGGAAAAGAAGTAATGAACGCGTTCCCGGCCCGCAGTCGGGGAGCGTCGATCCTCGCGTTCCTCGTGCTGCTGGCCGGCTGCAAGCCGGCTCCGGCCCCGCCGGCGAAGATCCTGCCGACGCCAACGGTCGCCGCTGCGCCGATCGTTCCTGCGCCTACCGCCGTTCCGCTTCCGCCGAGTGAACCGGCCCGGCCTGCCGCGACGCCGGAGATCTCCCGCGCGGAACTCCAGCGCGAAGTCGATGCGGCGGAGAAACGCCTGCTCGCGGCCTATCAGTCCCTGGACGCCCGGCGGAAGGCGCTCGCGGGCAAGTCCGGCCCTGAGTTGGACGCCTACAATCGGGAGGCGGCCGCCTACCAGTCCGAGCGGGCGGCGCTGGGGCAGCGGCAAACCCGGCTTCGCGCCCTGATCACCGCCGAGCAGCAGGCGGAGCAGGTGGCGGGTGAACGGGATGTCCCGGCGAAGCAACTGCTCTCGCGCCTGCGCTCGGCCGTGGGTGCGCGCGATGTCGTGGCCCAGATGCGCGCGCTGAGCGAGGCGCAAGCTCTGCGGGATCGACCTTCCTTTCCGGCGATCAATGCCCTCGCCGTGGAGTTGTTCGCGCGCGTCACGTTTGCGGATTTTGCCCGGCCTGCCGCCACTGCTCCCACGCCGCCGCCGACGGATCGGGCGGAGGAGGCGGCCGCGGTGACGGAACAGATTCGCGCGATCGTCGACCGGTTACCAGAGCGCATCCTGGCGTCCGGCGTGAGCAAGGGAGCGGTCGCCTGGCAGGTCCGCGAGCCCGGGAAGCGGCTCGACTGGAAGGCCGTCACCGCGGAGGACATCACGACGAATCAGGAGATGCGCTGGCGCACCCGCCTCGTCAGCGTGGATTTGGATAACGCCAACACCGAGTACTACCGCGGTGACGACACGGAGTACAATCTCGCGACCGCCTTTTTTTACACGGACCTGAAGCGTCCCAAAAAACATCTCACGCCGGAGGACATCACCAAACTCATTCCGCTTTATCAAAGACTCGGCGCGCTCGAGAGCGAGCAGCGGACCGTCGCTGCTCCCCGCCCACTCCAGCAGAATCCGGATGCAGGCCGCAATTGGGAGCAATGGCAGGTGCTGCGGGATAGCTGGCCGAGGTAGCTCCTCGAGCGTCCGTCATGCTTCGTCTGCTCAAGCTTCGGGACTTTCGCTGTTTCGAGACGCTCTCGTGTGAACCGCAACCCGGGCTGAATTTTTTCATCGGGCCCAACGCCCAGGGCAAGACGTCCCTCCTCGAATCGGCCTGCGTGGCGCTGCGGCTGGCCTCTCCGCGCGTCACCACGCTCGCGCCGCTGGTGCGCCACCAGCAGCCCGCTTTCGCGTTGCGCGCGCAATTCGGCGGCACTCAGCTCGATTTCCGCTACGGCCCCGCCGAGAAGGCGATCTCTCTCGACGGCGTGGCGCAAAGCGCTTCGTCGGGCTACCTCGCGCTCGCCCGACTCGTCTATTTTGGAAACACCGACGTCGAGTTGGTTCGCGGCCGCGGGGAAGTCCGACGCCGCTATCTCGATTTCCTGGGCTCCCAACTGGAGCCGCTCTACCGCGCGCAGCTGCGCGCCTACGATCGAGCCCTCCGCTCGCGGAATCGATTGCTGAAACAATATCCGCTGCCGCGGCGGGAGATCGCGGCGTGGGAGGCGCCGCTCGTGGAATCCGGGACGCTCCTCACCGCGCTCCGGGCAAGTCTGGTGCGGGAACTCGCCCCCGCCGCCGCGGCGGCGCAGCAGGCGATCCGGCCGCCGGGGGCCTCGCATCCCGAAGCACTCGCCCTGCGCTATTCCTCCGGAGCGGGCGAAGATTTCCCCGCGGCGCTCGCCGCTTCGGCCGTCGAGGAAAGCCGGCTCGGGCAGACGGTCGTCGGCCCGCACCGCGATGACGTGGAGATCACGCTCGATGGGCGCTCGGCGGCGGAATTTGCCTCGGAGGGGCAGCAGCGAACGATCGCGCTTGCGCTCCGGCTGGCGCAGGCCCGGCTTTTGGCCGGCTCCCGCGACGACCCACCACTGCTGTTGCTCGACGACATCTTCGGCGAGCTCGATCCGGCGCGGCGGAACGCCTTGCTCGCGGCGCTTCCGCCGGCGGCGCAAAAATTGATCACGTCGACGCACCTCAACTGGCTCGACGGCCCTCCTCCGGGCCAGGTCTGGCGTCTGGAGCACGGCCGTCTCACCGCGGAATGAAGCGGCGGCCTCGCTGGGGTTGTCGTGGCCCCAACCCGGCGCAAAGCTGGCGCATGCCACCCCCGGACCGGACCGCCATCCTCGACGTCGTCACCCGCTTCTGCCGCGCCTTCGACCGCCACGATTGGAAGGCGTTGCGCGCCCTGCTCAGCGACGAGATCGAAATCGACTACTCGACCTTTCGCGGTGATCCACCGCGCCGCGTGCTGGCGGACGAGTACGTCGCCGCCCGCGAGAGTCAGATCGGGGGCGTGGACATGCTGCACGTCACGAGCAATCCCCTCGTCGAAGTCACCGGTGAAACCGCCACCTGCGAGTCGGCCTTTCAAGTGTTGCGACACCGCGCCGGTCAGGCCGGGGGAGAGGACTACGATTCCTTCGGCGTCTACACCCACACCTTGGAGCGCTCCGGCGGGACCTGGCTCATCCGCGGAATTCGCCAGCACGTGTTCTTCTCCCGCGGCAACCCAGCGGTGCATGGCGCTCTCCAACCGGCCACCAGCCGATAGGACCGGCGTCAGACCGTCGCCTCAACCCGTGGCGGCCGCCGCCGCGCGACCAGCGGCTCGTCCCGAGAAGATGCACCCGCCCAGAAACGTGCCCTCGAGCGCGCGGTAGCCGTGCATCCCACCGCCGCCGAAGCCGGAAACTTCGCCTGCGGCGTAGACTCCCGCGAGCGGCTCACCGTCCGACTTCAAAACGCGCCCGGAGAGATCGGTCTCCAGCCCGCCGAGCGTCTTCCGGGTGAGCACCCACAACCGGACCGCGATGAGCGGACCGGCGGCCGGATCAAGGATCCGATGCGGCTTCGCGACGCGAATGAGCTTGTCTCCGAGATACGCCCGCGCGCCGCGGATGGCGTTCAACTGCGCGTCTTTTCCATAAGCATTGTCGATCTCCCGATCCCGCGCGCGGATCTGCTGCTCCAGCGCGACGGCATCGAGCAGATTCTCTCCCGTGAGGGCGTTCATTCCCGCCACCAGTTCCGCGAGCGTGTCGCGCACGATGAAATCCACGCCGTGCTTCTTGAACGCTTCGACCGGTTTTTGCCCGTGCAGCGCGCGGTCGATCACTCCCCGCACGCTCTTGTTCGTCAGGTCGGGATTCTGCTCCGACCCCGAGAGCGCGAACTCGCGCTCGATGATCTTCTGCGTCAGCACAAACCAGGAGTAGTCGTAACCGGTCGTCCGCAGATGCGCGAGCGTGCCCAGCGTGTCGAAGCCCGGGAAGAGCGGGATCGGCAGTCGGCGCCCCCGGGCATCGAACCAGAGCGACGAGGGTCCGGGAAGAATGCGGATCCCGTGCATTGGCCAGATCGGATTCCAGTTCTCGACGCCCTCGGTGTAGTGCCACATGCGGTCGCGGTTGATGAGATTTCCTCCCGCCGCTTCCGTGAGGCCGAGCATGCGTCCATCGACGTGCTGCGGTACGCCCGAGATCATTTTTTTCGGCGGCTCGCCCAGGCGCTGCGGCCAGTTTCGGCGCACCAGATCATGATTTCCGCCGATGCCGCCGGAGGTCACGATGACCACTTGGGACCGGAGGGAAAATTCGCCGCTAACGGCTCGCGAACTTGATTCGCCGCGCCCGGCGCTGCTCGGCTCGAGCACCTCGCCGTGCACGCCATCGATGACCCCAGCCGTCACGCTGAATCCGCTGACGCGATGCCGGAAGCGCAGCGTCAGCAAACCACGCTTCACCGCCTCTCGCGCCCGTCGGACAAAGGGTGCGATAATGCCGGGTCCCGTTCCCCAGGTGATATGAAAACGGGGCACCGAATTCCCGTGCTCGGTCGCGAGATAACCGCCCCGTTCTGCCCAGCCGACGACCGGGAAGAAACGGATCCCCTGCGCGTGGAGCCAGGGCCGCTTTTCACCCGCGGCAAAATCGACGTATGCCTCCGCCCATTTGCGGGGCCACGCATCCTCGGTGCGATCGAATCCCGCCGAGCCCAGCCAGTCCTGCCATGCGAGGGCGTGCGAATCGCGAATCCCCATCCGGCGCTGCTCCGGTGAATTCACGAGGAACAATCCGCCGAAGGACCAGAACGCCTGGCCGCCCAGCGAGGCCTCCGGTTCCTGATCGAGCAGGATCACGCGCCGGCCCGCGTCGGTTGCCTCCGCCGCGGCGACGAGTCCGGCGAGTCCGCCACCCACCACGATCACATCGGCATCCATGCTCATGACCTGCTGGTCTATCCGCAGATCGGAGCGGCGTCCATCCCATCCCGGCGGCCGGGCACGGTCGCGGATCGCCGTCATCGCATTTCCCCCTTGCAAACCGACGCGCATGCCGGAATCTCCCCGTCCGGTTTTCGGGCACGGCTGGGTAGCTCAGTTGGTAGAGCAGAGGACTGAAAATCCTCGTGTCGGGGGTTCGATTCCCTCCCCAGCCACCACCTCTGGAAATCGCGAAATCCGGCGTAGATTTTGCGAACGCATTCCTCGGAGCAGGCCTTGAGGAGCGGTGCCGTTCCATGTCTGCTTCGGTTGTGAGCAACGAACCGTTGATCGGAGCACTGCCGGACCCGGACCTTCTGTCGAAGGATTTGCGCGAGGTGCGGCTGAAATCGGGGCCCGCATCGTACGCGATCGGCTTGGCGAGCTTCAAAGCGAACCGCGACTCGCGCTTGGCTCCGGGGGAGTTACCCAAGCTTCCCCTTGGAGGACCCCTCCCGGCTGCCGTCGCGAACAATGCGGACGTCCCCCCAACCTGTCTCGATTTGCGAAGCGCAGCGGCTGCATTGCCCACCGACGCGCTCGACAATGGCGCCGAACATGTCGTCCTGTTTCCGCCTGGCGACCGGGTGCGGAAGTATGCGATCGCACACTCATCAGGATCGCTCGGGTACTCAGTCGCATTTTCTGCGGACGGAGCGGTGATCGGACTACGGAGGGACCTGCCACCCGCGTATCTGAAGCGCCTGTCGCTCTTCAATCACTTCTTCGGCGACGACATTGCTGTCATTGGGTCGGTGCGGGACTCGCGCTCCGGTCAGCCGAGCATCGTGACACAGCAGCGATTTATTGACGGCAGGTATCCGAGTCCTGCCGAGGCGCGCGATTGGATGTTGGACCACGGATTTCTTCCCGCCCTGGAGCGCCGCGGCGACCGTCTAGTTCAATCATCTTACGACTTCATCCGCCCAGATGACGGCTTCTTTGCGGGGGACGCGAAGGCCAGAAACTTCATTAAAACCCGTGAGAACGGGATCGTGCCGATTGATCTAATGGTCGGCTATCCAGAAAATCGCGAGGTCATTGTCGAGCAGGCCCGAAAATATGCGCGGGCGAACGGACTGTTTGAAGTCCCGAAAACGTGAGCGTCGCCCGCCACGAAGAGTCTCCTCAAATCGGCGGGCCAGCGGCCGCCCAACCCCGTTCGACCCCATGCTCTGGAGACCGACTCAAGCCTGAAATTTAGCGGACACGCGTGCGGACATCTGCGATTTCGGGGCAGCGTCCGTCCAAGGGTCGTGCCATCGGCAGAAGACGTGGAATTTTGAAAATTTGCTGAGCTTTCATCGAGGTCGTGGACGCACCGGCCACGGCGCGCGATAATGAATTCGAACGATTCGGTCACGCGGACGCGTTCCGGCCGAAAGGGCGGAAAGGGGCGGGCGGGCGCCGTCGGCCGGTGCAAGCCGCATGGTGAAACCGTGCAGCTTGCACTATCTCACCGCGGAAAACCCCGGCCTTAGCGCTCCATACTTTCCTTAAACACTCTCCTTAAGCTAGTTATGCCGTGTGGCATTCGGCTCGCTAGGGTGCGGGGCATGACAATGCCAACCACCCCCATTTCCCCTTCCGCCGGTCGTACCAATGGAATCGAGCGGAGTGATGAGGATCTGCTGCGCGATTGCGCCGCGGGCGACGAATCTGCTCTGGCACTCGTGCTGCGCCGTCACGGGGGACTGATCCGAGCGATCGCCCAGCGCGTGCTGAACAGCGATGGCGAGTCTGACGATATCGTGAATGATGTGTTGCTTGAGGTCTGGCAGCAGGCGCACCGATTTCAAGAAGCCAAAGGTAGCGCACTGGCGTGGGTATCAACCCTAGCCCGACGTCGGGCGATCGACCGGCTCCGGCGGAAGCAGGCCTATTTGCGCGCTCGCGCCCGCTACGAAACGGAGGCGGGCGTGAGCGCGGATGTTCTCACCCCAAAGAGTGCGGACGGGAACGCCATCGAGGGCGATCGCGCCGCGGCCCTGCAACAGCTCCTTTCCACGCTTCCACCGCCCCAACAGCAAGCCTTGGAACTCGCCTTCTATCAGGGGCTAAGTCAGCGGCAGATCGCGGCGCTTACCGGAATTCCTCTGGGCACGATCAAAACCCGCCTGGAACTTGCGCTGAAGAAGATCCGGGTGGCCGCGGCATCCCCCAACGGCGGCGTCGCCGAGTGGGCTTATACGATGGCGTAAGCGGTCGAACCGGTCGAACCGGTCGATCGGCGGGCCCGGCGGTAGCTCAGCGAAGAAAATGCGACCCGAGGCGACCGGGCGGCTCTGGAGTAGCGAAACCCGGCTATGGAGACATTCATCGTTCACGTTACCGACGCTGGCGCCCTTCACGGAGAACTCACCGTCCGCGTTAGATCGGGTAGCATTGGACAGGTCGTGGGCGCGGCGATCGATCAGTTCCTTCAAGCCGCGTCTCAGCCAACGGTCCCGCCGCTTTTCATCGACGTGCAGCCAGCGGCAGTTTTCGCCGAACGCGCCTGGATGTACGCGGAAAATTCGACGGCTCGGGGCGCGTTGACGCCGACTGGACTCGACTCTTGATGGACGCGTGGTCAGCCCCGGATTTCCGCGAGCGTGCGGCGCCCGCGATTGCATGGAGTCCGCGGTTAAGCGGAAGCGCTCCCTACACCCGCCCGGCGGCTGAGGCGATCATGGCGAGGAGCTCGGTTGGTTCCACCGGTTTGGCAATATGAGCTTGAAAACCCGCGAGGAGGGCGCGCGTGCGGTCTTCCGAGCGGGCAAACGCGGTCAGCGCCACGGCGGGTGTGAGTCCACCGTCCTCCGACGGAAGCGAACGGACCCGACGAATTAACTCGTACCCGTCAACGTCCGCCATCCCGATGTCGCTGATGAGCACGTCAGGGCGAACCGATCGGATCAACGCGATCGCTTCCCCTGCCGTCGATGCGAGGTAAACGGTACATCCACGTTCCTCCAACAGCCGGCGCAAGAGCTCCCGGGCATCGCGCTCGTCGTCCACAATGACCAACCGAAGCCCGGCAAGGGCGGCGTGCGGCAGGTCAAAGCCGCGCGTCTCCGGCACGGCGGGATGGGGGCGGTCGTCGTTGGACCGCTGGCTAGCCGCCTTCAATGGGAGGCTGACGATGAAACTCGCGCCCAGATCGAGACCAAGGCTTTCCACGGCGACTGTGCCACCGTGGAGCTCCACAAGTTGCTGGACAATTGCCAATCCCAGGCCGAGTCCCCCATGCCTGCGATTGCTCGCGGAATCGGCCTGACGGAAGCGATCGAAAACGTGCGGGAGAAACTCGGCGCTAATGCCGACGCCGGTGTCCGAGACGCTGAGCTCGAGGTGCGAATTGATCCGCTCGAGCACGACCTGAACCTTCCCTCCGCGAGGGGTGAACTTGATCGCGTTCGAGAGGAGGTTCCAAACCACCTGCTGAAGCCGGGCGGAATCGCCCGAGATCGGTCCCGCCAGCGGATCGAGGATCCTTTCCAGACGCACGCCCTTGGCCTCGGCCGCCGGGCGAACGGTCTCGATCGCCGCCTCGATGCTGGCTTCGGGCTGAATGCTCCGCACATCGAGTCGCAACTTGCCGGAAATAATCCGGCTCATGTCGAGGAGATCTTCGATCAATTGAGCCTGGGCTCGGACGTTCCGGTCAATGACGTCGACAGCCTCTGCCACCAACCCCGGATCAGACTGGCCGTCCTTGAGCAACTGCGTCCACCCGAAGATCGCATTCAGAGGAGTACGCAGCTCATGGCTGAGCGTCGCGAGAAACTCGTCCTTCATCCGGCTGGCGTGTTCCGCCGTGCTGCGCGCGGCCCGCTCAGACGCAAGCAGTTGTTCCTTCTCCGCCTGCAGTTCTTTCTGGTTTTGGATGTCCGTACAGGTGCCAAACCAGCGGGTGATCGTCCCGTCGAGATCTCGGATCGGGAGGGCCCGCGTCAGATACCAGTGGTACTCCTGATTCTCGCCCCGAACGCGAAATTCCCGGGAGTATGGCTTCCCGCTCTGGAGCGATTCCTGCCACTGCTGATAGGTCGCAGGCAGATCCTCCGGATGAAGAAAACGGTCCCATGCTGCCTCCTCCATCGAGCCGTTCGGGAGACCGATATACTCGTACCAACGCTGATTGTAGTAGTCGAGCGAACCATCCGGCTGCGCCGCCCAGACGATCTGCGGCATCGCATCGGCGAGCTGGCGGAACTGAGCCTCGCTCCGGGTGAGCGCTGCCAGGAGTTCCGCCTGTGCCTCCTCCGCCTGACGCCGGGCCGTGATCTCAATCATCGCACCGGCGAGGCCAGCGGTGCGCCCGTCCGGGTCGGAGAGCGGGCGCCCACGACTCTCGACCCAGCGGTCCGGTGAGCCGTCCAACCCGGAAGTGCGGAACTCGACCACGTGCCGGCCCTCGCTCTCACCGCGCATCGCCTTCGCGGCCGCCTCGGCGAGCATCGAGTGGTGATCGGGATCGATGCGTGAGGCGACGGCGGATATCGTCAGCTCGGTTCCTTCCGGCAGTCCGAAAAGCGAGGCGAAGCCGGCATCTGATTCGATCTGCCCCGTTTTCGAGTTCCATTCCCAAAGAATGACCCCGGAGGCCTCCGCCACCCGGCGCAGCCGTTCCTCGCTGGTCCGGAGACGCTCCGCCAGCTTTTCCACCCCCAGTCGCGCTTCCTCCTGTTCGGTAATGTCCGTGTTCGTGCCAAACCACGTCTGAATCGTCCCGCTCGCGTCGCGCAGGGGCATCACCCGCGTCAGGAAGCGTCGGAAAACTCCGTCCGCGCGACGAAGCGGAAAAATCATGTCGAGGGGCTTGCCCTGCGCGAGAGCTTCCGACCACCGGGCTAAAACCTGAGGCAGTTCGGTGGGATCGTGCACGCGCTGCCAACCCCAACCCTGCATCTCGGACAGCGTGGAACCGGTAAACTCAAACCACCGTTCGTTGTACCAGTAAATCCAGCCCTCCGCGTCCGCCATCCACGCGAGCTGGGGAATCGAATTCGCCAGTTGGCGGAACTTTGCTTCGCTGCCGGCGAGCGCCTCGCTGACCTGGTGCCGAGCGGTGATGTCGCGGGTCGAGCCAACGACGTTCGTCACGCTTTGGTCCGCGCCGCGAACCGGCCGAAAGATGTACTCGTAGCGGCCCGTGAGCCCGGCGGGACTGGTGTACGCGGTCTCGTCCGAGAGTGGCTCACCGGTGGCGAAGACGCTGGCCACCTGCTCATCGAGTCGTCGCGCGAGTTCCGGCGGATAACCAAGCTCCAGAAAACTCTTCCCGAGCGCATCGTTCAAACTGCACCCCCAAAGTTGGAGCAGGGCCTCGTTCGCGTAGACGAACCGACCAGCACGATCAAAGGCGTAGACGAAATCCGAAATCCCCGCGAGCGCGATCTCCAGCGCCGCGGCTCGAAGGATTCCCGTGCCGGCGCCTGCGGGAGTGGTCGGATTCATCGAAAAAGAGTGTGCCGTCGAGGAGCGTTTCGCGGTCGGACGGTCGGAGGTAGAGAGGTACTCAGTCTGGCTTTCCGCCGCCTTCGCGCCGCTTCCGCTTCCGGTAAAGGGTTGCGGGGTCGATCCCGAGTACCTGGGCCGCCTCCGCGAGACTTCCCGTCCGCGCGATGACTCGTTCGAGATGGATCTGCTCCAGCTCCTCGAGCGAGACCAGCGCACCCGCCACGATGTCCTCGCCTTCGGCGGCCTGCTTGGCCGGCCCGAAAAGTTCGTGGGGAAGATCGCCGACGTCGACTTGATCCGTCCGGGCCAGAATCACCGCCCGCTCGATTGCATTGCGCAGCTCGCGCAGATTCCCCGGCCAGGAATGGCCGGCAATGGCCCGTTCGGCCGCCGGGGTGAAGCCCTTCAGTTTGCGCCCACACTGCCGGGCGAAAAACTCGAGGTAGCTCCGGGCGTGCGCGAGCAGATCAGCCGGGCGCTGCCGAAGCGGCGGCATGCTCGCCGTGATGACGTTGAGTCGGTAGTATAAATCCTCGCGGAAGGCCCCTTCGGCCACGTGCTTGCGCAGGTCGCGGTTCGTGGCGGCAATGATGCGAACGTCGGCGTGGCGGGTGACCGTTTCACCGACGCGCTCGTACTCGCGTTCCTGGAGAAGGCGAAGGAGCCGGGCCTGAATCTCGAGGGGGAGCTCGGCAATCTCATCGAGAAAGAGCGTACCGCCTTCCGCGGCCTTCACTTTCCCCGCGGCATCCCGGACCGCGCCGGTGAATGATCCCTTCACGTGCCCGAAGAGTTCGCTCTCCATCAGTTCGCGCGTCAGACTCGGGCAGTTGACGGTGACGAAAGGTTTCGAAGCGCGCGCGCTTCGCTCGTGAATCGCGCGGGCGACCATGCTCTTTCCCGTCCCGCTTTCGCCGAGCAGGAGAATCGAGGCCATCGAGTCCGCCGCGCGAAAGAGGACGTCGAGCACGGCCAGCAGCTCGGAGCTCTCGGATTCATACCGGGCCTGCGGTTGGGCTGAAGCGACCTCGGTCCGCAGGTCCACCACCTGGCGGGCGAGCACGCGGTGGCGCTGGACGCGCGCGAGCATGAGGTGGAGGTGCTCCCGGGTGAAGGGCTTCTCGAGAAAATCGAGCGCGCCGCGGCGCATCGCCTCCACGGCGAGTGCCACCGAGGCTTGCGCCGTAAAGACGACCACCGCCGTTTGCGGCTTGCGACGCAGGATCTCCTCGAGCACATCGAGCCCGTTGGCCGCGCCCAGATTCACGTCGAGCAGAATGAGATCGAAGGCTTCCTCCTTCAGCCGCGCCAGCCCGGCCTCCGCCGATGGTGCCACCTCGGCATAGTGGTCGGCATCCTCGACGATCATCCGCGTCGCATCGCGAATGATCTTTTCGTCATCGATGATCAGAATGTCCATTGGTCAGGATTCTCCCCGGGGGAGTTGGATGGTGATGGCGGCGCCCTCGCCGGGCGCGGATTCGACGCTGACACGACCCTTCATCGCCTCGACCAGCCGTTTCACGATGTAGAGGCCGAGACCGGTCGAGGCTTCGCCGGCGGTCGGCCGGGCGCTCAATCGCCCATAGCGGCGGAACATGCGGCCCCGATCCTCCTCGGTGAAGCCGGGACCACGATCGCGAACCGTGACCGATGCCTCGCCAAGTATCTCGATCGCGACGGTGAGGTCGACGACGCTCTCCCGGGGGGAAAACTTGAGGGCGTTGGAGAGCAGATTGTCGAGCACCTGGGCGAGCGCGGAGGCATCGGCGAGGACGCAGACGCTTTCCGGCGGCTGGTTGAGCCTCAGCTCGATCTGCTTGGCTTCCGCGGCGGACGTCGCACGTCCGACCGCCGAAGCGCACTCGGCCGCGAGATCGCACGGCGCCGGCTCGACCTCGAGCCTTCCGGCGGAATGATTGGCCAGAAACGTCCGCAGGAAGCCCAGCGACGCGTCCGCAGTGTCGGCAATGTTTCGCGCGAGCGTGAGCGCGCGGGGCGGCAGGGGGTCGCGACTGTCCCGGAGCAGTTGGGCGCTGAGTTGCACGCCCGCGAGGTGATTTTTCAAATCGTGCGTCAGGATTCCCAGCAACTCATCGCGATCCTCCACGAGCTGCCGCAATTCGTCGCGGGCGAGCTTCAGAGAAAGGTGAGTCCGCACCCGGGAAACAAGCTCGGCCTTGCTGAATGGCTTGGTGACGTAGTCGACCCCACCGCTTTCGAGCGCCTGGACGATGAGATTCTTGTCGTCCGCCGCCGAGAGAAAAATCACCGGGATTTCCGACCAGCGGGCATCGCCCTTCAACTCCCGGCAAACCGCCAGCCCATCGGTGCCCGGCATCATGACATCGAGGAGGATGAGATCGGGGAGTCGGACGCCGAGCCGTTTGAAGGCCTGCTCGCCGCTGAGGGCGGGAATGACCTCATATCCCATGATGCTCAGCACGGAACCGACGACCTTGATGTTTTCCTCCTGGTCATCGACAACGAGCACGGAGGGAGGGGAAGCGGGGGAATTGGACATGCGAAAGGAGGTCGGGGGTCACGCGTCCGGGGCGAGGCGGGAGACGAGATCAGGGAAGGTTACGAGGACGGACTCGAGCTGGCTCACCGAAAAATTTTCCGCCGCCGCCCGCAAATCAGAAGCGAAGCGCTGCAGGCTGGCGGAGTCGCCTCCGGCGGCGAGCCCACTGATCGCATCCGCAAACGTTCGCACATCCTGGGCGGCGAGGCCGTCGCGCACGCGCGGAAAATCATCCGCCAGAAGCCGACGCAGACGTCCGCCCACGACCGCCGGCAGCGGGGGCTCGCTCGTTTCGTCGATCGGGGGATCGACAGCCTGGCTGCGCCGCTTCAAAAAGGCGCTCATCTCGGCGAACAGCTCGGCCCGGGAAAACGGCTTGCGGAGATAGCCGCTGAAATCGCGCCGGAGCTGGTTCTCCTCCCCTTGCAGACTGGAGGCGGTCACTGCGATCACCGGAAGGAGCTCAAAACCGGTGCAACCGCGGATCTCGAGGAGGGCCTCGTGCCCGTTCAGTCCCGGCATGCGCACGTCCATCAGCACGATGTCCGGGCGCTCGCGCAGGATGCAGGAAACCGCCTCGCGTCCGTCCGCCGACTCCAGCACCGTGTGATGCGTTCGGACCAGGATCTCGCGCAGCAGTTGGCGGTTCGTTTCAATGTCATCGACGATCAACACCCGCGACGGCGCGAGCAGATTGAAGTCCACGCTGGCAGCCGCGGCCTCGACGAGTTCCGACTGGGCGAGGCGGGCGGATATCTCGACCTCGGGGAACCCGACTCGAAAGATGCTCCCCCGGCCGAGCGTGCTTTCAGCGTGAATCTGTCCATTCATCAGCTGAACCAAGCGCTTCACGATCGCCAGCCCCAATCCCGTCCCGCGGGCCTCGGCCCGCGGATCGGCCCCCGCCTGAACAAAGGGTTCGAAGACGCGGCCGAGCCGGTCGGCCGGAATCCCCGCCCCACTGTCCTGCACCTCGATCACGAGCTGCACGCGGCTGCGGATGGCGCTGGGGCTGCGCCCTCCGGTGATCCTCAACGAAACCCCGCCTTGCTTCGTAAATTTGAAGGCGTTGCCGACGATATTCAGCAGGATCTGCCGCAGCCGCATTTCGTCCATCAAGACCGAGGGCGGGAGATCCTCCGCGACTTCGACGGTCCAGGTCAGCGCAGACTCCTGGGCGGTTTGCGCGAAGAGCCGCTCGACGAAATGAGCCACCGCCCGCAGATCCACGGGCTCGATTCGCAGTTCCAATCTGCCCGACTCGATCTTGGAGAGATCGAGAATGTCGTTGATGAGGCGGAGAAGGGAACGGCCGCTCTCGAGGATGGAGTCGGCGAAGCCGCGCTGCCGCGGATCGGAGAGCTCACTCCGCAGAATGTCGCCGAAGCCGAGAATCGCGTTCATCGGCGTCCGGATCTCGTGGCTCATCGTCGCGAGGAAGGCACTCTTTTCCCGATCGGCGGATTCGGCCGCGAGTTTCCCGCGAGCCAGGCGTTCCGCTTCCTGAGCCCTCCGGAGCGAGTGACGGAACTGAAGGAAGGAGAGGAAGCCGCAGCCGACTGCCACTGCCCCGGTGCAGAGAACCGCGAGCTCGCCGTGGAACAGGTCCTCGCGCATCCGAACGCGGCGCTCCTCGAGCACGCGCTGGTGCCGCTCGATCATCACCCCGAGCCGGGTGCGTAATGCTTCCATCAAGCTGGTGCCTTCGCCCGTCAAAACGAGTTCGACGGCTGCGCTCGCCCCGAGGCGCTGACGAACGGTGATCGTTTCGCGCAGTTCTGCGAGTTTCCGATCCGACAGTTCCTGGATCGCGGCGATCTCCCGACGTTCGGCCTCCGGGTCATCAGACTCCGGCGCCATCCGGTAAATGCGGGCAAAGAGGTCGGGGAGTTGTCGGCTCGCGGACTCGAGCGGGGCGCGGTACGCGTCGTCGCCGGCGATGATGTAGCCCCGTTGGCCGGTCTCGGCGTCCTTCAGCACGGAAAGCAGCTGTTCCAGCGCGAGTCGCGATTCGTTCGCCCCGCGCAAGACGGTGATGCTGGACCGCAGTCGTTGGGTGGTCGCGGCCGAAACGATGAACGACATCAGCGCGAGAGCGCCGGCGATCGCGACGAGACGGAAGCGGGAAGGTGAAAGAGAATAGGGCACGGGTACAACGCGGGAAATTGCGGGGGGCCCGTGCACACCCGGACCTCAGACGTAGTATGCACGAAACCTATCGTTTTGTCGTGCATTTCGCACCCCGAGCAATGCCCGGTCGGGTCTGGTCGAGAATCGCCGATCTCGCGATTCCTCTGGACGGTAACGTTTTATGTGGCGCCCGCAAGAATGTGGCATTCGCCCTGCGAAAGATATTGGCGGTAGCAACCCCGCTGCCACCCCCACTCCAACAACAAACTCATCTCCCATGCTCCACTACGCCGTCGTCTTCTTCATCGTCGCCATCGTCGCCGCTCTCCTCGGTTTCGGCGGGCTCGCCGGATCCGCTGCCTGGATCGCCCAGATCCTGTTCGTCGTCTTCCTCGTGCTCTTCCTCGTCTCGCTGATCACTGGTCGGCGCCCGCGCGCCTAGCACGCCTCACCCCATCCGTCTCCGGCCCCGCGGCCGGCCGGATGGTCGCTCCTTCACCTCACCCAACGCGCGGCGCGGTCCGGGGAGATCTCCCGGCCCGCGCCGCATCGTCACCCATCGAAATCATGTCGAACGAGTACGAAGCCCTCCCCAAGATCATCTCCCTCCTCGAAGGCTTTCGGACCGGCCTCTTCGTTACGCACGGCTCGAGCAGCGGCCTCCATGCCCGCCCGATGGCGATTGCCAGCCTCGGTCTCGACGCCCAGCTGAAGCTGCTCAGCGACATCGAAAGCGCGAAAACGTTCGAGCTTGAGCGCGACGACCGCTCGCTGGTTGTCTTTCAAAACGAAGGATCGGTTTATCTCGCTCTTGAGGGTCGCGCGCAAGTGTCGCAGGATCCGGCGGAGATCGAAGCCATCTGGAAAGAGCCTTTTCGCGTCTACTTTCCCGATGGGAAGTCGGACCCGCAGATCTCGGTTATCACCTTCCGACCGGACAGGATCGAGTACTGGAATAGCGCCGGTCTCGGGAAGCTCACGTATCTTTGGGAGGCCGCCAAGGCGTACGTCACGGGGACGAAGGTGGAAACGCGCGACGCGGAGCTCCACGGGGTCCTGCACATCTGAAGCCGAGATTTTCGAATGAACATCGGGTCTCTTCGCCGAATCGCGCTCGTCGTCCTCGTCGTCTCGGGGTCTCCGGGATCGTTGCTCGCAGAACGACCTCAAACCGCCGCGGCGGCTACGACAACCGTCCGACCGTCGAACGAACAGTCCGACCTGCAGCAACGCCAGTCGATCCGTGCGGCCCTCCTCGGTGAGCCTTCGCTCTCCGCGGAGGCGAAGCGCTGCGAGATCGTCGTGAGGGGAGGCTTTGCCACGCTTCGCGGAAGCGTTGAATCAGAGAACGAAAGTTACACGATCCAGATCCTCGCGGCGCTCGTCGTCGGAAGGCATCATGTCGCCAACGCTCTGGAAGTGAAAAGCCGGCGGTAGCCAGGGGTCACGCCGCGGGCACGATGGGCAGGGTAAAGGAGAAGGTGCTCGGATCGGCCGCGTAAGCACAGGTCCCGCCGTGCAGCGCAACGAGGCGCTCCACGATCGAGAGCCCGAGCCCCTTCGTGGCGCGGCTCTCGTGCAGGAGATGAAAGGGGCTGAAAAGGCCGCCCCGTTCCGCCTCGGGAATGTGTGGGCCGCCGTCCTCCACGAAGAAACGTCCCAATACCCCCTCCAGCCGCCAGCCGGCGCGCGCCGGTCCCGGAGTGCCCGGGTGCTCAATGGCGTTGGTCAGCAAATTCCACCAGACGATCTGCAGAAGCGCAGGATCCGCGTTCACCTCCGGCCAATCGGACGGCCCCTCAATCCGAACGCCTTTTTTCTGCGCCGCACGTTCCAAGCGCGCCGCCGCCTCGCGAAATGGCACCCCCGCACTCACGCGGCTCGTCACGAGCGGCGTCGCCGTCGCGCGGGTCAGGGTGCTCACGCGATCGATGATCACGCGCATTTTTTCCCCGGAACGCAGCATCGAAGCGAGCAGGTCGTGCGGTTCGGCTGACTCCGGCGGAATCAGTTCCTGCAGAACCTGCGCCAGCGTCACCACCCCACCGAGTGGCCCCCGCAAATCGTGACTGATCCGTCGGGCAATCGTTCTCAGATCCCCTTGCAGCAGCGCCTTTTCCCGCCGGAGGGCGAGCGCCTCCATCGTGGCCCACATCAACGCCCTGAGCGCAGCGGAATCCGTCATCCTCCCGACGATCAGCAGCCCCACGCGCGGCAGGCTCGCGGAGTCGAGCGCGGACTCGATCTCGACCGCATCTTCCGGGGCCTCCGCCGCCACTGCGAGCACGAGCTGCGATGTCGCCGCGGCCCCGATGTCGACGGAACCCGCCGCAAGCGGGATCGGACCAAACGTCGACTTCGCGGCCTGTGTAAGCGCGTCGAGCTGTCCAGGCTCAAAGTGGCCCAGGAGGAGAATTGCCGCGGGCGTCATCGCAATGGGGCACCGGTGAGGAGGTCTGGCCGGGGAAGGCCAGAGTACCAGCAGCTGCCCCGTCCCTACGCTCCGACAAACCGCCCGATCCGCCAACGAAACCTGAGGCACCGCGAAGCGCGAAGGATTGCGCGACGGCGAAATCTGGATGATGCGTTCGTTTGCACACCCGCCTGCCATGACTTCGCGCGAAAACCCACGGCGCGGCCCTGATGCGACCCGGAAGATCATTCATCTCGACATGGACTGCTTCTACGCGGCGGTCGAGATGCGGGAGCGGCCGGAACTGCGAGGGCTTCCGCTCGCCGTCGGTGGCGGCAGCCGGCGCGGGGTCGTCACCACCTGCAACTACGAGGCCCGCGCGTTCGGGGTGCATTCCGCCATGCCGGGCTTCATGGCGCGACAGCGTTGTCCGCATCTCGTCTTCCTCCCCGTCCGCTTCGATCTCTACCGCGCGGAGTCGCAGAGAATTCGCGCCATCCTGCACGAGTTCACGGACCTCGTCGAACCGCTCTCGCTCGACGAAGCGTACCTCGATGTCACGCATTCCAGCCGCTACGCCTGGCAGATCGCGAAGGAGATTCGGGCGCGCATTCTCGAGGAGACCGGCTTGACGGCGTCCGCCGGTGTCGCGCCCAACAAGATGCTCGCCAAAATCGCGAGTGACTGGCGCAAGCCCAACGGCCAGTTCGCGATCGTCCCGGAGATGATCGAATCCTTCATGGCCACGCTCCCGGTGCGGAAGGTTTGGGGCATTGGGCCGAAGACCGCGGAACGCCTGGCGGCAGGCGGGATCCAGACCTGCGGCGATCTCCACCGCTTCACTCTGGCGGAGATGGCGCAGCACTTCGGGAATTGGGGCCGCGACCTGTATCTTCTCTCCCGCGGAGAGGACGATCGGGAGGTGCGGACGCATCGTCTGCGGAAATCGCTCAGCAACGAAAGCACCTTCTCCCATCACCTGCTCACGCGGGCCGAATGCGAGGTTGCGATCGCCAGGCTCGCGGAGGAAATGCTCACGGATCTGCCCGCGAAGGCGCCGGGGCGGCGGATCCACAAGGCGTTCGTCACCGTCAAGTTTTCGGATTTCACGCGCACCACCCACGAGTGCGTCTGCCCCGAGCCATCCGTCGAGGTCTATCGCACCCTCGTCGCCGCCGCGTGCGGGCGAAAATCACTGCCCGTCCGGCTCCTTGGAACGGGGGTCCGCTTCGACGAAAATAACGACGCGCAGCAGCCGCAGTTATTTGCGGGGATCTAGTCCTCTCAATCCGTCGCCCGGTCCGGCAGCGGCTGGCTCGCGTGAAAATCGCTCCGCACCCAATCGATGTATCGACGCTGCAACTCCTCGACGCGCGCACTCGACGGCGAGCGCCAGACGAGACCCACGTGATGCCGTTTCCTGATCCGCAGGCAGACCTCCGGATCGCGGAAGACGTCGAGGTCCGGCCATTCCTGCCGCGCGAGGGAGACCAGCAGACCCGCGTAATCGCGCCGGACTTCGCCCACCCGATACGCGTCCTCTTGCGTCTCCACCTTCGCCCATTCGGCCCAGAGATTCAGGCCGCTCGCCGCTTCGACCAGATCCATGATGTTCGCCCCGCCCACGCGCGCCGACGTCTCGAGGAAATGAAAGGTTCCGTCAGCCGATTTGATGAACTCCGTGTGCGAAGCGCCCCGCACGTGGCCCATGGCGTTCAGCACGGCCGCGTTCGCGGCGAGAAGGCGCTGTTCGTCGTGAGACCCGTACTCGAGAACGCGCGAGGAAAAGATGCCGCCGCCGTGCGCGACCTGCATCGGCGGCGCGCCGTACCGGCAGACGATGGCGAAGACCACCTGCCGGTCGGAAATGATCGAATCGACGTGGTACACCTCGCCCGCGACGAACTGTTCGAAGACGTAGAACGATTGCTTGTCGCCGAGCGCATCAAGTTGCGGCCAGAGATCCTGCTCGCGCTCGATCCGCCGGATCCCGAGCGCCGAGGCCTCGAAGCGCGGCTTCAGCAGCCACGGGCCCGACACACGGTGCATGTATTCGCGGAGATCATCGTAAAAAACGACCGGCGAAAACTCCGGCACCGGGATGCCCGCGTCCTTCGCGCGCAGCCGCATCGCGAGCTTGTCGCGGAAATAGCGCGCCGTCGTCTCGCCCATCCCGGGAATGCGAAGGTGCTCCCGCAAGGCCGCCGCCGTCTCGACGTCGTAGTCATCGAGCGCCACGATCCGATCGATCCGGTGCCGACGAGCCATGTAGCTCACGCCGAGGATCACGTCGTTCCGGTTCCACTCCCGGTCCTTGTCGGGAATGAGGAAAACATCATCGAGCGAATCCCTCGGCCAGGCGGCATGCTCAAGGCTTTTCGAAGTGAGCAGATAGACCCGCCAGCCCTGGCGCTTCGCCTCGGTCAGAAAGGCATGTCCCTTTTCGAAGCTCGCGAGACAGAGAATGGTCTTCGATTCGCTCATACAACAGGCGAACTCTAGCGAGTCCGGCGCGACCGTGGGAAGCGCGCCCTGCGGGAATTTGCGGGGTCGGATTTAAGTCTCACCCGCCGCCCGCTCCACTCCGCGGAAGGCCCGCAGGAAATTGCCGCCGGCCACGAGCGCGAGATCGGCTTCGCTCCAGCCCCGGCGGAGCATTTCCGCGAAGAGATGGGGGAAGCGGCTCACGTCGTGCAGGCCCTCCGGCGTGATTCCCCCGTAGAAGTCGGACCCTATCCCCACGTGCTCGATCCCGGCGCGGTCGATGAGATATTCGAGGTGGTCGCACACTTGGGACAAAGTGGCGACCGGGCTCGGCCCCAGCTGCGCCTCGCGGGCCGCGACGAGCGCATCCCATTCGGCGGCGGACCGACGCCGCCCCAGCCCTTCCTCGAGCGGACGCCACCAATCGCGGACGGCCTGGTTTGTGAAGTCGGGCACAAAGGTCGCCATGATGATCCCTCCGTTGTGCCGCAGGCGGATCAGCACGTCATCCGGCGTGTTCCGCGGGTGATCGCAGAGCGCGCGAGCATTCGAATGCGTGATCGCAACGGGCGCCACGCTGAGGCTGAGCGCCTGGTGCATGACCGCGGTGGTGGTGTGGGAAAGATCGACCATCATGCCCAGGCGATTCATCTCGCGAACGACGTCGCGCCCGAAAGCGGTGAGCCCGCCGTGCCGTGGCAGATCCGTCGCGGAGTCCACCCAGTCGAGCGTGTCGTTGTGGCAGAGGGTGAGGTAACGCACGCCGAGCGCATGGAAACTGCCCAGGAGCGCAAGCGAATTTTCCAGGCCTTCCCCATTCTCGACCGCGATGAACGACGCGATCCGACCCTCACGGCGCGCGCGCGCTACATCCGTGGAGCGCAGCGCCGGCAGAAAGTCGGCGGGATGCAGGGCATTCATCCGGCGGATGATCTCGATCTGCTCCAGCGTGGTCCGCGCCGGATGAGGCACGCCGCTGGGGATGAACGCGGCCCAGAACTGGGCGCTGACCTTTCCCTCGCGGAGGCGGGGAATATCGCTCTCGCGTTTCGGCCGCCGCTTCTCCAGCGCGTAGGCCCCGACATCGCCGGGCGCTCGCGGATCCCGCCGGATGATCCAGGCCAGGTCATTATGGCCATCGATGAGCGGAACGCGGTCGAGCAAAGCCCGGGCCTGATCAAGAGCGCGCGCGGAGGAAAGCGAGGAAGTGGGCATGGAAAAACGCCGGCGAGGGACGTTCGGAAAGCATGCGCGACTGAACCCGACGCACAAGACCCGCCGGGGGATTCCCGGTTTTTCGGGCGCGCACTCGCGCGGGAACGAATCCGGCTTAAGGTTGCGCCACATGCTCCACCTGTTTTCCCGCTGCTCCGCCGTGCTGGGGCTCCTCGCTTGCGTTGCTCCCGCGGCGCAGGCCGATGACGCCGCGGCTTCCGCCCTCGCCGACGCCGTGATGAAAGCCCACGGCAATGACGCCTGGAAACAGGTCAAGACGATCAAGTTTACGTTTGTTGTCGGTGAAGCCGGGAAGACGGAACCGCTGTTAGAGGCGAAACACGTCTGGGAGATCGCCGCCGGCCGCGACACCGTGACGTGGAAGGGGAAGACCGTGACGGTGAATCTTTACGATCCAGCCAGCTCCGCGGAAGGCGACGCGAAGGCCGCGTACGCCCGCTGGACGAACGACGCATACTGGCTCCTCGCGCCGTTCAAGCTCAAGGACGAGGGCACGAAGCTCGCCTCGGGCCCGAAGCAGACGGTCGAAGGCAAGGAATACGAAGTCCTCGAACTTGCCTTCCAATCGGTCGGACTGACTCCGGGCGACCGCTACACGCTCTTCATCGATCCGGCGACGAAGCTGCTCGCCCGCTGGGAATACCGGCCCAACGCCGAAAAGACGATTACGAGCGGATGGTCCGAGTACAAAGACATTGGGGGAATGAAGCTCTCGACCTTTCATCCCTTCATGGATAAGACTCTCCGATTCACCGACATCTCGGTCGAACGCTGACCGCCCCGCGGAATCATGCCCAACGTCAGTCGAGGCCATCACGACGAGCGCTTCCGGAAAAAATTTTCCGGAAAGGCCAAACGCTTCCTCGAGTGGCTCAAGCGCCTGATCCTTTACGGGCGACTCGACTGGCGACGCGCGTCAGACGACGCGAAGCCGATCCGCCTCACGGGTCGGGAGCGCGCCGCCTACGAACCGCACTTTGATGTGAATGCGGTTAAGCCCCGCTCAGTCTCCGCCGCGGATCTCGAGCGGGAGCGGCAGAAGGTGCCGATCATTCCCGCTCATCGCGTCCTGCAACTCCCGACGCCTGCTCCCGCCCCGACGCGGACCCCACTGACGACGCTCGCGGTCGATCCCGCCGCGCTCGCCGCAGCCATCGCCGCCGTCCAGCAATTGGAGGGAACATCGGCGGCCAATGGATCTCCCGACCCCGCTCAGATCGCCGCCGCCCTCGCGGCTGTCCACGCCCAAGCCACGGTCCCCACGGCTGGGCCGAACGACGGCGAACCGGACGAGCATCGCTCGCGCCGGCGTCGTCGCCGGGTCGAAAATCGGGGGGTGAATCCTCTCTCGGCTTTCGACCCCGCGAAGCAGCAGCCGACAAAGCTGGAAAAGGCCGTGGAAAAGTGGCTAGGCCACCGGCGTTGACGAAGGGCGGCACGGAGCGTTGTCACCCACGCGTCAGGATGTCCGCGACCTGATCGACATCCGAGAGATCGGCCCGCAGCACGTCGGGTGAATGCTGGCGAAGGGATTCCTCGCCGTGCCGGCCCGTCGCCACCGCGAGCACCCGCGCGCCAAAGGCCCGCGCGCAGGCCACGTCCTTCGGCGTGTCCCCGATGATCCAGACATCGCGTTCAACCGCGAACGGCCGACCCACGTGTTGCACGGCCCGCGTCACGGCCACCGGTCCGAGCTTGTTCCGGTCGGCGTGGTCATCCGCGAACGCTCCAAACGGAAAATGCTGCCAGAGGCCGTAATATTCGAGCTTCAAGCGTGCCCCCGTCGCGAAGTTTCCGGTGAGGAGCGCGACCTGGACATCGTCGCGGCCCGCCAGTGCGGCCAGCAACTCCGGAACGCCCGGCAGGACGCGCCCCTCCCGCTCCGGCAGGAGACGCGCGAGCGACGGGAAATAGCCCTCCTGAAAACGTCCGATGTTCTCCGCCGTGTGCTCGATCCCGTGCAGGCCGAAGAGCTGCGCGATGATGCCGGTATCCGTCGCGCCCGCGAAATCCACCCGCGAGAGATCATCCGCCGCCCCGAAGACCCGCTCGAGAGTCTCCGCAAACGCGATCAGACCGGCCTCCCCGGTGGTCACGAGGGTGCCGTCGATATCGAAAAGAAGGAGACGCATGGGAGGGAGGAGAGGGATGCAGATGCGTGCGGACTTAGGCTCGCGAGGAGAGGAGGGGATGGAAGCCTCGGGAAGTGCGGAGACGCCGTTCGTCGCTACCGTTTTCGCCGTTCCCGTCAATAGACCCCCGTCGTCACGCTTCCATCCGCTTCCGGCACCACAGCCGAGATGACGTCGTTCGAGGGCTTTAGCCAATCCGGATGAATTCCCGCCGCGACGGTCTGGCCATCCAAGCTCTCCAATTCCTCTCGCAGCTGGGTGTGCGACTGGCCGGTCGCGTGGTGCAGCCAGGAAGTCTGACCCGCCGTTCGCGGAGTCGTTTCAACCACCAAAAATTCGGTCCGGTCGGGAATGCCAATCAGGCAGCCGGTGATGAATCCGTCGTAAACGATCCCTCGGAAGCGGAGTTGGGGCTGCTTAAAGGCGGTCGCGCACGTGCGGGCCGGCAAAGTGCGCAGCCTCTGCGCCAGCGTCTCGAACGAGGAGAACAGCTCATAGTCCCGCGAACCGGCGGCGTGGGAGTAACGAATGAGCACAAGGATCTCGCCCTGCAGACGGATCCACTCTTCGAGGGTCGCAAGGAATTTGGGGTCGGTGGCGGATGGATAGCTCATGGGCGTCCGGACTGTTGCCCAAAGTCTTCTGCTCCGCGACCACCGCCCTTCGGCGTTCTCATCCGGCGCCGGTGGAGGTCTTACGGAATTCGGGGGACGCCGCAGCGATCTACGCCTTCGCGCATTTCTTGATCGTCTCCCAGGTCCGAGTCGTGACATCCGAGCCGAACGTGCGCTCGATGAGGGTCATGAAGACGGGACCCTTCGGGCTGGGGTGATAGGCGGAGAAGACCTCGCGGCCAGAGGCCGCCAGAATGCGCGCGCCGTCGCGCTCAACGGGCAACGGAACGTTCGGCAGCTCGACGCGCAGAAAGGTCACGATCCGCTTCGCCGCCGGGGGAAGATCAAATGGGGCGAACGCATCCGCTTCGAGCAGACGCTCAATGAATTCGAGCGAACGGACAATCGCGGGGAACGACCGGGCGAGTTTCGCTTTCATCGCCCGCTCCGCCTTCCGCTCCAGCGCGGCCTCGGTAGAGGGGCGGGCGTTGAACACGACATTGCCGCTCCCGAGCACCGTGCGCACCTCGGTGAAGCCCGCCGACTCGAAGCAGAGCTTGAGCTCCGGCATCGTCGCATTCACCGGCATCACTCCGCGAAGAAAGGCAACGTAACGCGGCATGATGAAAGCACAGATTTGACCAAGCGGATCCGCATGGTCAAGGCGCGCAATTCTACCCGCACCGACGACCTCCGTTCACAGCCAACCCAAGGCCAGACGCGAAGAACCCGAGCGGCGTTTGGCGCCGCCCGGTCAGGTCATCGATTACTGAATACCGAGTACTGGACCCGGCCACCGTCCCGAAGCCCGCCTACTCCTTCTCTTCCGCGGGCTCGCTCGCTTCTTTCTCGGCGTCGGCGGCATCACCGGCCTCGGCTTCGTCCTCGTCCATTTCCTTAAACTTCCGCTTCCGCTTTCCAGCGGGCAGCGGCGAAAGGACCATATTGATGGATCGTCCAGCCTTGCGCGCCGGCATTTCGACCTGCGACATGGTGGAGAGATCGTCCCGGATCCGGTTCACGAGCTGATCGCCCAGCTCCTGGTGCGCCATTTCGCGCCCCTTGAACTGGAGCTGAACCTTCACCTTGTTGCCCTTGTCGAGGAAGGTCTCGCCCCGCCGCAGCTTCGTGACGTAGTCGTGCTCGTCGATGTTCACGCGGAACTTCAACTCCTTGACCTTGGTCGTGCTGTGGTGGCGCTCCTTGTCGAGCTTTGACTGCTCGTAGCGGAACTTTCCAAAGTCGACGATCTGGCAGACCGGCGGCTGGGCCGTGGGGGCGATCTCGACGAGATCGAGTCCGAGCTGGTTGGCCTTTCGCAAGGCGTCGCTCGTCTTCATGATGCCGAGCTGCTCCTTGTTGGAGGCGATGATGACGCGGACTTCCCGGGCGCGAATACGCCCGTTCACGTTAATGCGATTAAGTGGGATCAGAGGATTGGTCGGGTTAAGGGGCCGGAACCTGAGCGCGAACGCCTTTCCAGCAAGGGGAGATATAAGGGCACCCGCCGCTCCCGCAAGGCGAAAGGCTGACCGCGCGGAGGTGAAGCTTCGGCCGCATTCGACACCGGGCCCGCCCCGCGTATGTCACCGCACCGAAATCGAATCCCACCGATGGCGAAGCAACCGACCGCATCCCACATCTACGACGAGAGCAAGATCAAGACGCTCTCATCGCTCGAGCATATCCGCGCCCGCACAGGCATGTACATCGGGCGCATCGGCGATGGCTCCCACTACGACGACGGCGTCTACGTCCTGCTCAAGGAGGTGATCGACAACGCGGTCGACGAATTCATCATGGGCCACGGCAACGACGTGCTCATCACGATCGAAGGCCCGGTGGTGACGGTGCGCGACCACGGTCGCGGCATTCCGCTCGGAAAAGTGGTGGAATGCGTGTCGCGCATCAATACTGGCGCGAAATACAACGACGACGTTTTCCAGTTTTCCGTCGGCCTGAATGGCGTCGGCACGAAGGCGGTGAATGCGCTCGCGGCGGAGTTCAACGTCGTTTCGTATCGCGACGGGGAATTCACCCGCGCCGATTTCAAGCAGGGCGTGCTCGTGAAGCAGCAGCGGGCGAAGCAGTCGGAGCCGCAGCCCGATGGCACGTACGTCCGCTTCTCGCCCGACCCGGAGATCTTCAAACGGATCGAATTCCGCGAGGAGCACGTCAGCCGGCGGCTCCGGCTGTACACCTTCCTCAACGCGGGCCTGAAGATCCGCTACAACGGCGCGCTCTACACCTCCCGCAACGGCCTGCTCGACCTCATCGAGGAGGAATCGGGCGACGAGGGGCTTTACCCGATTCTGCATCACCGCGAGAAGACGATCGAGATCGCGTTCACGCATACGAACCGTTTCCACGAGGATCATTTCTCCTTCGTGAACGGGCAGTTCACGAGCGATGGCGGCACGCATCTGAGCGCCTTCCGCGAGGGCGTGCTCAAGGCGGTGAATGAGTTCACGAAGAAGAAGTTCGACGGCGAGGACGTGCGCGAAGGCCTCGTGGGCGCGATCGCGATCCGGCTGAAGGAGCCGCTCTTCGAAAGCCAGACGAAGAACAAGCTGGGTAACACGGAAATCCGCGGTGACCTCGTGACGAAGGTGCGCGACGTCGTGCTGGATCTCCTGCACCGGAATGCCGAGGCCGCGCAAAAGATCGTGGCCAAGGTGGAGGACACCGCCCGGCTGCGGCGCGAACTCGCGAGCGTGAAGAAGCTGGCACGCGAGCGGAACGCCGCCATCAGCCTCCGGGTTCCGCAGTTGAAGGACTGCAAGATCCACCGCGGTCAGAAGCGCGGCGGCGGCGAGCTCTCGATGATCTTCCTCTGCGAGGGCCAGAGCGCCGCGGGCAGCATCGTGAGCACCCGCGACGCCATGACCCAGGCGATCTTCGCGCTGCGAGGCAAGCCGCTGAACGTCTGCGATCTCGAGCGGGCGGCGATCTACAAGAACGAGGAGCTGTACAACCTGATGCGGGCCCTCAACATCGAGGAAAGTGTCGATGGGCTCCGCTACGAAAAGGTCATCCTCGCGACCGATGCCGATGTGGACGGGATGCACATTCGCAATCTGATCCTGACGTTCTTCCTCCGCTTTTTCCCGGAGCTGGTTTCGCGCGGGCACGTCTTCATCCTCGAGACCCCGCTCTTCCGCGTGCGGAACAAGAAGGAGACGAATTATTGCTACACCGAGGATGAGCGCATCTCGGCGATCACCCGGCTGGGAGCCAGCGCCGAGATCACCCGCTTCAAAGGCCTGGGCGAAATCAGCCCGAAGGAGTTCAAGCCCTTCATCGAACCGAAGACCACGCGGCTCTCCCAGGTGGGTCTCGAGAACTTGCACGGCGCCGACCTGATCCTGGATTTCTACATGGGTAAGAACACGCCCGAGCGCCGCGACTACATCATGAATCACCTCATCGTGGAACTCGAAGATGGTGCGCCCGTGGCGGCGTAGGCGGGACGAGATGAGGCGAAGCTTGGCGCGCCAGACACCCGAAACCGCTCAGCTTGAAGCGGAGACTCCGAGATTCGGCCCGCTATCTCTCCGGCTCCACCGGCGGCTTCGCGGGCATCTCGAGAGGCTTGATCCGCTTCACGAGCTGGGTGAAGCGGAACCCTGGTTTTTGATTCGCATCGCCACCGATGGGCGCGGGTCCTGGCTTTGGCGCTGGCGCAGGTGCCGCTGGTGCGACCGGCGGCACCACAGGCGCAGGCGCGGCAGCCGCCATGGGCACGGCGGCTGGAGCGGGAGACGCCGGCCTTGCGTCCAACGGCTGGCTCGGGGCGACCGCCGTGATGCGCTGCACGGGCTTGACGACCAGCGGCGTCACGATCGGTGGGCGCGGAGCAACCGGCGGTGGCGGGGCCGGAGCGACTGGGGGCGTGGGAGCGGCTTCCGGCTCGGGGAGACGCACGCGTGCAGTCGGCTGCGGGGCGCGTTGCACGGGCAGGGCGACGGGCTTCGGTGGCTCGGACGGTGGTCCCGATGCCCGCAGCGGCGTGAAACCGCGGGGCGTCTGCGGCGCCTTTTCCTGCTCGAGGCGCCGGAAGAGAGCCGTGGATTTCTCGACCGGAGCCGCATCGGTGGAGCGGAGCGGCATCAGGTGATCCGGCGGCGACCGGCGTGGTTCCACCGCGGGAGACATTTTCGGGGCCGTGACGTGGCTACGCTTCTGATCCAGCCCCGGGGTCGGTTTTTTTTCGTCGGCGAAGAGGATCTCGTTGCCGCGGTCACGCGGCCGTTCCGGCGGCGGAGCGAGCGGCGCCGGGGGTTCGGCGATCGCAGTCGGCTCCGGCGTCTTCGGCACCTGCAGCACCGCCGCGACCTGGAGCAGGAGCGCCTCCATGTCCTCGATCGAGCGCGGAGAGTTCACGATCAGCCGCGCGCCCTGCCGGAGAAATTGCTGCCGGCGCGAGGCGTCCATCTCGCGGCTCATCACGATGACTTTCAAAGCCGGCATGGCCTGCGCGATGCTGTGCACGACATGCATTCCCTCCACCATCGACGAGTCGACATCGACGAGAATCGGATCGTAGCCGCCGCCACGCGCGAAATCTGCCGCCTTCCCGAGCTCGGAAACGAGCATCACCTGGATGCGGCCCCGACTGAGCGAGGAAAAGGCATCGAATACGGCGTTGCTCAGATTCGCACTCTCGCAGACGAAGAGGAGCTTGTGTGGCGCGGACATGGAGCGGGTGGGGACAGGGTGCGCGGGGTCTGAGCGCGGAAATTACCAGCAGCAGCCGCACCGCCGCCATCGCAATCGCTCCGAATCGACGGTTCCATTTGAAAATCTCTGCGCCACGTTTGGGTCGATGCGCGAAGTGAAAACCGGCGGGCGGGGGGCGGCGGAGAATCCGGCGAATCGTTTCATGCGGGCGTTCGTCGAGGTGGACGAGGATGCGCACCGGCATCCGGACGACGAGACGCCGGCGCCGCGCACGCAGTTTTTCAACGACGACTCGCAGACGATCCTTTCGCACAACGACAGCCCGGATCTCGGCTTCGACGTTTCGCTCAACCCCTACCGCGGGTGCGAACACGGCTGCATCTATTGCTACGCGCGGCCCACCCACGAGTACCTCGGCTTCAGCGCCGGGCTCGATTTTGAGAGCCGCATCATGGTGAAGCATCGCGCGCCGGAGCTGCTCCGCCGGGAGCTGACAAAGCCGGCCTGGAAACCGCAGGTCATCGCCTTTAGCGGCGTGACCGATTGCTATCAGCCGGTCGAGCGCAAGCTCCGCCTCACGCGCGCGTGCCTTGAGGTGTGCGCAGACTTCCGGAATCCGGTGGGCATCGTGACGAAGAACCACGCCATCACCCAGGACACGGATGTCCTCGGCCGGCTGGCGGAATTTCAGGCCATCGCCGCTTACATCTCCATCACCACGCTCGATCCGGAGCTGGCGAAGCGGATGGAGCCGCGGGCGTCGCCGCCCTCGCGACGGCTGGCGGCGATCCGGGAACTGCGGGCCGCGGGAATTCCCGTGGGCGTGATGACCGCGCCGCTCATCCCCGGGCTGAACGATCACGAGATGCCGGCGATCCTGGCAGCGGCCGCCGAGGCGGGGGCGCAATTTGCCGGCTACACCGTCCTGCGGCTGCCGTACGGACTGAAGGAGGTGTTCGCCCATTGGCTGGATGAGCATTTTCCGGGACAGAAGGCGAAGATCCTGGGCCGGCTGCGGGATCTGCGGGACGGAAAGCTGAATGACTCGGACTTCGCCACGCGGATGACCGGCACCGGCGCTCTCGCCGAGCAGATCCGGGCGCTCTTCCGCGTGGCCCGCGAGCGGGCCGGGCTGCCGCGGGGCGGACCGGCGCTGAGCGTGGCGAACTTCCGCCGGCCGGGGGAGGCGGAGCAGTTGTCGCTCCTGTGACCGCGTTCGATCTTGCCACGGGAGTTGGCTCCACTAGGATTCGCCCACGCGCGCTATGATGGGATTTGATTCTCCGGACGAGCAGGAGCCAATCGGGCACATCGGGGGATACCCGATCCATGCCGCGACGCTCCTGGCGATCCTGCACGTGGCGGCATTGTTCGCCTGCACGCTGCTCCTCGCCTTCAACGGCTCGGGCATCGTCACCGACCTCATGTTCAGCAGTGTGGCCGTTCTGGGTCAGGGACACGTCTGGGAGGTGATCAGCTACGCCTTTGTCCATCTTCCGACTACGGTCTGGAACGTCCTTAATTTCGCGATGGAGATCTGGGTCCTCATCTGGCTGGGGCGGGAGGTCGAAAAATTCATGGGGCGCCGTTTCTTCGTCACGCTCTATGGCGGACTCCTGCTGCTCGCGCCGGCGATCCTGTTGATCGGGAGCTTTGCCTTCGGACCGACGGGTTACTCCGACTCCCAGGTCCTGCACCTTTGCGTGATCGTGGCCTTCGCGGTGATCTACCCGAACGCGGAATTCTTCCTCGGGATCCGGGCGAAATGGATGGCCGCGATCCTTCTCGGCGCCTGGGTGCTCGTCTGTCTCGCCTCGCGGAATTGGAGCGGGGTGCTCGTTCTCTTCGGCAGCGCGGCGCTGACGTATCAATCCATCCGCTGGGCTGGCGTGGGCGACGGGCTCAATCTTTTCGCGGGGCTACAGCGCCGTTTCGATCGGCCCGGCACTGCGGCGCAGCCGAAGACAAAGCTGCTCTCCCGGCCGGAACCGGAGGAGGATGAGGCGCTGGAATCCGTCGATACCGTGCTGGAAAAGATCTCGAAGCAGGGGATCGGCAGTCTCACCTCGGGGGAGCGGGCCACGCTTGAGCGCGCCCGGGTCACCCTGCTCAACCGCAGCAAGAATCGCGAAAGCTGACATGGCGCCCGCCCCGTGGCTGAGCGTCGTGATCCCGTGCTGGAATGATGCGGAAGCGCTCGACCGCGCGCTCCAGTCCTTCGGCGCGGCCGCGCCATCGGGCGAGGCTGAGATCATCGTGGCCGATGCCAGCGCCGGCCAGGAATGCCGGACCACCGCCGTAGCCCGAAACGCGATCGTCGTCCCGTGTGAGCGCCCGAATCGCGGCGCCCAGATGAATGCGGGCGCCTCGCGGGCGGCGGGTGGGTGGCTGCTCTTCCATCACGCCGACACCGAATTCACGCCCGCCCACTTCGGCGCCCTGCGGGACGTGCGCGACCGCACGGAAGTGCTCGGCGGGGCGTTCCACCGGAAATTCGACGAGCGCCATCCGCGACTGCGCTGGCTGGAGCGCTTTCACCGCACGATGGGCACGCACCTTGGCGCCACGATCTACGGCGATCAATCGTTCTACGTCAGGCGCGAACATTTCGCACGGCTGGGCGGCTTCGCAGATTATCCGCTGATGGAGGACATGGAGTTCTCGAAGCGACTGCGTCGGGCCGGAGGCGTGCACCTGCTGGATCCGCCCATCGCGACGTCGGCCCGCCGGTCCCAGAAAAACGGGGCTTGGCGGACGTCGATGCAAAACGGAGCCTTCATCGTACTCTTCAAACTCGGCGTCTCGCCCGTGCGACTGCACCGGTGGTACTACGCGCTCAAGTAGCGTTACCTCGGTGCGGGCGGCGCGACCGCGATCGGGACGGCGGTGGTGTTGGCCTTGGCCCGATCGGCGAGGGCGAGGATCAGATCCGTCTTCGAGAGACTCCCCAGCAGCCGGCGCTCGCCCTTCGCGGAGACAACCGGCAGGCGCTCGAATTCGACGTGCGCGAAGCGCTCCAGCGCATCGGGGAGCGGCACCTCCGGCGTGATGGTGGGAAAGTCGTCCCGCCGCAATTCGTCCGCGATCACCAGGCGCGCGAGCTCCGGCGTGCCGAGAAAATTCTTCACGTCGTGCAACGACACCGCACCCTGAAAAATTCCCCGCGCATCGGTCACGTAGAGAAAGCTGAAGCGATTCGTGAGGAACGTCTGGGCGACCTCCTCGAAGGGCGCATTTCCCCGGACCGAGGGGGGATCGGATTTCATGAGGTCGCCAACGCGCAGGGAGGCGATCCGGCTTTCGTAGGTCGGCCGCTCGTCCCGGCCGCGGAGCGACTCACTGTAGACCGAGCGCGGATCGACACCGCGGGCGACGAAATACGCCACCACGCAAGCGGGCATGAGCGGGAGCACCACCTGGTAATCGAGCGTGAGCTCGAAGAGCATCAGCACGGCCATCATCGGCGCGTGCGTCGTCCCCGCGAGAAACGCGCCCATCCCGACGAGCGCAAAGCGCACCGCCTGGTCCGACATTCCCGGCAGGATCGGCGCGAGGACGTAATGCAGCAGTGCCCCGAGACTGGCGCCGACGAACAAGGTGGGCGTAAAGACGCCGCCGACGGCGCCGGAGCCGAAGGTGGCACCCGTGGCGAGAAGCTTGAGCAGAAGAATCACCGCGACCGCCTGAAAGGCCAGCTGGCCCTGCAGGATCTCGCTCACGACCGTTTCGCCATTTCCACAGACCTGCGGACACCAGATCGCGATGACTCCGACGAGCAGTCCGCCCAGGGCGGGCTTGAAGAGTGCTGGCAGGGGCACGCGCGTAAAGAAGGCCTGTCCGGTGCGCAGGAGCGCGAGAAAGGCCGGCGCAGCCAGCCCGCAAAGCAGTCCGATGACGAGCGCCGGGATCACCTCGGTGAGCGGAGCTGGCGGGAGCACGGGAATGAGGTAGAGCTGCGCCGGGCCGAGCGCCTGCCGGACCGTGAGGGTGGAAACGACCGAGGCAAAGACAAGCGGTCCAAAGCTCTCCATCGCGAGCGAGCCGAGCAGAATCTCCGCGACGAAGAGCGCCGCGGCGATGGGGGCATTGTACGCGGCCGCGATCCCGGCAGCGGCCCCGCAGGCGACGAGAAGACGCCGCCGCGGAGCGGGCCAGCGTCCGAATTTTCCGAGGAGTGAGGCGACGAGCGCCGAGAGCTGCACGAGCGGGCCTTCGCGACCGATCGACGCGCCGGTTGAGATGGAAAACAGGGCAGAGAGGGATTTGACGATACTCGCGCGGAAACCGATCCGGCCATCGCCGAGCAGCACTGCCTCCATGAAATCCCGGCTCGCACCGGGACTGCCGGTGAGGCGCGGACCGAGATAGATGAGGAGCCCAGCGATGAGACCTCCCACCGCCGGCACCGCCACGCGCTGCCAGAGCGGCATCGCTTCGAAGGCCGCCACGGCCGAGCCCCCGTGCTGCGTGAAGAGCCATTGCAGATTGCGGGTCAGCGCGCGGAAACCGAGGGCGGCGAGTCCGCCGCCGAGACCGACGATTCCCGCCCAGAAGAGCGAGAGCTGCAGATCCGTGGGCCGGAGGTGTTCCGCGATCCAGACACGCACCCGCAGCAGGGCGACGAGGCGGGGTTGGAGCGGAAGCGCGGATTTCACATCAAGTTCGAGACGAGGCGCGCGGCCAGTGGCTCGGGCGCCGTCACCCCGCGCTGCGCTGCGTCAGACCTTAGCCGGAGAGGATCGGATGGGAAGAGCCGGTCTGATTCATCTTCGCGATTGCGGCGGGCGCCGCCCGACCTATCTGCGGGCGCGATGGACCATCCCGAACCCCCCTCCCCCGCCCGCGCCTCGATTGATCAGCTCGTCGACATTGTCGCCACGCTCCGAGCCCCGGGTGGGTGCCCCTGGGATCGCGAACAAACGCATTCCTCGCTGCGCGGCTCCCTCCTCGAGGAGACGCATGAGGTCATCGCCGCGATCGAGAGCGGCGATCGCGAGAACCTGCGCGAGGAACTCGGCGACCTCCTGCTGCACGTCGTCTTTCACTCGCAGATCGAGCGCGAACTCGGGACCTTCACCTTCGAAGACGTCGCGGCCGGGGAATGCGACAAGATGATCCGGCGGCATCCGCACGTCTTTGGGCCCGACGCGGGCGAACTCGGCGACAGCGGCGCCGTCCTCACTCAGTGGGAGGAGTTGAAAAAGCGCGAAAAGGGAAACGGCCCGGCCAATGCCTCCGTGCTCGACAATCTGCCGCCTTCACTTCCGACCATCATGCGCGCCCAAAAGGCGCAGGACAAGGCGGCGCGCCTGGGGTTTGACTGGCCGGTCGACGACATGCGCCCGGTTCTCGCGAAGCTGCGCGAAGAGATCGCGGAACTCGAGGAGGCCCTCGCCGAGGGCGTTCCCGCGGCGATCGAGGATGAGCTCGGCGACCTCTTCTTCAGCGTGGTGAATGTCGCGCGGCGGCTCCGCGTTGATGGAGAACTCGCCGCCCACAGGGCAACCGAGAAATTCATCGCGCGATTCCGGGCGACCGAGATCGCGATTCGCGCGGCGAAGGGCGAGCCAAAGTCCGCCACCCCCGAGGAATGGGACACCGCGTGGGAGGCGGCAAAGGCCGCAGCGTGCGGCTTCTGCCGCGTGACGAGACGAGCACCGGACTTAATAAGTTTCTAGTTGCTAACTTATCCAGTTCGATAAGGTGCGGGCGTTGCGTCCACGCCGACGGCTTGGAGGCAAACGCGTCCCAGCGCGACCCATGCCCCATCGCCCCATCCTTCCTCGCCTCGGCTTCTTCACCTCTTTATCGGTGGCCCTGCTGGGGCTTTTCGCCCAGACAGCCGCTGCGGGAGAATCCGTCCCGGCTCCCGCGGCCGAAACGCCCTCCGAAGACTGGAGCTTCCATTTGCAGGGGACGGAGATCGTTCAGGGGCATCCGGATTTCAACGCGCGCTATCGCGGCGAGCACAGCCTGCGCGGCGGCGAGACCCGAAACACGACGAGCCTGACGTTCTTCCTCGGCCGGCGGCTCTGGACCGGTGCGGAGGTCTATCTCAATCCAGAAATTGTGCAGGGTTCGGGCCTCAGCAACACCTTCGGCCTCGCCGGTTACCCGAACGGCGAAGCGCAGCGGGCGGGTTCCGTTGTCCCAAAGATCTATCTCGCCCGGGTGATCTTCCGCCAGACGATCGGACTCGGCGGCGAGAAGGAGACCGTCGAGGGCGATGCGAACATCCTGGCGGGCAAGCGGGACGTCTCGCGCATCACTCTGACGCTCGGGCGCCTCAGCGTGGGGGATTTCTTCGATGGCAACACCTATTCCCACGATGCCCGCTCGCAGTTTCTGAACTGGTCGCTCTTCGACACTGGTGCCTATGATTTCCCGGCCGATGCGCGGGGTTACACGGAGGGTGCCGCGGTCGAGTGGAACGAGAAGGATTTCACGGTCCGACTCGGGGCGTTTCGGCTGCCGGAGTTCGCCAACGGCTTGAGTCTCGATCAAAGATTCTTCCGTGGGATGGGTTACGTTGCCGAGTACGAACGCCGGTTCATGCTGGGGGACGATCACGCCGGCCGCGTCCGCCTGCTGGTCTACGCGAACCAGTCGAATGCCGCCAGCTATCGCTCCGCCCTCGCGCAACGTCTGCCCGACGGCACGCCGGATCTCGACGCCGGCCGTCGCTACCGCTTCAAGTTCGGCGTCGCGCTCAGCGCGGAGCAGGAGGTCGTGAAAAACGTCGGCGTCTTTCTGCGCGCCGGCTGGAACAACGGTCAAAGCGAGAGCTACGCGTTCACCGAGATCGACCGCACGATCGCGCTCGGAGTGAACATCAAAGGCGCGGCCTGGGGTCGGAAGGACGATACCCTCGGTGTCGCCGGAGTGGTCAACGGCATCAGCACCGCACACCGGGCGTTCCTCGGCGCCGGGGGACTCGGCATTCTGATTGGCGACGGCCGGCTGCGCTACGGGCCGGAACAGATCGTCGAGACCTACTATTCCATCGCGCTTCGCCAGAAGGTCTGGCTCACGTTCGACTACCAGTTCGTGAATCATCCCGCCTACAATCGCGATCGCGGACCGGTCCATCTACCGGGCGCACGAGTGCACTTCGAGTATTAAGCCCGGCGCGCCACTCACCGCGGATTCCGCTCGGGCTCGACCGGATAAGGCGGCAACAGGCAGACGCAGACGGCGGGGAGGACGAAGAGCGTGAGGAGCGTGCTGCTCACGAGTCCGCCCACGATCACGACCGCGAATGGCCGGGCCGTTTCGGCGCCGACGGCATGCGACAGCGCCGCGGGCAGGAGGCCGAAGGCCGCCATCGCGCTGGTCATCAGCACGGCGCGCAGGCGCGCGCTCGCTCCCTCGCGGATGGCCTCCAAGCGCGGCACCTTCAGAATCAGATAGTCGCGCACCTGCTCGAGCAAAATGACGCCGTTCTGGACCGAGGCCCCAAAGAGCGCGACGAAGCCCGCGAGTGCCGAGACCGACAGCGGCAGCCCCGCGAGCGCCAGACCGACGATGCCGCCGATCGCGGAGAGCGGGACGCCGAGCAGGACGAGCAGCGTGTAGCGGGCATTGCGGAATGCCGTGTAGAGAAGAAAACCGATGATTGCGAGCGTGATGGGTACGACCACAGCGAGTCGCGCCAGCGCGCGCTGCTGACTCTCGAAATTCCCCGCCCACTGCAGCCGGTAACCGTTGGGAAGCTTCAGATGCTCAGCCACCGCGCTCTGGGCCTCGCGCACGACGGAACCCAGATCGCGACCACGCACGGCGAACTTCGCCGCGACCCGCCGCGAGTTTTCCTCGCGATAGATCCGGGCGAATCCGTTGCGAGTCTCCACGTCCGCAATGCGCCCGAGCGTGAGCAATTCCCCGGCGGAGCCGAAAATTGGAATCTCCCGAATGCGCTCCGGGCTCGTGATGGACGTCGGATCGAGCTTCACGGCCAGATCAAACGAGCGTTCTCCTTCGATCACGGTCGTCGCGATCGCTCCGCCAAACGCGGTTTCGACGACCGTGTTCACGTCCGCGACGGCAAGACCGAAGCGCGCGACGGAAGCGCGATTGACGCTGACCTGGACCTGCGGCTGACCGGCGAGTTGCTCCGCGGCGACATCGACCGCGCCTGGCACCTCCCGGAGAATGCGGGCGAGATGATCGGCGAGGCGCTGCAGAACGTCGGCATCCGGTCCAAAGATTTTTACCCCCATCTCGCCCTTCAAACCGCTGACCGCTTCGTTCACGTTGTCCTCGATCACCTGGCTGAAAAGCAGATCGCAGCCCGGGAGCTCGATCTGGAGCTGCTCGTTCATCGCTGCGCACAACGCCTCGCGCGTGCGCGGCACCTTCCATTCCGCCGGCGGACGCAGATCCACGAGGATTTCCGCCTGCTCGAATCCGCCGATGTCCGTGCCGTCGTCGGGACGCCCGATCTGGGTCACGACGATCCGCGTCTCCGCAAATCCCGCCAGCACGCGCCGCGCCCGCCCCGTGAGCCGGGCGGCTTCGGTGGGTGAGATCGAACCCGGGAGCGTGAGATGCACCCAGAGCGAACCCTCTTCCAGCTTCGGCAGAAACTCGGAGCCGAGACGCGAACCGACCAGCAGGGCGAGCCCGAGCGCGACGGCGCCTCCGGCGATGATCGGAATGGGCCGCGCGAGGACCCGTTGGAGCAGCGGCAGGTAAGCCCGGCGAAGCTGCCGGACGATCCAGGGCTCGAGATGCGCGGGCCGACCGGATTCGCCCGATCCGGCCCGCGACCGGACGAAAAACGAAGCGAGGACCGGAACGACGACGAGCGCAAGAATCGTCCCGACGATGATCGCGAAGCTCAGGGTCAGGGCCATCGGGCGGAAAATCCGCCCCTCGACGCGCTGCAGCGTGAAGAGCGGGAGAAAAGCCGCGAGCAGCACCACCTTCGAAAAGAGCAGCGGGCGTGCGACCTGGCCCGCGCCCTCGACGATCGCATCCTGAATGGTCCGGCCCTCGGCATCGCGTCGGTGCAGAATATTTTCGATGATGACGACGGCGGCGTCGACGATGATTCCGAAATCGATCGCCCCCATCGAAATCAGGTTGGCGGGGATATGCTGCAGATCGAGTAGCGCGAATGCGCCGAGGAGGGCGAGCGGAATGACGGCCGCGACGACCAGCGCCGAGCGCCAGTGGCGGACGCCGAGGAAGGTGATCAGCACCAGCAGCACGAGAGCGATTCCCTCGATCATGTTCTGCCGCACCGTCTCGAGCGTTCGATCGATCAGGGCCTTCCGATTGTAATGCGGCACGAGTTTCACGCCCGGCGGCAGATATGTGCGATTGATCTCCTCCGCCTTCGCGGCCACGCGCTCCACGACATCCAGCGCATTCTCCCCCTTTCGGAGAAGCACGATGCCCTGCACGACGTCGTCGCGGTCGGTCTTATCCACCGTCACGCCCTCGATGGGTTTGTTTAGCCCGACGCGACCGAGGCGCGTCTGAAATCCGCTCTGGACGATCGCAACGTCGCTCACTTTGATCGGCGTGCCGTTGCGGACGGCGAGGACCGTCGCGCGAATGTCGTCGAGCGTGCCGATCAAACCGAGTCCGCGCACGATGAACATCTGCGTGCCGCGCTCGATGTAGGCGCCGCCAGCGTTCTTGTTCGAGACCGCGAGCGCATCGACCACCGTCTTCAGCGGAAGGTTCAGGGCCTTGAGCCGGAGCGGATCCACGAGCACCTGGTATTGCCGCGTGGGCCCACCAAAACCCACGACATCGACCACTCCCGCGACGGTGCGGAACTGGCGCTCGACCACCCAGTCCTCGAGCGCCCGCAGCTCCGTCGCGGGAAATCCGGGAGGCGCCTGCAGCGTGTAGCGATAGATCTCGCCGACCGGAGTCGCATCCGGCGAGATCGCCGCCTGCGCGCCGGCGGGAAGCGTCACCTGCGCGAGTTGCTGGGAAACGAGGAGGCGCGAACGGAACCCGTCGGCCTCGTCTTCAAAGACGATTGTCACAACCGAGAGACCGAAGAGGGAGATGGAGCGCAGACTCGCCCGTTGGGGAATGGAGTTGAGTTGGTTCTCGACGGGCACCGTGAGGAACTTCTCGATCTCCTCGGCCGCATGGCCGGGCCAGAGCGTGATGACCTGGGTTTGAAGATTGGTGACATCCGGATACGCCTCGATCGGGAGGCGGCGGAACGCGGCGACGCCCGCGCAGACATACGCGACCAGCAACCCCACGATCAGGGTCCGCTGCTGGAGGATAAGCGAAATCAAACGCGGCATTTTGGTGTCAGTGAGCAGTATCTCCGGCGATTGCGTCGCCGAGGATTTCGTTCAGCAGCAACGCGCCTTCCGTCACGACGCGCAGGCCCGGCACGAGCGTCTGTCCGGACACCACCACCGAGTTGCCGTTGTCGCGGCCGACGACGACCTCCACCCGCTCGAAGCGCCGGTCGCTCCGCGCGACGTACGCCCAGTATTTTCCGTCCGAGTAGACGACCGCCCGCGTCGGCAAAGACACCTCCACTGCCGCCGTCTCCGGCAGCGTGACGGTGGCGCTCACGTACATCTCGGCGCGGAGCGCGCCGTCGGGGTTGTCGATGACCGCCCGCGCACGCGCGACGCGGGTGATGGGATCGAGCGCCGCTGAGACGGCCGAAAGCCGACCGGAAAACGTGCGCCCTGGAAGCGTCGCCGCGGTCACCTCCACCGCCTGTCCGGCGGCGAGCTGCGTGAGCGCGGCCTCGGGCACATCGAGCCACATCCAGAGACTCTTGGGGTCGGACACGATGAAGAGGGGAGCGGCGAGCTCCGGCACGCTGGCGAGGACGAGATCGGGGCGGACCTCCTGGCCCGGATTCACTTTCCGGTCGACGACAACGCCCGCGATCGGGCTCCGCACGGTGAACAGATCCGTGAAACTGCTGTCGGTCGCGAGCGTTTCGAGCAGCCGCAGACGCCGCGTCGCGCGCTCGAGCTCCGCCGCTGCCCGTGCGCGATCGGCCACGGCGGCATCGACATCCTTCTGCGCCGCCGCCCCGTGCGCGAGGAGCGCGCGTTGCCGGTCGAGCGTCTTGGCCGTCTGGGCGTCGTCACTGGTCGCCTTGCGGAAATCCGCCTGCGCCTGGCCGAAGTCCGGGGAGCGGAGCGCCCCGAGCTCGTCATTCTCCGCGACCCGTTGACCGATATCCGCGGTGATGCGCTCCACCCGGCCCGCGACCGGGGTGAAGATGCGCACGGTCTTGTCCTCGTTCCACGCCAGCCGTCCGGTGAATTGTCCCCTGAGGGACGGCGCCGGGAGCACTTCGCTGGTCTGGATGGCCCGGAGCTGCGGGCTGCGATCCGGGAATTCCACGTCGCGCGCATTCACCACCCGGGGCGGAGCGAAGGCGGCTTCATCCTTCGGTTTGGCCCGGCCACAGGCGACGAAGGTGGACGACGCCAGAACCAGCGCGAGCACCTGAATCCATTGCCCGCGACAGGCGTCGGTGGGCGCGCGATGGGACGAATTTCGAAGAAAAGCGTTCATGAAAAGATAAGTGGCGCTCCTAGCGCGCGGCGCGGTCCCGGCGGTTCCCGGCCCCGCCCCTCTCGCCCCGAGACGCGCGCAGCGCGGCGGCGGCGACGGCCGCGTCCGCTTCCGCCTGGACGGCGGCGGCGCGGACCTCGTTGCTCGCCCGTTGCGCGGCGAGGAGATCGGTGAGCGAGGCCCCGCCGCGGGAAAACGCGTAGGCGACCGCCTCACGGACGCGCTCGGCTTCGGGCACGATCCGACCGCGATAGGCCTGCGCGCGACGCGAGGCTTCGTTGAGCGCGGTGCGAGCACTTGCGAGATCCGCCGCAGCCTGCGTCTGGACGCGATCCAACGCCACCTTCGCCTGCCGTACCGCCGCCGCCGCCGCGCGACGCTCGCCGGCGCGATATCCCGGCAGTGGAAGCGGTACTGAAATGCTGAACCCGAGCGAGTGCGGCGTGTCCGGCAGCTCGCGCTCGTACTGAATGGAAAAAATCGGGTCGGGGATTTGCTGCGCTCGTTCGAGCGCGAAGTCGGCCTCGGACCGCGCCAGCGTGAAGCGCGCCGCGACGATGTCGGCTCGCTCCGTGAAGTCGTCGCTTCCCGCTCCGGCGGGAATCAACGCTGCCAGTGGTCCAGCCAGCGCGAGCTTCCCGTCCGGACGACTCACACCGAGGAGAGTCTGGAGTTGAATGCGCGCGACCTGAGCGTTCGCCGCCGCCGCGCAGGCATCGAGTTCGAGCCGGGACGCCGCGACCTCGATCTGCGCGCGATCCGCCTTCGAGATGTCTCCCGCCTCAAACCGGGCCTCCGCGATTCCAGCCTCGCGGCGCAACAGCGCCGCGGAAGCCTGCAACACCCCAGCCTGCGCGTCGGCCTGCAGAGCCCCCACGAAAGCCTTGGTCACGGCCAGGACGACCTGGCGCTGCGCGTCCCGCAGCCGCGCCTCGGCGCCAAGGAGCGTCGCAGCGGCGGCTCGCTGGCGCGGTCCGCGCTTACCGACCTCGATGAGCTGCGCGAGCCCGCCCGACTGGTCGTAGTTGCGATGAAAAAAATTCGCCCCCTGCCCGACGGTCTGCGTCCGCCCGATCCGGACCTTGTTCACGGTTAGGGTGGCCGTGGGATTGGGCAATTGCTGCGCGGAGCGCACCGCGCCGCGGGCGGTCTCCACGTCTTCCCGGGCGGCCCGGATGTCGGCATTTCGTTCCCGGGCAATTTTTTCGGCCTCGCCAAGGGATAGCGCCGCGGCATGGACGAGCCCACCGGCAAACAAGAACGACAGCAGCGCGGCCCAGCCCGGAATCGACACGGCCAAACGTACCCGTCCAATCGACGCTCAACAATCGGGCCCTGCCTCCGCGTCGTGTCGAATCTGGCCTGACAAAGCGTCGCCACCCTCAGCGCCGCTCAGACAGGCCAGACGGCAAATCATCCGCGATCTATTTGCTTCTTCCCCTCACAGCAGCTGCTGTGGATCCACATCGACCTGGATCTGCACTCCTTTCGGCAGGGTGAGCGCGTCGACCACGGCGCGGACGTGCCGGCTCAAACGAATGATCAGCCGGGCTCGCAGCTGGATGTGAAAACGCCATTGCGCCTTGAGTTTTTCCCAGGGCGCAGGCAGCGGGTCGTGTAGTTGGGCGCCCTCCGGGAGATTCTCTCCCAGCCGACGATGCAGGGTCTGGGCGGTGAGATCGGCCATCTCCTTGTGCTCGCTCCGTACCGTGATGAGCACCAGGTGCGTGAAAGGCGGGTGATCGAACGCCTCCCGCATCGCCGCCTCCTGCTCGAAGAAGCCGAGGAAATCGTGATGGCGTGCGAATTGGATCGCCGGATGCGACGGCGTGCGTGTCTGCACGATCACCTCGCCCTCCATGTCGCCCCGGCCGGCCCGGCCGGCCACCTGGGTGAGCAGCTGGAAGGTCCGCTCCGCGGCCCGAAAATCGTTCACGTGTAGACTCAGGTCGGCGTTGATGATGCCGACGAGCGTGACGTTCGGGAAATGCAGGCCTTTCGCGATCATCTGTGTGCCTACGAGGATGTCCGTCTTTCCCTGTTTGAAGGCGCCCAGCGCATCGCGATGCGCGTGCTTTCCTCCCATGGTATCGGCATCCATGCGCGCGATCCGCGCCTGCGGAAACACCTTCCGGACGACCTCCTCGACGCGTTCCGTCCCAAGACCGCGTTGACGGATCGATGGGTCCCGGCATTCCGGATTCGGACAACGCTTCGGCGCCTTCCGGCGGTGGCCACACATGTGGCAGATGAGCTGGTCCTCGGCCTGATGAAAAGTCAGCGGCAGGCTACAGTCCGGGCACTCGCAGACGAAGCCACAGAGCGGGCAGAGCAGCGCGCTCGCATAACCACGCCGGTTGAGAAAGAGGATGCTCTGTTCGCCGCGCGTAAGTCGCTGCGTGATGGCCGCGCGGAGTTTCTCCGAGAGAATCGCCGGACCGCTGAAGCCGGAGCGTTGGGCTTCGCGGCGCAGGTCGATGACCCGGGTGATGGGAAGCTTTCGGTCATCGATCCGGGTGGGCAGCGACAGCAGCCGGTATTTGCCTGTCACCGCGTTCTGATAGCTCTCCAGCGCGGGCGTCGCGCTGCCGAGCACCACTGGGCAACCTTCGAGCTTTGCCCGCACCACCGCGACGTCCCGCGCGTGGTAGCGCGGCGCCTCCTCCTGCTTGTAGGAGGAATCGTGCTCCTCATCGACCACGATCAATCCCACCCGATGCACCGGCGCGAAGATCGCGCTGCGCGCGCCGATCACGATGCTCGCGCGCCCGGAATAAATGCGGTGCCACTCGTCATGGCGCTCGCCGCCCGAAAGGCGGGAATGCAAGACCGCCACCTCATCGCCGCCCGCCGAGAATCGGGCCTTGAAGCGCTCCACCGTCTGCGGCGTCAGAGAGATTTCCGGTACCAGGACGAGCGCTCCCTGGCCACGCGAACGCGCGAGCTCAATGGCCTGAAGATAAATCTCGGTCTTCCCGCTCCCGGTCACGCCGTGCAGGAGCATCGGCTTCCGCCCGGCCGCCTGTCCGTCCATCGCTTCACGGACCGCGGCGAGCGCGACCCGCTGCTCTTCGTTCAGCGCCAGGGCTGAATCAGGCAGAAACGTTTCGCCTTCGAACGGATCGCGCGCCAGGGCTCCGGCCTCAATGAGAATGAAGCCCTGCTTCACGAGCGCCTGCAACATCACGCGGGATCCGCCCGTCCCCTCGAGCAGCTTCGTCACCTGCGCCCGCTGGCCGGGCGCCGACTCGATGGCGGCAAGCAATTCGGCCCGCCGCGGCGAGCGTTTCGCGAGGGCGGCCACTTCGGTCTCGTCCGGGGCGCGCACGAGTCGCGCGAACTGCCGTTCCGCGAACTCGATCTCGGCCTTCCGGATCACCTCCGGCAGCACACACCGCATCGCCTGGTCCGCCGGCGTGCAGTAGTAGTCCGCCATCCAGCGCGCGAGCTCCAGCAGCACCGCCGGGACGACCGTGCCCTCGGCGACGAGCTCCGTGATCGGACGCAGCCGCTCGACGGACACATCGCTCTCGGGCGGCAGCCCGATGACCGTTCCGAGCAACTGCCGATGCCGGAACGGCAGCCGCACCCGCGAGCCGATTGCGACCGAATCCGCCAGCAATTCCGGGATCAGATAGTCGAACTCCCGGTCCGTCGTGCCGTCTACGATGAGCCGGGCGATGCGGGGAGCAGACATTCCCCGCACCATAGCGAGCGCGCGGGAGCGCGCAGTCGTTCAACTCCGAGGCGGGGACTACTCCAGATCGAAGACCTCGACGAGCGCCACGCCCGTGCTGCCGTTCACGCCGCGAACGATCGCGGTATAAGGCCCCGGCGCGAGAGTCATGATGATGGCTGATTCCTGGTCGCTCTTCGGCTTGTAGGGGCTGGCGGCGATCGCTGCACTCTGGTCGGAGGTCGTCCAGTCATCGTTCTGCGCCATAAGCGCCCCGGCGCGGTCGCGCAGTTCGAGGGTCGGATTCTGCAAGACGCCGGAAACGCCGCTCTGCGTCAGGGAAGGTCCGACCGCCCGCACCATCACGCGACGGGTGCGATTGCCGCCGATGACAAAGCCGCCGATCATCACGCTGTCGCCCGTGAGCACGCGGCCCCGGGTGGAAACGTTGATGGGGCGGATCGCAGTCGAATCCCGCTGGAGGTCATACATCTCGATCAACGCGACGCCCATTTCGCCGCCGACCCCGCGCACGATCACGGTATAGGCCCCGGCACTCAGGGTCGTCACGATCGCGGCCTCGCGCGGGTCTCCCGGGGGCAGACCGGTCGCCTGGATTTCGGCCTGCTGGTCACTCGTCCAACCGGAGTTCTGCGCGACGAGCGCTCCCGCGGCGTTGCGGAGTTCCATCGAGACCGCGCTCAGCGTCCCAGTGACGCCCCGCGCCGTCAGGCTGGGGCCGAGCGCGCGGATAATCACTCGCTTCGACCCAGTGCCGGAGACCACGAACCCGCCGATCGCGACGTTGTCGCCCGCCTCCACCCGCAGGCGGGTGGAGAGGTTGATGAGCTGGGTGGGCATGTTTTGCTCGCCCGGCGAGACTCCGACGAGCGGTCCGATCTGAACGGAACCGCCGAGCGCGATGTGATCGCGGCGGCCGGAGGCGTCGGAGAGCACCAGCGCCAGATAGTAAGTCGCTTCCGGCAGCGTGGTGAGCAGGGCGCGATCGAACGAAGCGTTCGTAATCCTCGCCCCCGCGGCGAGAGGATCCGTGAGCGTCACGCTCGCGAGCGGATAGGTATTGGGCGGAAGCGGACCGCCGCGGTAGGGCGCACGGAACGCGTAGAGATCGAGCTGAATCGGACCGGAAGAGGACGTGCGGTTATTTTGAATGTTCACGCCCCCGATCGATACGGTGCCCGTGCCGAGCGCGATCGTGGGAATCGAAGTCAGCGCGAGATCGACTCCGCCCGCCGGCAGGAGCGTGGAAAGGTCGACCGGGAACCCACTGGACCGCAGGGCTGCTTCGATCTCACGCAGTTGCGTGCCCGTGAGACCGAACTGCGCGGCGCGCGTCGCAAAGCTAATCTGATCGCTGTAGGAGAGCTTGGCGAAGGTGTTGAAGAGCCAAACGATGAGATTGCCGCCGAGGTTGCTTGTTCCCGTGTTTTGCTGGTAGACGCTGACGAGTGAACTCCACGCGCTCTCCAGCGAGGAACCCGCGGACGACGTACCCGAATCGACCGTGACCCAGGCGTAAGGGTCCGAAGTCAGGTCCAGCTTGAAGGCTGCGGCGGTTTTGCGGAAACTCGCTTTATCGGGGTCGGTATCGAGCGTGTACTCCACGATCACAAAGCGTCCGGCCGCGTTTTGTCGCTGCGTCACCGCGTAGGAATCGTCATCGGCTCCGCCGAGCACGTAGTCGAAGACGCCATGGTCATCCTTCAGGGTCTGCGTGCCATTCGTCCCCAGCACGAAAGTCTCCTTGCGGAACTGCTGGTGGGTCTTCGTGCGGTCCTGCGAATCCGTGAAAGAGCGAACGAACGTCCAGCGGTCCGCGAGGATCGATCCATCCCGCGCGCCGGCGATGGACGGCAGGAGGATGCCCGAAGCGGCGAGCGCGAGGGCGAGAGCAGGAAATGCGCGGATCATGGAAGGCTCGGTGGCGGGAATTACTCCGATATTTTGAAATCGGCTCGCGGGAGTCAAGGACGCAGAGTGCGATTGCGCTTTGATTCCGTGTGCTCGGGTCCGGCGCGTGGATCATCCTCCCGCGTCAGACCTCCGCCCGGCCCCTGACCATTCGCTTGCATCGGGAGGCTTTGCACGTGGTAATGCGCCTGCGCCATGTCCGATGCGACCTCCCTCCCGCCGGTGCCAGGTGCCCCGTTCGCGTGGCGCTACGCGCACTACGAGGTCCTGCGGCACCCCGGCGGTCACCCCTGGCAACTTGGCCAGGGCGGGATGGGGATAACCTACAAGGCGCTCGACACCCGGCTTCAGGTGCACGTCGCGCTGAAGGTGATTCATCCGCATCTCGCCACGCTGCCCGATGTGCAGCGACTCTTCGTCCGCGAGGCGCGGGCCGCCGCGCGCATTCTTCACCCGAACGTGGCGCCCGTGGTCTTCCTCAGCGATGAACCCGGACGTCTTTTCTACGCGATGGAGTTTGTCGACGGACGCTCGCTCCACGCCTGGATGCGCGCCCCGCCGGCCGGGCAGCCCCGCAAAGTTGCGCTCGCGCTCGCCTTCGCGGAGCAGATCGCGCGTGGTCTGCAGGCGGTGCACGAGCAGGGAATCATCCATCGCGATCTCAAGCCCGCGAACATCATGGTGGTCGAATTCCCCGAGGGCCATCCGCGGCGGCGCGCGCTAGCCGCGAGCGGGGGCTGCCTGCTGAAGATCATCGATTTCGGCCTCGCCCGCGGCGCGGGCGCCCAGCCCGGGGTGCCCATGACGGTGACGCCGGAGACGAGCGGATTCCGCGGGACGGCGACGTACGCGAGCCCGGAACAATGCAACGAATCCCCGCAGCTCGACGGCCGGTCCGACCTATACTCGCTCGGCTGCATTCTCTGGGAACTGCTCGCCGGCCGGCCTCCCTTCGACGGCCGCTCCCACTTTGAGCTGCTCCGACAGCATCTCGATGACGATCCGCCCTGGGCACTGCTCGCCAAGCTCCCGCCCGCTGCCCAGACCGTGTTGAAATCGCTCCTCGCGAAGCGGCGCGAGGATCGGCCTCCGCATGCCGCGGCCGCGGCGGATGCCATTCTCGACGCGACCGCCGAAGCCGGCGGCGGACTCGTCGCGCCCACCGGCCGGACAGCTTCCGTCAGCGCCCCCTCCTCCCGGGCCACCACGCCCGCGCCGATCACCGTCACCATCGGCCGGCATCACGTCGTTGGCTTCGCCTTCGCCGCGTTCGCGGTCGTTGCCGCAGTCGGCGGGCTCGCGTACTGGCTGCGCGGTCCGGGCGGTCCGCTCCCGGACCTCAACCCGAAAAGCAGCGGTCGGGCCACGCAAAGCATGCGCCGCGTGATCGCGGTGCTGCCCTTTGAAAATCGCGGGGGCGAAAAGGACAACGAAATCTTCACCGAGGGCATCCACGAGGACATCATCACGAGCCTCGCCAAGGTGCGCGAGATTCGCGTCATCGCCCGCTCCTCGGTCATGAAATACCGCGCCACCACGCGCGACCTGCGGGAGGTCGGACGCGAGCTCGGAGCCACGGCCGTGCTCGAGGGCAGCGTGCGGCGCGAGGGCACGCGAGTCCGCGTCTCGACCCGGCTGGTCGATGCCACGAGCGGGCATAATCTCTGGGCGGAATCGTTTGATCGCGAGGTCACTGACGTCTTCGAGATCCAGGCGGCCGTCGCCCGGGAGCTCGCCACCGCGCTCGCCGCGACGCTCACACTGCCGGAGCAGCGCGCGATCGCGAAGCGACCGACCGTGAGCGTGGAGGCGTATGAGGTCTTCGTCCGCGCGCGGTCCGCGGAACAACGCGGACCGATCACCGCCGACACCCTCCGCGAGATGCTGCCGTTGTACGAACGCTGCGTGCAGCTCGACCCGAAATTCGCCCAGGCCCACGCGCGGCTCTCGATCGCCCACAGCCAGATGTATTGGTTTGCGGTCGATCAGACCCCCGCCCGCATCGCCCTCGCGCGGAGCGCAGCCGAACGGGCGGCGGAGCTCCAGCCCGGACTCGCCGATGCCCACGTGGCGCTGGGTGAAATCTACTACCGACTCGAGCGAAACTGGAAGGCGGCGCTCCGGGAGTACCAGATCGCGCTCGCGATCGAGCCGAGCAATGTCGTCGCGCTCGACTCCGCCGGACTCGCGCTGCGCCGGCTCGGACAATGGCCTGAAGCGGTGAAGTTACTCGAAGAGGCGGCCCAGCTCGCGCCGAATGACGCCCGCCGGCTGATGAGCCTCGCCGAGCTGCTTTTTAATGTGCATCGCTTCGCCGAGGCCGACCGGATCGGTTCGCGCGTGCTCGAGCTGACCGATGATCCGTATTGGGAATCGCTTCTCCTCCTGCTGCACCTCGAGACGCGCGACGACTGGGAAGGCTTTGTGAAGCGTTACCGCGAAATCATCCCGCGCATGCCGCCGGATCTGCGCTTCGAGCTCCAGCTCATCATCAGCGATCACGAGGGCGCTCTGAGCACGCTGGCGGGGCTGCCCGATACCGTCCGCTTCCTGAGCAGCCGTTACCCGAAGGCGTTGGTCAATGCGATCGTCCACGAGCGAATGGGCAACGCGCTTGCCGCGCCGGAATTCGCCGAGGCGGTGCGCCAGGCGGAAGCCACCCTCGCCACGAAGCCCGATGACGCGCTCCTCCGCGCGAAATACGCCACCGCGCTGGCGGGGGCCGGGCGGCGCGAGGACGCATTGTGGGAATCGGCCCGCGCCATGGAATTGCTGCCGGAGACGAGCGATCCCGTCTTCGGCCGGTATGTCATCATTGAGCGTGCGCTCATCCACCTGCGTTTTGGCGATGCCGCGGAAGCGACTCGACTCCTGCGACACGTCGCGGACAGCGGCGGCACCCGGTTGTGCCGTGGCATGCTGCGGCACTATCCGGAGTTCGCGTCTCTGCGGGGCTACCCACCCTTCGATGAATACGTTTCCCACAAATGAACCGCGTTCGACGGCCCAGAAATTTGGCGTCCTCGGCGCTATCGTCGTGCTGGCCTGCGCGGGGAGCGGCCTCTTCGGGATGCTCCACAATCAGGTCAGCTACACCGTCAGCCCCGAGTACTTCTCCCGCTTCAAGTTCCTCCAGTTCGGGCTGCTCGATCCGTCGGTGCCTGAGCGAGCGCGCGCTGCGCTGATCGGCTTTCTCGCCTCGTGGTGGATGGGCCTGCCCGGCGGCCTGTTTCTCGGCGCGTCCGCGTTCGTCTTCCCCGCCGCGCAGATGTTTGGAGCCGCCGCGCGCGCGCTCGTCGCCGCGCTTTTTACCGCGGCACTGTTCCCGCTCGGCGCGCTGCTGTGGTCGCTGATCTGGGATCCCGCGAGCGTTCCCCTGCGGCCGGGATATGCACGCCCGTCGGTCACGAATCCGATCGCGTTCGAGCGCGCTGGCGCGATGCATCGGGCTGCCTACTTCGGCGGCGTCTTTGGCCTCGCGGCGGGGCGTTTCTGGATGATGCGGAGGCGACGCGCCTCGCAAAGGTCGCAGTCGTGAGCGAACAATTCCGCGAATTCCCGGAGATGCGCTCCCCCGCCCCTGATCCGATGCCCCCGCGATGGATTTTCGTCCCCGCCGCGGTGCTCGGGCTTCTCTCGCCCTTTCTGCTCGGGCCCTCGCCCGACTCTGGCGTCGGAGCGCTCGTCGCGGCACTCGTAGGCTTTGGCGTGGGCATGATGCCGACGTTCCTGATCTGGCACAGCTTCCATTTCATTCGCGGCCTCTTCCGCGGGTCGTCCCAGCGCGATCGCGAAGAGTAGTTCTGGGACCGGCGACGCGCGGGTCCGGTTTCGAGCCGACTTCGAGGGGACTGCAGGCGATGAGGCGGGCAGCCAGCGCAGGGGCGAGCCGCGAAGACTCGGTACCTCACCGCGTCTTCGTCGTTGCCTTGCCCTCCAGTCCGCCATGATTCAACGGTTTTCCCTCGCATTGCTCCTGCTGCTCGCCGCGACTCGCGTCTCTGCAGGCGACGACCGCCTGCGGGCCGCGCAAGAGGTTTTGAAGTTTCAGGGCTACTATTTTGCCGAGGTCAACGGCGAGGCGGATGACGAATCAACGCAGGCCCTGAAGCGCTTTCAAATTCGGAACCTGCTGCCCGTGACCGGCGAGCTGGACGAAGCCACGGCGCGCATTCTGGACGCGATGGCCGCCGCGCGACCAGCGTCCGCGCCTGACCCCGCCCACCCCGAACGGACAAGCCCGCGAATCGTCGGGGCCCCGAAACCCCCGCTTCCATCCGGGAGCGGATCGCGGGAAAGCGGGCCGACGCCGCGGGTGCCGACCGCCGCGCTGGCCACGTCGTCGGCTCCGACGACGACCGTCGCAGCCGGAAACCCACCGCCGCGGCCGCCCACCAATGCAGCGCTCGAGACGGGCACTGCCCCCGCTGGCGCCAGTGCGGTCCGAATGATGCCAGCCGCGTCGCCGACCGGTGCCGTCGGTGCGCCGGTCGACGAGAGCCCACCGTCCCCACCGCGCGCCCCCACTTCCGACCGCGCGAGCGCGGTGTCGCGCGCGAAGGAGATCCTGCGGCAGGAGGGCTTCTACCGGGGAGCGATTAACGGTCAGCGCGACTCCGCCCTCTATTCCGCGCTCCGTCAGTTTCAACGGTCGAGGAATCTCAACCCCACCGGCCAGCTCGATCAGCCGACCCTGGATGCGTTGGGCATGGACCGCAGCGTGTTCGCCCCGCCTCCGCCCATCGCGCGCCAGTCGTCCCGCGGACCGCGCTTTCCCCGCATCCGCGTCTGGCCTTGGTGAGGCCATTCGACCGACTCACCAGACCCGGCAACCGAGCTGCACCTGAGGAAGCTCCCGTTCGGCGGACACGGCGGCCGGACGATTTGCCTCGACCACCTCGAGATCCATCCCGACGCTGCGCCCGCACCAATCACGGCCGGCGCCCGCTGATCTCGGTTTCATCATCGACAGGAAGCGCCGGCGGAGAGGGAGGGCTAAATACCGGCCCCTCGCGATCCCGCTCCTGCGTCGATTCGAATTCCGTCCCGATTCGGCCGTTGGATTTCAAGTCGGGACGTTGGATTCCAAGTTTCCGCGTTGGATTCCAAGTCGGGGCGTGTGAATTCCAAGTTCCGGCGTTGGGTTCCAAGCCGATGCGTTGGATTGGGAGCAGCTCTCAAATAGAGCTGTAACCGACGAACGACAAAGGAGTTCGCGAAGAGATCAAGCAGACAGGGCCCTTCCGGCTGGATCGCTCCGGTTAAATAGTTTCGCGCGGGCGAAATATCGCCGCGCCGTCCGCGACGATCTCTTCGTAAACGCGCTTTCGCCCATGAAACTTTCCCGCTCCGTCCGCCGCCCAGCCTTCCTTGCCGCGATCCCGGCGGTCCAGACGCTTGCGATCGTCGTCTCGCTCGGAGCAGGCCTGCTGGGCTTCTGGGCCGCGCGCCGCCTGAGTCGGTAACGGGCGTCGCACTGCCCATCCACCCGCCCCAGTCCGGCTGCCGCCCCTTTTTCCCCTCATGAACCGACATTTATCCACTGCCTGCGCCTTCCTCTTCCTCACTCTCGGCGCGAGCCTCGCCCAAGGCCAGAGCCCCTACGCCGGCACGTATCAAGCCACCGTCTCGAGCACTGCCAGCACGGTCACCCAGCTGAACTTGGTCGGGCGCGAGTTCTCGGTGGAGAACGACGGCACCTTCATCATCAGCTCAACCTGCAGCGGCTCGGTGGCCGCCGATGGCGCGGTGACCTTCGGGACGGGCACCGGAGTGCTCCCGTTCACCACCGGCCGCATCGATAACGGCGTGATGACGGCCGGCCAGCTCGTGCCGCGGACCGACAGCCAGCATCCGGAAACCACCTGGCTGTTGAACGCGCCCAAGATCTGCGGCCTGCTCCCGATGTGGCAGAAGGTGACCCCGGCCGGTCTCCCCACGGGCTCTTTCGGTGTCATCGGTTTCGCCTTCGGAAATGGCCTGATCGCTACCCTCGTCGCGCCCAACGGCACGAACGTGGGCTGGTCGCTCCTCACCAGCCCGGACGGGCTGACTTGGACGGTGCGCCCCATCAACCTTGGGCTGGCGTCCAGCCTGATCAACGGATCGCGCCTGCGCTTCGTGAACGGTCGCTTTATGTTCGCGATCAACGGTTCCAATGGTGCCGGGCCGACCCTGCGTTTCTATTCGAGCACGGACGCTGTCAACTGGACGATGGTGGACAGCGGACTTCCCACCAATACGGGGGTGGTAGACTTCGCCTATGCCTACGGGAAATACTGGGCACTGCTGGGGAACCCAAATGTCTCGGCCCGCGCCCTGAGCAGCCCGGATGGGATCACCTGGAGCCCGGTCGCACTTGGCCCCGAGTTGGTGAACCTGTCGAGTTGGGTGCAGGGCAACGGGCTGCTCATGGCGACCGGCGCGGTGACCTATCAGACCAGCGACGGCGTGACGTGGACCAAGCTCAGGTCGTTGGGCGTCCCAATGTTCGGCGGCGGACGCTTCGTTGCCTCCGCCCAGACCAGCCTCTCGGTCGCCCCGTATGTGGCGACCACGGACTACCTCGCTCTAACGACGCTCGCCCCGGGACCGAACCAGACGGCCGACGGCTTTCAGGCGTACACGCCCTTTCCCTCCAGTGGATATCATGACGGCACGGCCTTCTACGGCATCTCCGCCCTGACTAGCGGAGCGCTGTACCGTAGTACGGACGGCAATGAATGGCGCAAGCTGGTGAGACCGGTGACCGGAAACACCGACTACATTTCGGGCTCCGTCTTCGTGCTCAACGGACGGGCCGTCACTTTGATGCAGCCGCAGACTTTTCCGGTCAAATGGGACCTCTGGTCGGCGCCGCTGGCCACGGATGGTGGCGCCCCGGTCGTTGCTGCTCCGGTGGAGACCACCAAGTTGATGAATCTCACGGCGGCCGTGGGCGCTTCGGCCGGCTGGACGGCGGTGTTTTCAAACGGCGGTCTCTTGCTCAGCTACCAATGGCGGCGCAACGGCGTGGACATTCCGGGCGCGAACGCGATCACCTACAGCATCTCCCCAGTGCTCGCGACCTCCGGCGGAACCTATACCGTTGTGGTCAGCAATGCCGCCGGCTCGGCCACGTCGCAGCCGGTGACGCTCACCGTCTCCAGCTTGCCCGTCGTCACTTCGTTTCCCGCCTCTGTCACCGTGATGGAAGGAAGCCCGGTGAATTTGAGCGTCTTCGCTACCGGCACCAACCTGACTTACCAGTGGCGGTACAACGGCCAGCCGATCTCCGGGCAAACCACGCGCACGCTCAACTTTACCGGGACCGTGTCCCCGGTGGTCGCGGGCAGTTATGATTGCGTGGTCACCGGGACCTACGGAACCGCCACGCACCCCGCCGCGCAGGTGCAGGTGATCCCGGCCGTTCCGCCTGCCACGACGAGCGGCCCGGTTTATCTTTCGCTCGCCCCCGGCCAGACCGGCACGCTCCAGTCGGGCATGACGGGCGCGCTGCCCATCACGTACCAGTGGACGAAAGACGGCGTGGACGTGCCCGGTCAGACCGGCGCCACCCTGGATCTGATGAATCTCCAGCCCGGCGATGCCGGCGTTTACCGCGTCCGCGCGACCAATGCCTACGGCACGACGCTCGGGCCCGTCACGGTCGTGACGGTCGCCGCGCCCGCGCCGTTCCAATTGCTCGGCCGCCCGCTCACGAAAATCGTGGAGAGCAGCACCGCGCGCCCCGGCAACGCGGGTCACGTGCTGGGAACCATCGGCACGGTGCGCTTCCGCAACCAGACCGTCATCTTCCCCGCGTCCGAGACCGGCAGCGCCGCGAACGGACTTTTCCGCTGGCAGGGCAATGCGTTGAGCGTCATCGCCAGCAGCACCGTCACGGCGCCGAACGGACAGACCTTCAAGGACTGCACCTATCCCACCGAGGAAGCGGGCGGGATGGTTTACTTCGTCGGTGCACACACGCTCGCCCCGCTCTCCGTGATCTATTCGTGGAACGTCGCCAGCGGCGTGCTCACCCCGCTCGTCCAGGCGGGCGCGGCCGCGCCCGGCGGCGGACATTTCGGGACTTTCAGCTACGTCAGCGCGAGCGGGGGGAAGGTCTATTTCCTCTCCCTGATCGCGGATGCCTCCATCCCAGGGAAGCGGCTCTTCCGCCGCGATGCCGCGGGCACCGTTTCGCTCGTGCTCGATGGCACCATCGATCTACCGGGCACGCTGGGCCGGTTCGCGGGGGAATTGTCCGGCACGCCGCCCTTCAGCTACGACGGCTCCCGGCTGATCGCGGCGCTCGCCGATGTGAACGGCGCGAGCGGCATCTTCATCATTGCCGAAGACGGGACCGTCACGCCCCTCCTTTCAAGTCTGGATACCATCCCCAGCACGGGCACTCGGTATTTCAACGCTGGCAATGCCGACGCCGAGCCCGGCGGCGCGATTTTCGCCGGCTCGTTCAACTACGAAGCGACCTTCTCATCGGGCAACATCCTCACCGCGGCGGCCTCCAGCGGCGGTAACGTCAGCGCCATGAGCGCCGACAGCTTCCTGCGCTACTCCTTCAATTCCGTCGTCTATCGCCGCGCGAATGCCACGATCCTGGTCGCGGACAACACGCAGCCGATCGACGGTCTCACCTCCAGTTCCATCGTGCCCGAGGCCCACGGAAACGAGGCCGCCTTTCGCGTGCAATTCACTTCCACGAATCAGGCGATCTACCTCGCCCTCGATCGGCCCGCCACGGACGTGCCCGTGATCACGTCTCAGCCCGTCTCGCGCCTGGCGGATCTGGGCGGAAATGTCGTCCTTACCTCCGTCGCCTCGGGTGAGGCGCTCACGTGGCAGTGGTTCTTGGATGGGCATCCCATCGCCGGTGCCACGCTGAACTCGCTCGCGCTCAACCCGGTCGGCGCCGCCTCGGTGGGCAGCTACACGGCCACGGCGACGAATACTTTTGGCACCGCCACCACGAACGCCGCCACCGTCGTCCTGCTCGATGCGAGCGCTGGCGTGGGCGCACCGGTCTTTCTGATCCAACCGCCGGATCAGCAATTCATCGTGGGGAAGTCCTTCTCACTTTCCGGCCTCGTCTCGGGTGGTTCGAGCAATGTGCGTTACCAGTGGTTCAAGAACGGCGTGCTGGTGGGCAACGCCGCGACGCTCAGCTTCACTCCCGCGCTCAGCGGCACTGTCGGCACCTACCAGCTCGTCGTCACGAACGACTACGGCACCGTCACCTCGCGCAATGTGCTGGTAACCGATGCCAACGCGCCGGCCCCGAGCGTCCCGGCCAACTTCGCGGCCACCGGACTCGCGTTGAGCGGGAATACTTTCAGCTTCTCCGTGCCCACGCTCGCCGGGCAGAGCTATCGGGTGGAGTCCAGCTCCGCGCTGGACACCGCGCCATGGACGCCGGTGGAAACGTTTCTCGCGACCGGCCAGAACAAGTTGTGCTCCTACGTCACGATCGGAACGCACGCGTTCTACCGGGTGGTTATCGTGCCGTAGGAATAGGAGGCGGCCCGGTTTTCAGTCCTGATCGGACCTAGTCTTACCGGGCCTTCGCCGATGAACGCTTTGGACCGCATCGCGCATGACGACAAGCAATCCGGGCCACTTCGGCTCGGGGAACTGTCGGAAGGCAGCGAGAATGCGTGCGTGAATCCGTTGCTCGTTCGGCTGCCGAAGCCGAACCACCAGAATGCCAAAGTGCTCCTCGTCACGGTGCTCGGAAAAACCCTTGTCGGTGGTGACAAGCGCCCGCCGATCAGCTTGCGCAAACGACCAAAGCGCATCGTCGAAAATACCTTGCTGCTCTGTTCCGCGGATATCTAGAACATCATGCCCCATCGCCCGGAGCGCCTGAGCGGTGAGCTTCGGGATGTTTTCGTCCACGAAGATCCTCACGGCGCCAGTACGACTTCGTCCAAAGGCGTCACCTGCTCTTCTGCCAGTGAGGCAGCGTAGTCGAGGCAGGCGAAAATGTCCTCCCGTGTGATCGTCGGGTAGGCCGCCATCAAGGCATCGAGACTGTCACCGTGCGCGAACATCCGGACGATCTGGTGCACCGGAATCCGCGTGCCAACAATGCAGGCTTGGCCGTGACAGATTCGCGGGTGGATGGAGATCCGCTCGTTCATGGCGGAAACCTGCCCGCGAATCCTCGGCGGGCAAGACTTCGTCATGCGAGCTTCCGGTGCTGCAACCCCTCCCAAATACTTCCCGGATTGACTGGCGAAAGGGCTGCCGCGGTGCTCGGGTGGATTGTTCGCGATGGCACAACGGTTCAAGCACGGGGCTCGGCGGCCACCCCTCATCAGACGGCTGGCACACTGCGCCGCGGTGTTGCTCGCCTTTGCGGCGATGAGCCTGAACGCCGCGGCGAACGCCCCTGAAATCCAGGAGGCCGCCGCGCTCGAGCAGCGGGCCCACGATCTGACGTACGCGGGGAAGCCGAAAGAGGCGCGCCCGCTGGCGGAAAGGGCGCTCGCGCTGCGCGAAAAATATCTCGGGCCGGAACACGCGGATACCGCCACCACGCTCAACACGCTGGGTGAAGCCTGCACCGACCTGGGAGATTTTCCCCGGGCGGAAGAGTGCTTTCGCCGCGCCCTGGCGTTGCGCGAGAAACTCTTCCCCGAGCCGCACGCGGACACCGCGTTGAGCCTCTCGAATCTGGCCGATCTGCATTTTAAGCGAGGCGAGTACTCCCGCGCGGATCCCCTCAACCGCCGCGCCCTCGCGATGCGCTCCGCGCTCGCCGGCGCCGATAGTATGGAGGCGGCTAAGAGCTGGAACAATCTCGGTGCGCAACTGCTGCAATCCGGCGATCTGCCCGGCGCGGAGGAAGCCTTCTCTCGCGTGGTGCAAATCTGCGCCGCCCAGGGCAAGGCGGAGAGCAGTCTCGCCTCGGTGGGCCTCGGCAATCTCGCGCTGATCAAGGAGCGGGCCGGCGATCTCGCCGGCTCCCGGGTAATGCAGGCGCGCGCCTTGGCGCTGCGCGAAAAGCTTTCCGGCGCCAACAACGAAGGCGTCCTCGTCTCGGTGAACAATCTGGCCGTGCTGGATTATCTGCTGGGCGACTTCTCCTCGGCCGAAGCCGGCTGGCGGCGGGTGCTCGCGGCGCGGCAGCGAGCGCTGGGCACCGAGCATCCAGACACGCTCCGTGTCCGCTTCCACCTCGCCACGATCGACGCCGAGCATCGCGATCGCGACGCCGGCCTCGCCCAGATGCGGGAAATCGTCCCCGCCTACGAAAAGGCGGTGGGGCCGGACGCGCCCCAGACCAGTCGGGCCCGCGGCGCATTCGCGGCGGTGCTGCTGGAGCGCGGACTGCCGGCGGAAGCGGAGGCGCAGGCCCGCCTCGCCGTGACGAGCGAAGCCAATACCCTCGCGCCGGGCCAGGTCGATCGGAGGAGCGCCCAGAGCACACTGGCCCGGGCGTTGCTCGCGCTGGACCGATCGGACGAGGCCCGGGCAGTGGGGCAGGCGGTGCAGGCCGAGCAGGAGGCGGCGGCGCGGGCCGTCTTCTCCTTCGCGCCAGAGGATCTCCGACTCGCCTTCCAGCGCGAGGGCGATCCCTATGGGCTGGCAATTTCGCTGCACGATCCGGAACAACTTCTCCGCGCCGTGCTCCGAAACAAAGCGGTCGTGCTCGATACCTTGCTGGAGGATCGCCGCGCCGCGCGGGCGGCCCAGACGGCGGGGGATCGAGACGAACTCGACCGCCTCATCTTTCTGCGCCGGCGCTGGTCGCGTTTGGAGGACCAAACGCCTCCGCCCTCGGAGGTCGTCGAGAAGCGCGCCGCGCACGAACGAGAGCTGGCTGCCTTGACGCAGGAGATCGAAGCGATCGAGTCGCGTCTCGCGCGCCGGATCGGCGGATCGGGTGGCGCCCGACGCGCGTTGACCATCGAGCCGGCGGACATCCGGGCGGCATTGCCCCGCCGTGGGATCCTGATCGAGTTCATCCGGTATGCCGCGAAATCCAGCGGCGACCCGCGGGCGGCAGCCGGCTTCGGCGCCCTCCTCGTCCCCCCGTCGGGCGCGGTCCGCTGGGTGCCGCTCGGCGAGGCCGCTTCGCTCGAAGCGGCGGTGGGCCGATGGAATGCGGCCGTCCGTCGGAGCGACGCCCGGCGCGATCTGGAGTGCGAAGCCGCCCTCGCCGCGCTCCGCGACCTCGTCTGGAAGCCACTGATCGCATCGATTCCCACGGAGACGGAAGAGATGGTACTCGCTCCGGATGGAGCCTTGAATTTTGTGCCTTTCGCCGTCCTCCCCGAGGGCGCGGGCTTTCTCGCGGAACGCTTTCGCCTGCGGATCGTTGCCACCGGTCGCGATCTTTGCCGGCCCGCGCGCGATCCCGCCGGTTCCCGGCGGCGGCTGGTCGTCTTCGCCAATCCGAATCTCACGTCCTCCTCCGCGGCCAATGGAAAATACGCCGCTCTGCGCTTTCCGCCCTTGCCGGGCAGCGCGAAGGAAGCTTCTGCCATCCTCACCAGCGCCAAGGCGACCGGCTGGGAGACGGAGCTCTACGACGGCGCCGAAGCGAGCAAGGACCGCCTCCTCGCGCTGGCGGCGCCGCGCGTGCTCCACCTCGCGACGCACGGGTTTTTCCTGTCGCCCGATCCCGCCGCGGGCGGTCGGGCCAATGCCATGCAACGCTCGGGGCTCGCCTTGAGCGCCGCTGGCGGCACCGGCATCGTGACCGCGGAGGATGTCTCCGGCCTCGATCTCCGCGGCACCTGGCTCGTGACGGTCTCGGCCTGCGAAAGCGGGGCGGGTGACGTGCAGGCGGGCGAAGGCGTCCTGGGCTTGCGCCGCGGTTTTGCGCTCGCGGGAGCACGGGACCTCGTGCTCACGCTCTGGCCGGTGGAGGACGAAGCCGCGTCCGCCTTCATGCGCGCCTTCGTGCCGCCGGCCCTCGAGTCGGGAGACGCTTCCGGCGCCTTCATCTCGGCGCAGCGAGCGGAACTGCTCCGCCTCCGCCGCACCGTCGGCGCCATGGCCGCGGCTCGACTCGCGGGCGGTTTCGTCCTTTCCGAGCCGTGAAGGCGCGGATCGGGATTGGCATTTCCCAGCCGATCGAACAGTCTCTGCGCATGTTCACGCCCCCTGCCGGAATGCGCGCGCTCGTGGCCCTGTGCACACTTTTCGGACTCGTCGCCCGCCTCGGCGCCGCCGAGGATCCCGCCCGCCAGGCGGCGATCTCCCAAGAGGTGGCGGCGAGAACGGCTCTCGAAAAAATCCCCGGCGGAAAGATCCAGTCCGCCGAACTCGAACGCGAGCGCGGCCGGCTCGTTTGGTCGTTCGACATCACCATTCCCGGATCGCCCAACGTCGCGGAAATCCAGGTGGACGCCCGGAGCGGCAAGATCGTCTCGAATCGGATCGAGACTCCGGCAGAGCAGGCGAGGGAAGCCGCCGCGGAGAAGAAGGAGCCCAAGCCACGCAAATAACGGGCAATCTGGCGGACGAGCGGGATGGTCGGGAGAAAAGGCCCAGTCCGAATCCACCCGGGCATCCCGTGGAATTTTTCCTCTCGTCCTGCCGCAGCCTGCCTCCCTCTTTCGCGCCGGGTGAGGAAGTCGTTTCAAGCCCCCGACTTCGCGATCACGGGTCCTTGCGTGAAAGCAGGGACGGCGAATTTCGTTTCGCGGGGCGAAATCTGGCGGGCGATTCCGCGTCAGTGGTCGTTGATGGTCGTTGCTTTCGCATTCCTTCGCTTCCCCTTTCCGGCCCTGCCGCTACGGTCTGGCGCCGTTGGAACTTTGCGCCACCGCACGGTGCCACGGGCGGGAGTTTACGCTTTGGATTCCATTTTATCACCGTTCCTCGAAGCGCGTGACGCTGACGAGGCGGATCGGGCCCTCGGGCGCCTGTTGATGGAGCGGGCCGATCCGCTCGTGCGCCGCCTGCTCGCCGGAAAATTTCGACGCGATCTCACTCCCGGCGCAGGCGGCCGGGACCGCGAATCGCTCGATGCCCAGGACACCGTCTCCGAGGTTCACGCCACGCTCGTGCGCGAACTCATCACCCTCCGGGCCACTCCGGCGCGAGAACGACGGCCCATCCAGAATTTTCCGGCCTTTGTCTCCACGGTCGCGTCGCGCGCGTGGGTGGATCTGCTGCGCTCGCGCTATCCGGCCCGCGCCCGTCTGCTCAATCAATTGCGCTATTTGCTCGAAACACGGAGCGCTCAAACCGGGCTCGCCGCCTGGGATGATGCCGAAGGCACTCGCCGCTGCGGTTTTGCCCGCTGGCGGGACCGGGCAACCGCCCCGGCCAGGGAGGAATCGCGGAGCGCCTTCCTCCGCGATCCGCTCGCCTTCGTCCGCGACGCCATCTCGGCCGGCGAGCTGAAGACCGTGCCGCCGGCGCGTCTCCTCGCCGTCATTTTCGATCGCCTCGGGGGACCGCCCCTGCTGGAAGACTTGGTGGAAGGTTTAGCCGATCTCTGGGAGCTGAGCGATCCGCCCGCGCCCGCGCCCGGCGCGATGGAAGATCTCGCGGACTCCGGTCCCACCCCGGAGGAAGCGACGCGCTGGCGGGAATATCTCGCGTGGCTCTGGCAAGCAGTCGCCGGCTTGAGCGCCCGGCAGCGAGCCGCGTTCCTCCTTCACTCGAACGTGACCCACGAATTCGAGCACGCCGGCATCGCCGGTCTGCCGGTCCTCGCCACGGCGCTGGGCATCCCGGCCGAGGAATTTTCCGCGCTCTGGGCGGATCTTCCGCTGGCCGACGACGCGATCGCCGCGCGTCTCGGCTGCGGCCGCCAACAGGTCATCAATCTGCGCCGGGCCGCGCGGGTCTTGCTCGCGCGCGAACTCGGCCCGTTCCTCGGCGACTTCCCGGCACCCCGCGCGTTCGCCGCCGCCATCTCACCATGAACCCGCCCACGCCCCAGCCCACGCCGGAGGAAGCCGCCCGCCAGCGGCGTGTCTGGCACACCCTGCGAGAGATTGCCGCGGAGCGACCCGCCGCGGAAACGGATCCCTGGGGAGTTCTGAGCGAGGCGGAGGAACGCGATCTGGCCGCCTTTGCCGCCGAGGTGGAGCCGCAGATGAAAACGCCGTACGAGCCAGGCGACACGCTGCCAGCCAGCGTGCGTCCGGCGCGCGAGAGCGACCCATGGTGGAGCCGCGGTTGGCCCCGGCTGGCGTTCGGCCTCGCACTCGTGACGCTGCTCGGCGCGATTGGCTGGCAGGCTCTTTCCCCTCCGACCCTCCGCGACGGTCCGCTCCGCATCAGCTCGGACGGACGCATTGCCGGGGATCTGCCGGCCGTGGTACGCGAGCGAATCAGCGCGCTGCTCGATCAGGCGCGGAGTGGTCCAAGCATCTCACGCACGGGCGCCCAAGCTCCCTCGGCCTCGCCCAGCCGAGCGCTGGAACCGATTTTCCCCGCGGACGGCGTCACCGTGGAGAGGATGGACGTCACCCTGCGCTGGGCGGCCGTTCCCGGCGCGGCCGAGTACGAGCTGTCGGTGTCCGGATGCCTGGAGCCCACGCGGCTCAAGACCCTAGCTTTCGCCCTCCCCTTTCCCTTCGGGCGCGGTCGCATTTACAGCTGGAACGTGCGCGCGCTGGACGGTTCCGGCGCGCTCGTCACCGAGTTGGCTCCGCCCGCGATCTTTAAGATCCTGCCGGAAACGTCCGCCGCAGAGCTGAGCGATCTGCGCCGTGCGCTCGGGAAGTCTCATCTGGCGCTGGCGACGTTCTATCTCCGCGCCGGCATGCGCCCCGAGGCGATGGCTGAGCTGCAGGCCTTGGCTGCGGAAAATCCGGGATCGGACCTCGCGCGGAAGCTGGTCGAAGCGGCGGCTCGTCCATAGCGGGTTTGATGAGGCCCGTTCTAGCCGTGGACGGCGGGGCCAGCCCCGCCCACAATCCACCGAATCGCGGCGTCAGCAGCAAATCATGGGCGTTATCTCGATCTCCCGGTACAGCGACGCGGCGTTGTTCGTCCACCACTTCATAAAATCCGGCCGCAGATCGTAACCCTCCGACGGAAAACGGAGGAAGCGCAGGCGATCGTCCAGCATCCGCAAGAACTCGGCGTTGCCGAGGTAGGCGTGCCAGCGCGCGACGGTGGCCGGATCGGCAAAGGTCTCGAGCTCGCGGACGAATGCGAGGACGCGCGGGGTTCCGACCTCCTTCAAAATGGCCCGACCGATCGGACTGGTGATGTCGGTGCGCAGCACGGGGCACGTCGTGGGACGAAAGCGATGCCGGTGCGGTCGATCCACGCCTGCCGTTCGGAGCAACTCGCTGAGGTGCGACGGCGATTCCTGCGTCGGCGCCGAAACCGGGAGGGTGTAACCAGCAAAACGGAACTGCCGCTCGTCGCGGCGGATTCCACACTCCGGGCAATAGCTGCTCCGGGCCGCTGGCGCATCGATGGCCAGGAGGGCACCGACGGCTGCGCCGATCCACGCCGCCGGAAGGACCAGCGATTTCAATCGGGAAAATTCCAAACGCATAAAAAGCTTCGGCCCGCCGACGCCGAAGGCGCCGACAGGCCATTGTCCCCCCTGGGATCAATAATTTGGCGAAACCGTGGAATACCGCTTCGAGACGAGCTTGGAGTACTCGTCGAGCGGGGCCGTGTCCGTGCTCAAGACGCGCGCCATCTTAAAGAAGATGTCGGTCTGATCGAAATACCCCGTGAAGAGAAGCGAACCCGGGCCGTCCGCGGTGATCGGAACGCTCGACCCCGTGTGGTTTCCCGTGCGAAAACCGACCGCGATCTTGTAGCGATTGACGTTGGTCGGATAGATCGGGAAGACCGGCGAGACGCCGTTGGGCGAAAACGGTGCCTCCACGTAGTCCGGGAATCCGCCCACCTCGCCGGTGTTGTTACCGCCGTTGTTCGGAGCCGCCGTCGTGCCGCTCAAGATCGGATCGAAGACACTAATCGTCCGGGGGTAGAGCGACTGACTGCGGGTATTGAGGACCCCGCTCCCGTTCGCGGAGTCGGTCAGTCCCACGATGCTCATCGATTGATCGTGATCGGCCGTCACGAGGACGAGGGTCTTGCCCAGCGCTGCATTCGAGAACGCGCGACCCACCCCGACTGCCTTGTCGAACTCAATCACGTCCCAGATCACGCCAGCGGCATGATTTGGGTGCGATTGCTTGTCGATCGAGGCGCCTTCGACCATGAGGATGAAAGGCGCGCCGCCCTTGCTCAGGACGCGGATGGCCGCATCCGTCATCTCGTCGAGGAACGGTTGATCGGTAAAGCCGTTCAGGTTCGCCGCCGGCTCGTCCGCGGTGCGGGCCAGCCCGAGCTTGTCGTAGGCGACGTTCATATTGCCGTTCGCTCCGGTGTTGGCCGCGAGCGTCGTGCCGGAAGTGGTCCCTCCATTCGTGCCGCCAGCCGCACCCCAAAACAAGCCGATGAGGCGATCCGGGGGAGTGGCCTGCGCTCGCACCGCATTCAGCTGCGTCCGGGTCGGCGTGTAGGTAAACCCGAAGTTCGTCGTCAACTCCGTGATGAGGTTGCGATTGTCTCCGCTGTTCAGGGGATTGCGGCCATTGCCGGCGAGCGTCGTGGAAGCGGCATTGACCGTCGCGGGCTCGAAATGTTCGCGGCCACCACCCAGGATGACGTCATGCACTGGACCGGGGGTGAAGGTTCCGTCGACGTACTGACGGGCGATGTCGTAAGTGAGCGCCCGGATGAGCGTATGCGAGCCTTCGCCGCCCGGCGTGGCATCTGCGATATCAGCGGTCGAGACGACGCCCGTTTTGTAGCCATAGAGGCGCCGGAGGTATTCCCAGAGCGTCTCCACCTTCGGGTTGTCCAGGGCGAACTGCTTCGTCGCTTGGAGTGTCGCAGCGCTGGAATTGAACTTGAAGTCGTTATTATCCGGGAAAACGCCGTGGGTACCGTCGCTCGTCTTATTCCCGGTGCTCCAGGCGGAAGCGGTCGGCGAGCTGTCGGGCACGATGCGATCCAAGTCGTAGGTCATCACCATTCCGCTGGCCGCCATCGTGTCCATATTCTGCAGCTGGTCGAAGAAGCCCTCGCGGAAGCGGTTGTTCGTGCTCTGAGCCACGATCCGGCCCGCGTCCCGATAGGCGGTGCCCATGGCGTCGCCCAGAAACAGGATGATATTTTTCTTCGGCAGATTGCCGGGATTGAAGTCCTGCACCCCGACCCGCTGGGTGATCGTACCCAGCTGACCGGCATCCGACACGTTCGCCACGATCGTGCGGACTCCCGACGTGTCGAGATGGACGGAGCGATAGACCCAGGCCGCATCGGGAGTCGCCGTGTCAGCGTCGTTATTCGTCGAAAACTCCGGCGTCGGCAGCGTGGCCGTGACGTCCGTGCCGTCGATCACAATCTGAATCGTCGCCGTGGGAGAGGCGTTCACCGCCTCGACGCGGAGATCGAAGAGTTGTTTCGTGAGCACGCGGAAGCGCTCGGGGAGGCGAATGCGGACGGTCGGCGCCGCGAGGGCGACGGCCGGGGCGCGGCGACCCGCGTAGTTCTGAGCGAGCAGCGGCGCGAGGGACGCCGTGATGAGGCCGACAAGGGCAAGGCCAGCTAACTGGATGGATTTCATAAAGGTACGGGCGGGCAGGGACGGGAGTGAGAAATCAAGCCGCGGACTGGCTGCGGCGGAGAGCGACAAGGGTCAGCAGGCCAAGCGCGGCGGAGCCGATGGCCATGGTGCTCGGCTCGGGCACGGCGGCCACCGAGACGCTAAACGCTCCGAGGTCGCTGTTGGCGAAGCCGCTGACGACGACCGTGTAGGTCGTATTCGGGTCGAGGATGAGCCGGTTGCCGATCACGCCAGGGCCGAAGGAACTGGCATCCGCGAGAAACGAGCCGCTCAGGGCATCGGCTCCGCTGATCGAGAAGTCATCATCCCCGGCCACCAGTCCGGAGAGCGCGTTGGCCGGATTGAACGCGTTGTAAATGTAGAGGAAGCCGTCGGTCAGCCCACCGCCGCCGCGGTAGTCTCCCAGAATTTGATAGGCGCCGCCCAAGCTGTTCGACGTGAAGCTGAACGTTTCGTAAGCAACCGCCCCCCCGACGGAGGAGAGCGAGAAAGCGCTGGCGGCGCGATTGAACGTGCGATCGGTCGCATCCAGAGTACCGGAGTAGGTGAGGATCGGCGACTGCGCGAAGGCGGTAACCGCCGTGAGGGCGAGGAGAGCGGGGACGAGAAGCGTGCGTTTCATGGTGGCGAGGCCCGGAGATAGCAGCTGTCCGGCGTCGCCCCCAAACGGTTAACCGCAAACAAATCGGCACATGGCGGGAACGTCACAGACGACCGGAAATCGTGCCCACTCCCGACCGCTCAGACGACGCCTCCACAAGTCGCGATCGAGGTCGGCAAGAATGGCACCGCGGCAGTCCCGAGTCTCATCTACCCTCCGGGATCAGTGCATTCGCTCCCGGATCTCGACCGCTCGGCGGGCAAATTCGGCCATTCATCCCGCGGCGGCGGAGCGCGGGCGAAAGATGCGCGATCTGGTCCGCGTCGGCAATCCGACGCAAACCATGAAAACGAAACACCCTCGCTTCCTCCACTCCACCCGCCAGATATGCGCTGCGCTCGGCCTGGCGCTCATCCTCGGCGCCAATCTGCTCCCCGAGGCGCTCTGCGCAGATGCCGTCCTGCCCATCCGCAATCGCGCCCAGTGGATGGAAAACAACGGCTATTGCGGTGAGACCAGCCTGCAGGAATGCGCGCTCTTCCACGGCATTTATACCCCGATTCGAAGGGGCCAGAACGCCTTGCCCCGCGATGGCGGGGCGAAGCCGATAGAGTGCGCTCCAGCCGCGGGACCAAGGAGATACCCGCGCACCGGAGCGGGGGTCGCAGGCATTCAGAGCTTGGCAGATTCGCCGTCAACGCGAATGAGAACGGGATGCGTGTCCACTGGTGGGTTTGGATGTTGGGGTGGGTGGCTTTCGCCGGTCATGAAGCGAGAGCGGTGGAGCCAACGCTCGATTTCCAGATCTCCTTCAATGGCCAGCGGGCCTTCTCCGATGAGCGCGATTTACGGGAGGGAGACGTAATCAATTTTTATGGCACTTCGATTCGTCTGGGCGGCCCGGGAAAATACGACCTCGTCACTGAGTCTTCCGACCGAATCTATCGGAAGAGTCCAGATGGGAAGCGGGTGCTCGTCGGATGCCGGGTGCACACAGACGACGAACCGCCCAAACCAGGCGCTGCCAGGAAGCTCGTGAACCCCCTGGCGATGCTCTCGCGCGAGGAGTTGCGGCAGCTGCGCGGAGTGAAGTTGGAAGCCTGGTCGCCGGGCATCGAGTCGATGCTTGCGCAGCTGGATCACTCCCGATCCGTGATCGAAGTCGAGCCGGAAGGATTTGGGCCGCCGGAGAACCTTCCGGAACTACCGGTGGAAACCACGGCGCTCGTCGTGCGCGAGAGAAATCAAGGCTTCAAAGGCTGGGAGCAGCTCGCCCGGCTGAAGCAGCTCCAACATTTGGATCTGAGCCGGCGCTCGAAATCGGATTTCGATTTCACGGTTCTGCGCGGTCTGCCCCTCCGGTTTTTGGCGCTTCCTCCGCTCAACGGAGCTCAGAATGTGGAAGTGGTTGGCACGATCACGTCGCTTGAGGTTCTCACCGCGCGGGGGGCAGGCTACCTTCGCGACGCGGCCTGGTTGAGTGCGCTAAAAAACCTTCGCTCGCTTGAGCTGATCCGCATCGGATCAAAGGAGACACCGCTTGATCTGGGTTCCATCGCGCGTCTTCCCGCTCTCAAACAATTGAACGTTCAGTCGTCGTTCTTGCGCGCGCTGCCGTCAGCGCCATTGCCTGCGCTCCGGCGCGCCGATCTCCTGCTCGCGAGCATCCCGAAGGAATCGTTCGATGCCTTTCGCGCGGCCAACCCGCAATGTGAGATCACCCACGGGCTAAATGAATCCCTGCAGAAGATGCTCGCCCGCGTGGACCGTCTCCTGGTTCGAACCGGAGGCGTCTGTCACCGGCGCAAGGAAACGGAGAAAATCTTGCTCGATACGAGGGAGGCGACGGACATCGCGCAGATTTCGCGATCGTTCGTCGTTGCAGAGGACGGTTCATCTTTTCATTGCATGTGCTGCGGGAATCCCACGTTCGAGTTTTATCGCGGCGGGGAGATCGTCGCGATGGTCGCCTTCCATCACGGGAAGTCGATTCGCTGGACGGATGGACCCTGGCCGACCGACGGTATGCTGGCCCTTCCGTCCGCCAAATATCTGGTCGACTGGCTCTCCGCCCGCGGCGCAAAGGGGCCGAAGCTGGAACTGCAAGAGACGGAGCAGGCTGAGGAGGCGGGACGCCGCATGATGGCCCGGTATGAAGCGGCTCTTCCCAGCGGTTTGCTCGCCGCCCTGGGCAACGCGGAATCAGCGGAATCCGCCGCGCAGGCCTGGAAGGCGCAAATCCCGGATGCACGTGACCGGACCAGCTCGGTTCTCAAGGCGTATGGCTGCGACGGGCGTCGTTGGAACAACGCCGCAGGGCTCGACTCGTTGATTGAGCGGTCTTGGGGTGAACTCGTCGATCCCGTGGTCTTCAAGTCGCTCATGCGCGATGCGCAGTTGAGTGCGGCCGAACTGGCCGGCGGCGCTCGCCGAGTGTTTGGCGACCGGAAATGGGACGATTGGAAGGATGAGCCAAAGGTGCTCGCGCGTCTTGCTCGCCAGGCACTCCTCCAGCCGCAGGCTTTCAATCGCCGCGCCACGCTCGCCGGTTTGCGCGACTTTGGCGGTCCGGAGGCAATCGCCGTTCTCCGGGAATGCTTGCAAGGCGATTTCAAACCGGCACCCCTGGCGCCCGAGGATGCGGCCGAGCCGGTCGGAATGGTGACCTTCCGCGGCGACTCTGTTTCCCTCCCGGAGGCGATGACGGATGCCGCCGTGGCGGCGCTCCATCTCACGCTGCTCGAAGACCAGGAATCCGCCCCGGCGGTGACGCGACTCCGCGCCAGGCTCCCAACCGATCAGGCGGCGGCTTTTTCGAAGGCGCTTAAAACCAAATCCCAGCGCGCGGCCGCTGACAACTGACCGCTGAAATAGTTTTGAATCGCAGATTTTCGAAAGTCTCACCGGTCGCCACCCGGCTAGGGAACCCGAGGTGGCAATGGTCAGTCGACAGGAGGAGAAGTCCGCCGCGAACGAGAGAATTCGCCCGATTGCCAGCAAATCGAGCAAAAATCGAGAGAGTTCGGCCGAAGGGGAGGACTGTTTGCCGATCCCGAGGAAATTTCGCCGCCTCCCCGCAACGCGGCGCGAAATCGAGGACTTCTTGTCGCTGGGGAGGAATCTGCGTCGAATTCGAGGGAATTTGGTCGCCTGGTCGACGTCGCCGCCGAAATCGGGAGAGTTTTTGCGCAGGGGCGAAGTTTCCGTCGACTTCCGCGTGATTTTGTCGTTTTCGACCGTACAGCGCCGGAAACGGCGAAGTTCCCTCGTTTGCAGCGAATTTCTCTCGCGGACGGGAGACTTTTCTCGCCCGCGGCAGAGTTTTCCCGCCCACGC
>JBBQFQ010000020.1:0-82952 GCA_038322235.1 Chthoniobacterales bacterium
TATTCGTTAAGACCCAAAATGTCTTAGCGAAGATCCGCCGCGTGTTCGTTAAGACCCAAAACGTCTTAGCTAAGACCCGCCGCGTGTTCGTTAAGACCCAAAATGTCTTAGCTAAGACCCGCCGCGTATTCGTTAAGACCCAAAATGTCTTAGCGAAGATCCGCCGCGTGTTCGTTAAGACCCAAAACGTCTTAGCTAAGACCCGCCGCGTGTTCGTTAAGACCCAAAATGTCTTAGCTAAGACCCGCCGCGTGCTCGTTAAGTTGCCGGGCAACAGCGGAATACTCCCGCGGAGGCGCGGAGGCGCAGAGGCCCGAAGCGATTCAGCGGATTTTCCATCCTCTGCGTCTCTGCGTCTCAGCGCGAACCCCTCAGCGCGACGAAGGCAAGAGCGGAATTCTCCCGCGGAGGCGCGGAGGCGCGGAGGTCCGAATTGATTCTGCGGATTCTCCATCCTCTGCGTCTCTGCGCCTCTGCGCGAACCCCTCAGCTCGGCGAAGGCAAAAGCGGAATTCTCCCGCGGAGGCGCGGAGGCGCGGAGGCCCGAAGTGATTCTGCAGATTCTCCATCCTCTGCGTCTCTGCGCCTCTGCGCGAACCCCTCAGCTCGGCGAAGGCAAAAGCGGAATACTCCCGCGGAGGCGCAGAGGCGCGGAGGCCCAAAATGATTCTGCGGATTCTCCATCCTCTGCGTCTCTGCGTCTCTGCGCGAACCCCTCAGCTCGGCGAAGGCAAAAGCGGAACACTCCCGCAGAGGCGCGGAGGCGCGGAGGGGCGGAGAAATTCAGCGGATTTTCCATCCTCTGCGTCTCTGCGTCTCAGCGCGAACACCTCAGCTCGGTGAAGGCAAGGGCGGAATTCTCCCGCCGAGGCGCTGAGGCGCGGGGGGGCGGAGAGATTCTGCGGATTTTCCATCCTCTGCGTCTCTGCGCCTCTGCGCGAACCCCTCAGCTCCGCCACCCCGCCCCGCTCGATTGCCCGACCTCCGACGCGCCCATCCGAGATTGATCATTGCGCCGGACCCCACCCGACGTTCCAGGAACGCACCGGCACGAGCCTTGCTTCCCGCCGGGTGCGCAGGACGGTGCGGGCCAGCTCGATGAGATGCAGCGTGAGGGCGAGGCGGTTGCCGGTGCCGGTGCGATTGAACAGCGTGGTCAGGTAGCCTTTCACCGTTTGCAGCTGCAGTTTCATCAACGTCGCGATCTCGGCGTTTGTCTTTCCCTCCGTCAGCCAATAAGCCACCTCGGCTTCCCGCGGGGAGAGACCGGCCTGCCGAAAGGACGCCACGTCGAGCGGAAATTCATCGCGCACGCGCTGGCGGGCCTGAGCGAGCTGGCGGGCATTCGCGAGATGCCGCTGGGCCACCCGGAGGAGGACCCGATCCCGCTCCTTGAATTCCCGTCCGCGCTCCAGGGCGAACCAGGTGAGACAACCATCGTCCGTCGGAACGTGCACCGCCGCATGATCCATGGTCTCGAGGATCTTGAAACACTCGGAGTAGATGTCCAGATCCCGAAACTGCCGCGCGCTGACGAAGTCGCTGCTGAAGAACGGCCGGCCGCCGTTCACCGCCGGATCGAAGCAAAAGTACGGATATTTTTGCATGAACGTGCCGAACCCGGTCAGGGCCTTACCCCAATCCGGCCCGTCGCACGTGGTACTGGCCCGCATGGTGTTGGTGCGCGGGTCCAGGCTGCCGAAGTTCACCATGTCCGCTGAGACGATGCGGCGGAGAAAGCGAAAGGCATGATCCACCCAGTTCCCCGCATGCAACTCCGGGGTGTAGAGCTGAAGGGTGGCGTCGCTCAGCGACTCCAAGTCTTGGGCTGAAACCATCACGGTAATGCGGCCTGAGCGAGAGGGGCGGATGCGGAAATCGATCGGCCACAGACACCTTCCCAAAATTCCCTGCCCACAGGCAAGTCCGAATCCACGCGACCCCGGCGGAACAGTTCGGGGGCCGCGCCGACGCGCGCACTCGCGCCATCATGGCTCGTCACGGCGAACCTCCCTCGACCAGCGCGGATCACCGAGCCGCAGAGTGACAAGTCCGGCCGCCCTACCCCTACCAAAGTAGGATTGCGGCATCACGGCAGATCTGCGCGAATGGATCATGACAGCGTATCCCGATGGGTTTTCGGTCCGCCGGGCCGCCGCCGCAGCTCTCTGGGCGGTGACTGCGTTCGGCGCCGCACCGGCCTTCGCGCAACAGACCTACTCTCTCTCCGCGTCCACCTTCCCCACGGTGTGGAACTACAACACGACGAACTGGGTGAACGCGGCGGGAGAGATTCAAGGCTGGCCCGGCGGATACAACAGTCGCCCAAATGCGATCATTACGGGGACGAGGACGGTGGACATGACCGGTACCCAATTCTGCACCACGCTGACGCTGGATCCTGGGGTGACGCTCATGTCTTCACTGGGTCAGGAGCTCTATGCGTCGGAAATCAGCGGCTCGGGGACGATAAAAAATCCGCTCGTGGGCGAGACGTCGATTTCCATCTCCAACGGGCTGAAGGTGGCTGGCCCGATCAGCAGTCCCTCCATCTCCATCCCGGTTTCTGGAGCCACGCTGCAAGGCCCCCTGGGAACTATGACCGCGGGCACCTTCCAGATCGGCACGGTTGCCTCGACCACGGTGTTCAACTCCTCGGCCGGGGCCACGGTCAACACGACGGGGGACATGGTCATCGGACCGACGAGCGGGGCCACCTGCTACGTAGGCATGACGGGGACGACACTGAACATCGGGGGTCATTTCAAAATCTCGCAGAACTCGAGCCAGACGACGCTCCAGATGAGTGGCGGCTCCCTTAATCTTGGCAAGACGCTTTCGCTTTCGGAGAGCGGCACCTCCGGGTTTACGCCCGGTTCAGTAGTGACGTTGGGCGGAGTCAATATCGTGGTCGCGGACGCCGAGGGACGAGCCGGGATTTCGGGGAAGTTCTTTGGAGCGTCAGCGGGTGATAAGCTCGATTTGGGCGGGTCGGCCGTGCGGGTGCGCGGCGGCGGATTCCTCACGGTTTCCCTCGATCGATTTGTGGTGAACAATACGACCTTCGACACGACCGGGGGCAATGCGCTCCTCGCGGGAAGATTTGCCTTCGGGAGCGGAAGGCTCATCAAGGCCGGCCCCGGCATCCTGAAAATCACGGCTGCCAACGAGTACGGGCCGTCCACCTCCGCCTTCGACATCCGCGGTGGATTCCTCGAGTTCACCAGCCGGTCAAACTTCGGCCCCGCGGATGCGCCCGAAGTCGGCATCGGGAGCCCCTCGAAAAACATCATCCTCAACGGCGGCGGGCTGCGCTGGGAGTCTGGGAGCACGACCGACATCTCGATTCGCCTGCAAACCCTGACGGCGCCCAGTTTCGACACCAACGGCAGCAACGTCACCTTTGGCACGCCGCTGACCTGGACCGGCGGATTGACAAAGGTGGGCGCGGGCAATCTCTCGCTGGCGCCTCAGGGAGCCTCGTTTGCCGGCGGCACGACTCAAATCAACGGCGGGTCCATCGGCTTTCCCTCGCTCAGCTCATTCGGCACCGGCCAGATCACGCTCAATGGCGGCGGGCTGCGCTGGAACGCCAACACCCTCGACATTTCTCCGCGGCTCACGGCGCTCGGCGCGGGCGGCGGCGTCTTCGATACGAACGGCAACAACGTCAACCTCGCCGCCAGCCCGATCACGGGGCCTGGAGGGATCACCAAAATCGGCGCCGGCACTCTCACGATCACGGGCTCGCATCCTTTCTCCGGCAGCGCGATCGTGGAGGGCGGCACGCTGGCGCTCAACGGCACTTTCACGGGAAAGGCGAGCATCCGGGTCGGCTCCAATGCCGCGGGTACCTTGAATCTCAATGGTAACGCGGGCAGCGCGACCACGCTGTCCACGCCGGCCAATGCGCTCCTCGGCGAGAATCCTACGGGCGTCGGCACCGCGACGGTGAACGGCTTTGGCGCGAATCTCACGACCGGCACTTTCATCGAGGTGGGCTCGCGCGGAAATGGCACGCTCAATATCACCGGCGGTGGGCGGGTGACTTCCACCACCACAACCGCGCTCGGCGTGTTTCTCGGCGCGAGCGGGACGCTGAACGTGACCGGCATCGGGCAGGGCGCCATCAGCGCGGTCGGATCGTCGCTCAATGTCGGTACCACCCTCTTCGTGGGCTACGGCGCCCCGGCCATTTTCACGGTTAGCTCCGGCGGCTCCGTCACGGCGGGGAATGTCTCGCTTGGAACCACCGCCGGCGGCAGCGGCGCGTTCGTCATCAATCCCGGCGGCACGCTGAATGTGGGCGGCGCGAACGGCATCAGCAGCGGAGCGGGCGAATCCGGATTTTATCTCTCCGGCGGCACGCTGAAAGTCACGGGCAGCAGCCTCACGACCACCGTGCCGATGGTGCTGGCGAACAGCTCCCTCCTCGATACCAGCGGCGTGGATGCCGTGCTCGGCGGCGTCGTGAGCGGCACCGGCGGCCTGGTCAAAATCGGCGGCGGCATTCTCTATCTCAACGCGGCGAACACTTATGCCGGCGGCACGCAGCTCTACGCCGGCAACATCGTGGTGCCGGCGGCAAACACGCTCGGCACCGGCACGGTGGCGGTACTGGGCGGCTCGCTCTACAGCAGCAGCACCTTCCAGCGCGATGGCGCCGTGACGGTCTCCGGCGCGGGAGCCACGCTGAGCGCAGCCAACTACATTGAGATCGGCGTGGGCGGCACGGGCTCGCTGGCCGTGACGAGCGGCGGACAAGTCAGCTCGCCGAGCAGCCTCGCCTTTGGCCTCCTCGGCGGCGGCACGCTCGGCACGGCGAGTGTCAGTGGTACGGGCTCTTCCCTCACCAGCGCCGGCCCGATGTACCTCGGCTTCCTCAGCAGCGGCAGCATCTCCGTCGGCGCGGGCGGCACGGTGACCTGCGGCGGGCAGATGATCCTCGGCTCAGGCCCGGCGGCCGGTGGGACGTTTGGCCTCAACCCCGGCGGCACGCTGAATGTAGGCGGCACCAACGGCCTCACCAAAGGGTCCGGTGGAGCGACCTTTTTCCTTGCGGGCGGCACCTTGAAGGTCACCGGCAGCACGCTCACCACGACGGTGCCGATGATGCTCGATAACCTTTCGCTCATTGACACCAGCGGGGTGGACTGCGTGCTCGGTGGCGCCCTCAGCGGCGCAGGTGGTCTGGCAAAAAACGGTGCGGGCATCCTCACGCTCAGCGGGAGCAATAACTACAGCGGCAGCACCATCGTGTATGCCGGCGTGGTCCGCGCCAGCACCGTCAGCAGTCTCGGCGGCGGCCCCCTCGCGCTCGCGGGCGGCACGCTGGATCTGCCCTTCGCCGGCACCGTCAGCGTGCAGTCGCTCAGCTTTGATGGCGCGCTCCAATTTGGCGGCACGTGGGGGAGTCTGGCTTCCTCCGCCACGAACAAGACCGCGCGCATCACCAGCAGTGGCATCCTCAATGTCCTCGGCAACATCCAACCCATCGCCTTCAATGCTGCGGCCACCACGGGCTTGAGCACCGCGAGCGGCGGCGCCCTCATCAACCTCGCCACCGCCACCGGGGCCACGCCTCCTGGCGGCAGCTTCAGCGGGCCGGGCGTGAGCGGCGGCTTCTTTGATCCCGCGGCGGCGGGCTTCGGGCTGCACGTCATCACCTACACGGCGAATGGGGTGAGCGGCACCTTCACGATCGGTGTCACGGGTGGCCTCGCGCTCGACGAGGAGGGCGGCGCCTTCGTGCCGGGAAATCTCGCGCCCGGCGGCACCGCCTTCGCCTTCGATGTGGTGTCCGGCTTTCCCAGCCACACCATTGCGCACCTCAACGACGCCACCTACGGCAACTCGTTTAGCTGGATCGGCAATTCCGCCGACTCCTTCGTCGGCGTCAGCCTCGGCGCCGCGCCCGTTACGGTGAATCGCATTGCTTTTGGCCGCGACAACACCGGCACGTTCACGGACCGCAGCGTGGATTTTTACACCGTCCAGTACACCACCGACCCGAATCCAACCGCCGCCACGACCGCGTGGACGAGCCTCGGCGCGGTGGACTACCGGCCCGGCGGCAACGCGAATGTCGCCAACCCCGCGCGTCGTCACGTTTTCAACTTCGCACCCGTCGCTGCCACCGGCCTGCGCATCCGCACCGCCGCGTTCGGCACCGCCATCGATGAAATCGAGATCTACCCCGCCAGCGGCGTCTTTTCCACGGGCGGCCTCGCGCTCCTCCAGCAAGGGGGCGGCTTCGCGCCGGCCAATCTTGCCCGCGGCGCCAGCGCGCTGGCCTTTGCGAAGGACGTGATTCCCGCCGCCCCGCATGCCATCGCCAATCTGAACAACGGCAGCTACGGAAATGCCTCGAGCTGGATCGGGAACACCTTCGGTTCTTTCGCCGGCATCAATCTCGGAGGCTCGTTCTCGATCGATCGACTCGCCTTCGGCCGGGACAACACGTCCGGTGGCTTCACCGATCGCACGCTCGGTCGCTACACCATCCAATATACGGCGGTCGCCAACCCCGATGCCACCACGCCGGACGCAAGTTGGACCACCATCGGTTTCCTCGACTACCAGACCGCAGCCGGACCGAATTTCACCGCGCCTTGGTTGCGCCATCTCTTCGGCTTCCCGGCGGTCACCGCCACCGGCTTGCGGATCATCGCGCCCGCCAGCGGCGTCATCACCGCCGCCATCGATGAAATCGAAATCTACCAGGGACAGCCCCAGCTCACGCTCGAGCAACCGGTCGGCACGCCGGTCGCGAACGGCGGAAGCGTGGACTTCGGCGGCGTTCTCCCCGGGCAGAGTATCAGCAGACTCTTCACGCTGACGAATACGGGCACGAGCACGCTGACGCTCTTCACGCTGTCCTCCGGCGGGGGGAATGCGGCGGAGTTCGTGCCGGCCGCTCTCGGGAACGATACCCTGCCGCCGGGTGTCAGCACCACCTACCAGATCGGGTTTAGCCCCGCCGCTCCGGGCGCGCGTACTTCCACGGTGACGCTGGGCAGCAACGATCCCGCCACGCCGCAGTTCAACTACGGCGTGACCGGCACCGGGCAGGTGCCCACCTTCAACGCCGCCGCCACCGCTGGACTGAGTTATCCTCTCGGCAACGGCCCGGTGAATCTGAGCTCCGCGAGCGCGCCCGCGCCATCCGGCGGCATGTTCAGCGGACCGGCCGTGACGAATGGCAGCTTCGATCCCACGGCGGCCGGACTCGGGGTCTCCACCATCATCTACACGGTGAGCGGGGTGAGCAGCACGTTCACGGTGGGCGTGACCGGCGGACTCACGCTGGAGGAGGAAGGCGGCAGCTTCGCGCCGAATAACCTCGCCCCCGCCGGTACGGCCTTCGCGAAAGACGTGTTTATCGGGAACCCGAATCACACCATTCCGCATCTGAACGATGCCCTCTACGGCAACGGCAACAGCTGGATCAACGCGTCGGCCAATTCCTTTGCCGGCGTCAGCCTCGGGGCCACGCCGGTGCTCGTAAATCGCATCGCCTTCGGACGCGATAACACGGCGTTTTTCGGCGATCGCTGCGTCGATTTCTACACCCTCCAGGTCACCACCGATCCGAATCCCACTGCTGCCACCACGGCTTGGACCACCATCGGCGCGGTGGACTACCGCGCGGGCGGCGGCGCCAATGTGGCCACACCGGCCCTGCGCCACGTGTTTGCGTTTGCCCCGGTCAGCGCGACGGGCGTGCGCATCCTCACGCTGGCGAACGGGACCGCCCTCGATGAGATCGAGATCTATCCCGCGGCCGGCGTCTTCACCACCGGCAGTCTCACGCTGCTGCAGGAGAGCGGCACCTTCGCTCCGGCCAATCTGGCCACCGCAACCGGGGCGGTGGCCTTCGCGAAGGATTTGCTGCCGGGAAACTCCAACCACACCATCGCCCATCTCAACGACGCTACGTACGGCAATGCCTTTAGCTGGATCGGAAACAGCGCGCCCACGTTTGCTGGAATTAACCTGGGCGGGAGCAAGACAGTCGATCGCCTCGCGTTCGGACGCGACAACACCGGTGGCCTCGTCGATCGCGCGCTCAGCCGCTACACGGTGCAGTTCACGACGGCGGCAAATCCGGACGCGTCCACGCCGGACGCGAGCTGGATGACCATCGGGTTCCTCGACTACCAGACGGCGTTTGGGACGAACTTCACCGCGCCGTCGCGGCGGCACCTCTACCGCTTCCCCGCCGTCACCGCGACGGGGCTGCGCATCATCACCTCGGTCTTTGGTACCGCGATCGATGAAATCGAGCTCTACGAGGGGAAGTCGCTCATTGCCGTGCAGAATGCCATCGGCGCTCCGCTGATCAGCGGCGGCAGCAGCGTGGACTTCGGGAATGTGGGCCCAGCCACCAGCACCACGCGTTCCTTTAGCGTCGCCAATCAGGGCTCGGCCAGTCTCACGCTGGGCGGTGCCACCATCGATGGCGCAAGTGCGAGCGACTTCTCTCCCGGGTCTCCGGTCACCCCCGTGCTGGCGCCGGGAGCGAGCACCACGTTCAGCGTGACCTTCGCTCCCTCCGCCACGGGCTCGCGCACGGCAGGGTTGCATGTCCCCAGTGACGATCCGGCGACGCCGTCCTTCGATGTCACCCTCACGGGCAACGGCCTGACGGTGCTCGGGGCCTGGCGGCAGCAGTTCTTCGGCAACTTCCTCAATGCGGGCAGCGCCGCGGACACGGCCGATCCGAACGGCAACGGCGTGCCGAATCTGGTGGAGTATGCGCTCCACGGAAATCCGGCGGCCACCGCGGGCAGCCTGAACTTCCTCCCGCAGCTCAGCCGGAACGGCAATCGGCTCCAGCTCAGCTTCCAGCGCTACTTCGACCGGCCGGACATCACCCTCACCGTGCAGGGACTGGACGTGCTGACCAATACCTGGACCGACCTCGCGCAGAGCGTCGGCGGCACCCCTTTCACCGTGCTGACCAGCGGAGCAATCATCAACGAAGTGGTCGGCGCCACCTCGAGCGCGGTATCTGTGCAGGACATCTACCTCATCACCGATCCGGCCCATCCGCAGCGCTTCCTGCGGCTGCGGGTGACGAATCCGTAGAGCATCGGCGAAAGGTCAGTGGCGGGACCGCGGCGCGGCGGCGAAAATATCTGCGCGGACGGTGCCCTCCGCCGGCCGCGGATTGGTGGTGCCCAAGGAACTTCTGGCCCTCACGGTTGCCCCGAATTAGCAGACGCGCCGGCATCTCCACCGGCGCCGCTGGCGGGGGTGAGTGCGGGGCAAAGATGGGAAGTGATTCTGGCGGGAGTGCCGCCCTTCCGCCCGCTCGGCTCAGGGCCGACGCAGCCGGTAGAAACGTCTGGCCACCGCACCGGGATCGAGCACCGAGACGAGACTACCGGAGGTGGAGCGCGACTCCGTGACGGGCTGCCAAGGGCCGCTCTGCAGAGAGTCGGTGAACTCCAACACGAGAGAGGCATTCGCCGCTGACCACGAGAGAGACGGCGTGCCGGTGGAAACGTCGAGCCACAGGGAGGGCAGCGGCTCGTCGCTGTCGGTTACCGCATTCCCGTCTCGATCGAGCGCGAGGCGCAGGCCAGCTCCGACCGGCACGCCCATGAAGGTGAGCGTGGCCGCACCGGTGGATAACATGTTTTGCAGCTGGGTGTGACTAAATGGTCCGAGACCGGTCTGATCGCTGGCGTAATCGCCCGTGACTGGACGATAAAGCAGACCGTGGCGCACGCCGTTGATCAGTCCGCGCGCGATCGTATCGACATTTCCTGCACCCGCCTGCGCCTCGAGCAGCGCCCAGTCACCTCCGGTCGAGCCGAGATTTGCCGCGGCGATCGTGCGGCCGTAGCCGGTGGCCGGGGCGATGCCGGTGTCGAAACAAAGCACGAAGGCGGCGAGATTCCGCCGACGCGTGAGGTCGTTCGCAAACGTCCCGAAAACCTGCCGGCCGAGGAACGTGAAGACATCCGGATCCGTCCCGTCGTGCGTCACCCCAAACCCGCTCAAGGACGGCACGGTGGCGCTGCGGGCGAAGAAGGTCTTTTGATAGAGATTTCGCAACTGGGGGACCTTGAAGGCCTGACTTTCCTGGAGCGCCGCTCCGCTGATGAGCAGCCGATTCGAGCCGGTGGGCACCGCATGGCAGGTGTTGCAGGAGAGGAGCGGCTGGTAGAATTCGGTGAGATACGTGTTCTTCCCCGAAATCGGATTTCCTGCATTCGGATCGCCCGGCGGAAAGATCGTCGGCAGTGTCCGGTCCAGGTTCTGGTTGGGATTAGGCTGGAGTACGACCGTGTTGATGAAGTCGCGGAAGAGCTGCATGTCCGCGGCGCTGAGTGGGGAACCGCCCAGCAGCGAGGCAAAGGCGCCGTTGAAGTCGAGGAACGAGGGCCGGTCGCCGCGCCAATGGAGGGGATTCAGCCCGGACAATCCGCGGAGCGTCTGCGTGGTCATCGGCCCCTTCATCGGGTGCAGGCTGAACGACTGGGTCCCGCCGACCGGCAGATTTTGCGTCACGGTCGTCATCGAGCCGCCTCGATCGCCCAGATCCCACGCGAGTTCGTCCCGATCGCCATTGATGTGGCACGAGGCGCACGATTGGGTGCCATTGCCCGAGAGGCGCGCATCGTACAGAAAGCCGCGGCCCAGCCGAACGGCGTTCGGCGTGGGATCGAAACTGCCCGTGGGGATTTCCGTCACGACCTGACGCAAGGTGGTGGAGATAACGGTCAGCGTGTTGGAGATGCGATTGACCGCATAGAGCCGGTTGTTGGTCGGATGCATCACAAGTCCCCGCGGTCCGCGCTTGGCCGCCGGATTCGCCGCCGCACCTGTGGTGGGTCCGGTTTCGATCCGGTCCGCCACGAGCCCCGTGGCGGCATCGACACGCGCCACTCGATCCGACCCGAATGCCGCCAACCAGAAGAAGGCGCCACCCGGTTCGAAAGCGATGGCAGCGGGCTGGGCCAAGGCGGTGGCCCGGGCGGCATCGTTCGGAAACAGGTTGTAGTCGATGCCGGGATTGAGATCGAACGCTGTGACCGTACCGGCACCGGCGGTGTCGATGCGCGTCACCCGGTTGTCCACGGCATGGCCCTTCAGGGTTGGCTCGAATCGGATGAGGTTTCGCGCCTCGGTGTTTGCCACCCAGATCTCCGTGCTGCCGGGTCGGACGGCGAGGCCGAAGTTCACCGTGCCCACGGCGCGGAAGTAGCGCAGGACCGAACCGGTGGGGGCGTCGATCTCCGCCACGTCGTTGTCCGGCATGTTGGGCCTTGGATTCAGCCGGGAGTCATCGGCTGAAACGATCAGTCCCACCTGCGGCGGAGGCGGCAGCGATGCGTTCGTCGGGGGCGGCGGCGGCGGGGCGAGGTTGGCCGGCAGGAGCGTGGAGCGATTTCCCGAAAGGAGGAAGGCGACGTACACCTTGGTGCCATCCGGACTCACCGCGAGCGAGCGCGGATGCAGTCCGGTCAGCGTGACCGGCGTGGACTCGACATGAGTCGCCACGTCGAAAATGCGCACCAGATTATTCCGGGCACACGAGACGAAGGCCCGGCCGCCCGCGAAGACAACATCGGCCGGCTCGTCCTTGCAGAGGAGCGTGTCGGTGACGACACCGCTGGCGACGGAGACCACGCTGATGGAATCCGAGACTTCGTTCACCACCCAGGCTTCGTCGCTGGAGACCGCATTGACGGACACCGGCTCAAGGCCCACGGCAATCTCCCGGATCAGGATGGGAGTGGCATTGGCGGCGTTGGAGACATCGAAGACCGAGAGTCGTCCATCCGGGGTGTTGACGACGAAAAGTCGTTTCCCATCGGGGCTCAGGCAGGCCGGCCGCGTCTGGTGCGACTCGAAGTTTACGAAGCCCGCGCTCTGCGCCTGGAACGTGTTGATCGGCGAAAGCAGGCCAGAGCACGCGAGCAGGGCACAGAGCGAACGCCGAATGGGGAAAGGTGCCTTCATCAAGAACGCGAAGAGGTTACCGCCGGGCGGGTTGCGAGGTCAATCCAGAACCCGCCCCCGCCAGGAAACCGAACCCCCGCGCGACCGTGCGACGTCAGTCGAGCTCTTCCGACGGCGCTCCTGTCCCCGGGCGGAAAGACCATCCTTCCGGCTAAGGACCGGAGCGACTTGGGCTCGGACTCTCCTCCGCGGGTGGAGTGGGCGGGGGGGTCGCCGACGGCGGTTCCGGCACCGCCGGTGGGACCGGAGTCGGAATGATCTGGCTCGCGGCCGGCCGCTTGGTCTCTCGGCTGGTGTTCTTGTCGGAGCGGCCGGAAAAGATGAGCCAGAGCAGGAAAAGCGCCCCGAGCACGATCCAGCCACGGCGGGGAATTTCCTTCAGCCGCGCGATCCATTCGGAAAGTCGGAACGCGGGCTCGAGCGGCGCCGGGATCGAGAGGGACTTCGGAAATTTTGATCCGGTTGGAGCGGGCTCGACCGGCGGCGGTGTGGCCCGCGGGGCAATCGGTGGAGGCGATGCTGCCCGCCCGCCGGCGGGCAGATCCATCGTCACGGAGGACTCTTCCACCGGCGCGGGGAGCGGGGCGCCAACGCGGCTCGTCGCGCTCACCGGCAGGGCCGGGGGCGCGGCCGCAATCGGTGGCGCTGGCTCTGCCACCGGCGCCGACTCGGCGGGGGAAGGCGAGGCCGAGCCCGACAATTCGCGGCGCAGCCGGTCGAGCTCGTCCCGCAGGTCGCCGGCCCGCGTCGGGATGCGATCCTCCGGTTCCTTCGCGAGAAGGCCGCGGAAGAGGGTCACGATTCCCGGGGGTTGATCCGCGAGCTGCTCGAAGGGCGGCGCCTGGAACTGGTGCTTCCCGATCACCTGCGAAAACGTGCCCGTGAAGAGCAGACGGCCGGTCAGCAACTGCCAGAGGATCACGCCCAGCGAATACAGATCGGAGCGCCCGTCCATGTCCTTCGCCCCGGCGCATTGTTCCGGCGACGCGTAGGCCGGCGTGCCGGTGAACCCGCCCGCCACCGCGGCGGTATGCGAGGCAAGCGAATCCTCGGCGTGCGCCTGGCCGAAGCTGCGCGCCAACCCAAAGTCGATGACCTTGATCTGCCGGTGGCCAGCCGCGATCGTCCGCTCGTCTTCGTGCTCGATGGCTTCGCCTTCCAGCAGCATCAAATTCGCCGGCTTCAGATCGCGGTGAATGATCTCGCGCTTGTGCGCGGCCGCCAGCGCGGCGGCCACCTGCGCGATCAAGGCGAGCGCGGTCCCCGCGGGGACGATGGGCGTCTCCTTCAGAATCGCCGAGAGCGGACGCCCCACGACGAACTCCATGGCGTAAAAGAACTCCCCGCCCTCCTCGCCGAGGTGCAGCACGCTGGCGACATTCGGATGGCGCAACTGCGCCGCGGCCCGGGCTTCGCGTTGAAACCTCCGGCGGGCCTGCTCATCGTTCACGTAATCTGCCGCGATCACTTTGAGCGCCACGGCGATGCGCAGGCCGTCATCGGTTGCGCGATAGGTCACCCCCATCGCGCCGCGACCCAGTTCCTCGAGCGATCCATCCGGCCGCCGGGCGACGCGGAAGTGGCCGAAGCGGACGGAGTCCGCCGCCGCGGGCGGTGAGGTGGGGGCGGGATCGTCCATGCGCGGAAAGCGCTCAGTGTCCCCGTTCTCTCGGGCGACAGCAAGTGCGGTGCGAAAGCGCGCCGTCGATTCGCCGTTCTGGCGAGGTGGGTCGTGGGCGCCGGAGGGTTGTCGTGCCGCAGGCTCGTGGAGTGCGGATGCCTGCAGCCGCTGTCACCCCGCGCAGCCTGCTGCGCGTCCCTCGGCCGCAGGCCTGGCGGAGAGCGGCGTCTATTTCGTGACGGCGCGCTCCCGGGGCGGCGTCCATCTCCTCGACTCCGACGCGATGAGAGATTTCTTCACCGCCACGCTGCACTCGCTCGCGTCGAAATACGGCTGGACGCTCGATGCTTGGTGCGTGCTCTCGAACCACTACCATTTCGTCGGACACAGTCCGGCGGGAGGCGCCAACCCACTCCGCCCCTTCGTGCAGCACCTTCACAGCGTCTCGACCCGAGAGCGAAATCGGGTCGACGAAACGCCGGGGCGCAGTCGGCTGTGGCAGAATTACTGGGAGACCCCTCTCGCCCTCCCCCGAGCTTATCTCGTCCGCCTGCACTATACGCACGCGAACGCGGTCTATCCCCGGCTCGTCGCCGAACCGGCGCAGTGGCGATGGTCGAGCGCCGCGAGGTTCGAGCAGGCGGTCACGCCCGCGTGGCGCGAGACGATTTACGGTTTCCGCTTTGAGGAGATCGCGGTCGGGGACGGTGAATGAAGCGGTGGGGAAACGGCGCCTTGCGCGATCACTTGCCGGGACGTGCGACCGCCTTCGTGCCCCCGAATTCATAGGCGATTCCGCCGTAAAATCCGCGGTGCGCGCCGAATTGCGCCGCCCCCACTCCGATGCCGGAGCCATCGCGCAGTTGAAAGATCTGATTGAAGACGTTCACGACGTCAAAACGAGCCTTGAACTTGCCCACGCCAGGGACCTTGAACCCCTGCTCGACTCCGAGGTTAACCGGGTAGTACGCCGGAAGCTTTTCGGTGTTGGCAAAACCGCGGCGCAAGCCGCTGCCGAAAAGCAAATCGGCGGACACCCGCGTCTCGTTCAGCTTGTAGGAGACGCCCGCGGAGATGGTGTAAGTCTGGTCGTGATCGAGGAAAACGGCGTGGTTGCGGATGTAGTCCAACTCGTCCCGGGCAAACAGGAACTGTCCGGAAACGAGGTCCTTTCCCTGGGCCTTGCTGAACGCGAAATTGGCGTAGGCGGAGAACCCGCCGTTCTGGTAGGTGCTGGTCACCTCGACGCCGTACACCTTGCCCTTTCGATAGTTGAACGGCGAAAGAATGAGAGCTTGTCCAAACTGCCCATCATCGAGCTGATTGCGGGCAATTTTGTAGTAGCCATCGACACCGATCTCCCATCCCGGCAGGACCTTTTGCGTGATCCCGAGATCGAAATAGTGGGAACGCTCGGATTTGACGGGCGAGTTATCGAAAACCTCCGGCTGATTGGTCGTCCCGACAAATTTGCCGAGCGTCTCGTTTTTGACGAGTTCGAGCGGTGGAGGAGTGAAGTAGCGGGCGTAACCGGCATGCAGCGTCGTGGCGGGTGACAGCTCATAGGTCACGTTCACCCGAGGGCTGAGCTGCGTTTCATTGACGTAAGCTGAGACGACGTCGAAGCGCGCGCCAAAGTTGACGGTGAAATTCCGGAAGGGCTTCCACTCGTCCTGAAGGTAGAGGCCGTAAAAAACGCCGGTTTTCCGGCTGCCATCGACGATGGTGAATGGGTCGGTGCTCGCTTGGGCTCCCGTGTCGTCCGCCGGGAAGACCGAAACGAAACTCTTTGCGCGGGCCCGCTCGACCGTCACGATGGCGCCTGCGCGAAGCGTGTTTTGGTCATTGAGGGTGTAGCTGGCGTCCGCTTGAAAGCCGGTTGAGCCGATGCTGCGATCCACCTGGCTGGCCACCCCGTTGAAGACGAGATCACCGATCGGATCTGGCTTGAACAGCGTCTTGCTATACCTCCCGAAAGCGGCGAGCTGCAGGTTCAAGTTGGACCAAGATTTTTGGTAGGCCAAAATGACGTAATAGTTCTTCTCGAACTGGCGTTCGTTGAGCTTCGCGGAGTCGAAGGAAGGCACACCCGTGAGCCCAAACGCCGCTTCCTGACCCGGGCTGTTCGGAATTTGAAACGACGAAACCGAGGCGCTCAAGAAGAGGCTGATGCGACTCGTCGAGTCGATCAGGTACGAGGCATAGCCGAATCCTTTGGCTTGATCGGTGTCGTCGTGGATGGGTCGCGAGCTGCCGGTTGGGCTTTCGATCCCCAGCGCGCTGTGGAAGTAGCTTCCCGTCAAGAAGTAGCTCCACTTTCCGGCGCTTCCGCTGGACGCGAAACTCGTGCGAAGCGTGTCGAAACTGCCCCCGTAGAGCGACAACTCACCGCCCTTGGCCTCGGTGCCAGTCTTCGTTTGAATGTCGACAATCCCCGCAGTTCGAAAGCCGAACTGAGCGGGGAGCGACCCATTGATCAAGGAGACGGAAGCGAGGAACCGCGGATCGAGTTCCTGTCCAAACCCGGAAATCCCTTCGGGCAGGAGCACGTCGTTAATTCTGTATTGGAGATTGGCGTGCTCGCCCCGGACGTGAAGTTGGCCAAAGGAGTCCCCGGCCACCCCTGGCGCGCGGAGAATCACCTGATTGAAAGGCGCATTCACCCCTTGGGATTGAGCATCGATCTGGTTACGGCTGATGCGATATTCGGTCGCGCCCAGACTCGGAACGATCTGGTTTCGGTCCTCATCGAGCTTCGACGTCACCACGACTCGGTCGGCCGTGGGCTCAGCGGGCGTTTGGCTCCGGGCCGGCCCGGCGCCCAGCGCGATCGACGCGAGGAATAGGGCCGCAGATCTCCCCGTCGCGAAGCGGCCAAGGCGATGGAGCTGGGGGCGACGAAGAAAAGGCCGGATGATCATGGTGAGAGGCAAAGCGAGTTCACTAACGCAAAACACGTGCGATAACGACGACGATGGATCGAGGTCGTCACACTGCAAACTATTTGTGGTAATGGATCGTGTCGGCGGTCCGGGTCCTGGTACGGCCCCCGGTACGGCTGAGCTCCCGCTCGGCCCAAACTAGGCTCACCCTCCCGCGTCGAACCCCATCACGCGTCCGCGCGCTGCCTCCCGCTCCCGGCGCCCGGTACGGCTGAATGGCACTCAGTTAGTGGAGAAATATGGCGGCGGCGCGCTGTCCCGGTCCGGAGGACCCGAGAGGACTAGCCGGCGATGCAATCGCCGGATCCGCCGAACCCATCAGTGCGTCCGCAGGACGCGAGACGACGGCTCTGCCCGGCTGCATCTCGCGTCCTCCGGACGCACGCACCGGCGGTGATCATCCGGCGATTCCATCGCCGGCAATTCGTCTCACGTCCTCCGGACGAAACCTCCGCAAAACTCTTCACTCGGCAGCGGGCAAAACCCCGCCAAATCGCCTCAAGTGAGTGCCATTCTCCGGTACGGCTGAGCTCCTGCTCGGCTCGCTCTCCTTGCGTCTGCGCCACGGGAGGAAATTGGGGCAAGCAGGCGCTTGCCCGGAGGGTGCCCTTGCGGTTAGGCGCACCGGGAGGCAGCGCGCGGAGGCGACACCGGGGTGCGAGGCGGGAGTCGCCGCGAAGTTTGGGCCGAGCGGGAGCTCATCCGTACCGAGGCCCGAACCGCCGCCGGGAGGGCCACCGATTCCTTTTTCTCCCCGCTGACGGCCCGCTCGGGGAATAACTTCGTCCCCGGGGGCTTCTCCCTTCCATGGACTCTTCGTTCCGCCTCCCGTTTCGCTCTGGCGTCGTTCCGCCCGCCGCCTCGGCCTTTCGCCGGATCGCGGGCGGGGTGCTGACGATCGTCCTCGCGGGATTCGCGGCGCAATCTCCCGCAGCCGCGGAATCGATCACTTTCACGAGCGGCGAGAGCCGGGTGTCGCTCCTCGAGCTCTACACATCGGAAGGCTGCAGCAGTTGCCCGCCGGCCGATGCCTGGCTCTCGCAGCTCAAGTCGAGCCCGGACCTCTGGCGCTCGGTGGTGCCGGTCGCCTTTCACGTGGACTACTGGAACCGGCTCGGGTGGCCGGATCGCTTCTCCTCCGCCGACTCCACCAACCGCCAGCGGCGTTACGCCGCGGAATGGCAGGGGAACTCGGTCTACACGCCGGGCTTTGTCCTCAACGGCCAGGAATGGCGCGGATTTTTCGATCGGGCGTCGCTCACGCCCGGAGCGGGAAATCGGGCGGGCCGGCTCACCGTGACGCTGCGCGATCGGACCACGGCGGAGGTCAGTTTCGTTCCCACGGCCGCGACGCGCGGATCGCTCCGGGTGGAGATCGCGCTGCTCGGAGCAGACCTCGAATCCGATGTGAAACGCGGCGAGAACGGTGGGCGCAAACTGCACCACGACTTCGTGGTGCTGCATCTGGGGAGGGCGGCGCTGACGGAATCGGGCGGGCGCTACTCCGCGACCATCACCGTACCCGAAGCGCTCGCGGCCCGACCCGCCGCGCTCGCCGCCTGGGTGAGCAGCACCGACGCGCAAACGCCTCTCCAAGCCACGGGCGGCTGGCTCACGAAGCGGTAACCGCGACGGAGCGGCTATCTCGTCGAGCTCGACTCCGTCCTGCGTTCTCCGACCCGCGCTTCCCGCGCCTCGCGAATCAGCGCCGCGTAGGTCTCGGACGGCTGGTCGCCGAGCGGATCGACGGCGTTTCGCTCGAGGGACGTGGGATAGTCGATCGAAAACAGGCCGAAGCGGGGGGTGTAGGTGCCCCACTCGTAGTTGTCCACGAGGGACCAGTGGAGATAGCCGATCACGGGCACACCCTCGCGCGCCACGGCCTGCACTTCATGGACGTGCAGCCGGAGGAAATCACTCCGAGTGAGCCGGTCGCGCCGCGGATGGTGCGGGCCGGCGGCCCCATCCGGCCGGCGGCGCTGGGCCATGCCATTCTCCGCGATCAGCACGGGACGCCCAAAGTCCGCAGCGTAGTGCCGACAGAAGAAGCCGAGCCCGCGCGGCAGGGCGCGCCAGTCCCACCACTTGCTCGTGATGGTGTCCAGAATCCAGGCGCGCCTCGACTTGCTCTTGAACTCATGATCCCACCAGACCGGCAGACGGAAGGCATGCGCGGCGAAGGGGTCGTAGTAGTCGATCCCGATGTAATCGAGCACGCGCTTCCGCGGCGACGCGTAGAGCGCTTCGAGGAACGGCGCGAAATCCGCGGCGGCAAAGCGCCGGCGGGCGATCCATGAGATGCAACGCTTGAACAGCCGCCCGATCAACGCCGGCAGATCCCGATGCTCGGTCAGCTGGGCGGCGGCGAGCGCGCGCTCGAACGTTCGGGACCGCGCGTGGATCTCCTCCGCGACTTGCGCCCGCCGGATGCCGCGCTCCCGCAGGCAGGCGAGGTCGAGGAGAAATTTGTCCAGCCAGTAGAGGTCGCTGGCGTAGTTGTTGAACGCCACCTGCGGGGCCGGCCAGCCGTGCTCCGAGGCGAGATCGTGAATCGCGTTGTAGGCCAGCACGTGCGCCTGAAGGAGATGCGCGGTGGCCTGCGCCATCGGCGCGTAGCCGTGCGCGTCCCCGGCCGGAAACTGACGGCCGAAGTAGGAATTGATCACGAGCATGTTGGGCTCATTGATCGTGATGAACCAGCGGAGGGGATCCTCCAGCCGGGCGTTCACGTAGGCCACGGCGGTGCGGACATATTCCACGAAGCGCGCGGGCGTTCGCGAATCGAGCCAGGCATCGGCGCCGAGCCAGTCGGGGTGAACGAAGTGATGCAACGTGACGACCGGCTCCAGGCCGTGCCGGCGGCAGGCGGTGAACATCGCGACGTATTGATCGAGCGCGCCGAAGTCGAAGGGCGGCGGCTCGGTGCCGCCTGGAACGAGCGTCGGCTGGACGCGGCTCCATTCGATCCCGAGCCGGAACGCATTCAAACCGAGGGCGCGGCAGCGGGCGAAGTCGTCCTCGTAGCGATGCCAGAAATCCGCTGCCGCCCCGGTGACGGCGACATCGCCGCGTTCCTCGGCCGCAGCCCAGTTCGTGCGCGGCTGGCCGGGGCCGTTGTAGCCGCCCTCCACCTGATACGCCGAGGTCGCGACCCCCCAGAAAAACTCGCCGTCCATCAGCGCGCGGCCGCCACCGTCATCGCATCGCGCTGCTCCGGATCGAGGGCGAGCGGGGGGAGTTGATCCTCGAGGAGCGTCTCGACGATCGTCCGCGCCGCGTGCGGCCGACCGAGCGCGAGCGCATGCCCTCGCATCGCCGCGAGGCGCGCGGGATCATCGAGGAGGCGGTCAATCTTGAACGGCATCGTGGTCAGCTCATTGCACCGGATCCCGGCATTTTCCTCGAGCAGGTGATCCGCATTCCGCTCCTCCTGGCCGGGGATCGGCGAAAAGACGGCCATGGGCAGACCGCAGGCGAGCGCCTCGGACGTGGTGAGTCCGCCGGGCTTGCCGATGAAGAGGTCGCTGCTGTGCATCAACTCGTGCATGCGGTCGGTGTAGCCGAGAATGCAGAAGCGCGTCCGATCCTCACCCGCGGCCGCGCGGACCCGCGTCATCACTTCCTCGCTCCGGCCGCAGATGACGATGGTCTGCGTGTCGTTCCGCAGGTGCTTCAAGCGCTCGACGATCAACTCCGTCGGCCCGAGACCGAGGGCGCCCGCGGAAAGCAGCAGCGTGACCTTTTGGGGATCCAGCCCCAGCGCGGTGCGGACCGCCGTGCGATCGACCGGCTCGGAGAAGACGGGATCGATGGGAATACCAGAAACCGTGATCCGCTCCGCCGGCAGGCCCAGCGCTTCGAGATGGGCCTTCGTCTCGTCGATCGCGACGAAGTAGCGATGGAAGGAACGCGTCAGCCACATGGCGTGGCAGTCCATGTCCGTGACCACAATCGAGTGGTGCGTCTCGAGTTTCCCCTTTTCGAGGAGATGGGAGATGATCCCAGCCGGCATGAAGTGGGTGCAGACCGTGAGATGCGGATCGAAGCCTCGGATGAATTTGATCAGCTTGCGCATGTTCAGGCGCTCGAAGTGGGCGCGGGCGACCTCGCCCTTCCACGGCTCGTCGCTCGCCTTGTAAACCCAGCCGAGGACCTCGGGAGCGGACCGGGCGAGCTTCAGATAGAGCTTCGAGTAAAAGTCGCGGAAGAGTCCGTTCGTGAAGGTCAGGGCGTCCTCGTGAATGACCCGATCGACCCGCGAATCCCGCGCGAACTCCTTTTCCAGCGCCTGCGCGGCGCGCACGTGTCCCGTGCCGGCGCTCGTGGAAAGGATCAGGACGCGTTTCTTCATGGGCGGCCACTCTCGCATGGCGCGTCGGCGCTGGGGAGTGGAATGACGCATTCCCGCGCGCGATTTTCGCGACCGCCCCGCACAGCGCAGTTCTTGCGAAATCGGCCGGCCGGGTTTCGAATGTTTCGTTCGTTCCTTCACGGCTGCGCCGGCGCGTGCATCAGTCCTCCCCCACCCCCAGCGATTCCTTCTTCCATGGACCTCACCCGACGCCGCTTCCTCCGCTCCACCAGCCTGGCCGCTGGATCACTCTTCATCCCGATCTGGGGCCGGACGCTCGCCTCCGCGGCGGAAGCCACGATGATGCCGGTCGCGACGAAGAAGAAGCTCGCGGACGCCGCGCTGAACGCGGCAACGAAAAAGGGCGCGACGTATGTGGACGTGCGCATCGGCCGCTATCTCAATCAGGCGCTCATCACCCGCGAGACGCGGGTGGAAAACCTCGTGAACACCGAGAGCTTCGGCGCCGGCATTCGCGTGATCGCGAACGGTTGCTGGGGCTTCATGTCCACGGATGCGGTGACGCTCGACTCCATCGCCAAGGCCGCCGAGGCCGCGGTGGCGATCGCCAAGGCGAACGCGAAGCTCCAAGAGGAGCCCGTGCAGCTGGCGCCGCAGAAGGGCGTGGGCGAGGTGACGTGGCGGACGCCCATCAAGCAGAATGCCTTCGATGTGCCGATCGCGGACAAGGTCGCGCTCCTGATGGACGTGAACAACGCCGCCCTGAAGAACGGCGCGAACTTCGTGAACTCCTTCCTCTTTCAGGTGAACGAGCAGAAATATTTCGCGAGCACCGACGGTTCCTACATCGATCAGGACATCCACCGCATCTGGCCAAATTTCTTCGTCACCGGCGTGGATCCGAAGTCGGGCAAGTTCCAGACGCGCGCCGCGCTAAGCACCCCGGCCGGCCGCGGCTGGGAATATCTCGCGGCGAAGGCCGAGGACAAGCGCTCCGGCCCGGTGACGCGGTACACGGATTCCTACGACATGATCGAGGACGCCGCCGCGGCGGCGAAGCAGGTCCGCGAAAAGATCGACGCGAAGACGGTGGAGGCCGGGCAATACGATCTCGTGCTCGATCCCTCGCATCTCTGGCTCACGATCCATGAATCGGTCGGGCATCCGCTCGAACTGGACCGCGTCCTCGGCTACGAGGCGAACTACGCCGGCACCTCCTTCGCCACGCTCGACAAGCTGAAGAGCGGCAACTTCAAGTACGGCAGCCCGGAGGTCACGATCTTCGCGGACAAGACGCAGCCGGGCTCGCTCGGCGCGGTCGGATTCGATGACGAAGGCGTGCCCTGCAAGCGCTGGGATCTGATCAAGGACGGCATTCTCGTGAACTACGAGAAGACGCGCGATCAGGCCCACATCATCGGCCAGAAGGAGAGCGATGGCTGCTCCTACGCCGACAACTGGAGCAGCGTGCAATTCCAGCGCATGCCGAACGTTTCGCTCGCCCCGGGGAAGAAGGCTCTCTCGGTCGACGAGATGATCAAGGGCGTGGAGAAGGGGATCTACATCGTCGGGAACGGCTCGTTCTCGATCGATCAGCAGCGCTACAACTTCCAGTTCGGCGGCCAGCTCTTTTACGAGATCAAGGACGGGAAAATCGAGGGCATGCTGCGCGACGTGGCCTACCAGTCGAACACGCAGGAGTTCTGGAATTCGTGCACGGCGGTCTGCGACGAAAAGGACTACGCGCTCGGCGGTTCGTTCTTCGACGGCAAAGGCCAGCCCGGCCAGGTGAGCGCCGTCTCCCACGGCAGCTCCACGGCGCGCTTCAACAAGGTGAACGTCATCAACACCGCCCGGAAGATCGCCTGACCTCCCACCCCTTCCCCTCTCCCACCATGTCCATTCTCAACGACCCAGACGCCCAGGCGATCCTCAAGAAGGTGCTCGGCTTCTCCAAGGCGGATGAGTGCCAGGCGGTGCTGAACGGCGCCCGCGAAGGCAACGTGCGCTTCGCCCGCAGCAACGTCTCCACCAGCGGCGGTACCCTCTCCAGCAGTCTCGTGGTCCAGGCGAGCTTCGGCAAAAAGACCGGCACGGCGACGATCAATGAATTCGACGATGCCTCGCTCGCGAAGGTCGTCCGCCGCGCCGAGGATCTCGCGCGGCTCGCGCCGGAAAATCCGGAGTACGTCGAATTCCTCGGACCGCAGAAATACGAGCAGCCGAAGAGCTGGTTCGACAGCACGGCGAACATCGACCCGGCGTTCCGCGCCAAGGCCACGGCCGCGAGCATCCTCCCCTGCCGCGAGAAGAAACTCATCGCCGCCGGATTCTTCGAGGATCGGGCCGGCTTCACCGCGATCGCCAATTCGAAAGGCCTGCGCGGCTATCACCGCTCCACTTCCGCCAACTTCTCGGTCACGGTCCGCACCGCCGACGACAAGGGATCCGGTTACGGCGTGGCCGATGTGAACGACATCGCGAAACTCGACACCGGCCGGATCTCCCAAACCGCGATCCAGAAGGCGCTCGCTTCGGTGGAAACGCGCTCGCTGGAACCGGGCAAGTACACGGTAATCCTCGAGCCGGCCGCGTCGGTCGATCTGCTGAGCATTCTCGTCTCCTCAATGAACGCGCGCCAGGCCGACGAGGGGCGCAGCTTTCTGAGCAAAGCCGCCGGCGAGACCCGCCTCGGGGAAAAGCTGATGGACGAGCGGGTGCACATCTCCTCGGATCACCTGAATCCCGACGTCCCGAGTGCTCCGTGGTCCTCCGATGGCCGCCCGCGACGTCCGGTGGACTGGATCAAAGGCGGCGTCGTGACGAACCTCTCCTATTCGCGCTTTTGGGGGCGGAAGAAAGGGATCGAGAACGAGGGACACGCGCCGCTCGGCGAAGGCTTCGGGGGTGGCGGCGGCCGCGGGGTCGCGGCGTTCGAAGGCACGCCGGGATTCATCATGGGCGGCGGAAACGAATCGCTCGAGGAACTCGTGAAGGGCGTGAAGCGCGGCATCCTCGTGACGCGCATGTGGTACATCCGTCCGGTCGATCCCCAGACCCTGCTCTTCACCGGGCTGACGCGCGACGGCACGTTCTACGTCGAGAACGGCAAGGTGGAGTACGCGATCAAAAACTTCCGCTTCAACGAGAGCCCCGTGATCATGCTCAACAACATCGAGGCCCTCGGAAAGCCGCAGCGGGCCAACGGTTCGCTCGTGCCGCCGATGGTGATCCGCGACTTCACCTTCTCGAGCCTGTCGGATGCGGTCTGAGCGGGCACCAGTTCCGCCCGGGCCCCGGCCGCTCACCCTTTGGCTCGCACGAAGCGGGGCCCCATGCTCACTGACTCCGAATCCCAGGCCATCCTGACGAAAGTCCTCGGCTACACGAAGGCCGACGAATGCGAGGCGACGCTGACCGGTGGCCACGAGGGGAATCTCCGTTTCGCCCGGAATTCCGTCTCGACCAGCGGAGGCTCGCGGACGGTCTCGCTCGCCGTGCAGGCAAGCTTCGGGAAGAAGACCGGGGTGGCCACGATCAACGAGTTCGATGAGGCGTCGCTGAAGAAGGTCGTGCGCCGCGCCGAGGATCTCGCGCGCCTCGCGCCAGAGAACCCCGAATACGTCGAGTTTCTCGGCCCGCAAAAGTACGCCAACCCGAGGGCGTTTTTCGAGGCGACCGCCCAGATTGACCCAAGTGCCCGGGCGAAGGCGGCCGCAGCGAGCCTGAATCCCTGCCGCGCGGGCAAGCTCGTGGCGGCAGGCTTCCTGAATGACAGCGCGGTCTTTGCGGCGGGGGCAAATACGCGCGGCCTGCGGGCATATCACCGCGCGACCTACGCCGATTTTTCCGTCTCGGTGCGCACGCCGGATGACCGCGGCTCCGGCTATGGCGTGGGCGATGTGAATGACGTGAGCGGACTCGACACCGCCAAGGTCACCGCAGTCGCGATGCGAAAGGCGCGGGCTTCTGCCGAGGCCCGCTCGATCGAGCCGGGCAAGTACACGGTGATTCTCGAGCCCGCGGCGTCGATTTCGCTGCTCGGCGTGCTGCTGGGCGAGATGGACGCAAGACAGGCCGATGAAGGCCGCAGCTTTCTGAGCAAGCCAGGCGGCGGAAACCGGCTCGGGGAAAAGATCGTCGACGAGCGCGTCCAGATCCATTCGGACCCGATGCATCCGCTCGTTCCCACCACCCCGTGGGCGGGCGACTGGCGGCCCCGGAAGCGGGTGGACTGGATCAAGGATGGCGTGGTCGCAAATCTCTCCTACTCCCGCTACTGGGGGCGGAAGCATGGACTGGCCGAGGAAGGAAGTCCGGCGCTGGACGGCGGGATTCGCCCCTTCTCCCAAATCTTTCCCGTGCCGCCCGGCTTGTTGATGGCAGGGGGAACGGCCTCGCTGGAAGAACTCATCGGGGACGTGAAGCGCGGCATCCTCGTCACGCGGACCTGGTATCTCGGTGAAGTCGATCCCCAGACGCTTCTCTACACCGGTCTGACGCGCGACGGCACGTTCTACGTCGAGAACGGCCGGATTCAGCATGCGGTGAAGAATCTCCGTTTCAACGAGAGTCCCGTCATCATGCTGAATAATCTCGAAGCGCTCGGAAAACCCGAGCGCCTCAATGGCTGCATGATCCCGCCCATGGTGGTGCGCGACTTCACCTTTTCCAGTCTTTCCGATGCGGTCTAAGTCGCCCAGGCGGGCATCCAGCGTGGTTGTTGCATCCGAATCACCCGTAAGCGGCGCAGACCACCCGTCTGAATCCGATGTTTGTCACCCAGAAGGGTTTGATTGACGACGAGTGGATGACACTCATCATCTGTGGTGCGACGCGATCCCGCCGATTACTGCCAGCCATGTCAGAACGTGATGTTAAGTCCGCCTTTGGGAAAACCGTCCGAGGGGCGCGCGTGGACTTGCGACTTTCGCAGGAGGAACTGGGGAATCGTTCCGGTCTCCACCGAACCTATATTTCCGACGTCGAGCGGGGAACCCGGAATATCTCGCTGGAGAGCATCGAGAAGCTCGCCGACGCCCTTGAGCTTTCAGTCTCGACCCTTTTTGCCCGCGCGGCTGCCGGAAGTCGGGAGGGTGGCTCAGCGGAAATCCTTCTCGTCGAGGATAATCCCAGCGATGTGGGTCTGACGTTGCGGGCGTTCGAAAAGGCCCGGCTTTCGAACGCGTTGCATGTCGCGGGCGATGGGGCCGAAGCCCTGGAGTTTATCTTTGCCACGGGTGCGTTTGCCGACCGGGCGACGCTTCCGCTTCCCGATGTCATCCTGCTCGATCTGAATCTGCCAAAAATCGGCGGCCTGGAAGTGCTCCGTCGCGTCAAGGCGGACGCCCGCACGCGGGACATTCCGATCGTGGTGCTGACGATTTCGAGCGAAGACCAGGATATCGACGAGTGTCGGAGCCTCGGGGCAGCGCACTACATCGTGAAGCCGCTGGATTTTCGAAACCTGAGCGAAGTCACGCCGAACCTGCAGTTCGACTGGACCCTCGTGAAGCGGACGCGCCCCGCCGGATCCAGGACTGACGGCGCGACCGCACCGCGAAGCGCCAGGTAGCGCGGGAGCGCGGCGGATGTTGCCAATTCGAGGCCCGAGTTTGACGGGCGGCGTCTTCGCATGCGCATTCCGGGATGCCGGCCGGCGACTTTGTCTTCACGCGCCTCGCCTATGAATCGGGCGATTGGGACATCGTGGACCAGCGCATGCCCTCGAATCTGATCGACTCGCTCGTGGCGTACACGACGCTCGAAGTTGATCCCCGCGAGCGAGTCGCCGCGCTCTCCAGCCCGGAGGTGTTCGAGAGTGCCTTCTGCTATCTGAGCGGTCACCGGCTCGTCCAGTTCACCGACCGCGAGCGCGCGAACTTCGAGGCCTACGTGCGGCGCGGTGGCTTCGTCTTTGTGGATGACTGCAACCACGACGTCGACGGCCTCTTCGCGAAGAGCTTCGAGGAGCAGATGCGCGTGATCTTCGGCCCGGAGGCTCTCCGAAAAATCCCGAACTCGCACCCGCTCTACCAATCGTTCTTCCGCTTCGAGAAGGGACCGCCGACGACCTCGTTCGAATTGAACGGCTGGGGCGACGATCTGGTGCACGACTACCTCAAAGCCATCGAGATCGACGGCCGGCTCGCCGTGCTTTACAGCAACAAGGACTACGGCTGCGAGTGGGACTACGATTTCCGGAACAAGCGCTTTCTCGCCGAGGACAACACGAAGTTCGGGGTGAACATCGTGATGTACGCGACGATGAATTGAGCCGGAGCGATTCAACGCGTCGGAATCCGGAACCCCCGCCCGCCAGCCCAGAACGCCGACCGCCTTCCATGACCGAAACCGAAATCCATTCCCTCCTCGCCCGTCTGCCGCTCCTGCGGGCGGAGATCGGCAAAGTCATCATCGGGCAGACCGCCGTGATCGACGAACTGCTCACCGCCTTCCTCGCGGGCGGACACTGCCTCCTCGAGGGGCTGCCGGGACTTGGCAAGACGCTCCTCATTCGCACGCTCGCCGAGGCGGTGGACCTGACGTTTCATCGCATCCAGTTCACGCCGGACCTGATGCCCTCCGACATCATTGGCACCGAGGTGCTCGAGGAGGATCACGTGACAGGGAAACGTTTCTTCCAATTCAACCGGGGACCGCTCTTCGCGCAGATCGTTCTCGCCGATGAGATCAACCGCACGCCGCCGAAGACCCAGGCCGCGCTGCTCGAGGCGATGCAGGAGAGTTCCGTAACCTACGGTGGGAAAACCTATGCGCTGGAGCGGCCGTTCTTCGTCCTCGCGACGCAGAATCCGATCGAGCAATCCGGCACCTATCCGCTCCCGGAGGCGCAGCTCGACCGTTTTCTGCTCTACCTCACGATCGGATACCCCACAGAGGCCGAGGAGCTCACGATGCTCAACCAGACCACCGGGACGCACCGCCCGAAGGTCGAGCCCGTCCTGAGCGCGGCCGAGGCCGTGGGGCTCCAGCAGCTGGCGCGGGAAGTGAGCATCAGCGAGGAAATGCTCGCGTACGCGAACCGCCTCGTCCGTTCCACCCGCGACCGCGCCCTGCCCTTCGCAAGTTCGATCCGGTGGGGCGCCGGACCGCGCGCCGGCCAGGCGCTGATCCTTTCAGCGAAGGCGCGCGCGCTGCTCTCGAACCGTTTCGCCGTCACGCTCGACGATCTCCGGGCTCTCGCCGCCCCGGTGCTACGGCACCGCATTCTCCTCACCTATGAGGCCGAGGCGGAGGGCGTGCGGCCCGATGACGTGATCCGCGACCTCGTCCGGCATGTAGCGGAACCGCGGAATCCGCTCGCGCTCCCAACGAAATGAGCTCGCCGGCGGTCGATGCACACGTCCAGGCTGCCACCCGCGGTTTGGCCCTGACCGCGCGCCAACTCGTGCAAGGCGTCCTTGCCGGCTTGCATCCGAGCCGGCAGCCGGGATTGGCGCGCGAGTTCAGCCAATATCGGGCCTACCAGCCGGGCGACGAGCCGCGTCACATCGACTGGAAGCTCTACGCGCGATCCGACCGGTATTATGTCCGCGAGAGCGAGATCGAAACCTCCGTGGCAATTCGTCTGGTCCTCGATGGCACGGAGTCGATGCGCGAGACCGATGCCACGGGCCGGCGCTCGAAGTTCGAGGCGGCGCGGATCCTAGCCGCGGCGCTGGCCTTCATCGCGCAGGGCCAGGGCGATCCCGTCGGCCTGCATGTGATCAGCAGCGCGCATCCGCTCGCGCTGCCGCCCACCGCGCACCGTCGGCCGTTTGACCGCGTGGTCCACGCGCTGGAGTCGGTGGTCCCCGGAGGCCATTGGCCCGCCCGGCTCCCCCTCATCACCGCGGCGAAGCGCGAGTTGGTGGTGGTGCTCACCGATGGTCACGAACGCCGCGGGGAGATCCGCGCCGCGCTCGCGCCCCTTCACGCGCGCGAGCACGAAGTGCTCTTCCTGCATTTTTTGACGCGCGAGGAGATCGAGTTTTCCCACCGCGGCCCCGTGCGCTTCGTGGAATGGGAAACCGGCGCGACGCTGGAAACCGATGGCGAAGCCGCCCACGACGCCTACCTCGCGGCGCACGAACGCCATCTCCGGGCCTGGCGGAAGGCGTGGGGTCGCGATCGCTTTCAATATCAGGCCGTCGTCATCGACGACCCGCTCGAACAGGCGCTGCGTTCGCTGCTGCTGCAGCGCGCGCGCGCGTCCGCCGGCCGATGATCACCCTCGCCGCCCCGCTCGGACTCCTCGCGCTCGCCGCCTTCGCGGTGCCGTTGCTCGTGCATCTGTGGCGTCCGCCCCCCCGCACGGTCCGGCTGGGCTCGCTGCGGTTCCTCCGGGAGGGAGCGCGCCGGCCGGTGCGCAACCTGCGCTGGCGCGAACTCCTGCGCCTCGCGCTTCGCCTGCTCCTGCTCGCCACGCTCGCGCTCCTGCTGGCGCGGCCGTGGTGGAACCGGCCCGCGGCGTCCGGGAGCAAGTGGGCGCTGCGCAGCCCCGAAGCGATCCTCGCCGGTGAGGCAGAGAACGCCTGGCGATCGCTCCTCGCCGAAGGCTTCGAGCCGCGCTGGCTCGCGCCCGGATTTCCCCGCACCCGGCCGGCCGACCCAGAGCTGCCCGCGGATCCGTGGTCGCTCCTCGCGGAAGCCGATGCGCTTCTCCCCGCCGCGGGCGAGCTCGCGGTGGCGGCCTCGCCCCGACTCGCCGACCTGCGCAGCAACCGGCCGGAGCTCTCGCGGAGCGTCCGCTGGATCGAATCGACCGCGCCCGAGCGCGGGCCGTCGCGGCCGCTCAAGGCTGAACCGCCCGTCCGCGTCGGCGTGCGGGCCGACTCCGACCGCGCCGAGGACGCCCGCCGCGTCACCGCCGCGCTCCGGGCGATCGCTGCCAGTGGAACACCGGCCTTCGAGATCGTGGATTCCGCGGAGGCCGGCAAACGGCCGATCGATTGGCTCATCGCCCTCGGCGACGTCCCGGTCCCACCAGGCAGCGCAAACGTCCTGCGCGACGCCGATCCAAACTCCGAGTCGTTCGCGATTGCGACGACGTTTGCGGGCGAGCGACTTCGGCGGCGGGTGGTCTCGAAGTCGCCGGGACTCGTGCTGGCCCGGGATGGCTTCGGCGATCCGATCGCGTCCGAGCAGCGCACGCGCGACGCCCGGGAGATCCGGCTCGAGACGCGCTTCCATCCGGACTGGATGGACGCCGCTTCGAGCAGCGCTCTGGCCGTCTGGCTCCGAGATCTGCTCGCGCCGCGCGCTGACTCAATCTCTCCGCAAGACCAGCGCCGCGCGGCCGGGGCGCAGGCGCATCCGGCAGTCCGATCCGGAGCGGAGCCCCGCGTGGTGCTGCCGGTCTCGCAAGCCACAGAGCTGACGTCCGCGCTCTGGCTGCTCGCTCTCTTTCTCTTCGCACTCGAGCGGGCGTGGAACGTTCTCCGATGAATCGCCCGGGGCTCCAGCAACTCTCAGCGTCCTGGCGCCGGCACCTCTGGCTGCGCGCCGTCGTCGCGGGAGCGCTCGGCGCCGACGCCGCCTATCTGCTGGCCGGCGGCGGGGCGGCGATTTTCGTCTTCGCGGCCACGCTCGTCGCTCTGCTCCTCCGCGCGCGGCCGTGGGGAATCGATGCTTCCGGCGTAGCACAGCATCTCGACCGTTCCCTGCCGGCGCTCGAAGAGAGCAGTCACCTCTGGCTGCGCGAACCGACCGGACTGACGCGTCTGGAGCGGCTCCAACGCTCCCGCATCGACGCCGCGTTCACGCCGCAGGAGCAACGCCGCTTCACCCCCGCCACGCGCAACCTGATCCCGCTCTTGCTCGTCGCCCTCGGGATCCCACTCCTGCTGGCAAGCATCACCTACGTGCCAGCGCTCCAGCGCTTCGCGCCCAAGGCGGAGACTCCCGCGCCAGGCAGCACGGTCACCACCGCGCCGGTGCCGGCGAGTCCGCCGCTGCTCGTGACCGAGGCGCAACTGATCATCACCCCACCGGCCTACACCGGACGACCGCCGCGCCGGGTGAGTGGCTTCGAGGCGGAGGTCGAGGCGGGTGCCAGTGTCGAGTGGAGGTTTACGTTCTCCGCCCCGGCAAATGACGTCCAACTTCGCGCGAACGCGGCGGCGCCCATCGCGTTGAAATCGCTGGACGCGACCCACGCCACCGGGAGCGCCGTGATCAACGAGCTGACCCTCTACGCTCTCGCCACGCCCACTCGAGCGCTGCCGGGCACGCATGCCCTGCGCGTCATCGGCGATCGGGCGCCCGTGATCGCGATCTCGGAGCCCCGGCAGGTCCGCACGGAACTCGCGGCCGCCGCGCCGGTGCCGATCGCGGTGCAGGTGACCGATGATTACGGCGTCGCGAATGCCTGGCTGGTCGCCACGGTCGCCAAGGGCACCGGCGAAGCGGTGAAATTTCGCGAGCAGAAGTTCGCCTTCGCGACGACGGACGGGCCGGGAACGAGGCGTTCGTTCACGACCACGCTCGATCTGCCCGCGCTCGGACTCGCCGCGGGCGATGAACTCTATTTTCACGTCGAGGCGCTCGACAACCGGACGCCGGCGCCCAACCTCGCCCGCTCGGAAACGCATTTCCTCATCGTGAAGGGAACGCAAACGACCGCGGCCAGCGCGGGCCGGGGGATCGCCGGGGTGAATCTCGTGCCGGAGTATTTTCGGAGCCAGCGTCAGCTCATCATCGACACGGAGAAATTGATCGCCGATCGCCCGACGCTGAGCGAGCGCAGCTTTCGCGAACGCTCGAACGAGCTGGGGATCGATCAGCAACTGCTCCGGCTCCGCTACGGAAAATTTCTGGGGGAGGAAGCGGAGGGAGAGATCGCGCGGCCGGCCGAAGCGCTGAAGACAAACGCGGCGGGAATTCCGGAATCGATGATCCACCGGCACGACTCTGCCCACGATCATAACCACGGGCAGCCAGGCGCTGAGAAGACGCCTGACGCCGCTCCGAAGGACGCGAAGGACGTGATCGCCCCCTTCGTTCACCAGCACGATTCGCAGGACGAGGCGACGTTCTTCGATGGCCAGACGAAGGGAACGCTCCGCGATGTCCTGTCCGCCATGTGGGAGGCGGAAGGTTTCCTGCGCGTCGCCAAACCGGCGGAGTCGCTCCCGGCGCAGAACCGCGCGCTCGCGATTTTGAAGTTCCTCCAGCAGGGAGACCGCGCGTACGTGCAGCGAGTGGGTTTCGAGCCCGCGCCCCTGAAGATCGGTGAACGCCGGCTCCAGGGCGACATTAGCGCGCTGGCGCGGGCCGGCCGGGTGCCAGCGCCCGAGATTCGGCCTGATGAGGCGCTTCAGATCGTCCGCGCGGCGCTGGGGACGATCAACTTTTCCGCGCTCGGCGCCCCGCTTTCGGAAGCGGAGCAAATCGCTCTGCGCGCGGCCGAACCCGCACTGGCCCGCGCCGCCGCGCAGTCCTCGGAATCGGCGCTCACCGGTCTGCAGGCGCTGCGGCAGGTGCTCGCCGAGGGCGGTCGCGACCGGCGCGAATTGCCCGCGGTCGGGACGGCCCTTTGGAAGCTGCTGCCCGGTGCGCACGCGGTTCCCCGCCGCGCGCGCGAACCGGCGGCCGGCCTGGCGGAGAAGTATTTCGAAGCACTCGCGGAGGATCCCCGCTGATGTTCCCGTCTCTCGCCGTCGGAGTTGGGCTCATTCTCGCGGCGCTGGAGTGGCGCAGGGAGAATGAACGCCACCGCTTCGGCCGCGTCGCGGCGACGCTCCTCGCCGCCGGTGTGCTCGGCCTGCTCGCTCAGCCGGCCCCGCCTCCGGGGGAATCGCCGGTGACCGAGGCCACCCTCTGGACTGCCGGCGCCAAAGGCGCGATCCCCGCGCCGATCGGCCTGGTCGGCTTTGCGCTGGCCGATGCGGACATCCATCCGCCGGAAGCGCTCGTCATCCCGGATGTCGGGACGATGCGCCGCCGGCATCCGCACCTGCGTACCTTGCACGTGATGGGAGACGGCGTGGACGCGGCGGAGGCGGTCCGGCTGGGGGGCTTGCACGTGATCCCGCATCCGGGCGCCACACCCACCACGCCGGGGATCACCTCCGCGAACTTCACGGGCGAGCTCGTGGTGGGCAGCGAACTCACGGTGCAGGGACGCGTGACGAGCCAGATGAACCCCGCCGCGACCGTCTCGCTGGAAGGTCCCGATGGCAGCATCACGACCGCCCCGCTTTCCGATGGTCGGTTTTCCCTGCGCACGGCCCCACTGGCCGCCGCGGGGCGCTTCGTCTGGAGGCTCAACGCGGAGGAAGGCGGCAAAATTCTGACCCGTGAGCAGATCGGGGTCGCCGTCACGGCACCCGAACTTCCGCGCCTCCTCGTGTTGGAGAGTTCGCCGCGCGTGGACACCGCCCGACTCAAGCGGTGGTACGCGCCGCTCGGCGGTTCGTTGACGGTGCGCACGCAGATCAGCCGGCAGCGCACGCGCGACGCCGTGCTCGCGGAGGCACGGGCCGATTTCGCGGAGGTGAATGCCGGCGTCCTGGCGGGCTTCGATCTCGTGCTCACCGACGCGCGCGCGCTGGCTGCACTGACCGTCGCCGAGCGGGGCGCGCTTCAGGCCGCGGTGCACGACACCGGACTCGGCTTGCTGCTCCTCGGGGACGCGCCGGAAGCGGGCCCGCTCGCGCCGTGGCGGCTCGAGCCGGTCGCTGGCCTTGAGACGGGCGCGACGGAAAGACTGGTGCGCCCTCGCGGCATCGATCGCCCCTTTGAAGTGAAGGAGACGGTTCCCGCTCTGCCGGCCGGCATCGGCCTCGCGCCGGGACAACGCGCGCTTCTCCGGGACGGGCAGGATCGCGTGCTCGCCGCTTCCGTCGCCGATGGCCGCGGCCTGCTGGCCATCACGCTGGTCCGCGACACCTGGCGCTGGACGCAATCCAGCGAACCCGGGGCGTTCGCCGCGTATTGGTCGGGATTGTTCTCGTCCCTTTCCCGGCGGGTCGATGGTGCCACGGGGCGCTGGACCATCGACGCGGCTGACCAACTGCATCCGCTCGTGAATCACCCTGTCGTGCTCCACTGGCGCGGGGCGGAAGAGAGCCGGCCCGGCGACGCGCACGTCACGTCTGACGCCAACCGCGAAAGCGTCACGCTCGCCATGGCCCAGAGCTCGCGCGAGCCCGCGGAATGGAGCGGAGTCTTCTGGCCTGCCGCGGCCGGCTGGCATCGGGTCGTCGCGGAGGGAGCGGCCGTCCCGCTCGACTTCTTTGTCGATGCGCCGGGCGCCTGGGCGCACGCGCGCGCCGTCGCGAAACGAAACGTCACCCAACGGATCGCGAGCGAGTCGATGGAAGCCCCGGCGTCCGCGCTAGCCATGCCGGCGTCATCGAGTCGCGGCTGGTTCCTCGCCATCCTCATTTCGTGCCTGTCGTACTTGTGGCTTGAGTCGCGCTTTGCTCCGCAGGGAAGATGACGGCAGACGCAAGCGAAACCGAAGGAACCCATGGACATCACCTTGCCCCGGCGCTTCAAAATCAAAGGCGCCCTGTTCTCATGAAAATCGACCGCCTCGACCACCTCGTGCTCACGGTCCGGAACGTGGAGACGACCACCGCGTTTTACGTGAAGGTGCTGCACATGGAGGCGGTCACCTTCGCAGGCGGAAGGCGGGCGCTGCAGTTCGGACAGCAGAAGATTAATCTGCATGCGGTCGAGGCGCCGTTCACTCCGCACGCGCTGCTCCCCGTGCCGGGCTCGGCGGATCTCTGTTTCATCACGACAACGCCCATCGCGGATGTGGTCGGTCACCTCCAGCGCCACGACGTCGAGATCATCGAGGGCCCGGTACCCCGCACCGGCGCGACGGGCGAGATGATGTCGGTCTACTTCCGCGATCCCGATGGCAACCTGCTCGAGGTCTCAAATTACGTCGGCGCTCGCGCGGAATTCGAATCCGAATCGGCTGCGGCCGCCGCCCCCGAGGACGGTCTCCGAACGAGTCGGCTGCAGCTGCGTCGCTCGACCGTGGATCATCTCGAAGCTCTGATCGACGGTCCGGAGAAATTTCAGAAGCTCTTTGGTCAGCGGGTGGAGGATGGCTATCTCGAATTTCCCGAAGCGCTCGATTTCTCCCTCCGGAAGGCGCGGGAAGCGGGCGAGCTCGGACATTGGTGGATGCCTTTCCTCGTGCTGGACGCGGACGCGAAAGCGGTCGTGGGAATGTGCGGCTACAAGGGGCCGCCCGATGCGGCGGGCGTCGTGGAAATCGGCTACGGGATCGCCCGCGGACATCGGGGTCGCGGCTTCGCCGCGGAAGCGGCCCGGGCGCTCGTCGCGCACGCGCTGGAAAAGACGGAGATCCACACGGTCCGCGCGCACACGCTCCCGGAAGTGAACGCATCCACCCGCGTGCTGACCAAATGCGGGTTCACGCACATCGGCGAGGTGAACGATCCCGAGGACGGTCTCATCTGGCGCTGGGAGACTACGCGTTCAGTCTGAGCGATTCACGAAACGTACCCCACGCAGGCTGCGGCTGAAGTCTCCGCGTTCACCTTCCAATTCTCTCCAACCCCGTGATGCCACTTGCCATCTGTCCGTTTCCAATCGGTGAGCTTGGCCCGTTCGCGCTGTTCCCCGTGATCCTTGTCGAGGTGCTCGCGTGCTATCTCATTCAAAGGTGCCGGGAGGATTTTGCGCTCGTGCTCATCGGGGTGCTCTGGGCCAATTGCGCCGCGCTTCTCGTCGGCTACGTCGCGCTGGCGCTGATTCCGCCCGCCGGGGCCTTCCCGCACGGCCTCACTGCCGCCAGCTTCCTCATCTCTTTCGTTCTCAGTGTCGCCATCGAGCACCGGGTCTGCGTGAGTACGAAGCTGGGGCGGATGATGCCCCGCCTGCTGCTGACTTTCGTGGTGGCCAACGTGGCCGGTTACAGCCTGCTCGGATTCTTGCTCTGGCGATTCGGACTGGAAACAGGGCGGTAGCGCGCAGACCGCCGGGTGGGAACGAGGTGACAATCCGCCCTCCTCACGGCGATCCCATCACTGCGCCAAGTCCGCCTGTTCAATCCGGCGGCTACAGCTCACTCACGGAATCAGTCGCTGCTCTGGGAGTCTGCCGGGATGATGAAAGCCCGTGACTGCCCGATCTCTTCGGACTAGCAACAGCCATGCACCCGCACGTCCGCATCGCCCGTCCGGTGACGAACCTCGACCGAACGCGCGACATGTACTGCGCTGCGCTCGACCTTAAGGTTCTCGGCAGCTTCGAGGGGCACTCCGGTTTTGATGGCGTCATGCTCGGCTGGCCTAGCAGCGACCATCACTTCGAGTTCACCCATTGCCGGGCGCATCCGGTCGCGCCCGCTCCGACGCCCGAGGATCTGATCGTGTGCTACCTGCCCGACCGGACCGAGTGGGAGGCCGCCTGCGCCCGCATGGTCGCGGCGGGATTCGTGGTGGTCGCTTCGCTCAATCCGTATTGGGACGCGCGGGGAAAGACATTCGTCGATCCGGATGGCTACCGCAGCGTGCTGCAGAATGCGAGCTGGCCGATTCGCGACTGAACTCGCGCGGGTGGATATGTCGCAGGCGGCGATTGCGGTGCCCCCAAGGGCGGTGCTTCGATCGGAGAGAACCACCGCGCATGAGCGAACCCACCCGGCTCCAGGATACCGAATCGGTCCTCATCATCGTTCAGGACGGAACGGTGATTCACTCCTCGTGGAACATGGGGCTGACCCACTGGGAATTCGTCCGACGCCGCTCCGGGAAGCTCCCCGACGGGGCGTGGGTGGGCACCGTCTCGAAGATGGATGGCCGCGTGCTCGCGTTGAACTCGAAGACTTTTTACGGAAACCAACTTCCCGCGTCCGACGCAATTCAGGCCGCGGTGCGCAGATCGTTTGACTGAGCGTCCGGGAAACCCACCAGCCAAAAATTGCTCTCGCTCCGCATGCCCATCATTCCTCAACGCACGACCCCCGGCTAAAACCATGAGCGATCTTCCCGTCGGACAATACGAGCTGCCGGCGTTCCCGCGCTTCGGTCTAAATCAGTTTGCGGCGAGATTTCCGCGCGAGCCGGATCGGCTCGCCATCGAACTCACGGGAGACGTCGAAAACCGCCTGACGATCTCCCGCGAATGGGAGGCGCTACCGCGGGTCGAGCAATGTTCCGACTTCCATTGCGTCACGACCTGGAGCACCCGGGGACTGCGCTGGGCCGGGGTTCGCTTTCGCGAATTTTACGAACGAATCGTCCTCCCGCTCGCGCGACCCGAGGCCGCGGCGGCATTCGTGATCTTCCGCGGCCAGGACGGCTACGGGGTCAGTCTCCCCCTGGGCGATCTGCTCGCCGATGATGTCCTGCTCGCGGACGAGTTGAACGGGCAGCCGCTGACGATCGAACATGGCGCGCCGCTCCGGCTCGTCGCCCCCGCGCACTACGGATACAAGAATCCAAAGCACCTGCGGGCGATCGGATTTTGGCGCGACGGCCGCGAGTATCGGCCCGCCGCGTTTCGTTTGATGGACCACCCGCGAGCTCGCGTCGCGCTTGAGGAGCGGGGCCGGGTTCTGCCTGGCTGGCTGCTGCGGTTTCTTTACCGGCCGCTCGTCGGGCCAACGATCCGGCGCTTCCGCGCCGAACTCGTCCGGCATCGCGCCGCGGAAGCGGGTTCGGGAAAGTAGCGCCTCCCCGGTTATTTTTTCTCCGCGATCTCGGCGCGGAGTCGTTCCTCCTGGACGCACTGCTTCTGGCGAAACGCGGCCGCTACTCGGCGGACATCGCCCAAAACCGGGCGAAGGCGTCGCCCCAGCCGCGGCGTTCCACCGCGGCCCGACCTTCGCGGGCGAGACGGCTCCGCAGTCCCTCGTCTCCCAACAGACGCTCGGCGGCCGCGACCAGGTCGTCGACATCCAGCCCACGCGTGATGAGGCCGGTGTGCTCATGCTCGACCAGTTCCCGCGGACCGCCTTGATCGGAAACGATGATCGGCAGGCCACTCGACTGGGCTTCGACCACGACGTTGCCGTAGGTGTCGGTCACGCTCGGGAAGAGGAACAAATCGGCCGAGGCATAAGCCTTCGCGAGCGGCTCGCCGGAAAGCACGCCCGTGAAAATCGCTTCGGGCAGCAGCTGCTTCAGTTCCGCGGCGTAGAGGCCGTCCCCGACCACCCCCGCGCGCACCGCGTGACCGCGCTCCGTCAGCCGGCGAATCGTCGCCGCGAAGAGATCGAGCTGCTTCTCCACCGAGACGCGACCGACGTAGAGGACGATCCTTTCCCCGGGCCGGGCTCCGCGATCGAGCCAATATCGCGGATCGCGCTTCGCCGGAGTGAAGAGATCCGTGGCTACCCCGCGCGGAAGGATCTTGAGTTTCTCTCCCCTGATCCCGCGCTCGGTCCAGATCTGGCGGTAGCGCTCGGAGTTGACGAAGACGACGTCGAACTGGTGGTAGAACCACGACATGAAGCGCCACGAGAGCGACTCCATGAAATGGTCGTCCGTCAGGATCTGGACGTAATACGGAATGTCCGTGTGGTAGATGCCCGCGGTGGGCAGGCCGAGCGTTTTCGCCGCCAGCAGTGCGGTCAGTCCGATCGGCCCCGGGGTGCTGATGATGAGCTCGGTGAATCCCTCGCGCTGGATGTAGTCGATCATCTCCAGCACCGGCGGAAACGTGAGCTTCTGCAGCTCGTATTCCGGAATCTCGAACTCCCCGATCGGATGAAAGTTCTTCAGCGGAATGCCGGGTTCGAGTTCGAACTCGGGTCGGGAGGTGACGATGCGGATATCGCAGCCCGCCGCATGGCCGGCGGCGACCATCCGCTGGATGGTTGTCGCCACCCCGTTGATGTCCTCGAGCGTGTCCGTAAACCAGGCGCGCTTGGTATTCCGCAGGGCCGGCGGGCACGAGCCGACGAGACGTTGGGCGGTCTGACGCAGGCGGGCCCGGTTTGGCTGCTGGCTGGTGATGCCGTAAATGTAAGGGCCGAGCAGCAGGACGAGTGGCGCGATCGCCGAGATGGCCTGCATCGCTTCGATCACATTCCCGCCGGAGAGCTGCTGGATAAATTTCACGAAGAACCGGTAGGCGAGCTGGTTCGTGAAGAGATTCGCGATGACGAAGGCCCGGCGCTCCGGCTCCTCCACGCCGGCGGTCTCCCGCGCGATCGCATCCTTGACCGCGGGCTCGGAGAAGTATTTCGCGAGGTCGCGCCAGAGCGAGAGATTGCCCGGCTTCACCGCTTCGAAAATCCGGCCATCGAGGATGCTCTGGGCGAGGAAGCCGAGCTTGTCGGTGAACGAGAACTGGGTGGGATCGCGTCCCTCCAGAAATCGGGAAAACGCCTTCTCCACCAAAGCCGGAGTTTCGCCCTGGGCGCGCAGGAACCGGTCCTTCGCAAACTGCCAGGCGATGTTGTACAGGCCGTGGGAGAGCGTCAGGGGAGAACCCCCGTTCCCGTGCGCGGTCGTGCGCCCGGCCCGGAGATGCGCGAGGAACTCCGAGACGTCCGCCGCGGCCGGCGTCTCGGTCCAGGCGCGCGCGGGGAAAAGGCCTCCATGGTCGTCCGAGCCGCCAATGAAACATTTCCGCCAAGCCTCCGCGTGCGTCGGAGCGAGGTCGTGCCGATTCGCGTACTCCTCAATCCGCGCGGGCGTCAGCGAGCCGAGGACGTCCCGCAGAACCACATTGTGCAGATCGTCGCGCAGACCATTGATCGACTCGAAAGAGCGAAAGAGCAGCGCCAAGCGCTCGACGTGCAAGGCCGTGATCCGCTGATCCGGATCGAAAAGCGCGTGCGCGACGGCGTGCGCCAGCTCCTGCTCGGCGAGATACCGCTGCAGCTCGATGACGTTCTCCCGCAGCTTCGTGATCTCACGATGCTGAGCTTCGTTCAAACCCCAGACGAGCACGTGAACCCGGCAACGATCGTCCGGAAAACAGGCGGTGACCTGCTCACCGATGATGACTCCGGGTTCGCCGGCGATCGTGAGGGCGCCGTCGATCGTGTCGTGATCGGTGATCGTCACGAAGTCCATCCCACGCGCGCGCAGCTTCTCGGAGAGCGCCCGCGGATCGGAATAGCTTTCCGGAAACTGGACCCGGCGGAAAAGCCATTCCGCGGCGCGATCGCTGTGGCGGGAGTGAATATGGAGATCAGCCTTCATGCGTCGCGGGCCGGGAACGTCCCGCATCGACCGTCACCCGGCAAGGCACACGACACGCCACGAAATTGACACCCGCGCGGACGCCGCCATGGATGCAATCCGCTGTCGATTGCATGCAATTCTTCGAGTTCACCCCGTTCCAGTGGTTTATCGCGGCGGTGGCGGCATTTTTCATCGGGGTCTCAAAGACCGGGTTCGCCGGCGTCGGGCTGGTGGGGATCTATCTGATGACAGAGATCATGCCGGCGCGGGAATCGACCGGGGTGATTCTGCCGATGGTGGTCTTCGCGGATGCCTGGGTGATCCGCTCGCTGGGGTCGCTCGCGAAATGGCACCTCATCCGTCAGTTCCTTCCGCTCGCCCTGATCGGCATCGTCATCGGCTATTTTCTCTTCGCGTTGATTCCGGAGGCGAATTTCCGTTTTGTCATCGGCCTCGCCATTCTCCTGCTCGTCCTCGGACAGTATCTCCGCCGGGCGATGCTTCTCCGGGCCGTCACCCAGAATCGACTGAAGGTCCGGAGCGGGCCTCCCCCCGCCGCCGGCTGGATTCTCGGCCTGGTCGGCGGCATCAACACGATGATCGCCAACTCCGCGGGTCCGTTCATGGCGATGTATCTGCTGATGGATCCGTCGCTCTCCAAGATGGAGTTCGTCGGCACGAACGCGTGGATGTTTCTCATCATCAACGCGTCGAAGCTGCCGCTGAGTTACAGTCTGGGCGTGATCACGGGGCCATCGCTCCTCTTCAACCTCTGCCTACTGCCCGCGATCATCGCCGGGATCGTCTGCGGTCGGGCGGCCTTGGAACGGATGTCCCAGGCCGTCTTCGAGCAGATCCTTCTGCTCTTCTGCCTCTTTGCGGCGATCCGGCTGATGTGGTCGTAAGGGAAGCGCGGCCGGCCCCCGCCATCACTTCCTCAGAATCGAGGCAAACGCCGCAGCGTCGGCGGGCGAAAGCTTCGGATTGCCCGAGCGAATGGCCGGATCGAACGCAAATTCAAGTTCCCGCGCGCTTCGCACGACGAGCTTCAGTTCACCGCCATATTTGATGTCGCCGATCTTGCAGAGTTCCGCGCCCGGCGCCGAACCAGGAAACTTTCGCAGGGCTTCGGCCAGCATCGTCTGGATTTGCGCGACGGACTTCGACTTGCCCGTGCCGACGAGGAAATAGCTCCACGACTCGCGCCCGCCTCCGCTGGAGCGGGTGGTCGCGAACTTGAGCTGATGTCCCTTCTCGGCCGACATCGACGGCGCGGTCCCCGAGACCGAGTACATGTCGAAGCCGTCGGCAGACTTCGCCGAGCCGAACGAGAAGGCGAAGGGGGTCCGCTGCGGTGCCGCCGCCGCTTCCTGCGCCAGGGCGGAGAGGGAAAAGCCCGTCGAGACCGCGAGAAGAAGAAGGATATTTTTCAACATGGCGGAAAGCTGTGGCGGACCGGGCAGGCTGACAACGCGTAATCCGACGCGACTGCGTGATCGCACCCAAAAAAGTTTCGAACCTTGCGATGATCAGGGCCGCACCACATCCCGCACGATCGCCGCAAAGGCGGCCGCGAGCGGGCGGAGGGCGTCGGGCCGGAAGCCCAGCGCCAAAACCACGCGCGGCGGTGACGGACGGACGGGGCGGACAACGAGTCCACTCGTGTGTTCCAGCGAAGAGCATTCGGGCAGCAACGCGATGCCCCCGCCTGATTGCACCCCGGCGATGAGACTGGCCGCTCCGTCAAATTCAGCGTCGATCCGAAAGGGAACGCGATGGGCGGCGAAGAACCGTCCGAGGCGGCCGGCGTATTCCGGATAGTCGTCACGCGAGTAGATCAAAAACTTCTCCCCCGCGAGATCCCGCGGCGCGAGTTGGCGCCGGCCCGCGAGCGCATGACAGGCTGGCAGCACGGCCCGAAGTGCAAACTCCGCCAACGGCTCGAAGACGAGGCTGCGCGGCGCATCCTCAGGCGGCGACTGGAGCGTCAGATCCAGCTGGCCTCCGGCCAGGCCCGCCAGCATCTCGGCGGTCGAGTAATCGTGCAGCCGAACCCGGGCCGGGGCGTGAAGCCGCCGGAATTCGTCGAGCGCCCGCGGGAGGAAGTGGGCGGTCAGGGTCGGCGCGTACCCGACCTCGATCGTGCGCGGGCCCCCCGCCGAGGCCCGCACGCGCGCGATCGCTTCGTCCGCGGCGACCAGAACCGCCCGGGCATCGGCCAGAAACGCCCGCCCGGCCGGCGTGAGCCGCAGGGATCGGGCGGTCCGATGAAAGAGCGTTACGCCGAGTTCTTCCTCGAGATCGCGGATCTGCCGACTGAGCGGGGGCTGGGACAAATGCAATCGGATCGCCGCCTTGGTCACGCTTTCCGCCTCGGCCACAGCCACGAAGTAGCGCAGATGGCGGAGTTCCACGACGCTGAGCTTACCCTTTGGGTATGCTCAGGCAACGTACATCGTCTTGGCGGTCAGGCCCGCCGCGCATCAACCTCCGCCCCCCGACGCCGGCATCGAGGTTGCACGGGGCGGTGAAAATGCGCCGGCCTTGCCCCCGTAGCGGCGCCCCAGCGGCCAGGCTCGCGCGCAAGATCAGGGCGGGTTCGCCGGCGGGAAGTGCTCTCGTACGAGCCGGATCAACGGCTCAGGCAGGATCCGGTCGCCGGAGTTGTCTCAGCGCGTGATCCGGCTGCGGGCGGGCGCGGCGGACATGCGCGCACTGGACCCTTCGCGCCGATCCGCATCAAAACTCCGGCCGAAGCCGTTCAGCCAGCAGCCCGCGTTTCAATTATTCCCGCCGGCGTCCACGCCGCTTGAAAACGGGGTCGTGCAATTGGAGGTCAGATTGTCGCGATACTTTCCGCGGAGGATACCCGTGGTGCAGTTGGAGATCGTGTTGTTGATGTAAAACGATCCCCCACCCCCGTCGATGCCCCGGCTACTGGTGCCAACGGTCGCGGCGGTGACTCCGGCAATCACGCAACGTTCCACCCGCACCCCGTCGAAGGTGTAGATGGCGGCCGCGTTGGTGTTGGTGGAGGTATTGCCAATCTGGCTATAGACGGAGTCCCGAATCTGCGATCCGGCTGAATCGCTGGCGAAGTACACCCCGTAGATGTAGCAGCGGGTGAAGTTTAGGAACTCTGCCAGGTGGTTGATGTTGTTGGTGCTCGAGCCGTCGAAGGAAATTCCATAACCCATGTTCGCGAGGGTGCCGTTGCGGATGACGATGTTGCTTCCGCCGTTCGTGCGGATGCAGGCTTTGGTCGACGTCGGCGTGTTCCCCGGGCCCGAGACGAAGAAGCCGCCGAGGTCGATGAGGACATTCGGCGCGTTGACGGTGATCAGATCGACGTTGGCGGAGGCACCGATAAGATTGCGATCCACGACATATTGTCCGGAGGCCGTGATCGTGTACGGAACCGAGCTGATGACAGTCTGCGCGGAGGCGCTGGCGGTGGCGAAGACAAGAGCGAGAAGGCAGGTACGAAACGAATTCATGGTGTGAGTCTTTGGTTGTCGCGACCGCCTCCTGGAGCGGATGACTTCAGAAGGGGCCGCGTTACGACTCTAATCCGGAAGAGCGCGCTCCAGTTTCAGAAATAGTCGCGCCAGGGAAAATTCGTCCGGTTCGCGGCGCATACGGTCTGCCCCGGAGTTCCCTGACGCTGTGCTTACCCTTCGGGTATGCTCAGGCAACGCACATCGTCTTGGCGGTCAGGCCCGCCGCGCGTGATTCTTCCGGTATGCAAACCCTCGAATCTGGTCAGATCACCGTCCGCAAATCCGGCGAACGCGGTCACGCTCAGCATGGCTGGCTCGACAGCCGCCACACGTTCAGCTTTGGCGAGTACCACGACTCCCACCACCTGGGCTTCCGGTCGCTCCGCGTCATTAATGACGATCACGTGGCGGCCGGGATGGGCTTCGGGGCCCATCCGCACCGCGACATGGAGATCTTCAGCTACGTCATCTCCGGCGCACTCCAGCACAAGGACAGCCTCGGAAATGGTCGCACCCTGCTTCCGGGCCAAATCCAGCTGATGAGCGCCGGCACGGGGGTGACCCACAGCGAGTTCAATCCCTCGCGGACAGAGCCAATTCATTTCCTCCAGGTCTGGATCCAACCCGCGAAACGTGGGCTCAAACCACACTACTCGGAATGGCACCCGACCGAGGCCGATGCCACCAATCCGAAGGTCCTCGTGATTTCTCCGGATGGCCGCGACGGCTCCGCCGCCATCGCCCAGGATGCGGACGTCTGGCGCTTGAAACTGCGGGCCGGCGAAAGCGTCTCGCATTCTCTCCGCGAGGGCCGCGCGCTCTGGCTGCAACTCGCCACCGGCGCGCTGAAGTTGAACGACACCGAACTCGCCGCGGGCGACGGCGCGAGCAGCGAAATCGCAGGGGAATGGCGTCTCGCGGCGAGCACTGACACGGAAGCGCTCCTCTTCGACCTGGCCTGACCGAGCGCGCCGCGGGCGATTGCGCTAGCGTGGCGGATGGACATCGCCTCCCTCCGCCGCGACTACGCGCTGGCCGGTCTCGACCGGCCCGAACTCGATCCCGACCCGCTTCAGCAGTTTGCGAAGTGGTTCGCGATCAACGCCGCGGCGGATTCGGGCGAACCGAACGCGATGACCCTCGCGACCGCCGACCGGAACGGCGTCCCCTCGTCGCGCATCGTCCTCCTCAAGGGCTTCGACGCGGGCGGCTTCCGCTTTTTTACGAACTACCTGAGTCGGAAGGGCCGGGAAATGGCTGAAAACCCCCACGTCAGCCTTACCTTCCACTGGTACTCCGAGGAACGGCAGGTCAGCATTCAGGGAACGGCCGAAAAGGTGTCGCGTGAACTTTCCCGCGAGTATTTCGACTCCCGGCCGCGCAACAGCCGGCTGAGCGCGCTCGCCTCAGAGCAGACGACCGTCGTCCCGGATCGCGCGTTTCTCGAGAAGCGGCTGCAAGCGCTGGAGGAGCAATACGCTGGCAGCGAGCCGCCCCTGCCGGAGACGTGGGGCGGATACTGCGTCCGGCCAACCCGATACGAATTCTGGCAAGGCCGGCCCAGCCGCCTCCACGATCGGTTCACGTATCGGTCCGATGGCGCGGGCGGCTGGACCATCGAGCGGCTCGCGCCTTAAGCCGGAGCGGCTCAGCCTCGTTGCCCGTCACGTCCCGCTTTCCCCGTGCGCGGAAGGCCGTCGCGGGGTATGAATGGCGTCCCGCGCCCGATGTCCGATACGACGATTCAGAAAATCCCCGACCGTCCGCCCGGAGCTCCCGCGACGACCTCCGAGCGCCTCAGACAGGGGCTCCGCCCTCTCGCCTACCGGCTGCAGCGGATCGGCCGGAGCGTCTACCGGCGCGTGATGCGAAAGCCGCGCACCGTCGCGGAATCCCCGAATCTCCTGCCGCTCCTCATCCGGGTGCTGGCCGGATTCTCGAACTACGACGGCGACGTCCACGCCGAGGAAATCGACTCCTCTCTCGACTTCCTGCGCCATGACTATCCCGAGACGGTCTACTCCGAGTTGCAGGGCCAGTTCCGCCAGGCGTTGAACGAACGTCCCGACCTCGACGGCATGGCGGCGAATCTCGCCGCGCAGCTGCCGCCCGATCGAAAGATCCTGCTCGGCATCCAGCTTTACGATCTCATCTCGCGCGCCGGTCAGCGGCCGGATCAGGTCCTGAAATACTACTCGTTCATGTCGCGCCTCGGCATGGGTGCGCAGGCGATCGACATCGTCTACCAGCTCAACGCGCCCGATGCCCCGGATGCCGCGACGACGCCGTCCTCCGCCTCACCACTCGAGACCTTGAGCATCGGACCGGAGGGGTCGAACGCCGACGTCACCTTCCGCGACTTTGCCTTCGATGACCGGCTCGTCATCTACCGCTTCCACGATCTCGTGCTGCTGAAGAATCTGAGCACGCGTCCGCTCGCGCTCGAAGGCCGCACGCTCGTGCGCGGAACCTTCGGACGGCTCTATGCCGGCCAGCGCGTGGTGGTGAACGAGCGCGTCCTCAGCCACCAGGACCTCGTCGCGTATTTTAACGCGAAGAAAAACGTCGCGGTGCCGGTCGTCTTTTTGGCGGTGGACCGGAATGACGAGGTCGCGATCAACCGGGCCCGGACGCGCGACAGCGCGCTGGAAATCCGGTTCGGCCTGCGAGTGGATGTTACGCCGCTGCGCGACATCAAGGCGACGCTCAATGGCACTCCGCTCCGGAAGGGCGAGAAGATGACCGCCTCGCTCGAGGACCGGATCGTCTTCCACAACGACACCGAGCTTTTCCTCATGGACCTGCGGCGCCGGGCCCGCGCCATGGGTGGCCGGTTCCAACTCAGCGCCTCGAAAAGCGAGTACCTCGTCTCGAACAATCCGTCCCTCCTCAGCGAGGACGACATCCTGCTCTCGCCTGGAACCGGCGGGGAGGTGCTGCTGAAGATCATCTGCGATTACGATCGGATGGAGGGCCAGCTTGAAGTCCTCGAAGCCAGCCGCCCGATCATGGTCGGCGACCAGCTCGTGCGAAATATCGCGCCGCTGAAGGACGGTGATCTCGTCGTGATCGATGCCGGCCAGAGCCTGCGCTGCGACTTCAGCGAGCGGATCATCGAGGAGGAACGAAACGTCATCCGCACTCTCGAGGTGCGCGATCTCGGCCATCGCTTCAGCAAGGCGCAACAGGCGTTCGACGGGATCTCGTTCACGGTCGAGCGCGGGGAGATGGTCTGCATCATGGGCGCGAGCGGCAGTGGCAAGAGCAGCCTGCTCCTGTCCCTGGCCGGGCATTTGAAGGCGCAGCGCGGACAGGTGCTCCTCAATGGGCGCTCGCTTTACGAGACGCACGACGAGCTCAAAAAGTACATTAGCTACATCCCGCAGGATGACGCGGTCGATGAGCAGTTGACCATCGCGGAGAATCTTTCCGTCGCCGCAGCGCTGCGCTCGCCGCATCTCACGAAGCGGGATCGAGCCCGGCGCATCGACGGCAAACTGGCGGAACTCGGCCTCACCGAGCGGCGGAACAGCATCGTCGGCAGCCCGGTGAAGAAGTCGCTCTCCGGCGGCGAACGAAAACGGCTGAACATCGGGCTCGATATGATCGGCCTGGCCGACATCTACCTCTTCGACGAGCCGACCAGCGGTCTCTCCTCCAAGGACAGCGAGCACGTGGTCGAGATCATCCGCGGCATGGCGCACAACAAGATCGTGCTCGTCACGATCCATCAGCCGAGCGCGAAGATCTTCCAGATGTTCCAGAAGGTGGTGCTGCTCGACAAGGGCGGCCGCCTCGTCTTTTTCGGGACGCCCAACGAGACGCTCGAGTACTTCGCCCAGGCGGGACAAAGGCAGCAGTTTGGCACGGTTGCGCCCGCCCCGCTGCACGCGAGCGACGCCACTCGGCCGGAATTCATCTTCGACGTACTCGAGACGCCGCTGCGCGATTTTTCGGGCGACATCATCTACGAGGAAAATCCCCGCGGGCAGCTCGTCCCGGCGCGGCGCTTCACCCCCGAGTTCTGGCGGGACAAATACGAATCACATCGCCTCCTCCGCGAAATGCGGAGCGTGCCGATGAAGCGCTCCACGAACGCCGTCGTGCTGCCCGCGGCCGGAGCCCCCGAGCGAATCAAGGAGCCGATCCGCTGGCGGGAGGAGTTTACGATTTTTCGGACGCTGCTGCGCCGGGCCTTCCTCTCGAAGATGCGGAACCGGGTGAACCTCATGCTCACCGCCGTGCTCTCCCCCGGTCTGGCGGCGCTGACGGCGTTCGTGCTGCGCTACAGCGAGAGCGGCGAGTACGACTTCGCGACGGCCTACCACATCGCGACCTACGTTTTCATTGGGCTGACCGTCTCGATGTTCTTCGGGCTGACCAACAGCGTGAACGACATCCTGCGCGACCGCGTGATCCTCCAGCGGGAGCGCAATCTGCAGCTCCGGCTGCCGTACTACATCGCGTCGAAGATCATCGTCCTGGCCGTCTTCGCGCTCATCCAGTCCGTGCTGTTTGTCTTCGTCGGGAATCTCATTCTGGAGGTTCGGGGCATGTTCTGGCCCTATCTCGTCTTCATGTCACTCACGGCGCTGAGCGGAGTGGCGATCGGGCTGTACGTTTCCAGCGTCTTCTCCGACGCGATCACCGCGGTGAACATTCTGCCCTTGATCCTGATCCCGCAGATCATCATGAGTGGCGCGCTCATCAAGTTCGAGGACATGAACCGGCACCTCGACTTCTTCCAGACCATGAGCCGCTGGTCGAGCCGCCAGACCCCGGAAAAGGCGAAGCAGAAGGCGGAGAAAATGGAGAGCCGCCTCCACGTTCCGACGATTTGCCAGCTCATGCCGATGCGCTGGAGCTATGAGGCACTCGTCGTCGCCCAGGCGAAGTTCAATCCGCTCACCGAGCGGCAGGAGGCGATCCAGGCGCGCATCAATCGCCTCGCCCCGCGTGCCGCGGCGAAACTGACGAAGGAACAGGACGAGCTTCTGGAGACCGACAAGGAGCTCCTCGCCGCCCTCTCAGGGCTGGAAGGACGGGCTCCCAGCTCGGTCGACCGCCGTTTGAAGCAGATCGATCGCCTCGCCGGGAAGCCGTTGAATGGCCAGCCGGTGTTTCCACCCGACCCGGCGTTCAAGGTCGGTGAGGGCATCACCGCCGAGTCGCTCTACGTGAACCAGAAGATCTCCGACATGGTCTCGAAGGCCGAGATGGAACAGGTCGACTACCGGAGCGAGCGGGACCGGAACGTCTTCTTCAGCCCGGTGAAGTTCATCTTCGGCCGTCCCGTGCACGTGATGGCGGTGAACGCCGCTGTGCTCCTCGGCATCACTCTCAGCGCTCTCGTCCTCCTGTTCTTCACGCTCTGGCGTCAGCTCCGGAAGATGTAGACGTCACGTCCGCGGGGGTTGGCGCCAAGCGCCTCCGTGTGATCACCCACCGGATGGTCCGAATGGGCATTCGCCGGGACGAGCGGATTCCGATACGCTCCGCCCATGCGATTCCGCTCCATCGCCGTGACTCTGGCCAGCCTTTGCGCTCCGGCATTGCTTCTGGCGCACGGGGATCTTTCTGATCGGATCGCCGCGCTCACGACGGGGATCCAGCGAACCCCGGGCGCGGCGAAGCTGTATCTGGACCGCGCGGAACTGCACCGGCAGCACAGCGAGATCGACGCCGCCCTGGCCGACTATTCCACGGCGGAGCGGCTCGATCCCGCGCTCACCGTCATCGATCTCGCGCGCGGCCGGATGCTGGCAGACGCCGGCGACTGGCGCGGGGCGCTCCCGCCGCTCGAGCGCTACCTCGTCCGCTACCCAACAAGTGTGGACGCGGCGCGCCTCCGTGCCCATGCGCTCCGCGAGCTCGATCGTCCCGCTGAGGCGGCGGAGGGCTTCGCCTTCGTGACGCGCGCCGCCGATCCGCCCACCCCTGATGACTATCTGGGACACGCCGACGCCATGGCGGCGGCCGGCCGGAAGGACGCCGCCATCGTGGCCATCGACGCCGGGCTTGTCCGGCTCGGGCCCGTCGTGGCCCTGCAGCTCCGCGCGCTGGCGCTCGAGCTCTCGCTCGGCCGATGCGCGGAGATGCTCGCGCGCCTCGACCCAATCCTCAGCCGGACACCCCGGCGCGAAGCGTGGCTCGAGTGGCGCGCTCGTGCGCTCCACTGCGCCGGACGCCCAGCCGAGGCCATCGCCGCAGCGCGCGAGGGACTCGAAGCGATCGCGGCGCTGCCACCCGGGCGCCGGGTCACCCCGCTCACCACCGAACTCGCCCTCCGGCTCCAACAGCTCACCTCCTCCCCTCCCGCCCGCTGACTTATGCGCCTCGCCCTCCTTCTCCTCGCCGCCACGGCCGCTTCCCTCGCGGGTCGGGAAGCACCCAAACCAACCCCCGAGGCGCCGATTCGGAATCTCGTCGCGCTCACCCGCGGACCGTATCTCCAGATGGGCGGACCGAACCGGATGACGATCAAATGGCGCACCGCCGCCGCATCGACGAGTCGCGTGCAATACGGTCCGGCCCCAGCCTCCCTCACGCAGACCGTCGATGATGCGGCCTCCGTCACCGATCACGAGGTCACGGTCACCGGGCTGTCCGCGGAGACGCGCTACTATTATTCGATCGGTGCCACCGACGGGACCGTCCTGGCGTCGGGAGCGGGCAACAACTTTTCCACGTCGCCACCGCTCGGAGCGACCCGGCCAGTCCGCATGTGGGTCGTCGGTGACCCCGGAACCGCAAACGTGGGACAGACCAGCGTGCGGGACGCCTTCTACGCGCTGCAGGGCAGTGCGAAGCTGGATCTCTGGCTCATGCTCGGGGACAACGCGTATCCGGCCGGCAGCGATACCGACTACCAGAACGGACTCTTTAACATCTACGGCAACATTCTCGCCACCTCAGTGCTCTGGCCGACGCTGGGCAATCACGACACCGCGCAGTCGACCGCCTACAACAACAACTACCCGTATTTTTCCATCTTCACGCTCCCGACGGCTGGCGAGCTCGGCGGCGCGGTTTCGGGGACGGAGCACTACTACGCGTTCGACTACGCGAACATCCATTTTATCTGCCTCGACAGCATGACAGCGGATCGATCCGCCAACGGGGCGATGGCGAACTGGCTCCGAGCCGACCTCGCCCAGGTCACGGCGGAATGGATCATCGCCTACTGGCACCACCCCCCTTACTCGAAGGGCTCGCACAACTCGGACACCGAGACGCAGCTCGTGGAAATGCGTCAGGTGTTCAATCCGATCCTCGAAGCAGCCGGCGTTGATCTCCTGCTCTTCGGCCACAGCCATTCCTACGAGCGATCCTATCTCCTCGACGGCCACTACGGCGTCTCGACCACGCTGACGGCGGCGATGAAGATCGATGGCGGCGATGGCCGCGAGAACGGCACGGGCGCCTACATCAAGCCCGACGGCATGGTCCCGCGGAAGGGCGCGGTCTATGCCGTCGTCGGTACGAGCGGCCAGGTCGGCGGCGGACCGCTGAATCATCCGGCGATGTACAAATCGCTGAATTTGCTCGGCTCGCTCGTTCTGGATGTGAACGGCCGGAGGCTCGATGCGCGCATGGTCCGCGAGACCGGGGCCATCGACGACACCTTCACCATCATCAAGAATGTGGCGCCGACGGTCTCGGTCTCTTCCCCGGGCGCGGGCACCGATTTCGTCGCGCCCGCCAGCGTCACCGTCACCGCGACCGCCGGCGATGCCGACGGCACCGTCACGCGCGTCGACTTCTTCCGCGACGGCGTCGCCACCGGCTCAAGTACGGCCGCGCCCTTTTCCGTCGACGTGACGGGTCTTCCGGCCGGCAGCTATGCCCTGACCGCGAAAGCAACGGACAATCGGAACTTCACCACGACGAGCGCACCGGTGAACATCACCGTGCTGGCAGACACCGATGGCGACGGGATGCCCGACGCGTGGGAGACGGCGCACGGGTTTGATCCGAATAGTCCCGCGGATGCGAATGCCGATGCGGATGGCGACGGTTTCACCAACCTGCAGGAATACCTCGCCGGCACGAATCCGCGGGACCCCACCGACAATCTCCGGGTGACGACGATCACGGAAACCGGCACGACGACGACTCTGCAATTTCGCAGCGTCACCGGAAAAATTTACCGCGTCGAATGGACGAACGATCTGGCTGGCGCCGGTCCCTGGACCACGCTGGCCGACAACCTCCCGGGCACGGGGTCTCCGCTCACCGTCACGGACACGGGCGTGTCGGGCGCGAAACGTTTCTACCGCGCGCGGGTGAAATGACCCAGCGCACGCCCGAGCCTACTTCCTTCCCTGCCACAGCCACCACGCCACGCCCCCCGCGGCGAGGAGCGCCACGCCGATTCCCGCATCGCGCGGAGCGCGCACGACGGTCGTAATCGCGACGCCCCAGCAAACGAGCACGAAGAGCGCCGTGGTGAGCGGGTGGAGCGGTACGCGAACCATTCCGGCGTCGTCCGCGGCGGACGCGGCCCGCGCCCGAAAGACGAAGAGCGACGCCGCGGTCAGCCCGAAAAAAAGCACGTCGATCGAGACCACGTAATTCAGGATCTGATCGAAGCGGCCCGAAAGCGCGATCACCATGGCCCAGGCGCCCTGGAGGATGATCGCCGCCACCGGAACCTTACTGCGAGCCCCGAGGCGTCCGACCGCGGAGAAGAAGACGCCGTCCCGGGCCATCGCGTAATAGACGCGGGGCGCGGTGAGGATGCTCTGGCTTAGAAACCCCGCGGTGGACACCGCGATACCGAGCGCGATGAGACGGGCACCGCGTTCGCCGAGCGCGCGACGCATCACCTCGGAAGCCGGCGTGGAAGTCGCAGCGAGACCATCCGCCCCGAGCACGGCGAGGCACACCGCGGTGACCGCGAGGTAGAGCACGATCACTCCCGTGACCCCGATCAGGAGCCCACGCGGAAGATCGCGCCTGGGCTCGCGCATTTCCCCGGTGAGAAAGCTGGCTGTCTGCCAGCCGCCGTAGGCAAAAATCACCGGAACCATGGCGGCGACGAGCCCGGAAAATCCGCCCGAGACCACCGCCGGTGCCGCCCCGGCAGCCACCGGCACCGGCGATCCAAGCACCATCACGCCCACGCCGATCAAGCCCGTGATCGCGGCGATCTTGATGACCATGAGCGCGTTCTGGAGGTTGCTGCCGAAGCGCACCCCGAGGCAGTTCACGGCGGTCAGCCCGGCGAGCGTCACCGCAGCGACCAGCTGCTCAGAGACATCGAGTCCGCTCAACTCGCGAAAGTAGCGCCCAAAAATGATCGCGCAGCCAGCCATGCCGCCGCTCTGCACGACGAGAAGCAGCGTCCAGCCGTAGAGAAATGCGACCGCAGGGTGATACGCATCGCGCAGATACGCGTACTGCCCGCCCGTGCCCGGCCGCCGCGCCGCGAGCTCCGCGTAAATGAACGCCCCGATCAGCGCGAGACCGCCTCCGATCAGCCACGCCAGCAGAACCAGCGGCGCCGTGCCGACATGGCGAGCCACCACGGAAGGATTCACAAAGATGCCGGCGCCGATGATCCCGCCCATCACGATCATCGTCGCGTCGAAGACCCCGAGCCTCCGCGCAGGCAGGGGTTCGTCGGCTCGCGCGGTCTCGGGAAAGTCCTGGCTCACCGCGCGACACTGAAGGGAATTCGCGCGGAGGGCCAGCGATCCCTCACGCTTCGCCGTCCTTCAGCTCCGCGACGACCGCGGGCGCCTGCACGCCGCGCTCGAAGTACGTCTGCAGGACGACGGTCGTGAGCGTGCGAACCACGCCGGGCACCATCCGAATCTTCTTCAGCAGACCCTCGAGTTCGAGCGAGTTCGCAGTGCGCACCTTGATCAGCACGCTGTCCTCGCCCGCGATCGAATGGCATTCCTCGACCTCCGGATACGCTGCCATCAATGGCGCGAGAACGTCGCACGGACAGCTTCCCTCCGTCGCCACGCGGATGAACGCGCAGAACGTGAGCCCGAGCGCCGTGGGGTCGAGTTCCACCGTGTGTCGGCGAATCACTCCGGCCTCCTCGAGCCGGCGAATGCGCTCGAACACGGCGGGAGCAGAGAGATTCACCCGCTTGCCCAGATCCGCGTAGCGCAGCCGCGCGTCCCCGCGCAATTCGCTTAACAACGTTCGGTTTACCGGGTCCTCGAGCCAGCCACCCCCGCCACTCGCTCGGAATGGCTTCTGTTTCGAACGTGATGCCGTTGTTTTGGTTTTACGTGTTAATGCCATTCGGCGTTATTAACGCATCACCAAATGCCATTAGCAACTCTTCCCAACCCTATCCGCTCCGCTGCGCTGGTCCTCATCGACGTGCAGACGGGCTTTGATGATCCGACGTGGGGCGAGCGGAATCAACCGGAAGCCGAGGCGCACATGGCCCAACTCCTCGGGGCGTGGAGAGCGTCGGGAGCACCGGTTTTCCACGTGCGCCACGATTCGACGGAGCCGCGCTCGACTCTCCGACCCGATCAGCCCGGCAACGCGATCAAGCCGATCGTGGAGCCGCTTCCCGGTGAGCCAGTCATCCCGAAGCAGGTGAACAGCGCCTTCATCGGGACCGATCTCGAAGCCCGGCTACGGGCCCTCCGGATCACCGATCTCGTCATCGCGGGACTCACGACGCCGCACTGTGTTTCCACCAGCACGCGCATGGCGGGGAATCTTGGGTTCCGCGCCAGGGTCGTGGCCGATGCTACGGCCGCCTTCGCGCTGCGCGCCCACGACGGTTCGCTGATCCCGGCCGCTCAGGTTCATTTTCATGCCCTCGCCGCGCTGCACGGTGAGTTCGCTCAAATCGTCCAGACCGACGAAGTGCTCGCCGCTTTAAGCTGAAATCGTTCATCCTAAAACCCCATCGCCGTGCGCACCGAAACCATCGAGGCTCCCTCCTCGCCCTTGAACCGACCGATCCCGTCCTCTCCCGCCGTCGTCCGGGAGGTGTCGAACGCGAAGGTCATCGTCGTCTGGCTCCTCCTCTGCGGGATCTGGGGTTCCACCTGGCTCGTGATCAAGATCGGCCTGACCGATCTTCCGCCGTTCTCCTTCGCGGGGATTCGTTTCATCATTGCGTCCGTCCTCCTGCTCGGCGGATGCGCGCTCTTGAAGCTGCCGGTCTGGCCGCGAGCGCGCGGAGAGTGGGGCTTCCTCGCGCTCACGGGAAGCACGGCGTTCGCGCTGAACTACGGTCTGCTTTTCTGGGGGGAACAGCACATTTCCTCCGGTCTCGCGGCGGTGCTGCAGGCGAGCATCCCGGCCTTCGGCATGATCTTTGCCCACTTCCATCTGCCGGCCGAGCCATTGACGATCCGGCGCGCGAGTGGGGCCCTCGTCGGCCTCGGCGGGGTAGGTGCTCTCTTCGCCCACGAATTCCACGCGTCCGGTCCCCTGGCGCTCTGGGGCAGCGTGGCGATCGTGGTGGGCGCTGCGGCCGCGGCGTACTCGAATGTGCTGGTGAAGGCGCGCGGATCCGGGCTTTCTCCTGCCGTCATGGCCGGATGGCAGATGGTGTTCGGCTTCGTCCCCCTCCTGCTCGCCGGGTTCTGGCTCGAGGGAAATCCGTTCGCCCTCGCGTGGAACGGACGGGCTGTCGCCTGCCTGCTCTACCTCGTGGTCGTCGGGTCGGTCACGGCGTTCATCCTCTTCTACTGGCTCGTCCAGAATGTTGCGGTGACGAAGACCCTCACGATCGCGCTCGCGACGCCCGTCGTCGCCGTGGCGCTCGGCTGGCTGATCCTCGACGAACGCTTGACGCTCTCCACCATCGCGGGCGCCGCCCTCGTTCTTGCGGGCGTGGGTTTGATCGTCCGCGGGAAGACGCGACCGGATCCGAAGCTGGACTGACGCCCCTATGCGCCCGCGACTTCCCGGCGGCGACGCTCGAGATACGCGCGCTCCGCCGGGTGCGTCACGAGGGCGATGGCCTCATCGTACGCCACCACGGAATCGGCCAACCGGCCCGCGCGTCGGAGCAGGTCGGCCCGCGCCGCGAAGAAGAGATGGTAGCCGCGCAGCTCCCCGCGGGCGGCGAGATTTTCGATCCAGCGTAATCCCGCGTCTGGCCCACGGGCCATCGCGAGGGCCACGGCCGCATTGAGTTCCACGACCGGCGACGGCTGCATCCGCAGCAACTCGGCGTAGAGGAGCGCGATCTGGGCCCAGTCCGTCTGCGCCGCGGTTTCTGCGCGGGCGTGGAGGGCCGCGATCGCCGCTTGGATTTGATACGGCCCCGCCTGGCGGCGCCCGAGAACGGAGTCGATCCTCGCGGTACCCTCCTTGATCCCCGCGCGCGACCACTTCGACCGATCCTGTTCCTCGAGCGGAATGATCTCACCGGCCTCCCCCACCCGCGCGTCGCGACGCGAGTCGTGCAGCAGCATCAAGGCGAGAAGCCCCTCGGCCTCCGCCTCGGCCGGGAGCGTCTCGGCGACGAGCCGGGCAAGCCGGATCGCCTCTCCCGTCAGGTCTGGCCGCAGGAGCGAGTCGGATTCGGTCGCCGCGTAGCCCTCGTTGAAAATGAGATAAATCGTCGCCAGAACGCCGCGAACTCGCTCGGGCAGTGCCTCAGCCTCGGGAATGGCGAAGGGAATCCCCGCGTCGAGAATCTTTCGCTTGGCCCGCACGAGCCGCTGGGCCGTGGTCGGCTCCGGCTCCACGAAGGCGCGGGCGATCTCACGGGTGGTGAGTCCGCCGAGGATCCGCAAGGCCAGCGCGGTCTGCGCTTCGGGCCGAAGCGCGGGATGGCAGCAGGTGAAGATCAGCTCGAGTCGATGGTCGGGAACGGCGGACTCAGAGAGCTCCCCTTCGATCGCAGGCGCCGAAGCGAGGTCCATCTCCCCCGCGTCCACGAACGGCGAACGCTGGCGGCGCCGCAGCAGGTCAATCTGCCGGCGGCGGGCGACTGCCGTCAGCCAGGCGCCGGGTGAAGCGGGGATGCCTCCCTCGGGCCAGTGCTTGATCGCGCGAGCGCACGCATCCTGCAGAGCGTCCTCCGCGAGATCCAGATCGCGGCATTGCGCCATCAAGGCGGCGAGAACCCGCGTCCGTTCCCGGCGGAATACTTCGTCGAGCACGCGAACGACCATGAAAGCATCATGGCGCGGCGGAGGGTTTCTCCGCCACGCTGATTCCGAATCGTTCGAGCTCAGCCAGCCGTGCTGGGAGCGACCGGCCGGACTTCGATACTGCCGTAGGGGGCAGACGGACACTGCGCCGCCCACTTCGTGGCCTCGTCGAGGCTCGCGACCTCGATGAGGTAGTAGCCACCGAGCTGTTCCTTCGTTTCGGCGAATGGCCCGTCGGTCATCACGGTCCGTCCTTCCCGCACGCGGACCGTCGTCGCCGTGGAGGTCGGCTGAAGTTCGGAGCCGGCGCGCATCACGCCGGCCGAGAGGAGGTCCTGGGTATACTTGCCGTAGGCGGCGTACATCTCCTTGAGCGCCGGCTCGGGGATCGAGGTCCAGGCGGATTCGGAAGCGTAGATGAGGATCAGGTATTGCATGGGAAGCAGGGATTACGTCGGTTGGATGACTTGGTTTGTCGCAGCGGTTGATCCGCCACACCAGCACGACGCGCGGCCCCGGGCGAGATCGACAATCGCCCGAAGAAAATTTCGACGTTTCCCTCCGGAGGCGGAAAAACGCCTCCGGTCCCGTTCCCGCCCGCCGTCCCTACTTCGCCTTGGCGCGGGCGATCACGGCGATGACGTCATCGACGGAAACCACCGCCTCGAAGAATTCCGCGCCCGTGAGCTGCGAGAGGTGGACGAGCTTTTCCCCAACGAGCTCGACCTTGCCGCCGATTTTCTCCCCGGAGCGGAGCCTGAGTTCGACGCCATTTCCGACCTGGCGGTTCAGCACCGTGCGGATCGTATCGGCCGGCTTTGGTTCCAGCTTCGTTTCCGCGGCGGGAGCGACCCCGGCGAGAGCGAGGGACGCGGCGAATGCGAGGACAGGGAAGAGGCGGAGCGGGGATGTTTTCATGGGTTTGGGAAACTTGGTCGGGAAGCTGCGTCCGTCAGAGCGACGCTTCGATCACCTGGCAGATCTCGGCCGCGGATCCGGAGGCTCGGTCGTTGAGATCGGCCTCCACCGTGATCACGCCGCCTTCCACGGCGACCCGCCCGGCGGGCAGGCCGCGGACGTGGGAAAATCGGATGGTTCGGACCTGTTCCGCCAGCGCCTCGCGTCCCGGCTCATCGCAGCAAATGCGCTCCATCGCGACCAGCGTCGCGCCGAGCGCGCGGTTGAAAAGTTCGACGCGAACGGATCCCGGAGACGAGAAGAACCGATAGACATTCGGATCCGAGGAAAACGAATCCCAATCGAGCTCCAGGTGGATGTCGGAGCCCGGGCAGAATCGTTTGATGTCGGCCTCAAGAGGCTCAATCGCTTCGTGGTGGACGTTCAGGGAGGCGCGTTTTTCAATTAGGCTCATGGCAATGGGCAGCATCAGAATGGGGTCTGATCTGTATCTACGGAATCGGCCCCCGCGGGTTGCAAGGTTTCCGCTTCGCCCACCCGCACCCTCGGCCCGGCTCAAGGAGCCGTGACCTTGCTCGACCCGTCCACCGGAGTACCCGCCGGCTTCGCACCGCCGACCCAGAACATGACGCGCGAGGTAGCGCTCGCGAAGACGACGTTCATGCCCCAGAGCCCGGGCTCGAGCTTCGAGCCGTCCATCGTCTGGCTCAGCCGCACCTTCGTCGCGCCGGACGCGAAGATCGCCTTCACCGGCGCGCTGCTGTCCACCGTTCCATCGGGATTCACCGGGAAGACATTCAGGATAAGCATTCCCGGCTGACCCTCCACTTCCACCTCGGCGTCCGGCGGCACGGGGTCCTTGAGTTTCGCAAAGATGGCGGTGTCGGGATTTCCTTCGACGACGGCGAGTTGTCCGCCCACCCGGACATCGAACGGATAAATGGTCGGCCGCTTCGAAGCGGCGCGCGCGGTGCCGCGACCCAGGCTGACCACGACCAAAACGACCACGGCAAGAGCGAGAACACGGAGCAGGGGGAGAATCATGGCAACCCCATTGAACCCGATTCGGACCGAATTCCAAGAACCGAACGACGGCGCGCCGCGATGACGGGCTCCCTTTCGCTTTTCGTCGGCGGGGCGACATTCCGCCCATGCCGCTCCTGCACGAATTTGTCCGCTCCACGGAGCTGGCGGCGCCGATCGCCGAGGTCTTCGCGTTCCATGCGAACCCCGCCAACATCCGGGCCATCTCGCCCGCCGGCCAGACCGCGGAGGTGATCCGCGGCGGCGAGCCGGCCCGGGCCGGAGCGGAGTTCGAGTTCGTCGTGACGATGTTTGGGCTCCTCCGTCTGCGCTGGCTGGGGCGCTGGGCGATCGTCGAGCCGCCCACGCTGCTTTGCGATACGGCGAGCCCCGGATTTCTTTCCCGCTGGGAGCACCGGCACGAGTTTCGCGACGGCGGGGGCGGCCGGACGCTGATGACCGACCGCCTCACCTACGCCGTTCCCGGCGGCTGGCTGGGATGGCTGGCAGGCGCGACGTTTCTGCGCGTCGGCCTCGGACTCATGTTCCTCGAGCGCCATCGTCAGACGCGCGCCTATTTTGCGCGGCGCCCGCCCGCCGCTTCGGCTACTTGAAGCTCTCGATCACCGCGAGGAAGGCGCCGAGGTAGCGGTCCGCCTTCACCTCGCCCACGCCCCGGATCTTGCGACCGGCCTCCACGCTGCGCGGCTTCAGCGTCGCAAACGCCCGCAACGTTTCGTCCGGGAAAACGAGATAGCGCGGCAGGTCACCGGCCTCGCGCGCGAGTTCCTCCCGCTTCTCGCGCAAGGCCGCGAGCAGGCGCGAGTCCGTCGCGGGCAGAGCCGCATTGGCCTCGCGGGTGGCGCGTTTTTTCGCACCGCGCGTCCGCTCGATCCCCACGCTCTTGGTCCGCGTCTGCCGATCCGGCCAGAGCAGGGTGGGATTCAGTTCCCCGCGCATCACCGTCTCGCCCGCGCTCGTGAGCGTGACCAGCGGGTATTGGCCCGCCGAGGAGACGAGGAGTCCATGCTCGAGCAATTCCCGGAAGAGCTCATTGATGTAGCTGGCGCCCAAGTCCCGCAGGATCCCGTGCGTGCTCAACTGATCGAGCCCACCCGCAATGATCTCCGCCGAGCGACTGCCCAGCAGGCACTGGACGATTTTCCCCCGCCCCCAGCGGCCCAGCCAGCCGCTTTCGCGGCGCTCCGACATCCTCGCCACGCCGCTGAGCGCCTTGCGGGCGATCGTCCACTCCTCGTCCGTCCCCAGACGCTGGCTTCCGTGCCGGGAGGAAGCGCAATTGTCGCACGTCCCGCACCGCGCCGGATCTGGCTCGCCGAAATACCGCAGGATCACGCGCTGCCGACAGTCGCGCGAATACACCCAGTCGAGCATCGACTTCAGCTTCGCCCGGTCGCGCCTCTCCTTTTCCGCGAGCACGCCCCGATCCAACGCGAGATCCCGCGCCCGGCGCTTCGGATCGACGATCCGCGTGCCGCGGGTTCGCTGGCCGGGGACGTCGAAGCGGTCGATCGCATCGGCCCGATGCAGGATCCCGAGCGCGGCACTCACCGCCATGTCGTTCATCTTCCCGGCGCCGCTCATCCGGTCGGATAGATCCTTGATCGTGATGCTCACCTCGCCCTGCGCATCGGCCAGCGAGCGGAGTTCCTCATAGGTGTCGAGGATGAGATCCGGCGCCGGATTGCTCCCCTCGATGAAAAACTCCTGCACGCGCGTGTCGGCATAGTTGAAAAGCAGCTCGCACGCCCCGGGCTCCCCGTCGCGTCCCGCCCGCCCCGCTTCCTGATAATACGCCTCGAGACTGCCCGGAACTTCGAAGTGAGCGACGAAGCGGATATCCGGGCGGTCGATGCCCATGCCGAAGGCGTTCGTCGCCACCGCCACGTCGATCTCGCGTTTGATGAAGCGATTCTGGGCCGCCTCGCGTTCCTCGTCGCTCATGCCGCCGTGGTACATGATGGCCCGCACCTTCCAGGCGGCGAGTTCCGCGCTTACCGCCTCCACGCGCTTGCGGGTGGCGCAGTAGACGATGCCGGTGCGGTGCTCCGCGATGAGCGCCCGCAGACGCGCGTACTTTTCGCTTTCCCCGGCTGTCTCCGTCACCGCGAGCCGCAGGTTCGGCCGCGCGAAACCGGAAACGAACTCGCGGGGTTCATCGAGTTTCAGCCGCTCGAGAATATCCTTCCGGACCTCGCGGGTCGCCGTGGCCGTGAACGCCGCGATCTGCGGGTTGCCGAGCCGTTCCAGCACTTCGCCGAGCCGGAAATAGTCGGGACGGAAATCATGTCCCCACTGCGAAATGCAATGCGCTTCATCGACGGCAAAAAGCGAGATGGTGGCGCGACCCAACGCCTCGAGGAAGGCCCGGCTCCGGAAGCGCTCGGGCGCGATGTAGACGAGCTTGTACTCGCCGGCCGCGAGCCGACGCATCCGGTCCTTCTGCTCGTCCCAGGAAAGCGTGCTGTTGATGACCGCGGCCTCGATGCCCCGCCGCGCGAGCGCATCCACCTGATCCTTCATCAGGGCGATCAGCGGCGAGACGACCACCGTCACGCCTTCCAGGATCAGCGCGGGAAGCTGGTAGCAGAGCGACTTGCCGCCGCCGGTTGGCATGACGCAGAGCACGTCCTCGCCAGAGAGGATCGCGTGGATCACCTCCTCCTGTGCGTCGAGAAACTCGCGGAAGCCGAAGTACCTCTCCAGCGCAGCCTTGGCGGTCTCGGGCAGAGCGGGGGTGGCAGGCATCGGCGGGAAACTGGCGCGTCCGCGGCCCTCGCGCCAAAAAAGAAAACGGGCGCCCCGTTGCAAGGGCGCCCGTTTCGAAAAATCTCGGGGTGGCTTACTCCTTCTTCGCCGCCGCGCCGATGCCCTTCACGGCCTTGAGCAGGCGGCTCTTGTTCCGGCTCACCACGTTCTTGTGGATCACGCCGCGCTTGGCCGCCTTGTCGAGCGTCGAGATCGCCGCCTTGTAGGCTTCGGCCGCGCCGGCCACATCACCAGCCTGGATGAGGTCACGCAGCTTGCGCTTCGCGGTCTTCACGCGGCTGTCCACGCGGCTGTTAACGAGAGTGCGGCGCGGCGTCTGACGAGCGCGTTTGGCGGCGGATTTGGTGTTGGCCATGTTCGGAAAAAGGGTCAGCAAGATGCAGTCAGGCGGGACGATGTCAAACCCGGCGCGCAAAGCGCCGGTCATTTGCCGTCACATCGCGCCGTTGTTCGCGGCCGCCTGGGCCCGCGCCGCCTTCCGGCGGGGCGCCGGCTTCGCGGCGCGTGAATGGTCTCCGGCCGGCGCGTCACCCGCCAGGAGGCGGTCCGCGTCACCCGCCCACTTCCGGTCGCCCTTGCGATCGGAGCTGTCGGTCAGGACCGCCACAGACGGGCCCGCCGGCATGGCCGGAGCAGACTCAACCGGCTTCGCTCCCGCCTCCGCCGGCTTCACGACGGGTGCAGGTGAGGGCGCCACCTGCGCCACCGCGTTGTTTAGCGGCGAATCGAGAATTGTCACCCGACTGCCCACGGCGACCAGATTGAAAAGCCGGATGACGTCCCGGGACCGCATCCGGATGCAGCCGTAGCTCGCCGGGCGGCCGATATGTCCCTCTTCCGGCGTACCGTGAATGTAGATCCCCCGATCGGCGGCCCGCGCGTTCTGCGACTCCAACCCCTTCAGGCGAATGATGCGCGTCACGATGGGATCGCGTCCGGGCGCATCCACATCCACGATCTCACCCGTGCGGGCCCGACCATGGAAGACTGCGCCCACGGGGGCACCGGCTCCGATCTTGCCGGCGATCTCCATGTTCCCCAAGGGCGTGGCGTAACTGCGCGGACGATCCCCCAGGCCAAATTTCGAGGTCGAGATGGCAAACGTTTCGCGGGTTTGATCGGCCTTCACGACCGTCAGTTTCTGGTCCTTGACGCTGACGACCACGACGTTGCGGCGATCCGGAGAGGACGGGCCATCGCTGGCGCAGGCGCCGAGCGAGAGAAGCAGAATCGCGCCCAGAGAGCGCGTAGCGAGGCGGATTCGGTCCATGAATTTCCAGCGGCGGAAGGGAAGAGTCTCGTTCGCTTTATGGTAATTTCAAGTCGACGTCTGTCATCAAGCGGGCTGGGCGGATTCCTCGCGCGCGGGGCGCGGCTCGAACCAGCCGACGATCCACGGCCAGAGGGAAGCGGTACCCACGTAGGCGAAACCGACAAAGAAAAGTGCGAGAAACGGCACACTCTTCCAGTTCCCGAGTTGCGACGCGATCACCGCGTAGCGGGCAAAGTGGAGCGCGAAGGCCAGCTCGATCACGGGCACCGCCAGGGAACGCACGGCGGCGTACCGGCGTACCGTCGATCCCGCGGCACCGCTCTTCGGCGTCCGGACGAAGCCCGATTCTCGCCGGAAGAGCGCCTCGAGCACGGCCTTGGCGTTGCTCACGGCGAGCCCCACCCCGAGCGCGATGACAAACGGCAGGAGCGGCAGTTCGCGCCACCAAGTGCGCGGAAACACCGCCCGCAGCGCGGTCAGGTAGAAGAGCACGACGGAGCCCGAGGCGAGCAGGAAAACCGGGATGTCGAGAAACAGCACCTGCCACCAGCCCCCGCTCGTGCTCACGCCGGGATTCAGCAGCAGGCAGAGGCACGCGAGCGTGAGATAGGCGAAGTTTGAAGTGAGGTGAATCGTCGCCTCCACTTTCTGCCACCACGCCAGCGGGCCGCGCCAGATCGCCGGCAGGAGCTTGAGGCAGGTCTGGATCGATCCCTTCGTCCAGCGGTGCTGCTGACTCTTGAATCCGCTGATGTCGGCGGGCAATTCCGCCGGCGTGACGAGATCGGGCAGGAAAATAAAGCGCCATCCCGCCATCTGCGCGCGGTAGCTCAGATCGAGATCCTCCGTCAGCGTGTCGTGCTGCCAGCCGCCACTCTGCGCGATCGCACTCCGTCGCCAGATGCCCGCGGTGCCGTTGAAGTTGAAACAACGTCCGGTCCGGCTCCGCGCGGTCTGCTCCAGCACGAGATGACCATCGAGCAGGATCCCCTGCGCCCGCGTCAGCAGCGATTCGTTCCGATTCAGATGCCCCCAGCGCGACTGCACCATCCCGACGTTTTCATCGGTAAAATAATGAATCGTCCGCCGAAGCAGATCCGGCGCCGGCACGAAGTCGGCATCGAGAATGAGGATGAACTCCCCCCGCGCGGATGGCAGCCCGGCCTCGAGCGCGCCCGCCTTGAAACCTTCGCGATTCGTCCGGTGAAGGTGCGCGATGTCGAGTCCCGCCTCGCGCCACCGCTCGACCTCGGTCTCGAGCAGGTCGCGGGTTTCGTCCGTCGAGTCATCGAGCACCTGCACGTCCAGCCGGTCGCGCGGGTAGTCGAGCGCCGCGACCGCCTCGAGCAGCCGGGAGGCGACGAGAAGCTCGTTGTAAATCGGGAGCTGCACCGTGACACGAGGCAGTTCCTGGAATTCCGCCTTCGGGGCCGGCGATGGACCGGCGTGGCGATGGTACAGCCAGACGATCAGAAACCGATGCACGCCGAACGCGCAAAAGACCAGTGTGACTGCGAGGTAACAAGTCGCCCAAAGAATGTCGCCCGGGGCCAGGCTTGCGTCAGACAGCATATATTGGATCGGAAACCTCTCGGCGCGGCGCACTGTGTCGTCCACCGCCGCTGCGCGCAAGTGGGGTACGACAGGGTGGACGCCGCGGTGAGAGTCGCTTTCCGGGAATAAAATTCCCTCGCATCCGTCCACTCACCCTGTTGATTACCCTGCCAAACCTCGTGAATCGATCCGCCGCGCTCCTTGCCGCCCTTGCCCTCGTCGCCTCCGGTGCCGCGGCCGCCACGGTTCCGAAGGATCTCCTCGATGACCCGCACGTGCGGGAGGAGATGGGGGTGAACGCTTATACCGCCCCCTCGCTCGGCAAAATCATCGAGGACCTCGCCGCGCTCCGGCCGGCCGTGCCGGCCAACGCCCTCGACAAGGCCCGCCTGGGCGCCGCGTTTTCCAACCGTTTCCAGCTCGCCCTCCATTTCGGGTCCCTCGTCGCCGACGGCCTGATGCTCGCCAACGCGGAAAATTCCGAGGGCTTCCAAAACCTCGGCCGCGCCCTCCTCAAGAACGCCCAGGCGCTGGGCGTGGATGAGGAAATGCTCCGACGCAGCCAGAGCCTCCGCGAACTGGCCGAGCGTCGGAAGTGGGAGAATCTCCGCCGGGAGCTCGTCGCCGCCCAGCGCGAGGTCGAAGGCGGCCTCGTCCGCCTGCGCGATGAGGAAATCGCTCATTTCATCGCGCTCGGCGGCTGGATCCGGGGTCTCGAGGCGACCAGCGCCGCGGTGGAAAACGACTACTCCCCCGAGCGCGCCGCGAAGCTCGTGCGGCCGGATTTGCTCGATTATTTCATCAGCCGGCTCGACGAGACCGGCCTCGGCGGCAAGCGCGGCACGCCGCTCCTCCAGCACGTGGCCCAGGATCTGAAATCGATCCAGTCCCTCCTCCACGGCGGCCTGCAGCAGGCGGATCTCCCGCGCCTCCGGGAACTGACGAGTGGCTTGAGCGAAGCGATCATAACGATCCGGGGGAAGTAGGAACGAGCCTGCCCGGGGCATGCGGGAGGAATGGGGTTGCGCCCGCCAGCCCGCTCCCTTTGCCACGGGCGGCACCCTGATGTAGGGCGCCGTCCCGCCGCCGGGCCGATTCCGCGCCGGCGCTCCGCGCATGACCCAGACCAGCAAGGCCCAGCTCCAGATTCATTTCTGCGTCGTGCTCTGGGGCTTCACGGCGATCTTCGGCCGACTGATCACCTTGCCGGCCCTGCCGCTCGTCTGGTGGCGCATGCTCCTCGTCGCCGTGATCCTGGCGCTCGTGCCGAAGGTCTGGCGCGAGGTGCGTGCTCTGCCGATCGGGCTGATCGCGGCCTACGCCGGGATCGGCGCCCTCATCGCCCTGCACTGGCTCGCTTTCTACGGCTCCATCAAGCTCTCCAACGCGTCCGTCGGCGCGACTTGCATGGGACTCGGGCCGGCCTTTCTCGCGATCTGTGAACCTCTGCTCACCCGCCGGCGCTTCGACCCCCGCGAGTTGCTCCTCGGCCTCGCCGTCATCCCGGGCGTAGTGCTGGTCGTCGGGGGCGTGCCGGTGGAAATGCGGACCGGCATCGCCGTCGGCGTGATCGCCGCGCTGCTCGTCGCGATCTTTTCCGCGCTCAATAAACGGCTGGTCGGCCGCGGCAATCCGCTCGCCGTGACGGGCATCGAACTCGGATCTGGCGCCTTGCTCCTCACGATCCTCGCGCCGCTGATCCCGCACGAAGGCCCGGCGTTTCTGCTTCCCGGGACGCGCGACGCGCTGCTGCTGGTCACTCTCGCGGTCGTTTGCACGCTGCTGCCGTTTGCGCTTTCCCTCGTCGCGCTCCGCCACCTCAGCGCCTTCGGCGCGCAGCTCGCCATCAATCTGGAGCCGGTCTACGTCATCCTCATCGCGATGGTTCTCTTTGGCGAGCAACGCGAACTTTCCCTTAGCTTCTACCTCGGCGTCGCGGTCATCCTCGGCAGCGTCGTCGCGTATCCGCTTCTTCGCCGCACGCCGGTCGAGGAACCTCCGGCACCGTCGGTGGATCCGGGGTGAGGGCCGGAGCGCAGGCGCGGCGGGCATTTCGTCCCGCTCCCCTCCCCCGCCCACCCGCTTCCACCACCCAAAATTCGGCGCGCGGACACAATCAGCGTTTCCCTTTCCACCCGACCGCGCGAGATGGTCTTTCGCGATGCCAGCGACTTCGAGCCCGACTGCCGTTCATCCGCCGACCTTTCTCGGGCGGCTGCTGGAGACTCTGACCTTTCGCACCGTCTCCGGGCGCGCCCCCCGCGCCGGGAACGAGCATCCCGTCAGCGGCGGACTCGAAACGCTCGCGGAGGAATTGCTTTCGCGCCGCGGCGAAGCCTCCGGGGTGGTGCTCGCGCGCACCTTGCTCGATGCGTACGTGGCCGCTCCCGCCGCGGACCGGCTCCGCTTCCTCGAGGCGCTCGCGCGCCGCTTCGGCCCGGATCGGGCGGCCGTCTGCCGGGCGATCGAGCGCATGCAGCTGGCGCCCGATGATCCGGTCGCACTCGAGTGCCTCCACGCCACCGCCGAACCGCGCCGTCAGGGACTCTTTCGCCGCCTGAATCTGGCCCCGGGCGGCACGCGCGCCCTCGTCGGGCTGCGCGAGGAATTGCTCGCGCTGGTCGCGGTGCATCCCGGGCTGAAGGCGGTCGAGTCCGACCTCGTACATCTGCTCGCCTCGTGGTTCAACCGGGGGTTCCTCGTCCTCTCGCGCATTGACTGGCACACGCCGGCCACGATCCTCGAGAAGATCATTCGCTTCGAGGCCGTGCACGCCATCGAGGATTGGGACGATCTCCGCCGCCGGGTCGAGCCGTCCGATCGCCGCTGCTATGGCTTCTTCCATCCGCAGCTCGCCGAGGAGCCGCTCATTTTCGTGGAGGTCGCGCTCTCCCAGACCGTTCCCGCGGCGGTCGGTCCCCTCCTCGACCAGCGCCGGAAGCCCATTCCCGCGACCGCTGCGACCACCGCCATTTTCTACTCGATCTCGAACACGCAAAAGGGGCTCGAGGGCATTTCGTTCGGCAATTTTCTCATCAAACAGGTCGTCGGCGATCTGCAGCGCGAGCTCCCGAATCTTCGGCATTTCGTGACGCTTTCCCCGATCCCCGGCTTCGCCAGCTGGCTCGCCCGCGAGCGCGCCGCCGCGAAAGGTTCGCTGGCCGGGGCTGGCCCGAGCGGCACGCTCGCGCTGCTCGATACCCCGGGCTGGCACACCGATGCCGCCATCGTCGAGCGGGTGCGTCCCGTCCTGCTCGCGCAGGCCGCGCGTTACTTCCTCGAGGCGAAGAATGCGGCGGGCCGGCCAGTCGATCCCGTCGCCCGTTTCCATCTGGGCAACGGCGCGCGGCTCGACCGGATGAATTTCCTCGGCGACCCCTCAGCGAAGGGGCTCAAGCAATCGCACGGCTTGATGGTGAACTACCGTTACGCGCCCGACGAAATCGAGACGAACCACGAGGCCTTCGCGGAAAAGGGGACCATCAGCGCCGCGCCCGCGATCCGCCGGCTGGCGCGCAGCCGGAGCGACGGGACAGTTAAGAAAGCAGGCTGAGGCGAGTGGTCCGTCGAAGAGCGAGCGGCCCGGTCGAGAGGATTCCGGTTACTTCGCAGCCGGCGCGGCGTATCCCTGTGATGAACGTGCGATTTTTTCTGACCAAGGGCCTGCAGCTCGCCGGGGCGGGCTTGGCGCTGCTTTCCCTCTTCGCCGGCTGCACGCGGATCAATGTCATGGGACGCGACGTGAGCGACGCGGAGTATTTCGCGAGCCACGACCTCTCGATCGCCCGCGAAAGGCGGCGTCTGGAGCCGGAGGCGCACGACGAACACGGGCGCATCCCCTCGTGGGATCAGTTTTGGTGCATGGCCGCGGGCGCGGTGCCGCCGACGGCCCAGTCCCGCCGCATGAAGCGCTACATCATCGAGAAACGTCGAGCCTTCGGTCTGCCGGAGCTCACCTGTGGCCTCGATTACCAACCCGAGGTCAGCTTTCGCCCCGATCACTACTACCCGCCGGGCGATCCCCGGATTTTTCGGTGGTAAGGGCCGCCCCCGCCAGCGGCTTCTGCGGCCGCTGAGTCGGGCCGATCGGCCAAACGCCCTGAAAGCCTCGCCGGCTTGCCACGTCCGCGCCGAAGGCTCACGCTGCCGGCTTGAGCACGACGACCGCCCCCGCCGCCGCGACCAACGACCACGACCGGGATTTCCTTGGCCACCCGCGCGGCCTCGGTTATCTCGCCTTCACCGAGGCCTGGGAGCGGTTCTCCTATTACGGCATGCAGACGCTCCTGGTGCTCTACATGACCAAGCAGCTGCTCCTGCCGGGCCACGTCGAGAACATCGCGGGCTTTGCGGCGTTCCGGAGCCTGCTGGAGTCGTTTCGAGGGCCGCTTTCCACGGTCGCGCTTTCGTCGGCGATCTTCGGGCTCTACACGGGCTTCGTCTACCTCACCCCGATCCTCGGCGGCCTCCTCGCCGACCGGGTGCTCGGCCTGACCCGCACGATCACAGTGGGCGCGCTGTTGATGGCGGCCGGCCATTTCCTGATGGCGTTCGATTACTCCTTCCTGCTCGCGCTGCTCTGTCTCCTCGTCGGGGTGGGCTGCTTCAAGGGCAACCTCGCCGGCCAGGTCGGCGCCCTCTACAAGCCCGAGGACCTGCGCCGGGCCGATGCTTTCCAGATCTATTACCTATTCATCAACGGCGCGGTCATCGCCGCTCCGCTCATCGCCGGCACGCTCGGCGAGGTTTATGGCTGGCACTACGGTTTCGGCGCGGCGGGGGTCGGTATGGTCATCGGGCTCGTCGTCTACCTTTCCGGGCGGAAGTGGCTGCCGCCGGAACAGCCGAGGACGACTAGCGGTGCCGCCGCCCCGCGGCCAGCGCTGACCGCCGACGGGCGGAAAGCGGCCATCCTCCTCCTCGCGCTCCTGCCGGTGCTCGCGGTCGGCGCCGTGCTGAACCAGCAGATCTTCAACGCCTACATCCTCTGGGTGCCGGACCACGTCAGCCTGGTGTTTTTCGGCAAGACGATGCCGACCACTTGGCTTATCACGCTGGACGCGGTGGTGAGTGTGTCGAGCCTGGTCGCCGCGGTGGCGTTCTGGCGGTGGTGGGCGAAGCGCCGCCAGGAACCGAGCGAGGTGATGAAGATCACGCTCGGCATGGGCATCAGCGCGCTGGGGGCGCTCTGCCTCGTCGCGGCCGCGCTGTTCTCCGGCCCCGACCACAAGGCCAGCATCGGCTGGGTGCTCGGCTTCGAGGTGCTGAACAGCGTCGGTTTCGCGAACGTGTTCCCGGTCGGGCTGGCGCTGTACGCCCGCGCCGCGCCGCAGGCCATCGTGGGCACGATCCTCGGCGTCTACTATCTGCACCTCTTCGCCTGCAACAATTTCGTCGGCTGGCTCGGCGGCCTGCTGGAAAAAATGTCCGGCCTGAATTTCTGGCTCCTGCACGCCGGTCTCGTCGGCGGCGCCGCCCTCGTGATGCTCCTGGCCGCCAGGCTGGGCGGGCATTTACTGGATCCGAAAGGTGCGCCGGCGACTCCGGGAAAGTGAGCGGGCCGGCAGGCGCGGCAGGCGCACGAGGGATGGGAAAAATGAGAGGGATGGGAGGGAGGGGACGATGACGTGGCTGCGAAAATTTCCGGCGCGGGTGAGGTCGGCGCTTCCTCTGACGACTTGCCGTCAGGCGAGGTCTGGCGGCAAGTAAGGCATGCGCCTCAATCCGCTCGCTGGGTGGCTTCCTTTGCTGCTGCTGGTCGGGGCGTCGTTGGGCGCGGAGGAGATCGCTCCGGCGGATGGAACCCGCGTTCCCCGCGTTCCCCGCGTTCCCCGCAAGCTGCCCGCGACCGCCCCGCCCTCGCTGCGGGACGCCGGGGTGGACGAGTTGATGACCTGGATGGGTCGCCCCATGGGGGAATGGGCACCTCTCGACCTGATGCCGAACTGGCGCCGGCTGCCGGCAGCGTTGCGTGAGCTCCCGCCCCGCGAAGCCGCGCTGGCCCTGGCGCAGGCGAATCTCGACCCGGCGGAACGGCGAGAATACGAGACCGTCTTCTCGGCACCGGCGGGAGCCTCGCCACCCGAAGGCGGATGGGTGATCTTCGAAGAGTTCCGCCGCAACTACCTGGACTACGAGGTCGTCACCTGGGTTCGCTTTGCGGAAGGCAGGGCGGAAATTCAGCGCCTGGCCGAGGTGGAAGAGCAACTCCAGTGGCAGTCCTGCACTCTCGAACCGAGTCTCGCCCGCTGGCTCTCGGACACACTCTGGTGGCTTTCACAATTGCAGCTCCGGGAGAGGAGAGATCCGGGCGACGCTGCAATGGGTTTCTTGGCGCGCACCTATCGAAGCGCCATTTCCAACCATGGGGCCACGCTGCGGCTCTCGTTGATCGGACGGAACGGCGACACCGGGCACCGGCTCGTTTCCGTGGAGGCCTACTCGGGCGAGGAAACGCTGCACGTACCCGCGCCAAAAAGCTTTCTCCTGACGCTCGCGTCAAAATTAATCGACAGCGTCACTGGCTGGCCAAGTGTCTACGAGCAAACCCCGGCCGCCGCAGAAGACTTCCGCCAGCGCCTCACCGCGGCTTCGGCGGACCGGGATCCCTGGCCCTTCGAGGTCTTGTTGCTCGCAGCGCAAGGAGCCGACGCGCATCAAATCGCGGCGCTGCAAAGCAAAGCCGCGGCGAGCGACGAATGGCTCCCTGCGAGCGTCGCAGCGCGACAACGCTGGAACGCCGTGGTGGCGAAACAGCGCCGGCGGGGGGATGCCGCGGCGCTCATCCGCCGGCTCGACTCGAATGATCCGGCCCAACGGGCCGAAGCGATCGTGCTGCTGGGCCGTCTCGACGCCACACGCGCCGTGGGGTCCATCGAGCAGGCCATGCGCCGACGCCACCGACCGCAATGGTCTGACTGGCGGGCGATCACCGATCTCCCCGAATCCGGGCGCACCGTCCTGCTCGAACGCCTGCTGAGCGATCGGACGCTTCCGGGGGCGAGCCGAGCTGAGGCCGAATCCTGGCTACTCAATTATACTCCGGACCAGAAACGCGACGACGCAAGGCTGGCGCAATTTATCGCCAACCGCGACCACGCCGCCAAGCTGCGGGGTGACGTTTGCCGCAAATTCCTGTATCGCGATCAGCGAGCGCCCTCGCCTGCGCTGCTCGACGTAATGCATCGAATTGCGAACGATCCGCGCGAGCCGTCCGATTTGCGCGCGACCGCGGCGATGACGCTGGGTGCGGCCGGGGATCAACGCGGGCTGACGGGGCTGGCAAAATTCTTCCGTGGCGCCCGCCAGCCCTCCTACCCCAGCGAGAGCTCGCAGGGCGTGATCTTGGCCGCAGTGGCGGAAACAGCGCCCCCGGATCAGCGAAAGATCGCCCTCGCTGCGTTCGAACGGCGCGTCGGATCACGCCCGTCATTCCGCCCCGAATTCGCGGAGGCGGCCTGGCTCGGCGACCTCCGGGAGGCTCAGGATGCGCTCCAAGCCGACGCGCAGCGCAGCGGCGCCGACACCGCGGATGCCGGCGAGATGACTTCGTCGCGCTGGGCGCGCGCCACCTTGCTGGCCTGGAACGAGCCAGATCCATTCACGCGCCGGAAACTGGTCCTGATCAAATGTCTCGCGAGCTACCCATCGTATCACGTTGAACTCGCTGCCCTCCGCCGTCGTCTCGACGCGCAGCTGGAGGCGGCCTCGAACGCAGATAAGGAGCGACGCCGCGAATTTGCCGGCGAAGTGGTGTCGCGTCTGCGGGCTGCAAACCTCTCGATCGGCGATGAGGTCCTGGCGCTGCTGGACGCCAGGCTGGGTGGGCACCTGCTGGATCCGAAGGGTCAGCCAGCGACGCCCGGGAAGTGAGCGCCAGCAGGCGCACGAGGGATGGGAAAAATGGGAGGGATGCGATGAAGGTGACGAAGCGGCGGACTCATTCCCGCGGACGCCGGTTGCGGTGGTCGAGGCGCGCGCGGGTCATGCGCTCGCGCAAGCCGCCTTCCTTGAGGAAGGCCTGTTCCAGCGAGCGGAGTTGCTGGTCGATCAGGTAGTTTGCCTGGTGAATCAGGCAGATCGTGATGTTGGCGATGATCTCGGGCGGCCGCGTCTCCACGAACTCGCGGTAAAGCTCGTAAGTCTGCGGAGTCTTGCGGCCGAGCCGCCGGACGAAGAGTGCCTCTTTTCCATCCTTGTCCCAGATGGGGCGATCGCGCACGCGCAGGTAGTCGCGGTAGTCGGCGAGTAATTCCTCCAGGCTCGAGCGGCCCACGTTCGTCAGTTTGATCTCGGTTTCCTTGGAGGTGAGCGCAGCTTTGCTGCCTTCGAGAAGGTTCTGTTTTCCCGAACGGGCCGACTGGATCATTTGATCCACGGTGCGGTCGCCCCTCGCGAGATACTTGTGCGCGAAGCGGAAGGTAATGTCGTAGACGACCTCGGCCTTCTGATAGCAAAGCAGGGTCTGGTAATCGCCGCGCGGGGGAATGATCGGGCGAGCTTCCGGCGAAGCACGCCGGGAACGGGAGGCATCCTTCCCATCCTTCCCATGCGGCACATTCTTCCCATCCGATTTCATCGCGCGGCCTCCAGAACTTCCTCATTCATCACCTGCATCATAGAGGCTCTTTCCGGCCCATCGCAGGCTCTTCGCGAATGACGCCAGAGCCGCCGCCCGAACGGGCCGCATCCCCTCGGATCGCGAGCTGGCGCTCGCGCAGTTCGTCGAGGAGGGCCAGCTTTTCGGCGATCGGCCGCGCGGCGAGGCGTTGGCGGAAGGCGCGTTTGCTTTCGAGAATTTTCGCGAGGTCGAAAGTCATGGCGCGTCGCGAAGGAATTGTTGCTCGAATCGTTCCCAGACCGCGATCAAACCATGCCGGGAAAGGATGTCCAGAAACCTGGCGACATCGAGTGCCCCGGCTTCGACGAACTCGAGCAGGCGCGACTTGTCTTTGGCGCGTCCGGTTTGGAGCGCAATGGCGGCAAGGTGCTCGGCGCTAAAAACCCGCGCAGGCGTACCGGCGACGTCCTTTTCCAAAGCCTCGGCCAACGCCTCCTCCACCAGCGGACTCGTCGGCGGCAGAAATTGCACGGGCCAGCCCGCGATCACAATGTATTCACCTTCCATCGTGCCGCCGCACGTTTTGAGGTAATCGAAAATTGGCTGCGGGCTGACAATCAGACGGCCGGCGTCGGGCCGGAAGGCGACGAAGATGTCCACGTCGAGCGTGGCGACAGGTTCCATGTAGAAGGTGGCGCCCACGGCGCCGCCGATGGCGTAGCGCCCGATCACGCCATCGGCCTGCATTTGATTAACGGTCTTGATCACTTCCTGAATCTTCATGCGGCGAGGTTCAAGTTCAGGCCCGCCAGCAAAGCAGGACGGGCGTCGCCAAACAACCGGTTTGCTCGCCGAGCCGCCGATCTGATGAAACGTCGCAGTCCGCGTGCGGTGCCGAGGGCAAATGCATTCTCCCCGTCCGGCCACCTGAAACGGCCCGCAGACGCCCCCAGAAAGAAATCCATTCCCTGTCCGAAAATGGCCAGCGCGGGCCGGCGAGGCGACGCAGATTCGCGCCGTGACTCTCCCCGACGACGATACGCTCTTCTCGGCCCTGCGGGCCCGGGACACGCGGTTCGACGGCGTCTTCTTCGTCGGAATCTCCACCACCGGCATCTACTGCCGGCCCATCTGCCCGGCGAGATCTGCCCGCCGCACCAGTTGCCATTTCTTCCCCAGCGCGGCGGCGGCTGAGCGTGCTGGATTCCGCCCCTGCCTGCGCTGCCGGCCGGAATTGGCCCCCGGTCGCGCCCCGGTGGATTCCGTGTCGCGCCTGGCCCACGCCGCGGCGACGCGCATCGAAGACGGCGCTCTGGAGAATGGCAGTCTGGAGGATCTCGCCGCCGAATTGGGCGTGAGCGATCGGCATCTGCGGCGCGCCACGGAGAGCGCCTTTGGCGTGGCTCCGGTGGAGCTGGCCCAGACCCATCGCCTGCTCCTCGCCAAGCGGCTCCTGACCGACACCGCGCTGCCCGTGATGGAAGTGGCACTGGCGAGCGGATTCCGCAGCCTGCGGCGCTTCAACGCGCTCTTCCGGGAAAGATATCGCCTCACGCCCACCGCGATCCGGCGTTCGCTGCCCGAGGCGCAGCGCGAGGCCGGCGCGCCTCTCGTCTGCCACCTCGCCTATCGGCCACCTTTGGCTTGGGCTGAATTGCTCGCCTTTCTGGCCGACCGCGCGGTGCGCGGGGTCGAACGGGTCGAGGCGGGCCGCTATCTGCGCACCGCGGAGATCAGCGGGCACCAGGGCTGGCTGAGCGTTTCACCAGCGCGGGAGGGGCGAGCCGCACTGCGGGTCGAGATCTCTTCCTCGCTGTCTCCCGTGGTCGGCAGCGTGCTCACGCGGGTGCGTCGGCTCTTCGATCTGAGCGCCGCCCCCGAGTCGATCGCGCGCCAACTCGGTCCGCTGGCCGAGACGCATCCCGGCTTGCGCGTCCCGGGCGCGTTCCATGGCTTCGAGATCGCGGTGCTGGTCATTCTCGGTCAGGACGTCACGGTGGCCGCGGCCACCACGCTCGCCCGACGTTTTGCGCTGGCCTTCGGCGCGAAAATCGAGACGCCGCATGCCGCCCTGGACCGACTCACCGCGCAGCCGGCGCGGGTCGCTCGCGCTCCGCTCGGAGACATCGCCGCGCTCGGGATCGCCCGCCCCGCCGCTGCCGCCCTGCTCGCGCTCGCGCGGGCGATGGCGCAGGGAGAACTGGTCCTGGCGCCGGGGCACGATCCGGATGCCACCGTCGCGCGACTTCGGCAGCTTCCCGGGGTGAGCTCGGGGACGGCGCAATCCATCGTGATGCGCACCCTGGCCTGGCCAGATGCCTTTCCCGAAACCGACCTGCCCCTGTGCCACGCGGCGGGGAACCTCGGCACCGCCGAATGGCGCGCCCGGGCGGAATCGTGGCGGCCCTGGCGCTCGTATGCGGTGCTGCACCTCTGCCAAAGCGTGCCGGGTTCCACGGCCGCAAATTCCCCTGAACCGACCTCCCTCGTGGCTGGCCCGGCGCCTGTGTTGGTTGCCGCTTCTTCTCGGATGATTGCTTGAGCGGCTGTCTCCCTTCGGTCGGCTGTCGGTCAGGAGGCTGCTTTGAACCCACTCCGTGGCCTTCACTACGCTCAACCCTGCGGGCTGCCTGCGGCAGGCTATCTCGCAGACTCCGTTCTCGCGCGGTGGCGGCGGGCGCTTTTGCGCATCGCGCATCCGTCGTTTCGCCATTGTCGGACCACTGGCTGGGACCTCGAAGGCGAGAAATTCGAAAAGCTCATGCCCTTCTACCTCGTGCGCCGGGCGGTCTACCACAGCCTGCTCTTCCCGGCGATGGCTGCGGTCGTTCTCATGCGGTGCTTCGCCTCTGGCCGCACCTGGTGCCCCCCTTTCGGAGATTCTCTTCCGCTGAGCCGACAATATTCTGGAAAGCGTTGAAACGGAGCTTGCTCCTGCCCGCTTTCACGATCTGATCACCCTCAGGATGGTCGACCCTTCTCGACTTTGCATCCGATCGCTCCTCAATTGCAAAACGTGGCTCATCCGGGCCGTTCTTCCGTCGTTTTGGGTCATGGCTGGTCGAGCCCGGCCAGCCGCGCCTCGCGCCGGTGATCGGCGCTTCGCGCGGTTGTTCCCCGACATTTCATCAACCCAAGATTTTCTCGGAAGGACCCACGCTTCGCCTGCCATGACCGCCAATCTTCCCAACCCCGGATTCCGAAGCGCCGCCTGCGCCTTGGCCCTGCTCGCCGCCACTCCGTTTTTTCTTCCACCGGCATCGACGCAGGGTCAAAGCGACTATTCCGGGCTTCAATTGCTCGAACCGCAGCCGGTGGCGCGCATCGGGAAAGCCTCGATTCCTCAAGTCGGCGAAAAGCTTCCAGACGCCGACACCAACCAGCTCATTCTACCCGAACCTTCAGTCGTCGATTCGTCGAACTATACGTTCTCCACGTTCACGGGCGGCTTGCTCGCGGATATGAGCAGCGGCACCACGACACTCGTGGCGGCCGACCAGGATGACACCGCGTCCGCGGTGACCCTGATCGGATTCGATTTCTATTTTCAGGGAGTGCGGCAGGATCGCTTCTCGGTCAGTTCCAACGGAATATTTCGCTTTGGTGCGACCCCCGTTTCCACCACGTTGTATTATCCGCTGGGTCAGGCCGGGCAGTCGCTGATCACCGCCTACGGCGCGGACCAACGAACGCACGCCGGCGACGGGAAGGTGCATTTCAAGGTCGCCGACTCCGCTCGAGGTCGCGTGCTGGTCGTCGAATGGTTGAACATGCAGGCCAATTTCGTCGGCGGTGGCACCGCTGACTTGACCTACCAGCTTACGCTTTTCGAGACCACCGGGGAGATAGTGTTCAACTACGGCTCGATGACGATGAGCGCGAATGGGGCGGCCGACACGAATTCCTCGAGCCCGCAATTTGGCATTTCATCGAATAATCTGGTGACGACCGTCGGCTCGATTACCGCTGCGCAGAGTGGAACACCCGCGCCCACCTACAGCGGCGCGTCGGCCACGCCGGTCAACAACCTCTACGTTGCCGGAACGATCCCCGTCCTGACCTCCGCGGCGGACGGCAGCGGGAGGATCTTTATTCTGAGTCCCCCGACCGTCGCTGCGCCGGGAGGACCGCTGACTTTCACCGGAGTCTCGGCCACGGGAATGACGTTGAATTGGACGGACTCGCCGAATGAGCAGGGTTACGCGATTTATGTTTCGACCGACGGGACCAACTTCTTCTTCGTCAGAACCGCCGCCCAAAATGCGACGAGTTTTGTTGCCACCGGCCTCTTCGGCGGCATTCCGTATTCCTGGCGGGTCTATGCGGTGTCCGAAGGCGCCACGGCGTTCCTGGCGGGCAGTCAGACCTCCGCCACCCCAACCCCAAATTCGTCGCTCGGCAGCGGACTTTGGAGCGCACCCGGGACTTGGTCCACCGGGTCGATTCCAAGCGCAAATGACGCGGTGACGATCACCGCGGGAACGACCGTGACCATCGACACGGCCGCGGTTGCCTATTCGACCAGCGTCGCGGGAACGCTCCAGTTCGAACAGACCACGGCCCGGACGTTGATCGTGGGCACGGATGTGACCATCCAAGGCGGCGCTGCCTTCCAGTCGAATGCCGCCGGGACCCAAACCGGTCACAACCTCACCATCAGCGGGAACTTGACGAATAACGGCACGCTCGATTTCAGCACGAACGCCAACACGGCGGGAGCCATCATCACTTTTACGGGCGCGCAGAACGCGACATTTGGGGGCACGGGTGCCACCACGGATATCCGCCAGATCACGGTCAACAAGGGGACCACCAATTCCTCGATCCTGGAATTGAACCCGACGAATTTCACGGTCCGCGGCGTCACCACCGACACGGTGGTGGGCGGCTGGGTCGTCTTGACGACCGGGACGATGAAAGTCTCGGGGACGTTTTCGGGGACCAGCCGCGTTTTTTCGGCGGCGGGCTACACCATCCCGGCAGCCGCCGGATTCTGGCTGAATAATCCAAATTACACCGTCGCGAATCAGAACGGTTCGCCCACCCAGGCTGGCTTGCTCCGGATCACGCAAGGCAGCTTCAACATTGGAACCGCCACGGGGAATTCGATGGGCTTCAGCACCGGTTCCACGACCATCGTCGAAGGAGGATCCGTCAACACCACCGGACGTTTCGGAGTCGCCGCGGCGGGGAACACGATCACCTACACGCAAAGCGGAGGCACAATCACGGTGAACACGATTGGAAATACCTCGGCCACACTCGGCAGTTTCGATTTGGGCACGTCAGTGAATTCGAATATTTCGGTCAGCGGCGGCACGATCGTTTGCCAGTTGGCCGCTACGGCCATCGACTATCGCAATCAGGCTGGCAGCGGAATCGCCGGGGTCACGGCCGGGACCTTGCAGATGGGGAACGCGACTTCGGGCGCCGCCAAGTCCTTCAACATCCGCGGGGTTGTCCCCAATCTCGTGATCACCAACACGTCGGCGAATCACACCGTGAGCTACAGCACGACCCTGGTGAATTATAATAACATTTCCCTGAACGTCACGATCAACGCCGGCACGACCTTCAATCCGGGCAACGTGGTCTACCTGTTTTTTGGGACGACCTTCACCAATAACGGCACGCTCACTCACAATGGGTCGAGTTCGAACTTCAATTTCTTCAACGCCACCGCGCCGATCACGTACACGGGCACCGGGGTCACGACCGCCCCAATGACCAACGTCAGTCTGCAAGCCGATCAGGGGCTGACGCTTTCTTCGACGAACAACCTGATCACCGCGGCCCTCCGGATGTTCAGCGGCAGCGTGACGAATGCGAACAAGATCACGCTCGGCAACGGCGGCGCGACGACGGGAATTCTTCAGATCGGAAACACGACGACACCGACGGCAGCGGGTACCTTCGACGTCGCCCTCACCTTCAACCTCGGTACCGGCGGTCAGACCATTTCCTACCTCCGGACGACGGCCACCAGAACCACCGGCCCGGAGATCAATCCGACCCGGACCCTGACCACGTTCACCTACGACGACAACGACGTCACGCATTCGCTGACCCTCACGGGCGGCGATCTCGCCGTCACCGGCGTGTCGACTCTGACGAACGGCCGAATCGTGACCGGGTCCAACGCGTTCGCCAACGGCAGTGCCGGCACGGTGACGCGGACGAGCGGCTACGTGGACGGAAATTTTCGGAAAACGTTTGCCGCGGCCGGGGCCAGGACCTTCGAGGTCGGGACCGCCAATGGATATTCGCCTGCCACCGTGACCACCAGCGCCGGCACGTTCCCGGCCGACGTTGGAGTCCGCGCCGTTCAGGGCAAGCAGCCAAACGTCACCGGAACCGACGCGTTGCAGCGCTACTGGACCCTGACCGCTCCGGGCGATCTGGTGGCGGGACTGACCTTCGCTTATCTCGATCCCTCTGACGTGGTGGGCGCGGAGGCGAACTATCTCGCTTACAAGTTTGATGGCGCCTTTAGCAATCCGGCTGGATCGAGCGTCGACCCAGTGGGCAACCTGATCAGCGCGCCGGGCCAGAGTGCCTTCACGGCTGATTGGACCGCGGCCGATCCGGCGGCGGTGGTGCCCCCGCCGACCCCAACGCCGACGACGACACCGACACCGACGTCTACCCCGACGCCAACGCCGACCGCCACACCGATCCCGACGTCGACGCCGACCGTCACTCCGACGCCGACTCCGACTCAGACTCCGACTCAGACTCCGACTCAGACTCCGACAAACACGCCGACCGTCACGCCGACGCCGACGCCGACTCAGACTCCGACTCAGACGCCGACTCAGACTCCGACGAGCACGCCGACCGTCACTCCGACGCCGACTCAGACGCCGACCGCCACACCGACTCCGACGAACACGCCTACTCAAACGCCGACGCCGACAAACACGCCGACCGTCACGCCGACTCCGACAAACACGCCGACCGTCACGCCGACTCCGACGAACACGCCGACCGTCACGCCGACTCAGACTCCGACGAACACGCCGACCCAGACGCCGACTCCGACGAGCACCCCGACGCCGACGAATACGCCGACCAACGCGCCGACAATCACCGCGACGCCGACTCAAACGCCGACAGTCACGCCGACGGCGACAAGCGCGCCAATGATCACTGCGACGCCGACTCAAACGCCGACGACGACCCCGACGCCGACAAATACGCCGACATTCACCCCATCACCGACGCAGACGCCGACGAATACGCCGACGCCAACTCCCTCTCTGACCCCAACGGTCACCGTGACCCCCACGCCAACGCCAACGGGGACGAACCACAATCCGGTGCCGGGGAGCCACACACTCGGGACCAAACAGAATCAGCCAGCCAGTGCGTCCGTGGCCAAGCTTTTGGTCAACGCCACCGATCCAGATGGCGATCCGTTGAGCATCATCGCCGTGAGCCCGACCAGCGGCCAGGGCGGCACCGTGACGCTCGGCTCCGGGAAGGTGACTTACACGCCCCCGAACCTCGCGAACAGCTCGTTCCCGTTGCAGGACAGCTTTACCTACACGGTCAGCGACGGGCGGGGTGGCACCGCGATCGGCACCGTGAACGTGACCGTGAGCGCAGCAAGCGCCGGCTCGCTCAACATTGTCTCCGTCACGATGGAGGCCGGTGGCACCCGCATCATCGCGCAGGGCATTCCGGGCCAGAGTTACACCTTTGAATCGTCCGACGACCTGAGTTCCTCGTGGCAGCCACTCTCCGGGCCGCTGATCGCGAATTCGGTCGGCCGCTTTGAGTTTTTGGACGCGACGCTTCCTCCGCCGACCCAGCGATTCTATCGCGCAGTTGCGGCGGCCGTGATCCCGCCGCCGTGACAATCCCGGCCAACTCTGCCGATCTCAAACAGGTTGCTGGCAGCCGGATGGGCGCAACGTGAGCCCACTTCCAGCCACCGACGCCAGTCCGCGCTCCATTCCGCCGCTCCTTCGACGCGCTCGATGCGTGCGGCGGTGGACCCTCTTCGTGGCCGACGCGTCCTCGGTGACGACCGGAACGATCGGGAGTTGGAGGATGACTATTTCATCCGTGCCTGAGCCCGGGGCACTGGCGGGCGAGTTCCTGCCCCGTTTTGTTGCGAGACGCTCGACGGTGGCGTTTTGGACTCATCCGTTAATTTCGGAGGTCCCAGGAGCCATCCGGTGAGGACTGCACGCCCATTTTCGCGGCTCGCGCTTTTGCGCTTTACGTGTTCACCCCGACACGCCATAACTGATCCCGTCACTCCGGTGACAATCCACCCCGGCGCTCCCGTTGGAGCGCCGGGATCAACCAAACAAACCCATTAGAAACCAAAACCCTTCGAAAATACCCAACCCCCATCCAGTGCGGCAGCAGCCGCTTCCGGCGGTAACGCCGGAACTGTCACCCCGCTCAGCCACCCCAACCCCGCCGAACCCATCGCGTTCGGCGTGTCCTCGGCGCAGCTCGACTCGCTCGATGCGCTGAGTGCCGAACTCGCGAGCGTCGTCGCGGCGTTTGAGAGCATCCCCGCCCCCGAACGAAAGCGCTACCGCATTCAGGCCGGCGGCGACCGCGGCCATCTCGAGTCGATCCTCAATCTGGTCGATCAGCGGCCAAACGCCGTGGCGCCAGACAGCCAGCGCAGCGTCCTCAAGCAGTTCGAGGCCCTGCGCGATCGGGCCGCGTTCGCGGCCGAGCAGCTCCGCGCGGTCCTCGTGCGCGTCGAGGATGTCGCCACGCTCGCCGGCCGGGAGCTGCATGCCCGCCTGAGCGCCGCCCGGGGCGGGTTGAAACTGCGCAGTCGCTACGCCTCGGCGGATCTGCGGGGCCAGCTCGAGCGCGCTGGCGCCCGCTACCGTCCGCGCGGGAAGAAAGCCCGGCCCAGTCCCAGTGACGGCGCGCCAAATCCGCCGACGAGGTAAGCCCAAGCGGTTCTCCCGCGGCCGGAATCGGTCACAGCCAGCTCGGCACCAAGGGCGCCTCCTCGCGGAGGCGCCCTTTTTCGTGGGCGGAAGCGGCCGAGGGATTTGCGGTCTCCTGTGACTCCGGAAGACGCGGCGGAAGATGCGGCGCGACGCGGCACCTCCGCCCGATCGCGGGGACCGCCCGCGGAGGCCGCGCACGAATCGAGCGTTCTCGCTCCCTCGTGAGGGATCGGCGATCCTTCGAAGGGTTCCGTCGTCCTCCCGAAGGATTCTTGATCCTTCGAAGGGTTCGACGAACCGAAAAAGGGTTCCGCGAACCCTTTTGAGGTTCCTCGAACCTTCCGAAGGTTCCGCAAACCGCCGGAAGGGTCAGCGAACCTTCGGAGGGTTCAGCCGTCCTGCGGAAGGGACGCGGAACCGCGAAAGGGTTCCGCGATCCTAAAAAAGGGTTCCGCGAACCCTTTTGAGGTTCGCCCATCCTTCGGAAGGATCGGTGATCCGCAGGGAGGGTCAGGGAAGCTTCGGGAGAGCGCGAGAGGCTTCCGGTAATGCGATGAACCGCAAATGGTTGGGATTTACGGCGCGAAGGAAGCGGCGATCTCCCTTGGGGCCCGAGATACTCAGGCCAACGGCCTGGTGCAAGCCAGCCCAGGGAAAGCGAGGCACGAGCGCCGCCCTGGGTAGCGAATTTGGAACGGTCCGAGCCCCAAGGGGGCGGAACATCGTTGGGGGTGTCACCTCGGGCGCCGCGCTCTCTGTCGCGCCCCGTTGGGGCTCTGGGATTCGTGGATGGAAACCCAGGGCGCCGCTCGCAGACTCGCTCTGCCTTGGGCTGTCTCGTCTGCGGACCTTCGGCCCTCGGCGTGCGCGACGGCGCTTGCCCTGAGGAATCGCCCCGCGGCGCCACCGCCCTTGTCGCACCTTGTTGGGGCTCTGGAATTGGTGGGTGGAACCCCACGGCGCCGCGCGCGCCGTCGCGCGCGCCTGACGAACCGTCCCACGGCGGCTCCGCCAACCGGGAATTGTGCTCGCGTGCGGCCGCCCGCCGAAGCAAAGGCGGCTTCGGTGGGCCCGGAGGGACCAGCCGTGGCCCGCCCGACCCGCGAGCTCGGCGCTCGCGGGTCCCGGCTTCGTGATCTCCTTGGTCACTCGAGGTCGTAGACTTCGACGAGGGCCACGCCCGTCGTACCGTTCTTCCCCGTCACCAGCGCCGTATACGCCCCGGGGTCCAGCGTCAGCACCACCGCACTCTCCCGGTCATCGGTCGGCGCAAACGGCGTCCCCGCGATCTCCGCCGCCTGCGTGTCCTTCCAGTTGTCGTTCACCGCC
>JBBQFQ010000021.1:0-78558 GCA_038322235.1 Chthoniobacterales bacterium
TGGCAGTGGTCGGGGCGAGTGCGGCAACGGGTGCCGCGTTGAGGGTTTCCTGCTTGGTGTTGACTGGTTTAAGGACTCTTGCCCTGCGAATTGTGGGTTGTTTATCCTCCCGGAGCCGCAGAGCGCCCCGGTCGGTTGTCACGATTGGGTGACGCGAGGAGTATTCCCCACCCAGACCGGTCAAAAACGTGGTTCACCCCCCTTCCTCTCTGTAAATTTTTTTTCTTTTCGTCGTAAGTGCCTGGAAACGGATTGCGAAAACAGGCTAAAACGCGTTCAAAATGACGCGATTCACCCCAATTCCCGCCCATGCCTCCGAAATCCCGCCGTCTCCCATCCAAGAATCGCCTCAAATCCGCGGGCAAGCCCCGGCTGGTGGAGGTGCCCGTTGACTTGCAGGGCCGGGATGCGAACGACCGGGTCGACCGCGCGCGTCACATCCACGACGCGCTCACGCGGAAGGAATATCCTTCGGCCGTGGGTCTGGGGGATTGGTTTGGCGTCACGGCCGACCGGATCCAGCGGGACGTGAAATGGATGAAATTGCGCGGTCTCCCGATCGAGTACTGCTCCCGGCAGCACGGCTACTTTTACACCCGTCCGGACGTGCAGTTTGCGGAGATGGAGCTGACCGAGGGAGAGATGATCGCGCTCGCGCTCGGGACGCAACTCGCCGTGATGCTGCGCGGCAGTGCCAACGAGGCGTCCTTCGCCTCCGCCTCGGCCAAGCTGGTGAGCGGGCTGCAGACGCGGACCGACTTCGACCTCTCGAAGATGGGCGAGTACATGTCGATCTCCACCTGCGGGCTGGAGAAGGATCCGGACATGGGGGTCGCGGGCGCGGTGCGGAACGCGCTGTTTTTGCAGCGCGAGATCACCTTCGTCTACCGGAAGCCGGACAAGTCGGAGAAAGAACGCGTGGTGCAGCCGCTGCACATCCGGAGTGCTTCCGGACTTTGGTACCTGATCTGCTGGGACGTGCGCGAGAAGGGCATCCGGATCTACACGCAGAAGCGCATGAGCAAAGTGCGGCGGACCGGGGAGCGCTTCGAACGCCGGCCGTACGACGAGATTCACGCCAAGTTCCGGCACGGCTTGGACATCTTCGGCGGCGACAAACCGCAGCCGGTGCGGCTGCGGTTCCGGGGCTACGCGGCGGAGTACGTGCCGCTGAAGCACTGGCACGAGAGCGAGCGCGTCGAGGAGCATCCGGATGGCACGGTGCTCCTCACGATGCAGTTGGTGGTGAGCAAGGAGGTGGAGCGTTTCATCCTCCAGTGGGGCGAAGAGGTCTTCGTCGAAGGTCCGCCCGAGCTGGTCGCCGCCGTCCGCGCCCGCTACCGCGCGGCGGACGAGCAATATGACGCATGAGGGGACGAGGCTGATGGCGGAGCGCTGGGTGAAGTTGAAGATTGATGTTCGCGTCGCGGACGGGAGCGCTTTTCTCGCCGGTCCGGGCTGCCAATATGGCGGTCTGTGGTTTCTCTTGGCGATCGCCCACTTCGGATCGTTCTCTTATTTACCTCGCGCCGGCTAGCCCTCCGGCACCTAGCGGCGCACGACGCACGGTCGTGACCAAGCGCGTGCCGTCGAGCGAGAAGACGGCGCTGGTCACCCAGATCTCGTGGAGCATGGGCTCGCCGGGGGGCTAGCCGCTCTGGGCGTTCCACAAGCGCGCGGTCTAGACGCGAAACGGTCGCGCGACTTCACTCCGGCTTCGTGCCGTTGAGCGCGCAAAATGCGCGCAGGTATGGATACGAACGAAAACGAATCTTGGGACGGCTTGGCGTCCCGGACAGCGATGCTCCCATGCTGTGCACCGCGCAGTGGGGAACTTCGACCGAGGTCGTCGTGCTGCTCGTGACCCCGATGGTCGACTCCGTCAGCGCACTGGAAGCGTTTTGGGTCTTGAGGCTGATTTTCTCGCGTCGGACTTCCGGCGCTCCGCACACGCAACATCCCGGGGGAAACGAAAAGGATGGGGGAACGGTGGTCGTGAAGATCGGCGTCTCGGCGATTTTGCCCTCATCCGTCTTGGTGAGGGTTCCTTCCGTCCCCTCGACATAGCTGTGGCAGTTGGCGCAAATAACGCCCTCGTTGGTCCCAGTGGAAAGCCCGCTGAGCGGAGCTCCACATCCTGGACACGTGGACACTCCCGAGCCGGCGAACGCCATGTAGATGAGCAGCAGCCCGACGACTCCCGGAATCAGTGCCAGGCCCGTCGTGATCAGCCCGCTTGCCATCACCCGGCAAAGCCAGACGCTCAACGCGATGGCGACAATGCCAGCGCCGAGGTAGCCCAACGTCGCGCTCGCCGAGCGCGTGATTTTGGTCGTCGTATTCATAGAGATTGGATCGTCCAACCGGGCCACAGCACCGCCCTCAAGTTCGCGTCATGTCCCGCGCAGTGGCCCCAGACAAGCCCGGAGTTGGGCAGCGTTCTGGATTTACCGGATCGATCGTGGTCCCGACCCAGCTTCGGGAGCTGCGCAGGGAGGCGAGCATCCGGCCGTCCTTCTTCTCCTGCTTGCGGACGCATCTTCATCGAGGAGGGCGCGGCCCCTTTCGAGCGCTCCGCCACCCTCGCGGGCGCGGCCGCAGCGCAGGAGAAGACCAACGCCTCACTCGACGCGGAGCTCGTCCGCATTCACTCCGTCACCTCGACGGTGACCGAGGAACTCGTGCGCAAAAAAGGGGCTCGGACAACCGGAGCACCGCTCGCCCGGGTGCCGCTCCTGAGCGTGAGTCGCCCGCGTGCAATGACCTTACCCTGGCCGGCCCGCTACGGCCCCGCTACGGCACCGATCCGCTCACATCGACGAGCGGGGAGTCGAGGCTGAAGGTCACTCCGTTCACGGTGGCGCGGCCGATGATCTGCGCGTCCTCGGGCGTCTCGCCGGCTTGCGAGTCGGGTTTCGCGTTCCCATGCTGGTCGAGGACGATGGCCCCGGATTGGGCTTGCGACTGGCTGGCTCGTCGGTTTGCGAAGGTCGCGGTCTGGCTGCGGCTGTTGGCGCTGCCATCGGCGACGGGGACGGAGGAAAGGGTCGCTTCGATGGTGACGGTCTGCTGCAGGGTCTTGTTCAGGCCCACGGCGCGGAACGTGACGGGCTCGAGGCCGTTGCTCATCAGGCCCTGGCTTTTCTGGGCCCGGTTCACGAGGGCATTCACATTGCGCGAGTCGCGGGAGGTCCGCTCCTTGTCGGTGCCCGCCACGGCAAGAATTTCGCCGGTGTAGCGGGAGCCGTCGGCATCGACCACGGTGACGCGGTTGCCTTCGAGGAGGACGTCGTATTGCTGGAGGACGGCGGCTGGCAGGACCTGCTCTTTCGCGAGGGCGTCGGTTGTCGCTTCCTGCCGCGGCGAGTTGGCAACGCCTTGATTCCGGTAGCGCGCCGTTTGCTGATTGCCGGGGGCAATCCCGCCTGCGAGGACGGGGGCCGGCGCCGGCGCGGACGCGGGCGGGCCCGCGGCGGCGGCTGGTGCCTCCAACTTGAATGCCGGTGCGACGGGCTGCACGGGCTGCGCGGGCGCGGTCCGGAGCGTCACACTCCCGACCGGTGGGGCCGCCTTCGTCGCGGGCGCGGGAGCCGCATCCGCGCCGCGACGCGGCCGCGCCGCCGCGCCGCCGGGAGCGACCGCCAGGTCCTTGGCTTTTTCGTGGATGCTGGACGCATCGGCATCCACGGGCGCGGGAGGGGGAGCGCTCACTCCCTCGTCCCGGCGGCCGCGATCCTCCGCGACGGTGGCGGGCTTCTCCTCGGCGGGGACGGTTGCGGGTGGCGCCGGCGCGACCTCATCCGCGACGGCCCGCTTTTCCGGCGCGGCGGGCGCCGGCGGGAGCACGGTTTTTGATTTCGGCGATTCGGCCGGCTTCGGGATGGAACTCATCGCGGGCGCCTCGAGCGGCGGTTCGCGAAGCCAGGTATTGTTCCAGACGAGGAGCCCGACCATGAGCGTGGCGAGCGCGACGGTGCCGAGAGCCGCCTGCCACCGAAAAAGTCGGGACCACCAGGAGATCGCCGCGCCGGAGCCGGAGGTTTCGGTGAGGGCGCGCGTGACCTCGCGCTGAAGCGCCGAGCGCATCGGCCCGGGCAGCTCGACCGGCGCGGGACCCAACTCCGTCCGGCGGCGCTCCGCCTGCGCGCGCAGAGCGGCGTCCAGCGGATGCGGGTGGGGTTCGGGGGAGGCCATCGGAGGGATTAGACGGAATCTGGCGGGGGATTGCCCGACGAAAAGACGCGGCGCGCGATTTCCCCGAGGCGATCGAGGCACTTGCTCAGACGGGAGCTGACCGTCTTCACATTCAATTCGAGCGCGTCAGCGATCTCCTCGTAGCGCAAATCCGCGAAGTAGCGGAGCTCGATGATCTCGCGGCACGGATCGCCCACGCGATCGAGCGCTTCGCGCAGGAGTCCGGCATTTTCCGCGCGCAGGAGCGCTTCGTCCGGTAGCACGCGCTGATCCACGAGTACCGGGGCGTGGACTTCGTCATCGAGCGAAGCGGTGAGCGCGCCGCCGCCGCGCTTGCCGGCGTGCTGGCGCGAGCGGTAGTCGAAGGCCTTGTTCGTGGCGATGCGGAGCAGCCAGGTCTGGAAGGCGCTGCGGCCGTCGAAACTCGCGAGGCTCCGGACGACCGCGACGAACGTTTCCTGCGCGACCTCCTCGGCGTCCTCCCGGCTGAAGCCGCCGGAAAGCTGGAAGACAAAGCGGAACACCACCGGGTAGTGCGACTCGAAAAGCTCGTCCCACGCGCGCGCGTCGCCAGCCAGACAGCGGGTGCGGAGGGCGGGATCCATCGAAGCGTTGATCCAACGCAATAATCCCGCCCACCGAAACTCGAATCTCGCAGAATCTTCGGCCGCTGGAGGACGGTGACGACGCGGGCCGAAACAATTTCGGGAGCATTCGCGCGGCGGTTCCGACCAACTGGTCATGAAACGCCTCGTGCTCTCCCTCGCGCTCTTTGCGCTCTGCCTTCTGCCGCGCTTCGCCGCGGCGCAGGGGTTCGTGGTGATCGTGGAACCCACCGATCATCGCCCGCCCGTCATTCTTCCCGCTCCGCCTCATCCAGCGCCCTTCGCGCTCGAGACCGCCTCGCACCGGGTCGGCGTGAAGATCGACGGCCAGATCGCCACGACCACGGTCGAGCAGGAGTTCTACAATCCGTCAGCGCGAGTGATGGAAGGCACCTACCTCTTCCCGATCCCGCGCGATGCGCAGATCGAGAAGTTCCAGCTCGCGATCGACGGAAAATTCATCGATGCCGAGATGCTCGATGCTGCGAAGGCGCGCTCGATCTACGAGGACATCGTGCGGCGGGCCAAGGATCCCGCCCTGCTTGAGTATGCGGGCCAGCGTCTGTTGAAGGCGCGCATCTTTCCGATCGAGCCGCGCTCGAGCCGGAAGGTGCGCGTGACGTATCGAGAAGTGCTGCCGCTGGACTTTGGCGGGCTGTCCTACCGGTATCCGTTTGCGCACGACAAGGTGGGGAGCACGACGGTGCGGGACGCGGGGATCGACGTGGAAGTGCGCTCGGAGCGCGCGTGGTCCTCGGTCTATTCCCCGAGCCACGCGGCGAAGATCGTGAGCGAGGATTCCGGCCGGCGCGTGCGGATCACCTGGGAGGCGAAGGACACCCGCCCGGGCGCGGACTTCGAATTGATCTGCACGCCGCCGGCGCGGACGGCGGGTGACGTCGCCCTGACGCTGCTCACTTACCGTGAGCCGGGTGCGGCCGCGGACGAGGAAGGCTTCTTCGCGCTCTTCGCGGCGCCGCCGCCGGAGCGCTCGAAGTCGGACGCGGCCGCGAAGGACGTGATCTTCGTGCTCGATACCTCGGGCTCGATGTCGGGCGCGAAGATCGAGCAGGCCCGCAAGGCGCTCCGCTTCTGCGTGGGTCAGCTCGCGAAGGAGGACCGCTTCGACGTGATCCGCTTCTCCTCCGACAACGAGGCGCTCTTTGGCCGGCTCGAAGCGGCGGACGAAGGAAACCGGAAGCGCGCGGATGAATTCATCACCGGGCTCCGCGCGATGGGCGGCACGGCAATCCACGATGCGCTGAAGCGGGCGATCGAGGCGCGTCCCAAGGAAGGAACCCGTCCGTTCGTGGTGATCTTCCTCACGGATGGCATCGCGAACATCGGGCCCTCCAGTAACGACGACATCCTCGGGATGGTGCGGCGCACCGGGGGCGGCGCGGGCGCCCGGATCTTCAGCTTCGGGATCGGGAATGATGTGAACACGCACTTGCTCGATCGCATCGCCGGCGAGACGCGCGCGGTCAGCACCTACGTGCTGCCGGAGGAGGACATCGAGATCAAGCTCTCGAACTTCTTCGCGAAGATCACGGAGCCGGTTTTGACGGATCTGAAGCTGAGCGTTGAAGGGGAGGGGGCGCGGCTGAATGCGCTTCATCCGCAGGCCCTGCCCGATCTCTTCGCGGGCGATCAACTCGTGCTCGTCGGGCGCTATCGCGGGAAGGGCGACGCCCAGCTCAAGCTCGCGGGCAAGCGCGCCGGCCGCGAGGTGGTGATCGCAGAAAAAGTCTCGCTCGATGCGCCCACGGCGCGGGATTCGGCGCGGGAATTCATTCCGCGGCTCTGGGCGACGCGCCGCGTGGCCTATCTGCTCGATGAAATCCGCCTGCAAGGGGAGAACAGCGAAGTCCGGGACGAGGTCACGAAGCTCGCGCGGAAGTTCGGCATCGTGACGCCCTACACCGCGTATCTGATCGTCGAGGACGAGGCGCGCCGGAACGTCGCGAGCGACCGCCGTTCCATGAACGAACTCGGGAAGGATCAAGCCGCGACGCGGGTCGCCGAGGAGGCCTACACCGGCTTCAAGCGTGACCAGAGTGGAGCAGGCGCGGTCGCAAATGCCCGCTCGCAAAACGCGGTCTTGGATGCGGCCCAGGCTCCGGCGGCGCTCGATTACGCGAACAAGGAGGCGTTTCGCGCGGCGAAGGCCGCCCCAGCGTCGCCGGGCCAACCGAAGAAGGCGGAAGCGATCGGCCGGCTCGAGCGCTTTGCCGCGCAGGGCGCGCGCTTCGTGAATGGCCGCGCGTTCTACCAGAACGGCACGCAGTGGGTCGACTCCACGCTCCAGGGGAAGGCGAAGACGGAGAATCCGCCGAAGCGCGTGCAGGTCGGATCCGACGAGTACTTCAAGCTCCTCAATGACCACCCGGATGCCGCGGCCTGGTTCGCCCTCGGTCGCAATGTCCTCATCCAGCTCGGAGGCGTGGATTACGAAATTCACGAGTGAGCCCGTTTCATCCCCCGTCGCCCCCAACGCAGCCCACCCAGTCATCAAAGCCATGAAGAAACTCGTTCGCTCGCTTGCCGCCCTCGCGGCGCTCGCCGGCTCGGTGTTCGCCTCCGCGGACGCCACTCCGAAAAAGCCCGTCGCTCCGCCTCGCATCGAAGTCTGCTTCGTCCTCGACACCACCGGCTCGATGTCCGGTCTGATCGAGGGCGCGAAGCAGAAGATCTGGGCGATCGCGAACCAGATGATCGCCGCGAAACCCAAACCCGAATTGAAGTTCGCGCTCGTCGCCTACCGCGACCGCGGAGATGCCTACATCGTGACGTCGCACCCGCTCACGGACGATCTGGATGCGATCTACGCCAAACTTCGCGAGTTCCACGCCGATGGCGGAGGCGACTGGCCGGAGTCGGTCAATGCCGCCCTTGAGGAGGCCATCCGCCGCACCGCGTGGAGCACCGACAAGGAGACGCTCAAGCTCGTCTTCCTCGTCGGGGACGCGCCGCCGCACATGGACTATCCGGACGACGTGAAATACCCCGTCCTCTGCGCGGAAGCGCTGAAGCGCGGGATCATCATCAACACGGTCCAGTGCGGCCATGCCGAGGACACCCGGATCGTTTGGCGCGAAATCGCCAAGTTGGGCGAAGGCGAGTACTCCGCGATCGCGCAGGAAGGCGGCATGCGGGAGGTCGAGACGCCCTTCGACAAGCGTCTCTCCGAGCTCAACCGCGACATCGGCACGACCATCGTGCCCTACGGCGGGGCCGCGAAGCGCGCCGAGGTGCAGGCGAAGCAGGGCGCTTCGGAGGAGGCCGCACCCGCCGCGGCGTCGGATCGCCTGATGTTCAACGCGGCGACCGCCAAGACCGTGCAGGGTGGGGGCGAATTGCTCGATGCGCTGAAGGCGGGTGCGATCAAGCCCGAGGCCATCGAAAAGGAGAAGCTGCCGGAAGATTGGCGAAAGCTCGATCCGGAGGCGCGGCAGAAGAAGCTCGCCGAGTTGTCCGAACGGCGCGCGACGCTCCAGACGGAAATCAACGCGCTGGCGAGGGATCGCTCGGACTTCCTGAAGAAGGAGGAAGCCCGGGTCGCGGCCGACGGAAAAGGCGACGGGTTCGATGCCCAGGTCGGAACGATGTTCCGGGAGCAGGCGAAGCGGCGGGGTTTGACGCTGGAGTAGCCCGCCCTGCGCGAGCGGCGCCGCCTTCCGGAAAACGGGTGGCGGCGCTTTTCCGCGCCCGCGGGCCGCGCGGCGCGAGCGCCCTCGATCAGGAAAAATGAGGGAACGCGGCCCCGTGCTATCTTCCCTGATGGGTGAGTCTCCTTCGTCTTCCGCCAGCGCCCGCCGCATCCACGCAGCCGAGGATCGGGTCGTCGGTCTCACGGCCGGACGTCTGGCGCTGGTCGGCGCGTTGGCGGTGGCGGCTCTGACCGCATTCATGCTCTCGAACCGGCGCGCCGTCGCGCCCGCGGACCTGCGCATCGCCTGTGAGTCCGTGGAGCGGGACCGGACCATCATTCCGCTGCTCGACCCGAGCCTGGAGCTGCCGCCGTCCGGGCCAGGCCAGGCCAGCCCGCGGCTTCAGCTGGCGCCGGTGGCGACGTCGGTCCGAACTCCGGAGGTCGAGCTGCGCTGGCGTCCGCTCCCGGCGGAGATGTCCGTGCGCGTCACGCTGAGACCGCTTCCGGATGGCGCCAGCATCGAGAGTCCGGTGCTCCCGGCTGGCACGACTTCGTGGCGCCCGCCTGGCCTCGCGGCCGGTGCCCGCTATGAGTGGCAGGTTAGCGGTGCGGCCGGACCACCGGCCCGCTTCCGCATTCTCAGCGACGGTGAACGTGAGGCGATCGAGCAGCTCGAACGCGACTTCCGGTATGATCCCTTTCTGATCGGCGTGGCGCGGGTGCAGGTGGGCCTGCGCGAGGATGCCCGCGTCGCCTTTGCGGCGCTCCGGGAGGATCCGCAGCGGGGCGCGCTGGCCAAACGAATCTTTGACGAGCTGGCGCGGTAGCGGTCGTCGAGGCGCGGACGACGCGACAACGCCCAGTCTGACTTCGAGCCGAAGACCCCGTCCTGAAGGCATCGAGTTCCGCCGCCCCTGCCGGGGCTCGATGGCTCTCGGCGACAACCGGTGGCTCACGCCAACCGGCAGCCGAGCCAGCGAGACCGATCGACATTCTTCGACTGCTTTCTTCCGATCGATCAATTTTCCGGGGCCTTCCAGGGCAGGACCTGCGTGACGCATCTCGCATCCAGCGCGCATCCATCCGAAATCCACCTGATCTCAATGTCGATCGGCATCGGCCCCGCCGCTCACAGCGGCAGCTCTGTCTGCTCCCGCATGCCTCGCGGGGGCTGGACGCCGAGCTTCCGGTACGTCTTTTCCATCGCGACGCGACCCTGCGAGGTGCGCTTGAGATAGCCCTGCATGATCAGGTACGGCTCATGCACTTCCTCGAGCGTGCCGGCTTCCTCTCCCACCGCCACGGCGAGGCTGCTCAGCCCGACGGGACCGCCGCTGAACTTGAAGACCAGCGCCTCGAGCACGCGCTTGTCCATCTCGTCGAGTCCGTCGGAATCGATGTCGCGCATGGTCAGCGCGGCGTCCGCGATCGCCTGCGTGATCCGGCCATCGTGCCGCACCTGGGCAAAGTCGCGCACCCAGCGGAGGAGGTTGTTGGCGATCCGCGGGGTGCCGCGCGAACGGCTGGCGATCTCGAGCGCGCCGGCGGGCTCGATCTCGAGGCTCAACAAGCCGGCGCTGCGGATGACGATGCCCTGCAGCTCCGCCGCATTGTAGTAGTCGAGCCGGGCGTCCATGCCGAAGCGGGACCGGAGCGGAGCGCTGAGCATCCCGGAGCGCGTCGTGGCGCCGATGAGCGTGAACTTCGGGAGGTTCAGCCGCACGCTGCGGGCGTTCGGGCCGCCATCGATGATGATGTCCAGCTTGTAGTCCTCCATCGCGGGATAGAGGTACTCCTCGATCGTGGCCTGCAGCCGGTGAATCTCGTCGATGAAGAGCACATCACCCCGTTCCAGCGTGGTGAGGAGGCCGGCGAGATCGCCCGCCCGTTCGATGACGGGACCGCTGGTGCTCTTGAGGTTCACCCCCATCGACTGCGCGAGGATGTGCGCGAGGGTCGTCTTGCCAAGTCCCGGGGGGCCCGAGAGGAGAATGTGTTCGAGCACGTCCCCGCGGCCCTTTGCCGCGGCGACCATGAGCTCGAGCCGCTCCCGGACCTTCGGCTGACCGGCGAATTCGCTAAAGACGGGAGGCCGCAGCGAGAGGTCGAACGGCGTATCGGGCGCTTCGCCGAGATCGGTTTTGGAGGGGCCGGGCACGGGAGTGTCTATCGCAGCAACGCCGGGGACGCAAAGGCGGGCCGATTTGGGGTTTCCGCCTTCCCCGTCCGCGGGTAGCGTTCCGCCGACATGAAGCGCCGCCTTGCCCTCGCTGCCGTCCTCACCCTCACCGCCGCGCTCTCCGCGCAGGAGACCCCGAAACCCTCGCGGGCACCCGCTCCGGCCGCGGCGAAAACGGACGGGGAGCAGCAGGACAAGATCGACAAGGACGAGGATAATGCCTACGCCAACCTCCAGCTGATCGCGAAGGCGCTGCAGCTGATCCGCCAGGACTACGTCGACGGGGGAAAGGTCACGTACCGCGATCTAACCTACAACGCGCTTCGCGGGATGCTGGGCGCGCTCGATCCTCATTCCCAGTTCATGGAGCCCGAGGGCTTCAAGGAAATGCAGGACGATACGCGTAGCCGCTATGATGGGCTCGGCCTCGTCGTCTCCACGCGCGATGGCATCCTCACGGTGGTCACGCCCGTCGACAACGGACCGGCCGCGAAGGCCGGCATTCAAAGCGGCGACGTGATCGTCAAGATCAACGGAAAACAGACCGAACGGCTGCAGGTGAACGACGCCGTCGGGATGCTCAAAGGGAAACCAAACGAGAAAATCATGCTCACCGTGCTCCGTCCGAGCAATCGGGAGCTGAAGGACTACGAGCTCACCCGGACGGAGATCAAGGTGGAGAGCGTGAAGGACGTGCGTCTCGTCTCGACCGAACCGAACGGCGCCGGGATGAAAATCGGGTTCGTCCGGATCACCCAGTTCAACGAACCGACGGCGGAAGACCTCGCGAAGCGGCTCGACGAACTGCAGAAGGAAGGCATGAGCGCGCTCGTGCTCGATCTGCGCAACAACCCCGGGGGTCTGCTCAACAGTGCGGTCGATGTCTGCGGACTCTTCGTCCAGCCCGGCACGATGGTCTGCTATACCGATGGCCGTGCGCCCTCGGCGAACCGCGTCTACCGAACGGCCACCACCGGAAAGCCCCGGGCCGACTACCCGATCGCGGTCCTCATCAACAATGGGAGTGCCAGCGGCGCCGAGATCGTCGCCGGGGCGCTCAAGGACCTGAATCGAGCGATCATTGTCGGCGAGCGCAGCTTTGGAAAAGGCTCGGTGCAGAGTGTGATCACGCTGCCGGACAGTTCCGCCCTCCGACTCACCACCGCGAAGTACTATACGCCGAGCCGCCAGGTCATTCACGAGCGTGGGATCGAACCAAACATCCGGTCCGTCCTCACCCCTGAACAGGAGCGGGCGCTCGCCGTCCGGCGGAATTCCGAGCAACACACTGAGGCGGAGCGGCGCGAGGCGGAGGCGGTGAAGGATCCGCAGCTGGATCGGGCGGTCGATGCCTTGAAGGGAATGATGATCTACCGCCAGCAGCAGGCGGGCGGGAAGAAGTGACCGGACCGCAAACGCCGGGTCCGCGGGAGAGGATTCGAAAAACGATTGGCGCGCCGGAGTGAGACCGACATGCTCCGCGACTGGCCGGCGCATCGCCGGGGAAACTCATGAACTCGGAAAATACTTCGCCCACCTCCGTCCCCAATCCTGCGGAGGTCGCCTCCACGCCGACGAGCTGGCGGCTGGCCATTGCGGGGGCCGTCTGCGCGCTCGGACTGCTGGCTTGGTTTTGCCAGGGCTTCATCGGTCTCCGCGGTCAGGCCGTGGCCGGCGTCTTCTGTTTCTTCGGGCTCGTCGCCCTGGCTTCCACGAACCTGAGGGCGGTGAACTGGCGGACGATTGCGTTTGGCTTTGGCCTCCAGCTGATCCTCGCGCTCCTCGTGCTGAAAGTGCCGGCGTTCTACGCCGGATTCGAGGCCATCGGCGGCGTCGTGAAAAAGTTCATCGGATTCTCCGACGAGGGCGCCAAGTTTGTCTTCGGAAATCTCTACGACGCGCGACCGGCCCAGTTTGGGGGGACCTGGTCAAAGGTCTTTGGCGCGGACTACATGTTCCAGTTCGCCTTCGTCGCCCTCCCACCCATCCTCTTCGTCTCGGCTTTTTTCACGGTGCTGTATCACTTCGGGATCGTGCAGTGGTGCGTTCGCCTGCTGGCCCGCGTGATGGTGTATCTGATGGGTACGAGCGGAGCCGAGACGCTCTCGGTTTCGGCGAATGTCTTCATGGGTCAGACGGAGGCCCCGCTCATCGTGAAGGCCTACGTCCCCCGCATGACGAACTCGGAGTTGTTCGCCCTGATGGTGAGCGGATTCGCGCACATCTCCGGTGGAATGATGGTCGTCTACATCAACTACGGCGCCGATCCGGTGGCGGTGTTGACCACGTGTGTGATGGCGTGCCCGTGCAGTCTCTACCTCGCGAAGCTTTGTCTGCCGGAGCTCTCGACGCCCGAGACGGGCGGGACGGTGGAGACCGCGCGGGAGAAGTCGCCCTATGCAAACGCCGTGGATGCCGCTGCCTCGGGCACGACCGACGGCTTGCGCCTCGCGCTGAACGTCGCGGCGATGCTGATCGTTTTCATCGCGTTCATCGCGATGTTCGATGCGCTGATCGGCGGCATCAAACCTTCGCTCGTCCGCCTCGGTCTGAATCCGGCCACGGTGTCCGGCTGGCCGGACGACCTCTCGCTCCGGATGATCTTCGGCTGGTTGTTTTCGCCGGCCGCGTTTCTGATGGGGGTCGAGGCGAAGGACATTCAGAACGTGGGGACCCTTTTGGGCGCGAAGCTCGCGATCAACGAGCATTTCGCCTATCTCCAGATGAAGGGCTGGAAGGCGATCCCGGACTTCATGACGGTCCGCTCCTATCAGCTCACGGCGTTCGCCCTGACGGGTTTTGCGAACTTCTCGTCCGTCGGCATCCAGCTCGGCGGCATCGGCGCCCTCGCGCCGGAGCGTCGTGGCGATCTCGCGCGGCTGGGAGCGCGCGCCCTCTACGTGGGATTCATCGCCACGATGCTGAACGCCGCGCTCGCCGGGATTTTGCTTTGAGGCGCATTCCGCTTGTTCCGCCGTGGGACGCGGTATCTTCGGCCCATGGCTGAAGGCGTTCTCACCCACCTCGGACCCGATGGCTCGGCCCGGATGGTCGACATCTCGGCGAAGCCGATCTCGCTGCGCGAAGCGAGGGCGGAAGGATTTATCGCGCTCGCAGCTGCGACCCTCGGACTGATCAGTTCCCACGGCATCCCGAAGGGCGACGTTCTCGCCGCCGCCCGGCTCGCGGGCATCATGGCGGCGAAACGGACGGACGCTCTCATTCCCCTTTGCCACCAACTCCAGCTCAAGGCGGTGGAGGTCACGTTCACCGGCCGCACCGATGGCATCGCGATCCGGGCCGAGGTGAAAACGGTGGGTCGCACGGGCGCCGAGATGGAGGCGCTCACGGCCGTGAGCGTGGCGGCCCTGACGATTTACGACATGTGCAAGGCGGTGGACAAGACCATGCGCATCGAAGGGATCCACCTGCTCGCCAAATCGAAGACTCCCGTGGCATCATGAAGCGGACTTTTTTTGCGGTCATCATTTCCGCCATCCTGACCCTCGCCGGCGCAGCGCGATCATCGGGCGCGATCTCCGACGCCGAGGCTCGTGACGCCGGCATGCGCCTTTGGAAAAACGAGTGCGGCGGGTCGGTCGAGGGCCTGACTTCCTGGAATCAGGGCGAGGATTTTCCTTCGCTCGGGATCGGCCATTTCATCTGGTATCCGGCGGGCCGATCGGGTCCATTCGAAGAAAGCTTTCCGCGGCTCGTGGCATTTCTGGCGGCCCGGGGCGTCGCCTTGCCGGCGTGGTTGCGAGATGCGCGAGGCTGTCCCTGGCAGAGTCGCGAGGCCTTCAACGCGGAACGCCAGGGCCCGCGCCTGAGCGAACTGCGCGCGCTGCTTGCGCGGACCGTCGCGGAGCAGGCGCGGTTCGCGGCCGGGCGCCTGGAGTCGGCGCTCCCGCAGATGGTCGCAGCCGCGCCGCCAGCCCTCCGGGAGTCTGTTTCGGCGCGCTACCAGCGCGTTCTGACCGCGTCGGGAGGCGTTTACGCGCTCGTCGACTACGTGAATTTCAAGGGCGAGGGCGTGAAGCTGACGGAGCGCTACGCCGGTCAGGGCTGGGGATTGTTGCAGGTGCTCGAAGCGATGCGGGACGGTTCGACGCCGCTCAGGGCATTCTCCGACGCCGCCGATCAGGTTTTGACTCAGCGCGTTCGAAACTCGCCGCCGGAACGGGGAGAATCGCGGTGGCTCGCGGGTTGGCGAAGCCGGGTTCGCACCTACGGGCCGCGATAACGCAAGATCGGCGGGTGTGAGACGGGATTGGGTGATTCTTCCGGCACCGAATTCGATAGACAGCCATGCGTCCTCCTCCCACTGTCCGCCACGTGAAAACCAGACAGTTCCTGATCCCAATGTGCGCGCTCGCAGGTGTCCTCCTGGCGGGCTGCGCTTCTCAACCTCCCGCAGTCGCCGCCAATGCCGCAGCGAAAGAGCGACGTACGTTCACCGAAGCCGCCCCTCTGACGGGCTCCAACATGCGCCGCGTCTACCGCGAGGATGAAGCACCGGCAGCTTCCGCCACGGCCGGGGGCGTGATCAGTGGTGATGCGACGCGCGCAGCCGGCCAGCTGGGCAGCGGTTCCGCGGGATACCGCCCGGGAGGCGGCTAGTTTTCCTTTTTCGTTCGGGGTGCGTTGGTTCCATCCGCGCCAGCGCACTCGTCGGCGAGACGGAGGGGCCAGTCGGGCGTCTGGAAAAAGAGCGGCTTTTCGCGCAGATAGCGGGCGCGACGCGCCAAAAACTCCGTGTTCAAGGCCGATCCTGCGACCCCGAGGTCGGGATAGCGGGCGAGCGCGAGCCGACGGGCTTCCAACTCCGTGGTGATTTTGGGCGCCTCCGCGGGCATTTCGACGCCGGGGCCCTTGTCTGTCACCGCTGGTGGCGCCGCGGGTTTCGCGTTCGGCTCGGGCCAGATCGCGAGGAGGATTTGCGCGAGGCGCCAGCCGCCCTGTGCCATCTGGAGTCCCATCGCGTCGACGGCCCGCTGGTCGTAATTTGAGGGCAACTGCGCGTGCCACTCGTTCTTGAAGGGTTCCTTCGCGTTTCGACTGCGATTCGGCACCTGGGTTCGCGGGCCGAGCTTAATCCCCTCGTGCGCTTCGCGGCAAAGCGGAAGCATCGCGGTCGCCCATTGGAACGGCCACGTTTCGGGTTCGCCCCTCCCGCCCCACGCCGGCTTCGGCTGAATCATCTTCATGAGCCAGCCACCATAAACTTCCGGATTCACTCCGCCCGTCGCGCGCTGCATGGCCTTCTGCAGGTAGAGGACGTCCCAGCAGTAGTGCATGTTTCCCGGCCCGACGATGAGGCCATTTCCTCCGAAGTCGTCGTGAAAGGTGCCGGCGGCCCAGCCGGCGGGATCGATGAACTCCTGCCGACCCCCCACATCCGCGATGTAGCTCGCTCCGATGTGCCAGGGCTGCTGAAGGTCCCCGGCGAAGTGCGCGAGCAGCAGGAGTGCGACGCGGGGCGTGATGCCGGTTGGGTTTTCCGCCGGGCTGGCGGTTCCGCGCAGGATCTTGATCACGCGCGAGTAGAGATGGACCAGGTCCTGCGGGTCGGCCCCCGTGAGATCAACGCGGTACTCCGTCACCTGAAACGGGACGTCGGTGTAGTGATAGCGTCCGTGCTCGGGGTTCTTCGCGACGTAGTCGCGCGCTTCTTCGTCGCGGGCCCCGCCCTTGATCGTATCGGCCCAGACGGTCGCGCGGGCGAGGGTTTCGCCGGGGCGAAGCAGCTTCCGCACTTCGGCCGCGGCCTGCGTCCCGCGAATGTGCTGCTGGGCGAGCCAGCCGACGGTCGTATGCCCGTCCGGGCCCCACGCCCGGGCGGACCCGCCGAAGGTGGAAAGGCCCAGCAGCCAGAGGGAAGCAAGAGCGAGCCGAGCCATCGATCTTCGCTCGCAGATTCGGGAGACGGTCGCAAGCCGGAATCCGCGCGGTGGAGGCCGGGCTTGATTCCGGCCGGAACCCGGCGCTTCCTGCCGGCATGCTTATCGCGATTCTCGGCGGGACTTCGGCGATCGCGCACTATACCGCGCGGGAGTTTGCCCGCATCGAGCACGCGCGGTTCTTTCTCGTCGGCCGGAATCGCGAGCGACTGGAGGCGATAGCGGCCGACTTGCGGGCGTTCGGCGCCACGGACTGCGGCGTCGGAGTGCTCGATTTTTCCTCGCCCTCGGCCGCGGGCGAGTGGCTCGTCGAGTGTGAGCGAGTCTGTGCCGCGAGGCCGGATCTCGTCCTCATCGCCCACGGCTCCCTGAGTGACGAGGCCCGCGCGGCCGTCGATCCCGTTTACGCCACGCAGGAGATCGACGTGAACTTCGCGAGCACGGTGCGCCTCGCCTACGCCGCCGCCGCGGATTTCCGCGCGCGCGGTTCCGGCCACCTCGTCATCGTCACGTCGGTCGCCGGCGAGCGCGGCCGGGCTTCGAATTTCTTTTACGGCGCGGCGAAAGCCGGTCTCATCGCATTTTGCTCCGGACTCCGGGCGTCGCTCTCCCGGGTCGGGATCCAACTCACCGAACTGCGCCCGGGCACGATCGCCACCCCCATGACGGCTCATCTGCCGGCGGGCGCCCTCGTTTGTGAGGTCGGCAAGGCGGGCCGGCTCTGCGCGAAAGCGATCCGCGGCCGGAAGGATGTTGCGCACATTCCCGGCCTCTGGCGGTGGATCATGCTCGTCATCCGTCTCCTGCCGGAGACCGTTTTCAAGCAGGTGAAGTTTTAAGCGGGGTTCGTTTTTTCCCGTCGCCCCCGCGGATCCGATCCGAAAATCGCATGACAAATCACGCGGGTCGGGCTACCTCCCTTTTCGCTGCGATTCGCAGCGCACATCAAACGGGCTGTGGCTCAGCTTGGTAGAGCGCTTGGATGGGGTCCAAGAGGTCCAGGGTTCAAATCCCTGCAGCCCGAGATGCGCCGGGAAAACCGGGTTCCCGGCCTGCGCGTCGCAACTATAGTGACCTGATCGCAAGCGACTTCCTCGTGGGCGACTTGCATGAGGCTCGCACGGGACGATGGTTCCGTGTTCTTTGTCTGCTTAATGAGCCGGTCGCAGGATCGGCTCAGCGGGGGACCCAAATCCCGTCGGTGGGGCACGCGAGTGCTTCGCCGGCTTGGGGCGAACGGCGCTGCGGCGTCGGGAAGACTGATCCCTTCCAGCCCGACAGCTAACCCCGTCAGCACATCACCGATCAGGGCAAGGGAAGGATTCGCCTCCTCCGACCGTGGGGTCCAAGGGACGGCCGCTCCCCCATCCGCGAGCAGCCTCAGACCCCATCCGGCCGCCGCCGCAACCGGCGGCCATCCAAACCCCAAATCGGAGGTTCCTTCATGAACCAGACCTACCTCATCGCGGCGGGCGTCATCGCTTTGCTGCTCATCGCCGCCTTCTGGCTGTGCGGCATTCGTTACATCCCTCACAATCGGATCGGCATCGTCGAAAAATTGTGGTCCCGCAAAGGCTCGCTCACCGGCGGACGCATCATCGCGCTCGACGGCGAGGCGGGCTTCCAGACCCGCATCCTGCGCGGCGGTATTCAGCTCGGGTTCTACCCGTGGCAATACCGCATCCATCACCAGCCTCTCGTGACGGTCGCGGAGGGTCGGATCGGCTACGTCTACGCGCGCGACGGGGCTCCGCTCCCGCCCACGCAGACGCTTGGTCGGGTGGTGGAATGCACGAGCTTCCAGGAGGCTCGCGTCTTCCTGACCGAAGGTGGCCAGCGCGGGCGCCAGCGGGCGATCGTGCGGGAAGGCGTCTACGCGATGAACACGGCGCTCTTCATCGTGATCACGGAGGACGGGGTCTACGCCGGCCCGGGAACCGAGGCGGAAAAGGCGAAGTTCGCGGCCTGGCAGAATGAACTGTTGGAGTCCGGCGGCTTCGCGCCCGTCTTGATCGGCTTCGGCGGCACCGACATGAAGGTGATCGCCCAGACGATCGCTCCGGGTAGCGATGCGAACAGCGCCAGCTCGATCACGCTGAGCGATAACATCGGCGTGGTCTCGGTCCATGATGGTCCCACCATCGGCAGCGGCGAGATCATCGCGCCGGAAGTTGGCGGTCACGCGGGCGAGAGCAGCCACAATTACTTCCAGGACCCCGAGGCGTTTCTCGCGCTCGGCGGACGTCGCGGAAAGCAGCTTCAAGTGCTCACCGATGGAACATTCTTCCTGAACCGCTGGTTCGCTTCGGTCGAAGTCCAGCCGAAGACGCTCATCCCGATCGGATATGTCGGGGTCGTGGTGGGCTATTACGGTGATGCCGGTGCGGATACCACCGGGACCGGCTTCCGCTACGGAGAGCAGGTCGACCGCGGCCAGCGGGGTGTCTGGCGCAGCGCCCTGCCGCCCGGCAAGTACGCGCTCAACCCGTACGCCCTGAAGGTCGAACTCGTGCCGACGGTGAACTTTGTGCTGCGCTGGATCAACGGCCAGACGGAGGCGCATCGCTATGACGCCGAGCTCTCCAGCATCGAGCTCATCACGGCCGACGGCTACGAGCCGCTGCTCCCGCTCTCGCTCGTGCTCCACATCGACTACGAAAAAGCGTCGAGCGTGATCCAGCGCTTCGGTGACGTGAAGCGCCTCATCTCGCAGACGCTGGATCCGATCCTCACCGCTTACTTCCGCGACATCGCGCAGTCGTCCTCGATGCTCGACCTCCTGACGAAGCGCGAGGAAATCCAGTCGCGCGCCACGGCGGAACTCGGGCGCCGGTTCGCCGCCTACGACATCAACTGCGTCGCGGTCCTGATCGGGCGCCCGGAATCGGTCATCGCCGCGGGCAGCGGTCGCGAGGATCCGATCGAGCGCCTCTTCGACCAGTTGCGCGTGCGCCGTCTCGCGGAGGAGCAAAAGGAGACGTTCGCCAAGCAGGAGGAAGCCGCGAACCGGCTCAAGCAGCTCAACGAGGCCAACGCCGCCGCGGAAAAGCAGAAGGAGCTCACGCAAACGCGCATCGACATCGAGGTGGCGGGCAACCGTGGTTCCGCCCAGCTCGCCGAGGCCGAACGCCTCGCCAAGCGCGACATCGCGCGAGCCGAGGGCGAAAGCCGCTCGCAGCAGTTGCTCGGCGCCGGTGAGGCGTCGCGCATCCAGCAAATCGGTGCCTCGGAAGCGCTGGTCAACCAGCAGAAGATCACCGCCTATGGCGACCCGCGCCTCTTCGCGCTCAGCCTGCTGGGCGAGCAACTCGCCCGGAGCAAGCAACCGCTCGTTCCGCAGCAGCTCTTCATGCAGGGTGGCGGCGAGGGCGGCTCCGGAGCCGCCGCGTCGAGCCTGCTCACTCAGCTTCTCACGCTGCTCGTCGCCGAGAAAAGTGGCACGCCGTTCCACGTGGATCTGACGCCGCCCGTGGCCCCGCCGGCCGAATCCATCGCGCCGGTCAAGAAAGCGTGACGGTCCCTTCTTCTGCGCGCTGAATTCGACATCCGCCGCGGATGGCACCCGCCATCCGCGGCGTCATGTTTCTGCGGGGAAAATTTCGCCGCCCAGTGGTCTGGCGCCTCGCCCGGGAACCATTCACCGAAGCGGACGCCGCGGTCCCGGGATGGGATCGGGAGGTCGAGGCGGGCCGGGAGAGATCATCTTCGATGAGCGACACCGCCCATTCGCCGGCGGTGGCCCGGCCGGCTGGGTCCGGCCGGCAGATTCGGGAGCAGCCGCGGTGTGGGAACGACCGCGTTCGGGCGGGGGAGGGGTCCGAAGACGTTTCCGCGTGATCTCCCGCGAGGCCTTGATCAGCCGGTCGAGCCGGGTCCCGGCAGGCGCTTCGGAGCGACGCTTCGCCACGCGTGCTCGAGTCCGGTCCGCAGGTCTTGTTCACTCACTTGCTCGAGAAAAACGCTCGTGTAGCCCTGCCGGCCCCACGCGCCCGTGACGGACGCGAACGCCTCGGGAACGCGAGCCACGTACTCCGCTTGCAGCGCGGGAGTGAACTTCAGCACCCCGCGCTCCTCGTCGGGCCAGAGTGTCGCAAAAATGCGCTGCCCCACCCGGAACGACGGACGCCCCAGGTGGTCGGCCTCAACCGCCTCGGGGAGGCCGAGGGCGATTTGGCGGAAGCGCGCCTGACTTGGCATGGCGTGGTCAGGCTGGGCCGGTCACCCAGCTTGGTGCGACCCGGCGGAAGAACACTCCGTTCCGGTCAGAGCGGCAGAAGGCCACCGCACGACAAAACTCGGCTCCGCTTCGTCTCCTCAATTCCGCCGACGGCGGAAGAAAAATGCGCCCACCGTACTGACGGACAAGAAAGCGGCTGCAAAGGTCGAAGGCTCAGGCACCGCGGCGACGGCGCTCAGTTCGAACATCAGACCGCCGACATTCGCAATCGAGCGCGCGTCGTTTGCCTGGAAGTTGAGATTCGTCAGACCGGAAGCGTTTCGAAAATAACCGCCGCTGGGGTTCAAATTCGACCCGGCCGTCAGCGCCGGCGGCGGAACCGTCCCGCCCGCGCCAGTGCGCAGAGCCGTGGTGAGAAGGTTGTTATCGATAAACGTGCCAGTGCCGGCGGCGTCGCTCTCCCAGTTGACGGTGAGGCCGTGGTTGGTCAACCCCGCGAGCGAGATCGGCGTGGCAAACGTCAAAGTAAACGTGAAGGCCGTGGCTCCGGCCACATTGATCGCGCCCGTATTGAAGACCTGGAGCGTGGCCGGGCTGGAAAATGGATTTGCAGTGCCCGTGGCGGCGGGGTCGAAGACATTCCAGAATTGGATGCGCAGCTGAGTGGCCGCGAAGTTCGCGGCGCCCCCCACGACCAGGGTGATGCGCATGGAAGTAAGGCTGATCGCGGTGCCTGGATCGGCGACCGAGAATGCCTGCCCCATGTAGGTTCGGGGAGTGGAACCTGTAAAGGTTGGGTTGGTTCCGGCACTCAATCCGTCGTAGACGACGACGTCGGCCTGCGCCCTACTGGATAGCCCCACCATGGCGGAAAAAAGCGTTGCGGCGAAAATCAGGGGACGGGGCATGGCTTGAAGCGGTGAGCGGAATAACAGGCTGAATGACGGCTTCTTGTATTCGACGCCCCGCCAATGAAAAGCAATTTCTGAAAAATTGACTCATCGCCGAGAGGGAACCTCGCGCGCCCCCGGCCGTCAGCGCGGTGGCGCTTGCTCTCCCGGCTGATCGTGCTGGGATGGTTTTCATATGTGGCGCGATTTCATCAAGACCCTCGCGCGGTTGGTCGGCCGGGGGACCCGGCGCATTTCGATGGATCCGGATTTCGAGGCCGAGCGCCTCGCGCGGGCACGAAGAATCCGGCTCCTGTTTCTCGCTGGAATCCTTCTGATCTCTCTCGCCTGGGTGGGCGCCCGCCCCCTCGCCCGCTTCGTCAAGGGCCGCCATGCCGCGAACCTGGCCGCGGAGAGCATCGCGGCGACCGAGCGTCGCGACCTGCGGCTGGCGGCCGAAAGGCTCTCCGCGGCGGCGGCGCTTTCGCCGGCGCACCCGCGGGTGGCTTTGGCGCAGGGACGCTTGCTGAATGCCGTGTCCCTCCCCGAGGCGGTTGCCGCCTGGGAACGGGTCATCGCCGCGCAGCCCGGCGTGCCGGAGTACCAGCTTGAACTTGCGCTGGCGTATTTTCGGGCTGGCCGACTGGGGGATTCCGCCCGGGCCCACGCGGCGGCCGGGGCCAGCCGCGATTCGGCGCGCGGTGCATTCGTCGCCGGGTTGCTGGCGGCCTCGCGGGGCGAGATCGCGCTCGGCGAATCATTCCTCCGACACAGCCTGCAACTCGAACCGGCGCGGATCGACACCCGCATCGCCCTCGGTCAATTGTTGTTGGCGGGAGGACCCAAATCCCTGGAAGGGCGGCAAATTCTCGAGCCGCTTCGCGAGGACGCACTCGAAGGCCGGCGGGTGACTGCGATCCTGGCCGATCACGCCCGCAACACCGGGGATTTGGCCCGCGGGATCGCCCTGGCCCAGGCCCTGGCGGATCCTCCCGGTGGCAAACCGGAAGACCTCGTCCGTCTGGTCCGGCTGCTTGGCGAGGCGCACGAGGAAGCGCAGCTCGACACGCTCGTAAAGGCGGTGCTTCCCGCCGCCCGCCAGGATCGGAAAACGGCTGCCGCCCTTCTTGGGGGCTTGATCGCGTTGCAACGCGTGGCGCAGGCGGATGCCTTGGTCGCGGACCTGCCGACGGAGATTTGGACCTCGGGAGAACTCCTGTCGACCGTCGCCATGCTGTCGGCGCGGAGCGTTCAGGGCGAACCGCGACTGCGCGAATTGCTTCGACGCGGCGAGTGGACCGACCAGGAACTGCTGCGGGCTGCCTGCTCGGCGCGGTTGGCTGGATTTGAAGGAGAGGAACGCGCGCGGAGCGAGCGCTGGGAACGGGCGCGATCCCTCGCCGGGACGCGCGCCGCGCGGCAGCAATTGCTCGCGCTGGCCCGCGAATGGAGCTGGGGGCGCGAGCAACTGAAGCTGCTGGGCGAGCTCGCGCCTCTGCTCCCTCCCGAGATCGGGCTCCTGCGCGAGTGGCATCGGATGGCGGCGGCGCTGCGGGATACGGCCGGAGTCGCCGCAGCGACCGAGGCGCTGCTCGCGGCAGGTGACGTCTCGTCCCGGGTGAAAAACGACTTCGCGGCCGCGTCGATTCTCCTCGGCCAAAATCGCGATCGCGCCGCGCGCTATGCCTTCGAGAATTTTTCTTCCGAGCCGGCCGACCCGAACTATCTCGCGACTTATGCCAGTTCCCTGCGGCAGCAGGGCCGGGCGGCGGAAGCCCTCAACGTCGTCGAAGACGCGGTCCAACTCGGAGTTTCCGGCCCCTCCCTGGAACTCGAGCGGGCGGCCGCGTTGGAGGCGTTGGGTCGAAGGGAAGAGGCGGTGCGCGCCGCCGCGGGCGTCCCCCGCGGGACCCGGTGCCCCGAAGAGGAAGCCATCCTCACGCGCCTCCAGCAGACTGCCGGCAAATCTGACGAGTGAGACGACTCAAACCGGTCAAACGAGTCCGACAACTCCGACAAATGAGCGGCCCTCCGCCGTCTCATAAGGCCGCGATCACCGCCCGCGTGACATCCGCGGTGCGCGCTTTCCCGCCGAGATCTGGCGTCAGCGTTCCCGCGGCGGTCGTCGCTTCGATGGCCTTCATCAACCGAGTCGCGGCGGCGGGCTGGCCCAGATGCTCCAGCATCATCACCGCGGTCCAGAACGTCCCGATCGGATTCGCGACACCCTTGCCCGTGATGTCGAACGCGGAGCCGTGGATCGGCTCGAACATGGACGGGAAATTCCGCGGGGGATTCAAGTTGGCGGTCGGCGCGATGCCGAGGCTTCCGGCCAGCGCGGCGGCGAGATCGCTCAGGATGTCGGCATGGAGATTCGTGGCGACGACGGTGTCGATCGTCGCCGGATGATTGACCATCCGGGCGGTCATCGCATCCACCAGCATCTTGTCCCACGTCACGTCAGGAAAATCCCGCGCCACGAGGGCGGCGACCTCGTCCCACAGCACCATCCCGTGACGCTGGGCGTTGCTCTTCGTCACGACGGTCAGCTTTTTCCGTGGCCGCGAGCGCGCGAGATCAAAGGCGAAGCGCATGATGCGCTCGGTGCCGGCGCGGGTGTAAATGGCGGTTTCGGTGCCGACTTCCTCCGGGAAACCCCGGTGCGCCCGACCCCCATGGCCGGCGTATTCTCCTTCGGTGTTTTCGCGCACAATGACCATGTCGAAGTCGCCGTCCCGGTGACCGGAGAGCGGGGACGCGATGCCGGGCAGGAGCCGGGTTGGACGCACGTTCGCGTAGTGATCGAAGCTCTGGCAGATCCGCAGGCGCAGACCCCAGAGCGTGATGTCATCGGGCAATTCCGGGTCACCGACCGCTCCGAACAGGATCGCGTCGAATGGCTTCAAAGTCTCGAGGCCGTCGGCCGGCATCATGACGCCGTGAGCGCGGTAGTAGTCGCTGCCCCAAGGGAAGCTTTCGACCTTCAATTGGAAACCTCCATCGAGCTTTTCGAGGGCGTGGAGCACTTCAAGGGCGGCGGGGACGACTTCCTTGCCGATGCCGTCGGCGGGAATGGAGGCGATGGAATAGGTTTTCATGGTCGGGGAGATGCGTTGGGGATGCCGTGGGCGGCCGGATTGCGCGGCGCAATGCTAAAATCCGCCGCGATTCCGCCAGGCGCGGGCGCGGGCGTGGGCTTCGGTTAGCCCGAGCTTCGCGAGGTAGGCGATGAAGCGCGGATCATCCCGCACCGGATCCCAGATGGGATCGAAGATGAAGGTCTCGTGATAGACGGCGCCATAAACGGTCGGAAGGACGTCGAGGGCCTCGCCAGCGCGGCCGGCGGCGGCGAGGGCGAAGGCGTGGGGCATCGGGTGGCCCTGCCGGGCCAGAGCCAAGGTGGCGGCCGCTTCGGCCGTCTCGCCCGTAGCGGAGAAAACGAGGAGGGCGATCCAGCGCAGCCACTCCCGATTCTGCTCCATGACCGCCCGGGCATCCTGCAGAGCGTCAGCGTTGCGGCCAAGCGCCAGTAGGGCGCGCGCCCGGAGAGCAAGGACCTGCGGGTCCGCCGGCGAAATCGCGCGCGCGCGGTCGAGCGCCGTCAGCGCCTCGGCCGGGCGGCCGGCGAGCAGCAGCAACATCCCGTGATTGTCCGCGATACGTTGGGAGAGCGGGTCCAGCACACCCGCCCGGGCGGCGTGTGCCAACGCGTCATCCAGGTGGCCGGCAAACGCCAGGCCCCGACCCAGCCGCTGGTGGGTGATGGCATTACTCGGATTCAGATCGAGGGCCTGGCGGAACAACCGGATGGACTCCTCCGTCTCTCCCCGCGTTTGCGCGGCGAATGCAATCCCCGAGATGGCCTCCCCGTCTCGCGGATCGATCGCGATGGCCTGGCGCGCGTAGCCTTCCGCGGCCTGCGCCAGCGCGTCGGCCTCGGCGCTGGATCCGGCATCGAGGTACGCGAAGACGGCGCGGATCGTGAGCACGTCCGCCAGACCGCCGAGGGCGCGGGGAAAACGGGGTTCGATCTCGAGCGCGCTTCGGTAGTGCTCCTCCGCCTGAAGCAGGCGCGGAAGGGATCGGTCTCGCGACGCTTCGCGACCGAGCAGGTACAAGCGGAGTGCCTCGCCATCGATGCGGCCGGCCGCGGCTGTCGCCGGGTCGAGTTTCAATTTCAGATTTCCCGCGACGATCCCCGCGATCTCGTCCTGGACGGCAAAGACGTCGCGTAATTCCCGCTGGAAACTGTCGGCCCAAACCTGAAAACCGTCCGCCGCGCTGATCAGCTGAACGGAGATGCGTGCCCGATCGCCGGCCCGCCGCACGCTGCCCTCCACCACGTACGTGACGGCGAGCTGCCTCGCGATCTCCGCGATGGGAACCGACCGGCCTTTGAAGAAAAAGGCGGAGGTCCGCGCCGCGATCCGCAACCCCGGCACTTTTGCGAGGGCATTCATCAACTCCTCGGCGATGCCGTCGGAGAAATATTCCTGCTCCTTGTCGCCGCTGAGGTTGGCAAACGGCATGACGGCGATCGAGGTCGATTCGCGCGGAGAGACGGAACTCGGGGGCGTGACGACGGTCGGGGAGATGCTCTCCGTCGGAGGCCGGCTCTCTTCCGCGAGGGCGGGCTGCGTGGCGACCACCGTTTCCTCGGTGGCATCGGATGGCGCGTGGCGCATTTCCGGTGGACGCGCCCGCCACGCCTGGGCTCGCCCGTGGGCCGCGGTGAGCCGTAATTCCGCGAGAGTCGCCTGGAAGCGTTCCTCGGTGCGGAAGGGATCCCACATCGGATCGAAGAGCAGCAGATCGTGGGTGGCGGGCGGCAGGCTGCGAGGATCGAGCAGGGCCAGCGCCTCGCCATTTCGGCCGAGGAGCGCGCAGGCGCGGCAGCGCACGAGGCCGCTGTGATGGGTGATCGTGCGCAGGATCTCCTCCGCCTCCGGGCGGAGTCCGGCGGCGAGCAGCGCGCGGATCGCCGTGAAATGTCCGCGGCCGCCCGGCGTGCGGAGCAGCGCCCGCGCGGCCGGGACGGCTTCGTCGTGCAGTTCGAGTTCCGCCAGCGCCCAGGTTTTCCAGCCCAGCAGCGTCGTCTCTCCGGCGGCGTCGGTCAGCCCGTGCAGGGCCTGACTGAGCGCATCCTGGGGCCGCCGGGCGAGGAGCAGAAGCAGTGCGCGATTCCCCATGATCAGGCGCGAGTCGGGATCGTGCGTGACAGCGAGGTCGATCTCCTTCAAGGCCTCGTCGATCCGGCCATCGGCCGCGAGGCTGCGCGCGAGCGCCTGATGGGTCGAGGCGTGGCCGGCGCGCAACGCGATGGCCCGGCGGAAATGCTCCACCGCCACGCCCGCCTCGCCCTGGGTGCGGTACGCATCTCCGAGCACGGCGTGGGCTCCGGCGAGCTTTGGATCCAGCGCCACCGCGGCCTGCCCCGCGGCCAGGGCGCCAGAGAGATCACCGCGGGCGAGGGCGATCCGCGCGAGACCCACGTGTACCTCGGCGAACTTCGGCGCGCGGGCGAGCGCTCGCTCGTAACATTCCTGGGCGCGCTGGAGCGAATCCGCCGTCCCTTCGCGGGCGGCGTTTCGACCCTCGAGATAGAGTGCGCGCGCCTCGGGGTCGACCGGCGGAAGAGAGGAGGCCCGGCCGCCGTTTTCCTCGTCCGCCCTCCCGGTCCCGTCTCCGGAGTCGTTCGCATGCTGGGGAAATTCCGCGGCGAGTTGCTCGAGCCGGCGGGCGGTGACCGCAGCGGTCGCGGGACGGTCCGTGGGATTCTTGGCAAGCAGCTCACCGATCAACGCGCGCACGCCCGGAAGGTGATCGAGCTGCTCAAGCGGCGGCCGCCGGGAGATATGGTGGTGCATCAGTTCGTGGTGCGAACGCGCGGGAAACGGAGAGCGCCCTAGGACCATTTCCCACAGGATGCAGCCGAGCGCGTAGAGATCGGTCCGGCCATCGAGGTCCGAGCGCTCGAGGCATTGTTCCGGGCTGGCGTAGAGCGAGGTCCCGCGGAAGCCGATCGTTTGCGCCGCGGTTTCGTCGTGTGACTCATCGCCGCGAAACGTGCGCGCGAGGCCGAAATCGATCACCTTCACCTGCCAGCTCTCGGAGGTCTGGACCGCATCGGCCGACTCGCCTCGGCGGACCAGCATGAGATTCGCGGGCTTCAGGTCCCGGTGCACGATGCCCTGCCGATGGATCGCCTCCAGTCCGTGCGCCGTTTGCGCGGCGAGTCGGAGCGCGAGGCCGGGGCCCAGCCTCCGGCGTTCCTTCATGAGGGCGTGCAGGGTGATCCCCGGCACGAACTCCATCGCGTAATAGAAGTTGCCCGGCGTATCATCGAGCGCGAGCACGCTCGCGACGTTCGTATGCCGCACGCGGGCCGCGGCCCGGGCCTCCCGGAGGAAGAGCGCCTGGACGGTGCGGTCGTGGATCCGGCCAGGGGCAATGACCTTCAACGCGACCGCCAGCTCCAGCCTTTCGTCGAAGGCCTTGTACGTCACTCCCATCGCCCCCACTCCGAGCGTCCACGGCGAGCCATCGGCCCGGGTGAGTACGCGGTAGTGCGAAAAGCGCAGCGGCTCGTTTGGCATGGAGAGGGCAATCAGTAATCAGTAATCAGTGATCGGTATTCAGTGATCGGTATTCAGTGATCCATCTTCAGTGATCCATTAGCGGGTGATCATCGCCGAGTGAAGTCTTCAGTCCCTTCTCCGAATCCGATCGCAACCAAACGATTACCGCTCCCCGCGCTCTGGTTACTGATTACCGCTAACTGATTGCTGATTACCACGACCACACTCACGCGTCCGAGCGGGCGCGCCACTTCGCCACGAGGCGCAGGATCCCGGCGTCGTCGGTCAGCGCCTCGATCTCTTCGGGGGTGAACCAGCGGAGTTCCTTGCTCTCGTCGCTCACCTTTGGCTTCGCCCGGGCCGGGGCGACGAAAAGATAGCGGACGTCGAAGTGCTCGTGCGCCGGTTCTCCCCGTTTCGGGTTGGCGGGAATCAGGTGGATGTCGAGATCGACCGGCCGGAGGTCGAGCGCGCGCGGGTTCGCGATTCCGCTCTCTTCCTGCGTCTCCCGCTTCGCCGCCGCGAGCGTATCCGCATCTCCATCGCAATGCCCTCCAAACTGGAGCCAGCGGTCGAGAAACGCGTGGTGGGTCAGGAGCGCGCGCGTGCCATCCGGATTCAGGAGCAGCGCGCTGGCGGTGAAGTGTCCGGGCGAAAAGCAGGTCCGTTCGAAGCAGTCCGGATGCGAATCGAGCAGCTCCAGCATTCGCTCCCGGTACTGCTCCTCCCGCAGGTCGCGCGCGCGGTGTTCGGACAGCGTCTGGCGAAAGCGGGAGCGGGCGTCCATGCAGGTTCGGGGGAGGGGGCTGACACAATGCGGACGCGCGGGGCGCTTGCCAATGCCTTTCCCCATCGCAACTCTCGCCGCGTTCGCGACGTCCCCCGGACCGCGGACTTCACCCACCTTCACCGCCAACCCTTCCGTTTCATGTCCCTGATGCACGCCCTCGTCAAAAAACACGCCGAGCCCGGGCTTTGGCTCGAAGAAGTCCCGCTCCCGGACGTGGGGGAGGACGACGTCCTCATTCGAGTCTTGAATGCCTCGATCTGCGGGACCGACGTGCACATCTACAATTGGGATGCGTGGGCGCAGAAGACCATTCCGGTCCCGATGGTGGTGGGTCACGAGTTCGTCGGCGTGGTCGAGCGCGTGGGCTCCCACGTGCACGACTTTCATGCGGGCGAGCTGGTCAGCGGCGAAGGCCACGTGGTCTGCGGTCGCTGCCGCAATTGCCTCGCGGGCCGGCGCCACCTCTGTCCTCACACGCGCGGGGTGGGCGTGAACCGCCCGGGTGCCTTCGCGGAGTATCTCTCCATTCCCGAGACGAATGTCTGGCACTGCGACCCGCGCATCCCGCGCGAGGTGCTGTCGTGCTTCGACCCCCTCGGCAATGCGACCCACACAGCGCTCTCGTTTGATGTGCTCGGGGAGGATGTGCTGATCACCGGCGCGGGTCCCATCGGCTGCATGGCCGCCGCGATCGTGCGGCACGCCGGCGCGCGGCATGTGGTCGTGACTGATCTCAATCCCTACCGCCTCGGCCTCGCCAAGACACTCGGGGCGACGCGGACGGTGAACGTGAAGGAGGAGAAGCTATCGGACGTGATGACTGACCTGGGAATGAAGGAAGGCTTCGACGTCGGACTGGAAATGAGCGGAAACGTGGCCGCGCTGAATCAGATGATCGACACGATGTGTCACGGAGGGAAAATCGCCTTGCTCGGCATCATCGGGAAGGCGGCGCCGATCGACTGGGACAAGGTCGTCTTCAACATGCTGACCATCAAAGGAATCTACGGCCGGGAAATGTACGAAACGTGGTACAAGATGACCGCCATGATCCAGAGCGGGCTCGACATCTCACCGGTCATCACCCACCGGATCGACCATCGGGATTTCAAGCAGGGCTTCGAGCTGATGCGCTCAGGCGAGAGCGGCAAGATCGTGATGAAATGGAGCGAATAGGCGGCAGGGCTCGCTCGGGCCGGATGGCGGCGGCTGGTCGTGTCCGCCGCCGTTTCCAGGCTCAACCTTTTGCCTTCCCGCCTGCCGGATCGCTGATCATGGTGAACCCATGAAACGCGTTGGACTCGGCTGTCTCATTCTCGTCGTCGCTTTCGGGGCATTTTTCTCGTTTCTGTTCTTCCGGGGCATGAGCGAGGGGAAAAAGGTCCTCGATCCGGTGATGACGGATTTGCACGCCAAGCGTTTTGACGCGGTCATCGATCGCTACCACGCGAATCTCCTGGAGCAGGTCCCGCGGACCCAGTGGAAGGAATGGTTCGCGGCAATGTTCCAGTCTGTCGGGGAGGCCAAGAGCTACGAGTACGAAGGCTGGGGCTCGAGCAGCTTTGCCGGGACTTCCCCGAGCGAGGAGGCACCGCTCGGCAGCGGCAGCTACGTGAAGGTCACGTGTGTCGCCCAGCACGAACGGGGCATCGTCACCCACGAATTTTCCCTCTTCAAGAGTCCCGGTTCCGACGACTTCGTCGTGAGCCGGCACAAGTTCAAATCGACGCCAAGGTAGGCCGGAGGTCGGGCGCCGCCCATCCGACGAGACGGAGAGAAAGAGATCCCCCCGCCCTCCGCGCTCACTCCGTCGCCGTGATGCGTTTCAGGGCGGAGATGCAGATGACACCGACCATCGACGCTTCCAGCGGTTCGCCCACGTCGTCGCCGGAGATCGCGGTGAGCTTCACGACGACGTTCAATTCGCGGAACACGATCGTGAATCCGCGCCGGATCTTATCCGGATGGGTCGCGTCCTTCATTTCCGGCCCGAAGCAGCGCGCCCCGTCGCCGATGGTCGTCGCCGTGGGGAAATCGCTGGCACCGTCCGCGAGCAGATCGTAAGACGCGCGGAGGTAGGAAGCCGCGGCGGCCTCCGTGGGAAAGACAAAGCGCGCGTCCATCAGCCGGCCGATCGTGGCGCTCTTCGAATCGGCGATCCAGCCGCGGAAGCCAAGGCGCAGTCCGCCGAACTCGGCGAAGGCGAGATCGCGCGGATCCGGTCCGGAAATGAGCGACGCCTGTTTCATCTGAAGCCCGAGGGGGAGATCGACCGATTCGAGAAAGAGTTTCCGGAAATCGCGGGAATCCAAGCCCCGCATGGGCGCGTCCGGCGCCTGCGCGGCGAGGGGCGCGGCCAGCAGGAGAAGCGCAGCTAACCGACGAAGCGTGAACATGGCGAACCATGCGCGTGGCGCCGTGCCCGGCAACGTGCGATCGCTCAGGGCACCTGGTAGACCTCGACCAGCGCGACGCCGCTGCTGTTGTTCTTTCCGCGGACGATCCCGGTATAGATACCCTTCGGCAGCGTGATGAGGATCGCACACTCGCGGTCATCCGTTGGGGCGAGGCCGGTCGCCTGAATGCTCGCCTGCTGGGTGTCTTTCCAGTTGTCATTCGTCGCGAGGATCGCGCCCGTGCCATCATGCAACTCCAGCACCGGATCGAGCAACGGTCCCGGAACGCCCGAGGCGGCGAGGGAGGGGCCGATCGCCCGGACCAAGACCTTCACCGACCCGCTCTCATTCACGCCGAGGCCCGCGCCGATGACGAAGCCACCGATCATGACATTGTCGCCGGTTTCGACGCGGCCGCGCGAGCTGATGTTGATCAGCCGCGAGTTGGCTCCGGTCGCAAGATCGTAGACCTCCACGAGCGCCACGCCGGTCGTCCCGCCCGACCCGCGGACGATTCCCGTGTAGATCCCGGGTGCGAGGGTGATCACGATCGCTGATTCCCGATCGTCCGTCGGGGCGAAGGGCGTCCCCTGGATCTCGGCTGCCTGGCTCGAGCGCCAGTTGTCATTCGAGGCGATGAGCGCGCTCACCTGATTGTACAATTCCAACACCGGATCGGCGAGGACGCCCGGGACGCCGGCGGCCGCGAGGGAGGGGCCAATGGCGCGAACGATCACGCGCTTTGGCTCGCTGCCCCCGATGACGAAGCCTCCGATCAGGACGTTGTCGCCGGTTTGCGTACGGAGTCGGGTGGAGACATTGAGCGGACGCCCGCTCCGAACCACCGAGGCGACATCGTTCGGATCGGTGCCAGAGCGGAATTCCGAGAGGTTGTCTTCGCCGTCGCGGTCGGCATCGCCGGCCGGTCCGCCGGTGGCTGGATTTGAAATTTGCGCCAGCGAAAGGTGCGCCGCCTGCCAGCTTGGGAAATCGAACTGCGGCGCCACGCCCACCCGCGCGACAAACGGATCCGGATTGCCGGTGCGCGTGTCCACCCAGACGGGAATGGCCGGCACATTCGCATTCACGGCGGGCGCGATCGCGAGATAGTCCCCGAGCATGTAGCCGTTGCTGGTGAGGGGCGCGACGCTCACGTCGCTGGACTCAGAAGTGATCCGGAGATTCGGCTGCCAGGTGGCACCCCCATCAAAAGACTGCGCGAGGTAGAGATTGACCAGCAGGGTGGAATTTGGGTTGTCGCGCCGGTCGTAGAACGAGACGCTCAGGTTCTGCCCGTTCGCCGACGCCGCGATCGCCGCGTTGAACACTCCGGTGCTCGCCGGGTTGTCGGACACGGGAATCGGCGTGCTCCACGTCGCCCCGGCATCGGTCGACTTCGTGAACATGATCCGCGGCGCCCCGGCGTTCTGCGCCGTGTAGGCGACGTAAAGGTTCGCCCCCGTTTGATCGCCGCTTGCGGAAGGGAGAAACGGGCCGCTGCGGATGCTCGGCTCGCGGTATTCGAGCGCGTTCGCGATCCGGACCGGCGCGCCAAAGGTTGCGCCGCCGTCGTTGGAGACGACGACCTCCAACCGCTCGTCGTTCGCGTTCAGGCCGAAGTTCCAATACACGATCGCGAGCCGGCCGTCGGGTAGGAAAACCGGTTGAGAACCCTGGGCGTTGGTCAAGTTGTTGTGCACGAAAACCAGCGGCGACCAAGTCAGTCCGGCGTCATCACTGAAGCTCAGGACGATGGGCGAAACGGTGTCCGAGGAGAAGAGCGTGAAGGTCACGACGAGGCGCCCCGCGTGCGGCGTGCCGGGAAACGGATTCACGGCGATCCAGTTCTTGTCCGCCGTGAAGTTCGCGCCCGTTACGGTCGCGGCCGGGGGGCGATACACCACCACCGGGGGACCGAAGGATTGGCCAAGATCGGTGGAGCGACTCACCACGACGTCGGCGCCCACGTCGAATCCGTTGGCATCGACCGCGGTGAGGGTATTCAGGAAGATCCGGCCACTGCCGTCGATCGCAGCTACGGGATCGGTCGCGCGGAAATATGGGCCACCGGAGGATTGCGTGAGACCCGGGATGAGCGCGCGCGTCCAGCTGAGCCCGCCGTCGCGGCTGATCGAGTAGCCGCAATCGAGCGCGCCGCCATTGGTGGCGAACCGCCCCTCCTGAAACGTAGCCGCGAGAAAGTCCGCATTCACCGGCGAGCGGACGATATGCGGCTCCGCCTGCGCCCGTTGATTCGCCGGCAGGGCGACTGGGTCATCGCCGAGGCGGAGGTTTCCGGCGATGCGCGGGTCCACCGCGAAAGAGGTCGTCGCATCGATGGCCGCGTTCGGCCGCAGGGCGCGAGCCGGATTCGCGGTCACGAGGTCGCCGTCCCGATCGAGCAGGCTCAGCAGGCCGGACGACAGGCGCCGGAGCGGTACGTTTCGCAGCGCGACGGGCAGACGATCCCGATCGACTTCCGGCTTGGGCCGTCCGGCCGCCGGCGTCGGCGGGTTTTCCACGCCCAAAACGCTGCTGGCGGTCAATCCAACCAACAGAAGAACCACCGCGAATCGCGTCATGGGAAACCTGCTCGCCGAAGGCGGGGAGGGAGACAAGCCGGAACCGCCCATCGGATCGGGGAAAGACCCCGCCAATCCTGCTTCATTGCCCGCCGAAAATTGAACATTTCGGCGCTGGCTCCGTCCATTTCGGCGCGCGCGGCCACTCCGGCCGTTCGAAAAACCTTGTTGCTTCCACCTGCCGCGGAATAGCTTCCTGCAACGCTCGCATCACCGCTGAGCCACCCCACCTGACCTCCTCCTCATGGCACTCTTCGACTTCATCAAAGGCCAGTTCATCGACGTCATCGATTTTCTCGACGACTCGCGGGACACACTCTCCTACCGCTTCCCGGATAACGACCACGAGATCAAGAACGGCGCGCAACTCATCGTGCGCGAGTCGCAGGTCGCACAGTTCGTCTACCTCGGGGAATTCGGTGACTGCTTCAAGCCGGGCAAGCACACGCTCGCGACGGAGAACATCCCCATCCTGACCTCGCTCAAAAGCTGGAAGTTCGCCTTCAACTCACCCTTCAAGGCGGACGTCTACTACGTCACCACCCGCGTCTTCACCGGAAACAAGTGGGGCACCGCAAACCCGATCATGATGCGGGATGCCGACTTCGGCATCGTCCGGGCGCGCGCCTACGGCACCTACGACTTCAAGATCACCGATCCCCCCAAGTTCCTCAAGGAAGTCGCCGGAACCGACGAGCATTTCCGGCTCGACGAATTTTCCGACGTCATGCGCTCGCGGATGGTCAGCGTCTTCAGCGAGGCGCTGGCGAAGGCGAAGGTCCCCGTGCTCGACGTGGCGATGCGCTACTCCGAGCTCGGTGAGGCGCTCATGCCGATCATCAACCCGGCGTTCACGGAGAAGTATGGTCTCGAGATGACGAGCTTCGTGATCGAGAACGTCTCCGTTCCGCCCGAAGTCGAGGCGGCGATCGACAAGCGCTCCAGCATGGGCGCGATCGGCAACCTGAACGACTACGTGAAGTTCCAGATGGCCGAAGGCATGGGCAAGGGTGGCGACGGTGGCGTTGGCGCGATCGGTGCGCAGATGGCCGTCGGCATGCAGGTCGCCCAGAGCATGATCAACCCGGCCGCGTTCACGCCGCCGCCGGTTCCGCCCGCTGGTGCGCCCGCCGCGCCCGCGGCTGCTCCCGCGGCCGCCGGACTTCCGGAACTCCTGACGCCCGCCCAGGCGGCGCAGACGCTGGGCGTTTCCGAAGAGGACGTGCTCGCCAGTCTCACCGATGGCTCGCTCAAGGGGAAGAAGATCGGCGCCTCCTGGCGCATCACCCGCAAGGCGCTGGACGAGTTCCTGAGCGCATGATTCATCCCGTCGCCGCGCGGCGTCCTTCCGGGGCGCCGCGCGGGCGGCATTTTCGTCCTCTCCCGCTGATTTTTTGCTCCATGGCCGACGCTGAGCCCCCTCCTTTCGCGCGTCCCACCGCGGATGAGCCCCAGCCCCTTCACGCGAAGAGCAAATTTGCCTGCCCGGTCTGCGGCGGCGAAGCCCAGTGGAACCCAAAGAAGCAGGCGCTCGTCTGCGCCTACTGCGGGGCGGAATCGGCCGCGAAACTCGATCAAACCACGGGTCAGGCGGAGGAGCACGATCTCGCGGCGGCCCTGCAGAACATCCCCGACAGCGACCGCGGCTGGGGCACCGCGAAAAAGACGGTGCAGTGCCAGCACTGCAAGGCGATCTCCGTGTTCCCGCCGGAGCGCGTCTCCCAGCGGTGCGATTTCTGCGGTTCGACCTCGCTCATTCCGTATGAGCAGGAGAAGCCGCCGATCAGTCCGGAGAGCCTCCTGCCGTTCAAGGTGCATGAAGGGCAGGCGCGGGACATCGTCCGGAAGTGGTACGGAGAGGTCTGGTTCGCCCCGGATCGCCTCAAAAAGGCCGCCCTCACGGACACGGTGAAGGGCTATTATCTCCCGTACTGGACCTTCGATTCCCAGGTCCATTGTCCGTGGCAGGCGGAGGCCGGCTTCCATTATTACGAGACCGAGAGCTACACGGACAACGATGGGGAACGGCAGACGCGCCAGGTGCAGCGTACCCGCTGGGAATACGCCTGCGGCACGGTGGACCACTTTTTTGACGATGAGCTGGTCGCGGCGTCGAAAGGCGTGCCGCTCGAGTTACTCCGCCAAATCGAGCCGTTTCCGACGACCACCGATCTCGTAAAATACGATCCCGGTTTTCTCTCCGGTTGGGTTGTCGAGCAATACCAGATCGACCTCGTCTCTGCGGCGCAGAAGGCCCGGGCGATGATGACCGACGAACTTCAGACGATGTGCGGCCAGCAGGTTCCGGGCGATACCTATCGGAACCTCAGTCTCGCGCCCGAGTTCGCGGCCGACACCTTCAAGCATCTGCTGCTGCCGCTCTGGATGCTGTCGTACAACTACAACGGAACCGCCCACCAGGTCGTGATCAACGGCTACACCGGCGCTGTCGCCGGCAAGTACCCGAAGAGCTGGGTGAAGATCACTCTCCTTGTGGTCGCCATCCTCATTGTGATTTTGATCATCGCGTCGCTGGCGGGAAAGAGTAAGCGGCGGTGAGGCGCAGAATCAAAACGTCGGCGCGGAGTGATGAGACGGATTCGTTCCCACCGCGGGAGGGCTGCGCTCCGCCCCGCCGCACGTCCTTCGGCGCTGAAGAACCCACCGCCCCTTACCGCCCCGCGGTGAAAATCCGGGCTGATCCTTCGAGCGGATCGCGTTTTATCCAGGTGTACTCGCGGTCCTTGGTCACGCGAAAGCAGGTGATCCGCCCACTTGAGCGCCACGGGTCGAGCAGGATCCCTTCTTCAAACGGGCGTCCCTTCGCCGTGACGACCACCGAGTTGTGCTCGTTGAATTTTCCAAGGAACGCGACGCCCCAATGGAAATCGAACGTCTTCGGCTTCACGGGTTCGAGGGCCTTCGCCATGTCCCAGGTCCACTGCCAGCAGAGTCCGCGCGGACGGAGACCGAAATTGACGAGCAGGTTGTGCTCGGCCGGGCCCATGTTCACTTGATATTTTTCCGCCAGTTCCGCTCCGCACCGCACCGCGGCATCGGCGATTCGGCGGGCCTCCGCGGGATCGCCCTCCGGCACGAGCTTCATGATGGCTTCGGCCACGCGCGTGATATTTGGCTCCTCCGAGGGAGCCAGGACGACGCGGCCGTCAGCATCGCGGCGAATGGCGGGCCGGTCGGCGCAGGCACCGAGAGTCAGAAGAGCGAGTCCGAGGAAGGAAAGCAGCAGGCGGGGCATGGGAAAGTTTGTCACAAAAGGCGCGCGCCGGAGAAAGCAACGGAGCGACAAGCAAAAAGCCGGACTGGACCCGCGCAGGCGCGAGTCCAATCCGGCAAAATCGTTCCTGTCGGGCCAGCGCGGAGGTGAAGCCGGGCAGCACGATCAGGGTTTCGATCGAATTACTTCGACATGGTCTTGGCGGGCGCCGGGGCGTTTTGGGCGCTCTTGGCACAGGCGCCGAGCCCGAGCGCCGCAGCGGCGAGGGCAACGATCGCGATGGATTTGATGGTCTTCATAATAAAATGTTTCACCTCCCTTTCTTAGCAGTATGCGACAACAACTCGTCGTCATGCCCCATGCACCGCAAGAGTGCAAGGCGGCATGATGGTCGACTCGCCGGTGGAGGCGGGTTTTTTGGCCTAAAGATGCGGCGGAAGAGGCTGAGTGTGCCACCCTCGCGGTTCGCTAGAGCGACTGCACCCCCCGCGGGCGGACCACCCTCGGCGCCGAGACGGTGCTCGCCGTCCCGACCGGCGCCGGACAGATCACCGCGAGCGGTGCCAAGTGCGCCACCCTGGAGATCGGGGCGATCTGCAAGGTCACCGCGGCGGCGGTCTCGGGACGCGCGGATGGAGCCGCCGGTGCCGCCGGCGAGGCTGGTGCCGATGGTGCCGACGGAGCTGCCGGGGGTAAGGGCGCGTCCGGGATCGCCGGCGCTTTCTGCGGCTTCGGCGGCCGTGGCACGCGCGGCATCCACGCCTGGACGTTCGCGCCCTCGTCGCAGCGCGCGAGTTGTTGGATGGCGCTCTTGCGGAGTTTGGCATCCGGATCTTCCCGCGCGATTGACGCGAGCTTGTCGGAAGCGACCTTCGAGCGGCCAGAGAGGCGGCCGAGCGAGCGGATCACCGATTCCTTGAGCGGAGCACCAGGGCTCGCGTCGTAGATGGCGATGAGCCCGCGCACGGAGTCGTCCGTGCCGCTTCGGGCGAGGGCTCGCAGCGCGGCCTCTCGGACGCGCGGTGTGGCGGTCGCGACCTTCGCGGCCTCGAGGATGCGGGCCGTCACGGCCGGATTGTCCTTCTGGCGGCGTCCGAGCGCGTTCAGCGCGGCCTCGCGCGAGGCGTCATCCTTCGCCGACTCCAGCACCCGCAACAGTGCATTGGTCGCGCCCTGACCTTCGCCGCGGGCGAGCGTATTGATCGACTCTACGCGGACCTCGGAATCCGGATCCTCCAGCGCCGAACGGCTCAGCAGAGCGAGCAGTTCGGGCGTCAGCTTCCGCATGGGGCGGTCGTCCTCCGTCGTGAACGAGAAGTTGAAGCCGCGCCACTCCTCGGGGAGATTTTCGCGGGCTTCGGCGATGGCATCGACCACCCCTTCGCGGGCTTCCTGAAGCGATTCCATCACGGACTCGCGCACGCCTTCCTGACCCTCGATCAAGGCTTCGCGGGCGGCTTGGAGCGATTCCATCACGCCGTCGCGGACCTCGTCCCCGATTGAGCGCACCCGGTCCCGCGTGAGACGGGCGGCATCTCGGGCGGACCTGGCCGCGTCGCGCTCGGCGCGGGCGGCATCGCGGTCGGTTCGCGGGATGACCGGAGCCGATGGGGCCGGCGCTTCAGTCTGCGCGATCAGCAGGCTCGAGAGTCCGGGTCCGGGGCTGGCCTCCGGGAGCGCGGCCCACGCGTGGTGCAGACCAAAGGTCGTCAGAGCGAAGACGCCCATCGCCAGCGCGACCGGGCGCCACGCGGCGCGCGGACTGCCGGAGCGTTCGGCGCGGGCGAGGATGGCCTCCACCCGACGGAAGAGGTTCGACTTCGTTCCGGCGGCCATCCCGGGCGCGAGGAGCGCGGCCGGTGACTCGAGGCGCAGACCCGCGATCTTGGTCAGGCAGCGGGCATAGATTTTCGTCCGGCTAGTCTCGCTCAGGACGCGGTCATCGCAGGCCATCTCACACGCCAGGCTCGCCTCGCGAGCGATGATGCCGGTCGTCGGCAGCGGCCAGAGGATCGCTTCGAGGACGCGCTGGACGAGCTGCGTCCAGTCGTCTCGGCGCTGAAGGTGCGCCACCTCGTGGCGGATGACGTGGGCGATCTCGTCCTCGTTGAGCTCGGACGCGAGATCGAGTGGCAGCAGGACGCAGGGTGCCCCGAGTCCCGCCGCGACCGGCGTGCGCACCCGGGCCGAAGCGAGAATGGCGATCCGGCGGCTCCCGGCGTTGAGCGTGCGCGGGACGGCTGCTTGCAGGTCGGGCGGCAGCGCGACCGCCTCCCGCTTGAGGCGACGCAGCCCGCGGATTTGCCAGGCGATTCGAGCGAGCTGCGCGATCGCGCCCGCCGCCCAGCCGACGGCGAGCAATACGGTCAGGATCGACCACGCCACGCGGAGCGGTTGCAGGGTCGCGATGCTCGTCTGCGGCGCAATCGAGGGCACAAACGCCCCTTCGTTCGAGACCGTGGAATGCGGCAGGGCGAGGGAAACCCGGGGAGTCGCTTCGTCATCGGCATCGTCGAGGCCGGCGGCGGCGGAACTCGCAATCGCGTTCCCTGTGCGCACCGCCGTCGCGGTCGGGCTCTTGCCGCGGAAGGACGCAAAGGTGGCAGTCGCGAGCCAGAGGGCGGTCGCGGCCAGGGCGGCGGACCAAAGCGCGAAGCGGGTCGCGGCGTTCCAGTCGCGTTTTGAGCGGAGCAGCGCCCAGACGCCCGCGCCGAGGAGCGCGGAGACGGTGAGGGCACCGAGGTAGAGTGCCGCCGAATGTTGGGCGGCGGATTCGAGGGTGTCGATCCAGGTCTTCATTTCGTGGTCTCCTTCGCGTCTTCCTGATGTTGTTCGATGAGTTCTTGCAGGCGGGAAAGTTCGTCGGCGTCGACGTCGTCGTGCTCGAGCAGATTCTGGAGCAGTAGCTCCGGCTGATTGTCGAAGAACCGCCGCATCACCTGGCGGAGCGCGCTGCGCTGGGCGGCCGATTGATCGACGAGCGGCGCGTACACGAACGCCGCGCCTTCCTTCTCATGGCCCACGTAGCCCTTGCGCTCGAGAATGCGGAGGGTCGTGAGCACCGTGCTGTAGCTCAGATCGTAGTTCCGCTTCAATGCGTCCACGATTTCCTGCACGGTCGCGCGCCCGCGTTTCCACAAGACCTGCATGGGTCTCAACTCGGCTTCGGTCAGCGTATCGGAGGTCGGTCGGGCCATCGTATTAAAGAATTAGTAGCAACTGGCCGGAGATTGCGGAACGGCGCGGCTGCCGTCAACTAATTCCTTAATACTTTACCTTCTCCGCCCCGTTTTACGCAAGAACGGCGGAGGTTCGAGTGCGCCAGCGAGCTGCCCTCAGCCGGCCGCTCCCACTTGCTTTCGCTCGTCCGGGACGCGACTGAAGATCGTCTTCGGACCGATGTCCTCATCCCCGTTATCCCCCGCGATGCGCCTCGCCCCCTTTGCTCTGTTGGTGTTCTTCATTTGCCTCGCCGTGCCCGCCGGCGCCGAGGAGAAGGTCGCCACCGCGCCGGTCATGAGCGACACCCGCATCCTGGTGCCCGCAGGCGTGGTCGGCGCGTGGAAGCTGCGCTTGCTGGAGTTCAACGCCCGCGCCGGCACCTACGATATCCGCCGACACGGAAGGCTGAACAACCAACTCGCCAGCCTGCGGGTGATCGCCACCCGCCAGCGTCCGGAGATTCCGGCGTTCATGTCGCTCGCCATGGGCCAGACCCATCCCGATCCCATCAAACTTGATCGAACCGTGTTCATCCGCCCGTTGCGCCGCACGCTTCGCTTTTACCATCGGGATCACGGTGGCGGCCCTGAGAATGACATCTACTGCACCGAGCCCGTGGCGATTCCCGACGGTCGGGGCGGAACCCTGTTCCTCGTGATCGAGGCGGAGATCAGCGAAGGCGATCCGGCCAGCCTTCTGGCCAGCGTTCGCTGGGAACGAGCCCTCGCCGTCGCCCGCTGGAAAGTCTCGCCGCCGTAGTGGGCTCCGCCGGCTACGGCAGGCTCACCTGCAGGCGGAGGAACAGCGGACCGGTCGCGGCGGGGAAGTCCCGCCAGTAGTTCCCGAATCCATCGGTCTGTTCGGCGACTGCCGTGGCGGTCCACTGGAGGAGATTTCCGCTCGTCTGCACTGCGTAACTCACGCCCGCGCCGGCCTTCCGATACGTGAAGCGTACGTTCCCCGCGACGAGCGTGGAGCGCGGCAGTCCCGCGGCATCGGGGGAGTTGGGGTTCAGGCCCTGGGAATACTCCAGCAGATTGCTGGCACCATCGAGATCGGGGTCGGCTGTCCACGCGGCGGCACCCGCGGCATCGGGTGAGCCGAAGTTGGCGTCGAGCCATTGCTGCGGCGCCGTCAGGTATTCGTGCGCGCCGCGGTCGACGCGTCCGCCGGCCACCCGGCTCTGGCCGAAGTAGTCCTTCTCGCCCGGTTGGGCGTTGAACGGCGGCGAGGTCGCGCCGGTGTTGATCGCGGGCGAGGTGGCACTCAGCCGGAAGTCCGCGTCCGCGGCGGTATCACCCGGCAGCGCGACGACGAAGCCCGGGTTCACGAATGTGCTCGCCGCATCACCGCCGATCGCCGTGCGCCACGCGGCCAAGGTGGTGAAAACCTGGTACCCGCCCCCGCCGGCGGTGAGCGAAAACCCGAGGTTCGTCGCGCTACCCACGGTGCAGAAATAGAGCTGCCAGTCGAAGACGTTGCCTGGGCCAAGCTGCTTTTGTACCGGGGTCGCGCCGCCGTCGAACTCGGTCACGTGCGCGACGAGCATCTGTGTGCCGGCCTGTGCCCAAACGAGGTTGTTTTGAAACGTGCAGCGGCTGACGTAAAACTGGAGCGTGATTTGTCCGACCCCGCCGAGCGCGGTGTCGTTCTGGTAGAGCGTGTTGTTGGAAAACGTGCAGTCGCGGGTTTCGCCGCGGAGATGATCGTAGCCGCCGAGGATGAGCCCGGCGCCATCGTTGTGGTGGGCGAGATTGTTTCGGACCGTGATGAAATCGGCCCGTCCCGCCCCGTTCTCGCTCGCGACTTCGAACCCGAGGTTGCAATGGTGCACGTGATTGCGCTCGATCAGCGTGAGCGTGCCGCCGTCCACGTAGATCCCGCCGGCCGACTGCGCCCCGCCACCGGTGCTCAGGTTGCCGCCGTAGGCCGGGTTGAAGGCGCTGTCGATGCGGGCCACGACGTTGCGGGCGACCACGCCGTTGCGGGCACGATCCTGCGCCGGATCCGGGCAGGTGCCCTCGAAGCCGGCGATGTCGATGCCGATGTTGTTGCAGTCGTGCACGCTGTTCCCGGTGACCCGGAAGCCGTCCACGTTGCCGTTGATCGTCAGCGCCTCGCTCGCACCCAGGCGGAGACTGTGGATTTCGTTCCCGTCGATCACGATGCCGGACATCGGCGTGACCAAGTTACCGAAGACCAGAATGCCTTGGGCGTTGGCGCTGAAGTCGAAGAGCACCGCGCTGTTCTGTTCGATGTGGTGCACCGTGCAGGCCGTGATGGTGACGTCCTGGCAGGCCCCGGAAAGGAGAATGCCTTGTGGCGTACTGCTGGCGGACGAGGTGCGGTAATTCTGAAAAACCAACCCGCGAAAAACGAGATGGCTGCGAGAGGCGACGGTGAGCAACGCGCTGTTGCCGTTGGGCGGGTTGACAGCGGTCTGATCGATGACGGGTGTCTCGCCGGGGTAGTTGCGAAACTCGATCACTGATCCCGCGCCGCCGCTCACGTTGACGACCACGCGCTCGGGGTAGGTGCCGCCGCGGAGATTCACGACGTCGCCCGCACCGGCTACCGCCGCCGCGTGTTGAAACGTTCGCCAGGGAAGCGTGATTGTCCCGGGGTTAGCGTCGCTCCCCGCGCTCGGATGCACGTAGCGATCGGCCGCGATCGCCACCGGAGGGAGGAGCAGGCCCGCGATGGCGGCTGACCAGAAAGCGGCGCTCCGCGTGCGAGGCGCGGTCCGCCCCAGCGATGGAAAAGGGAACTTCACGGGAGGTGCTCGAGGGGGGTAACGCGGTCCGCCCGCTGCCGTTAGCATCGCAGAACCCGGCTGGGAGTCGCGCTTTTCCCGCTGGGGCCAAGCCGGGTCGCCCCCGCTTTTCGCGGTCGGCTCGGAATTTTTCGAGCCTTTTCTTCCGACCTCGGAATATCCGCAAAAATCCCTCGTCTCCACCAGCATCGACGCAAAGGAACCATTTTCGGGGCAGATGCTTTCGCCCCATTTCGGTCGCGCCCGAGGGCCGCGCGCCATCGCTTCCACTTTTGCCCGGGCCGTTCACGCGACCGCTTGCCGGGACGATCCGCCGGCCACCGGCAGGAGGGGTCTGGAAGGGCACCCGCTGCCGCCGCTTTTTGCCGTTCAATTCTTGGTTTTCCACGATCCAGCCCACTCATGAAACCCTCCCACCTTCGGAGCCTTTTCCTCGCCTCCACCCTCCTGGCGGCGCCGCTCGCAGCCCAGTCCAATGTTCCCCAGCAGGATCAAGCCGGCCTCCTTAATCCGGCCGGACCAGGCCCCAGTCCCGGCGGGACTGGGGTCGGCAAGAACTCGGACGGCGAGATCCCAAATGCTCCGGTCAGTCCCGGCGACCGCGATCTCGGCGAACAGGTCATCCTCAAGGAGACCAAGCGTTACGAGGCTTTCTTCTTCTCGGCGGAGGCGAGCTTCAACGCGACCTCGAACGTCGCCCTCGTCAATCGCGGCGCCCAGAGCGACGTCTTCTTCGTGGGCCAGGTCGCCGCCGCCTGGCGTCCGCGCATTCGCGAAAATGTGGCCTTCGATATCTCGATCTCGCAGGCCTTCTTCAAATACGACCGGTTTCCCGGTTTCGATTTCGGCTCCTTCAACGTGGGCCCGGGGCTCTCGGTCAACTGGAAGAACCTCGTCTGGACCGTCCGTTACAACTACAACATTCTGACGGACGGATCGTATCAAAATGAGTTTTTCAGCCAGCATTCCCTGATCGGCTCGATCCAGAAGAATTGGTCGATCAACAGTGCCACGGCGATCTACGCGGGCGTCTCGGCCAGAAAGAACTGGAGCGACCCTGCGGGACCGCAGCGGGATGAATACACGCTCTATTTCGGGGCGCGGGCGCAACTCAGTCGCTCGTTCTCGCTCGATGTCCTGTATCGCGCGGCCCTTCATCACTACACGTTTCAGGACCGCAACGACTTCAACCAGGTGCTCTCCCTCGCGGCCCGCTGGTCACCGCGGCCGTGGATCGCCGCCACAGTTTCCGTCACGCTGGCCTCCAACTCATCGGAGGTGAAGGCCTTCGATTACCGCGCGGCCAACGGTGGTCTCGCGCTCGGTCTTGCTATCAAATTCTGATCCCCCTTCCTGCCATGAATACTTCCCGACTTTCCATCGCTACGGCCGCTTTGCTCGCCGTCGCCTTCGGCGCGGTCCCCTCCGTTTCCGCCGCCGGCGTGGCGAAGGAGGCCACCATCACGCAGACGTTCAATGACGTGCGCACGCTCGAGGGTGCGGAGCGCGAACGACCCTCCCGCGCGAATGAAGTCATCCGCGAGAATCAAGGCGTGCGCACCTCATCGCAGGCGCGCGCCGAACTTCGGTTCCGCGACAACGCCCTTCTGCGCCTTGGCGCCAACACGATTTTCACGTTCGATGCGGGCGCGAACGAGTACGACCTCAAGCAGGGCACCATGATGCTCCAGGCGCCGAAGGGTGGGGGAGCCAAGGTTCGGACCGCCGCCATCACCGCAGCCATCGTCGGCACCACCATCATGCTCGAATATACGCCCGACGTGAATCCGCCGCCGGGCTCGAACAAGAAAAAGAAGAAGGGCTACGTAAAGGTCATTGTGCTCGAGGGAACGCTGCGGCTTTTCATCAATAATCGCACCGGTGAATCCGTCCTGCTCAACGCCGGCCAGATGATCATCACTTCGCCCGATGCCGTGCAGCTCCCGCCGCCCGTCACCGTGGATATCGCCCGCCTCGTGGAGACTTCCCTCCTCGTGAACAACGCGAACTGGGGCGGCGCCGCCTCGCAGGGCGTGGCTCTACCCCTCGTGAATCGCGAGATCGAACGCCAACGCGAAATGGTCACATCCGGCAAACTGACTCCGACCAATCTCATCATCCCCGGGCGCGGCACGAACGTTGTCCTGGCCAGCGCTTCCTCCGGCACCGGTGGCATCGATGCAATCCAGTACCGCAGTAACGCGTCCAGTGAGTCCAGTTCGTCGGTCGGGAGCGGAACCGCGCCTCCCGTCATTGGGCCCGTCTTTGTCAATCGGCCGACCACGCTCGACGCGCGCAACACGATCGACACGCCGCAGGCCGTCATTCGCGGGGGCACCCAGAATTCATTTGCGACGTTCTACCCTGGGCGCGCCGGCGCCGGCGGGCAGGACTTCGCGCAGTACATTTTCCCGGGCGCGGTCAAGCCGATCGACTCTCGCGGGCCGTTCGGCGGTTTCATCCTGCACATCACGACTTTTCACACGCCGATTGAGGTCTTTAAATTCGATACGCTTACCATCTCAGGCACGCCGAGCTTCATCACGAGCAACGGCGGCACCGGGACGATGGACCACGTGCCGAATGTGGCGCTCGTCGGGGTGAATTCGCTCACGTTGGGCGGATCCACCGGAACGTTTAATGCGACCGGCCTCGATCTCATTGTCCTCGTGACCGAGAACGGACCTCTCACGCTCCAGAGCGGCTTCACCTTTGCGGCGACCTCGACCGAAGTCATTCTTCATGCCCGGGGCGCGACGGGCTCGCTGCTCATCGACGGCACCGCCAATTTCGGCGGCGAGCTGGTCTCGGCCGTCGCGGAACAGGATTTCCGGCTCACCGGCAACTTCGTCGGCGGCTCGGTGAACATTACGGCCGGGAACCAGATCGTGGTCACGTCGACCGGCACTTTTTCAGTGGGCAGCCTCACGTTGAATGCCGACCAGAGCGTCTCCCTCGGTGGCAATTTCTCGGCCCTGAGCAGCCTCGCGATCAATGCCCCGCTCGTGACGCTGACGGGGAACCAGAATTTTGGCACGGCGAGCGGACGGATCAATGCGGGCGCCGGCGGAATAAGTGCGGGCACGTTCACCCTGACCGGGAGTAATCTCGACCTGCTCACTTCCGGCGGCGGCGCCGTGGTGGGTGGGATCTTCACGGTGCGCGACATCAGTCTCTCCGGCGCGCTGACGGCCGGCAATGTCACCGCGCGCAACATCACCGGCGTGGCCGGCGGCACGATCACCGTGCCCGGAACCCTCGCCGTGCAGTCGCTGATCACGCTCGGCGCCGTCAGCGTGGGCACCCTCACCGCCGCCAATGTGGATGTGGGTGGCGTGTTTGCCGTGCGGGACCTGACCGTGAACGGAAATATCACCGCCAACAGCGTGAGCCAGCTCCAGCTCCGCGGGCCGGATGCCACCACCGGTCCCGGCGGCGATGGCGGGAAATTCACCCTGATCACGACCGCGGACATCAACTTCCCAAACCCCATTAACGCGACCACCGGCAACAACGGCCCTGGCGTGACCACCGGCGGCATCGGCGGCAGCGTGACGTACTCTACTTCCGGACAGATCGTCCTGCCGGCCGTCATTATCGTGTCGAACACAGCCACGACCCGCCGGAGTGCGCAGGGTGGCAATATTTCGGCGACCAGCACTCGGGCCACCAGCCCGGCCATCAGCGTGGGCAGCACGGCCCAGCTCCTCTCGCTCCTGGATGCCGCGGCGCCTGGGCCCGGCGGGCGCATCACGCTCGTCGCCAGCGGCGGCGGCAGCGTCGACCTCAACGGCAAGTTGCAGGCCGATCGCGGCACGGTCGAAGTGCGCAACGACGCGGTGGGCGGCACGGTCAACACGTCGAATACAGCGGACCTTCGCGGCTCCATCGTCAAGATCGGCGCGCTCTCCGCGAACGGCACGCTGCTGATCGGCGGCGGTCTGCTGGATGCCGACAACACGATTAAGCTCTACGCCACGGGCGCCAACGGCACGGTGCGGTTCACCGCCAACACGACCCTGAGCGGCACCAGCGTGAAGACGATCGCCGCGCAAACGGTGACGATCGACAACGCCCGCACGGTGACCATCTTGGGACCGGCGCCCGCGCAGGTCTTCACCAATGTGCCGAACTACAACGGCTTCGGCGGCAATGGCTCGACCACCGGCACCTTTGGCGGACAGGGCGCGGTGACGGTACCGCTCGGCGCCCAGCCCGGGTTCTGAGCTCTGATGCGGTTCGCCTTTGAACCGTCCATGACGCATGGAGCCAGAGTCTAAGGCGACCGAGGCATCGCCTCCCGCACGCCCGACGAGAGCGAGGCGCCTGCTCGCCGGTGCCCGGCTGTTCTGGAGGCACGCAGCGCACCGGCGTTGGATCATCGCCGCACTCCTTTGCGCCTTGGCGGCGGCCATTGCGAGCGAAGCCTTGGTTGAAGGCTGGCTGGAAAAACCGGAGAACGAGCTGCGCGATCTCATCGCCCGGCGGGGGCGCACCGCACCGGCCGATCCGCGCCTGCTCTATCTCGCGATCGATCAGGAATCGAAATCCATCGCGAAGCTCGACCTCGACACGCTCTTCGCCCAAGTCCCGCGCGATTCGCCGGATTATCACGCGCTGGAGCTGATGGCCGAGGCGTTCCCCTGGTCGCGCGAAGTCCACGCCATGGTGGTCGAGAAGCTTTTTGCGGCGGGCGCCACCGCGGTGGGTTTCGATGTCCTCTTCACCACGCCGCGCCGGGGCGATGAGGCGCTCCAGGCCGCGCTCGAGCGGCACGACGGGCGGGTGGTGCTGGCCTCGAATTTCGGCGAGCGCGATCAGGGCCCCGGCGGAACCTCCGCTTACGATCAACCCGTTCCCGAGGTGCTCCCTCGGACGGAAGACCCGGGCCGGTCGATCGGGTTCGTCAATTTCTTCGCTGATTCCGACGCCGTCGTGCGGCACGCGGTCTTTGCGACGAGCGAGCGCGAACGCATGGGTCGCCTTCCGCTGCCGGGTGAAGCGCCGCTGCGCTCCTTTGCGGCCCGGCTGGCGCTGCTCGCGGTCGACGGAGCGCGGGTGCCGGCGGATTCCCGGCCCCGCCGGCTCCGCTTTGCCGGCGGACCCACGGAGGGATTTCCGCCCGTCTCCCTCTATCAGCTTTTCGTTCCGGACTACTGGCGCGACAACCTGAAGAACGGCGAGGTGTTCCGGGGGCGGATCGTGGTCATCGGTGCTTACGGCAACTGGGCGCAGGACGAGCATCGCACGCCTTACAAGCTTCCGATGCCGGGGCCGGAAGTGCATTTGAATGCCCTCAACGCGCTCCTGCAGAACGGCTTTGTCGCCGACGCTCCGGGATGGTGGCAGCCGCTCTCGATCGGGCTTGCCGCGCTCGCCGCGCTTATGCTCCGTCGGACTCCGCCGGCGGTGCGTCTGCTTCCCGTCGCCGGCGTTGGGGCTTTATTGCTGGCCGCGGCCTGGGCTGCTTTTCAGGGGTTCGACTGCAGCCTGCCCGTCGTGGCCGCGCTCGCCACCCTGCTGCTCGGCAGCAGCGCCGGTCTTGCCTACGATTTCACCGTCGAGGTGGCGGAGCGCGCCCGCACCCGGCGCACGCTCGAGCGTTATGTCTCGCGCGATGTCGTGCATCAGATCATGGATAATCCGGCCGAGTATCAGGAGACGATTGGCGGCGTCTGGCGGCCGGTGACGATTCTGTTCTCGGATGTGCGGGATTTCACCAGCCTGACGGAGGACGCGAATGCGCAGACGCTCGTTCGGCAGCTGAACGAATACTTCACCGCCATGGTCGAGTGCGTCTTTCGCAACAAGGGGAGTCTCGACAAATTCATCGGCGATGCGGTCATGGCCGTGTGGGGCAATACCTCCGCCAGCGAGGGTCCGCAGCGCGACGCCTGCAATGCCGTGCGTTGCGCCCTGGAGATGCGCGAGGCTCTGGCCAAGCTGAACGCGAAATGGCGTGGGGAGGGTCGGCCCGAGTTCCTGATCGGCATCGGGCTGAATCAAGGCGAGGCGATCGTTGGCGACCTCGGCTCACCGCAAAAAACGGAATTCACGGCCATCGGCGATGCGGTGAATCTCGCGTCCCGGATGGAGGGCCTGACCAAGCCTTATGGCGTGGAGCTGCTCGTGAGCGAAAACGTCGCCCGTCTGGTGGAGGCGGAGTTTCTGCTCCAGGACGCCGATTTGGTGCGGGTGAAGGGGAAGAAGAAGGCGGTCGAGATCTACGCGGTCCTGGGACGCAACACCCCCGCTCTGATGGCGGAAGAAATGGCCGGAGGCCTCCGGAGCTACGTGGACGGCCTGGCCGCATTCCGTGCGGGTGAGCTGGAACGGGCCTTGGAGCTCATGGTCGATGCCACCGAGTGCCGTCCGCTCGACCCTCTCGCCGCGCATTATCGCGAGCGCATCGAGCGCGCCCGCGCGGGCGACGCCAGCGCGTCCTGGTCTGGAGCGACGGTGATGACGTCGAAGTAAAGAGGCGGATCCAGCCCGGAGGGCTGAGAGCGGAAGAGCGGGTCGGTTGAAGGCCTTGGCTCGGGTGACGGCGGTGGGCTGGCACCCCTCCGGGGTGCGATGGGTATTTTGGATAACCAGGGGTGTCGCTTCGCTCAACCCCTGGCTAATGGCTGTCAGCCCTTCGGGCTGGGTGAGGGAGGCTGCGACGGGTGGTTCTCGTCCGTCATCGTTTCGCGATGGAGCCCTCGCGGCACCCGCGGGCGCGATTCGGGGCGTGGAGCGGAGATCCGAGGAAAGCCCGGCCCGGGTTCGGCCAGCCCGGAGGGCTGCCAGCGGCGCTCACAGCAGATTCGACGAACGTCCGGCCCGGGTTCGTCAGCCCGGAGGGCTGCCAGCGATTAGCCAGGGGTTGAGCGCAGCGACACCCCTGGAACCGAATCAAACCGGACCGCACCCCGAAGGGGTGCCAGCGGCGCTCACAGCAGATTCGACGAACGCCCAGCTCGGGTTCGGCCAGCCCGGCGGGCTGCCAGCGATTAGCCAGGGGTTGAGCGGAGCGACACCCCTGGAACGCGGCCAAAACGGATCGCACCCCGAAGGGTTGCCAGCGGCGCTCACCGGAGATTCGACGAACGCCCAACGGCGGTTCGGCCAGCCCTGAGGGCTGCCAGCGATTAGCCAGGGGTTGAGCGGAGCGACACCCTTGGAACGCGGCCAAAACGGACCGCACCCCGAAGGGGTGCCAGCGGCGCTCGGAGTCATTCCAGATACCGTTCCTTGAAGGGCACATCGGCCTTCTGGAGCAGCTCGATCAGTTCTTCGCGGAACGATTTTACGCGGTGGTGCTCCCCTTGATTCGCGATGTAACGCTGAACGCCTTCGCGCGACGTCGCACCGACGGTGAAGGCGGCGTAACCTTCCTGCCACGTAAACTCCGTCAGGGCGGCCTTCTCGTGCATCCAGATCGACGACGCCTTTTTCAGCTCGCACATGAAATCGGCGAGGCAGTGGGTCGCTTTCAAGCCGACGAGCAGGTGAACGTGGTCCGCCACTCCCCCAACGCCTTGGGGAAAGCCGCCGAGTCCGCGGATGGTGCCGCCCAGATATTCGTGGAGGCGGGCACCCAGCGGCGCTGCGATGAGCGGGGCCCGGTGCTTGACGCTGAAGACGAGATGATAGTGGAGGCTCAGGTAGGTCGAAGACATGGGATCGGGTGACGGCGATGGGCTGGCACCCCTCCGGGGTGCGATGCGTATTGTGGATAATCAGGGGTGTCGCTCCGCTCAACCCCTGGCTAATGGCTGTCAGCCCTCCGGGCTGGATGAGGCAGCCTCCGGCGAGTGGTTGGGGGGGCCTCGCTTTCGCTTCGCAGCGGTGCCCTCTCGCGTCACGCGCCAACGTCGAGCATGTGATCGGGGTGACGGACTTCTCCGTCGCGGAACGGAACCGCGACATTGCGCCCGGTCTACCCTCCGTCGCGGTGCTGGACTGCTCCGTCGCGGTTCGGAAGCGTGCCGTCGCACTGACTTTGGTCTCCGTCGCGGTTCTGGACCTCGCCGTCGCGGTTCGGAAGCACGCCGTTGCACTGACTTTGGTCTCCGGCGCGGTCGCGAACCTCGCCGTCGTGCTTCGGAAGCACGCCGTTGCACTGACTTTGGTCTCCGGCGCGTTTGCGAACCTCGCCGTCGCGGTTCGGAAGCGCGCCGTTGCGCTGACTTTGGTCTCCGGCGCGGTCGCGAACCTCGCCGTCGTGCTTCGGAAGCGCGCCGTTGCACTGATTTTGGTATCCGTCGCGGTTCTGGACCTCGCCGTCGCGGTTCGGAAGCGCGCCGTTGCGCTGAATTTGGTCTCCTTCGCGGTCGCGGATCGCTCCGTCGCAGTGGGGAAGCGTGCCGCCGCACTGACTTTGCTCTCCACCCCACTGACCGCGCTCTCCCGCGAGTCGGCTGACCTCTCGGCTGCAGCCGGGAAGCGCGCCGTTGCACCGACTTTCGTCTCCGTCGCGCTGCCGCTCCACTCCTGCGCGGCGGCGGACCTCTCCCGCGCGCCGCGGATTCACGGCGTTGCGGTGGCTCAGCGCGTCATCCGCCCGCCCGAGTGCTTTGACGGGCTGGCGCACCGCTTCGCCGTGCGACGGCTGAGTGTCGTCGGCGAGCCCGACTGATCACGCGTGATCGACCACTCAAATCACCGCACGAAAAAGGCGGGCGCCTCTTGCGAGACGCCCGCCTGGATTCCGTCGCTTCCCGGTCTTGGCCCGGGCGCGGTGGTCGCGCCTACGACGCCGGCTTCGGGGGCGTCTCGCGACCTGCGACGGGCGCCGGGCCGGGCGTGGGCGCTGGATCCGAACGCCGACGGAAGCGCCGGGCGGCGCGGTCGAGCTGTTCTTTCAGCGCCGGATTCGCCTGACGCTGGTGGAAGCGGAGGGCGCTGTAGGCGGCTCCGACCTTGCCCAGGAGCTGCGAGGTGACGGTGACGGAGGCGCCGGAAATCTGGCCCATCACGACCTCCATGGCAGCGCGCGTCTCGAGCAGGCACGCTTGCACGGCCTCCTGCTCGGTGATCGCCTCGCTGCTCGCGGCAGGGGGAACCGCCTCCGCGTTGAGGGCCGCGAGCTCTTTGATGCGGATGTTGAAGTCCGAGTCACGGGCCGTCAGGCTCCGGTAGCGTCGGCGCTGGGACGACGGAATCACCGGGAATCCGTCGGCAAGCGCACTCACCTCGGCGATGAGCCGGGCGATCGCCCGCACGCGCTCGAGCGTGACACCGCTCTCGTTCGTCGCCGGATTGCGAGCGGAGACGGGGTTGGGGTGGGGGTTGACCGAGGCGTTGAGGGCAACGTTCGGGGTGACAGTTCCGTCGTGACCGACGGAAGCGGCTGTTGCCGCACTGGGTTGGATGGTCGAGTTATCGAATGGGAGTTGTTTTTTCTAGTTGGTTTTTTACTACCTGATCCCAGTCCTCCAAGGGAAGGACCGAGGGTGAATGCCACCGGGGGTGACGCGTTCAGAAATATCGTGTTCTGAAGAACGCGACAAGAGAAAAATGACGGGAGATCGGAAAGAGAATTCGGCCCGCGCCTCCCGAGCGCCGATCTTCCGCAAGATCGATGGGGGCTCTCCTTGCACCGCTGCCGGGGGCGGGGAGAGTCAGGTCGATGCAAACGGGTGCCATCGACGCTTCGCCTCCCGCGCGAGCGGACGGGGCGGGCGCGGGTGAGCCTCTGTTCCGGGCCCGCGATTTGACCAAGGTCTATGCCAGCGGCGCGGGCGAGGTGCGGGCGCTCGACGGGATCGACCTGGACCTCTTCGGGGGCGAGTTTGTCGTCCTGCTCGGCGCGTCCGGGAGCGGAAAGTCCACCCTCCTCAACATCCTCGGCGGACTGGACATCCCAAACTCCGGAACGCTGCAATACCGGGACCTCGATCTGACCGGGGCGGACGAAGCCGAACTCACCGCCTACCGGCGCGATTCTGTCGGCTTCGTCTTCCAGTTCTACAACCTCATTCCGAGCCTCACCAGCCGGGAGAACGTCGAACTCATCACCGACATTTCGCGGGATCCCATGACCCCGGAGGCCGCGCTCGAACTCGTCGATCTGAGCGACCGACTCGACCATTTTCCGTCGCAGCTCTCCGGCGGCGAGCAGCAGCGGGTGGCGATCGCGCGGGCCATCGCCAAGCGTCCGGAGGTGCTGCTTTGCGATGAGCCCACGGGCGCCCTCGACGTGCGCACGGGCATCCACGTGCTCGAGGCGATCGAGCGGGTGAACCGGGAGTTGGGCACCCTGACGGTCGTGATCACCCATAACGCGATCATCGCCGACATGGCGGATCGGGTGATCCAGCTTTCGGACGGCCACATCATCGACACCCAGCGCAATCCCACCCGCCGCGCTGCAAGCACCCTCGCGTGGTGAGAATCCGACCGCTCGATCGGAAGCTGCTTCGCGACCTCGCGCGCATGCGCGGGCAGATGATCGCCACGGCGGTGGTGATGGCCTGCGGGCTGGCGATGATGATCATGGCGCGCAGTCTGATCCTCTCGCTCGAAAAGACGCAGGAGGAGTATTACGCCCGGCATCGGTTCGCCGATGTCTTTGCCGATCTGAAGCGCGCTCCGAACGCCCTGCGAGCCCGGCTCGCAAAGATCCCGGGAGTGGCCGCGGTCGAGACGCGGGTGGTGGGCAATGTGACGCTGGAGCTCCCCGGCCAGCGCGAGCCGGCCGATGGATTGATTCATTCTCTGCCCGAGGGCCGCGCGCTGCAATTGCACCAGCTGTACCTGCGGCGGGGGCGTCTCCCGGAGGCCGGCAGCCGGGGCGAAGTGGTGGTGGGGGAGGCGTTCGCGCAGGCCCATGGGTTTCAGCCGGGCCACACGATCGATGGCGTGATCCACGGCGCCCGCCAGCGGCTGAAGATCGTGGGGATCGCCCTTTCACCGGAGTTCGTGTTCGAGGCGCGACCGGGCGATACGCTGCCGGACAACAAGCGCTTCGGCGTGTTTTGGATGAACGAGCGCGAACTCGCGGTGGCGTTCGAACTGGACGGCGCCTTCAATAACGTGCTGATCGATCTGGCCCCGGGCGGCGTGCCCCGCTCCGTCATGGCCGAGGTCGATCGCCTGCTTTTGCCCTACGGTGGACTGGTCGCGTACGGCCGGCGCGATCATCCCTCGGCTTCGCGCCTCGAGGACGAGATCCGGATTCTCGGCTCCATTTCGGTCGCCTTTCCGGCCGTCTTTCTCACCATCGCGGCCTTCATGAGCAGCGCCGTGCTCAGCCGGCTCATCCGGCTGCAACGCGAACAGATCGCGCAGCTCAAGGCGTTCGGTTATTCCTCGCGGGCCGTGGGCGTGCACTACCTGAAGTTCGCGGTCGTCATCGTGGCTGGTGCCACCCTGCTCGGCGGCACGGCGGGGACCCTTCTCGGCACGGCGGTGGTGCAGGTGTACCACAGGTTCTTCAAGTTCCCGGAGCTCTTCTTTCATCCGCACTGGGCGATGATCGGAGTCGCCTTCGTCGTGAGCGCCCTCGCGGCGTTCGCCGGGGTGATCGGCGCCGTGCGGGAGGCGGTACGTCTGCCCCCCGCCGAGGCGATGCGGCCAGAGCCGCCCGCCCGATACCGCGTTTCCCTCCTGGAGCGCCTTGGCCTCTCGCATCTGGTCAGCACGAGCTTTCGAATGGCGTTGCGGAACATCGAGCGACGGCCGTGGCAGTCGGCCTTTACCGCCTTCGGTCTGGCGCTGGCGACCGGAATTCCCATCGTGCCGGGCGCCATGCGGGATGGCATCGGCCACTTGCTTTCCGCGCAATGGGACCGCGCAGAGCGGCAGGACGTGACGATCGCCTTGCGCGAGCCGGGATCCGCCACCGCGCTGGCGGAAATGCGATCGCTCCCCGGGGTGCAGCTCGCCGAACCCTTCCGCAGCGTGCCGGTCCGCCTGCGCTTCGAGCATCGCTCCCGCCGGCTCGTCGTGACGGGATTGCCGGCGGATGCGTACCTCAAGCAATTGCTCGATGCCAGCGAACGCGCGGTCGCGCTGCCCCCCGAGGGTCTGCTCATTTCCGCGAAGCTCGCGGAGGTGCTGGGAGCGAAGCCAGGGGACAAGCTGCTCGTGGAGGTCCAGGAGGGTCGCCGGCCGCAACTCGAAGTGACGCTGCAGGCCACCCTCACCGACTACTCCGGGCTCCTCGCCTACATGGAAGTGGGAGCGCTGCGCCGACTGATGCGGGAAGGTGAGACGGTGAGCGGGGCCTTTCTCACGGTGGATCACGCGCACTGGGACCAGTTCCTCGCCGCGGTCCGAATCGCGCCGCGGATCGCCGCGTTGTCGATCAAGAACAGCGTCCGGAAGAGTTTCCAGACAACCACCGCGGACATGATCGGGATGATTACCAACATCTACTTCGGCTTCGCCTTCATCGTGTCCTTCGGCGTAGTGTACAACAGTGCGCGCATCGCGCTGAGCGAGCGCAACCGGGAGCTGGCCACCCTGCGCGTGGTGGGGTTCACCCAACGCGAGGTGGCGGGGGTGCTGCTGAGCGAGCTCGCGGTTCTCACGGTCATCGCCCTGCCGTTCGGCCTCGTGATCGGTTCCCAGATGGCCGCGGGCATCATCCACACCGCCAGCACGGAAGCGGTCCGCCTCCCGCTCGTCCTCACGCCGGCCACGTTCGCCATGGCGGTCGTGGTCGTGCTAGTATCCTCCACTTTCTCCTTCGCGCTCGTGAGCCGTCGCATCCAGCACCTCGACCTCGTGGGCGTCCTGAAAGCACTCGACTGATGAAAGCAGATTCCCGCTCCGAACGAGTCGCGCCGCCGACCGGACCGGCCTCGCGGCGTCCCGCCCGCTCCCGCCGGAATCCGTACCTGCGCTATCTCGTCGGGGGCGCGGTGCTGCTCGCGTTGTATCTCGCCTTGCGGCCCCGGGCCTTGGAGGTCGAAATCGCGGAGGCAAAGCTCGGCCCGCTGACGGTGTCGGTCTTCGAGGAAGGCAAGACCCGCATTCGCCAGCGCTACGTCGTTTCGCCGCCGGTGGCGGGTTACCTCCAGCGCATCGAGCACCGGGCGGGCGCCCGCATCGAGGTCGGGAAAACCGTTCTCGCCACGCTGACGCCCGAGCCGTCCAGCTTCCTCAATCCGCGTTCCCACGCGGAGGCGGAGGCGCGCGTCCAGATGGCGGAGGCCACCCGGCAGCAGCGCGCGGCCCAGCTCGAGCGCGCCGAGGCCGCCCGCGGGCTGGCGGATCGCGATCTGGGGCGGGCCCGCGAACTGAAGAAGTCTGGAGCGATTTCCGTCAAGGATCTGGATGCCTCCGAGAATCAAGCGGCCATCCTCGAGCGCGAGCAGAGCATGATGGTGTTTGGCGTCCGCACCGCCGAGTTTGAACTTGCCCAGGCCCAGGCGGCCTTGATGCAGACGCAAAACCCGACCTCGGCGGACGGCAGCGTCCCGCCGCTGCAGATCGTGGCGCCGGTGGACGGCGTGATTCTAAAGGTCTTCGAGGAAAGTGCCCGCGTGGTCACGCCCGGAACGCCGCTGCTCGAGGTCGGCGATCCCACGGATCTCGAGGCGGAGATCGATCTGCTGTCCTCTGACGCCGCCGCCGTCCGGCCGGGCGCGGACGTGTCGATCGAACAATGGGGCGGCGATCGCCCGCTCCGGGGCCGCGTGACGACGGTCGAGCCGGGTGGATTCACCAAAGTTTCGTCGCTGGGAGTGGAGGAGCAGCGCGTCAAGGTCCGGGTCGATTTCGTGGAGCAGCCGCCTGCGGGATATCGCATCGGCGACCGGTTTCGGGTCGAGGCCCGCATCGTTACCTGGCACGGTCCAGAGGTCCTGCAGATCCCGGCCGGGGCGTTGTTTCGCAGGGGGAACGATTGGATGACGTTTACCGTGGTCAGCGGCACGGCGCGCCGGCGACGCGTCGAGGTGGGCCATCTCAACGGCGTGGCCGCGGAGGTGACGGGCGGGCTCGAGCGGGGGCAGTCCGTGGTGGTGCATCCGCCCGATGCGCTGGAGGAAGGCGCGAGAGTCCGCGCGAGGTAGTACCTGAACGTCATTGGCGCCGGCCGCAGCGCACGATAACTGATCCGAATGCGACCAAGAAATCGTGCGGCGACTACGACCTCGAACTGTGAGCCACGCGTAGCCGTCGTATGCGGAATGACCCCAATCAGCGCGCGGTCTGCATCAGCGTATGGAAGGCTGATGACGAGCGCGGGGCGAACCTTCGCCGTGACACCGAAATCTACCTGCCAAACCTCACCCCGCTCAGGCACGCCGCGCTTCCTCCTCGTCCAACGCGTGAAAGGCAGCTGCAGCAAGGGCGGTAAAATCGTCGTCGGTCAGGTCGTCGGACATGGGCGTGTGCTCGACGATATGGCGACGGAGCTCGACCCGCTCAGAAAGAGAGAGATGCTCTACTTCGTCGATGATGTGGGCAACGGCTGACGTCATTCGGGATCGTTATCGATAAGGAGGCGTGCGACAAGCACCTTCACCCCCTCAAGCTGCGAAATCGATTCCCGCGAAGCGGGCAGGCCGCCAAAGCCGACGGCTCAACCGTCGCGCAGCGAAGATCGAGCCCGCGCGCTCGCCGATCCGGACTTTCCCCGCCGCGCGGCTGCGCTTAAGCCAGTGAATCCAGCAGTCGGACGAAGAGGCGGCGGTGCTGGTTTTTCGCCCGGAGGGCTGCGCGGTATTCCTCGAAGGCCTCACGGCGGCCGAGGCGTTCCATGATGCGGCGGACGCGGGCCAGATGCTCGGCCGCTTCGCGATAGGATGCGCCGGATCCGGCCTCGACGCAGGCCTCGGTGGCCCGGCGGAAGATCGCCAGCGCCTCGGCGGGATCGCGCGTCTCGCGTTGGTCAGCGAGCCGCAGCCACCAATGAGGAGCGCATTCCCGGACCTTCGCCTCCTCCCACGCTTCGTCGGCGCGGTCTTCGGCGAGCAGCAGTTCCACGAGCAGGCTGCCATCGCTACCGCTGCCGGCGGGACGCGTGCGGAGATGGGCAAGGGCGCGCTCGACGGCGGCGCCCTCGGGCTCCCCGGCTTGCGACGCGTGCGACTTCAACTGCCGGAAGGTGCGCAAGGAGGGTTGCGCGGCGAAACGCTCCCAGGCGATCGCCATCGCCTCCTTCGAACGACCGGTCTCGTGGTAAAGATCCGCGAGCAACTCGCGCAGGGAATCGCCCTGTCCCGGCCGGGCGCGAAACGCTTCCCAACCGCGCTCGGCCCAGGTGATGGCCTCGAGCGTGCGGCCGCGGCGGTGGTAGCCTTCGGCGATCGCAAGGAAATCGTGCGCGGTGGAGAGATCCCGTGACTTGATCTCGACGATGGCGTGCCAGTCATCGGCCGTGACGGCGATACGCTCCATGAGAGCCGTGATCTGCACCCGGCGTTGCTCGATCGAGGCGGGTCGATCGCCCGGCCCGAGCGGCAGCAGCGCCCGCCACTCGAGATCGAGGGCGTGGGCATAAGCACGGACGCCCTCCGGGCCGAGCACGGTCGCGTAGGTGGTGGCGGCGTCGCGGAAATTTCCGAGCGCACTCTCGATCTCGGATTTCAACAGCCGCGTGGCGAGCGAGACGGGTTCCGGCTTCGCGGTCCGGCAGGCGCGGAGATGCCAGGTGTGGAGCAGTTGCCAGAGATCGCTCAACGCCGGATCGCCGAAGTCGACGAGTTCCGTGACCTTGTCCATCTCCGCGAGCGTGTACTCACAGAGTTCCACGCCCAGGGCGGCCCCGGCCGGCCCGCCCTCGATAACGGCCTCGAGGGGCTGCAACACTTCCTCGATGCCCTGGGAGTAGTCGGGGATGGCATCGTAATCGATGTACTCCTTCGTGGCGATTGCCTCGCGAATGAGCTTTTTCCATTGCACCGTCTCCGGCACGGGCCGGGCTTCCTTGATCGCCTGCTCGAGCGTGAGCCGGCGGCGCAGAATGGAATCGTAATCCGTGGCTTCGACAACCAGTTCCTCGAGCCGTTCGCGCGGGAGCGAAGCGAGGTAGCGGCGGAGGGGATCGGGCTTCGAGGGATGGAGATCGCCCGAGAGCCAGATGAGGCCCACCGCGACGCTGTGCTTGCAGAACCGGCCGTCGCGGCCGGTCGGACATTCGCACGAGTACTCCACCGAGCCGCCGGGTTGGGACCAGAGCCGCACCTTGTACGGGCGCTGACCGAGGACGCGGGCCGAGGCGGAGCGGCCCTCGACGCGGAAGCTCCGCACCCGGCCGTCTTGGAAGTACTCCTCGCCTTTGGCGAACGCTTTGTCCCCGGCCCACTCGCGGAGAGATTCGCGGGAAAAAAGTTCCTTCGGTGCAGCCATCGTCGGGGCAGAGGATAGCGCCGGATCCCGGCAGGGCAACGCGGCAGACGCGCACGCTCCGGTCTCAGGGCAGGCTCACGGAGCGGCCGGCGCGCTTCCGAGAGCCTTGATCGCCGGCCCGACGACCGGCTGGAGCAAAAACTCCTCGAAGAAGACGTCGTTGTGGAGATTGCTGAGCGTCGCGCCGGGCAGGTCGGCGGAGGCCGCCTTGAGGTGCGCCGCGGCGGCGTCGAATTCCCCCCGGCGCACCTCGGTCGCGGCGGAGAGGACCAACCATTCCGCGCCCTTGCGTTCCTCCGGCGGGGCGGCGGCGAGGCGCTGGTCGATGAGGGAAGCGTTCCCGCGCTCGATCTCCACCAGCGCGAGCTTCACGCGGATGAGGAGGGCTTCGCCGGGGGTGATCTCGCGTTTGAGGGCCGCCTGATAGCGCGCGAGCGCGAGGAGGGGAAGCCCGGTCCGGCGCGCGGAATCGCCCCAGAGAAGGTAGTGCCGGGCGCGCAGCGGCTCGAGACCGATCGCAGTGAGGAACGCGGCGTTGGCGGCCTGGACATCGCGCATCTCGGTGTAGACGCTACCGAGCTGGCTCGCCGCGGCGGCGGCGGATTCCCCCGAGCGGATCGCGTTCTTCAATTCCTGGACCGCCCGCGGGGAATTGCCGCGGCGGAGAGCGATGAGTCCGAGCCGGAAATCGATTCCGGGTGCCCGGGGGTTCATGCCGCGCGCTTCGCGATAGAGTCGCTCGGCCTTGTCCAGATCGCCGCGCACCTCGGCGGCGAGCGCCTCCTCAAATTTCAGCACGGACGGCGAGCCGAGAATGTCGAAGGCGGGGGCACGGAAGCTGGTCGGGTCGAACGTGTCCGAGATCGGTTCACCTGGCTCGCGGTTGGCCACGGCCGAGATCGGCGCGGGCTCCGAGGGGTATGCGTACGCCCGCAGCAGCCATCCCCCGAAGGCGCCGATGAACAACGCGCCGACCACGAAAGCGAGATACGCCTCCGGTGGAATCCGGTTGAGCGGCTGGTTGGATTCCCATGTCGAGCCGTAGGGTACGAAGGGCTTGGGATCGGGCTCCTCCCAGACCGGAGCGGGTTCGCCGGGCGCCGGCGCGGATCCCGGGCGGATCGAGGCGGGGGATTTTTCCGGGGAGTCGATCGTGTTCCCAATCGGCCGGAAGCGCCGGTTGCGGGCGGTCTTCCGTTCCTCGGTTTCCGCCGCGGGCGCGGCGGGCTTCCCGATGAGATGCTCCAGCTTCTCCCGGGCGGCGGCGATGTCGGCATCGAGATTGTCCGAGCCCCAACGGGGGGCGGGTTCTGGCGCGGCCGCCCGGCGTGGACCCGGGGCGGGGGCACCGGGTTCGGCGGGCCGGGCTTTCGTGAACCGCGTCACCGCGGGGGTCACGGGCGCGGCCGGGGCAGGTGGCATTTCTTCGCCCGTGAGCGGGTCGAGCGGTTTTCTTTTGTCGAAGCGATCCCTCATCGGAGAATGGTCGGACGGTCTGCTGCGAGCCATCATAGCGCATGGCGGGAAAACGCCAATTCGCGGGAATCGCTGGATTCATGCCGCTCCGCAAGAGCCGGACGCTGGGTCGAGATGTTGACGCTCCCCGCTTTCTCGGCATCGTGCAACTCCCGATGAGTTGCGCGCCTCTGACTCGAAATTTCTGCATCATCGCCCACATCGATCACGGGAAGACCACCCTGTCGGACCGGCTCCTGGCGCGGACTTCCACGATCGCGGTGCGCGATGCGCAGGACCAGCACCTCGACTCGATGGATCTCGAGCGTGAGCGCGGCATCACGATCAAGGCGCATCCGGTGGCGATGCGCTACACGGCGCAGGACGGGATCGAGTACAAGCTCAACCTGCTCGACACCCCGGGACACGTCGATTTCGCCTACGAGGTTTCCCGTTCGCTCGCGGCGTGTGAGGGCGCGCTGCTGATCGTGGACGCGGCGCAGGGCGTGGAGGCGCAGACCGTGGCCAACGTCCACCTCGCGATGAAGCAGGGACTCACGATCGTCCCGGTCATTAACAAGATCGACCTGCCGAACTCGGACATCCCAAGCGTCAATCGCCAGCTCGAGGAGATCCTCGCGATCCCTTCCGAGGAAGCTCTGCACGCGAGCGCGAAGGCCGGGATCGGCATCGACGAAATTCTCGAAGCGGTGGTGAAGCGCATTCCTCCGCCGAAGGAAATGGCGCAGCCCTCGATCGTGCGGGGACTCGTCTTCGACAGCGTCTTCGACATCTATCGCGGAGTCATCACATACGTCCGCGTCTTCAGCGGCCAGATCAAGCCGGGGATGCCCATCCGCACGATGAGCACCGGCAACACCTACGACGTGAAGGAAGTCGGGGTTTTCACGCCGAAGATGTCGCAGCGAGAGACGCTGGAAGCGGGCGACGTGGGCTATCTCATCGCCAACATCAAGACGACGTCCGATGTGAAGATCGGTGACACGATCACGGACCCGCGCTTCGCGGCGAAGGAGCCGCTGCCCGGGTTTCAGGAGATTCACCCGATGGTTTATTCGGGCATTTACCCGATCAACACGGCCGATTTCGAGCACCTCAAGGCGGCGCTCGGCAAGCTGCAGCTCAATGACGCGGCCTTCGTCTATCAGTCGGAGTCCAGCGTCGCGCTCGGATTTGGTTTTCGCTGCGGCTTTCTCGGGCTCCTGCACATGGAGATCGTCCAGGAGCGGCTCCGGAGGGAGTTCGACATGGACATCATCGCAACCTACCCCTCGGTCATCTACGAGGTGGAGAAAAACGATGGCGAAGTCATCTACGTGGACAATCCCACGCACCTGCCCGACCAAAGCTTCATCAAGGAAATCCGGGAGCCGGTCGTGAAGGCTTTCCTGCTCGTGCCGAATGAGAACATCGGCGACATGATGCAGCTCGTGATGGAGAAGCGCGGGAGCATGGATCACACGGAGACGCTCGACACCCGGCGCGTCATGCTCACGTGCGTGCTGCCGCTGAACGAGATCCTCGTCGACTTCAACGACAAGATGAAGTCCATCACGCGCGGCTATGGCAGCATGGATTACGAGCACGACGGCTATCGAGCCTCGGATCTGGTGAAGCTGGACATGCTCGTCAACGCGGAGCCGGTCGATGCGTTTTCCAGCATTGTGCACCGGGACAAGGCCGAGGCCCGCGGCCGGATGCTGGCGGCAAAGCTGAAGGAAGTCATTCCCACCCAGCTCTACCAGGTGAGCATTCAGGGCGCGATCGGCGGCAAGATCGTCGCGCGGGAAAATGTCAGCGCCTTGCGCAAGAACGTGACCGCGAAATGCTATGGCGGCGACATCAGCCGCAAACGGAAGCTCCTCGAGAAGCAGAAGGAGGGAAAGAAGCGGATGAAGGCCATCGGCACCGTGAACATCCCGCAGGAGGCTTTCATTCAGGTGCTGCGCGCCGGGTAGCGCGAACGCGCCGCGGGCGGGTTGTTCCCGGCGATTGATGGAGGATAGGGCTCTTCCCCCGAGAGAAAATTCCGCGGCGCGCGCCGGTCGGCCGGCCCGCGTGCCATCGACCGCAAATTGGGGCCCGGCCCGACCGCGCGCTCTGGGATCCGAATTCCCCGCCTTACGCGGTCGTTTCGGGCGCGGGGGCGGGCGCGTCCGGGTTTCCGCCTTCGGTGGCGGGAGTTCCGTCCTCGTTCGTCGCGGTGGTTCCAGACGCCTTGGCCTCCAGCTTGCGCTGCTTTTTGGCCTTCTTCTCCATTTCCCGTCTGCGCTTTTCAAAAGAGTAGTTTGGTTTCGCCATAGTTTCGTTCGTTTCCGCGGGGTTGGGGTTTCGCTCAGCGTGCTGCCTGCGCCCGGAAGCACAAGCGCAAAGCCGTCGCTCCGGACATCATTTATGCGTCGCTCCGGAGGCGCGGCTGGGGCAAAACAGGAGCTCGCATGCTTCCCCGACCGCTCTCCGCCCTGTTCCTAGCCGCGCTTGTGGTGCGCTCCGCCCTCGCGGCGGAAGCACTCATCCTCATTCATGGAAACATCCACACGGGCAGCGCTGCCCTCCCGCGGGCCGAAGCGGTCCTCGTGCAGGAGGGCCGGATTTTTTCCGTCGGAAGCTCCGCGGAAATCGCGCGACAGGCGCCCGCCGGCGCCCGGGTGATCGACCTGCAGGGTCGGACGGTCGTTCCCGGACTCACGGATGCGCACGTGCACCTCGCGGGAATCGGCGCGCGCGAGCTCACCTTCAATCTCGAGGGAACCTCGAGTCTGGCGGACTTGCAGACGCGCCTCCGGGAGCGCGCCCGCCAGACGCCCGCCGGAAAATGGATCACCGGCCGGGGCTGGATCGAATCGAAGTGGGTGCCGGCCGCTTTTCCCACCGCGGCGGAACTCGATGCCGCGGCGCCGGAGCATCCCGTCGCGCTGAAGCGGGCGGATGGTCACGCGATCGTCGTGAACTCCGCCGCGCTGAAGCTGGCCGGGATCGATCAGGCCACGGCGAATCCGGCCGGCGGGGAAATCGTGCGTGATCCGCGCACCGGCGCGGCGACCGGCATGCTCGTGGACGCCGCGAAGGATCTCGTGGAACGCCTCATTGTGGCCCCCGATGCCGCTGAGATCTCGCGGGCGCTCGAGGCTGGCGCGGCGCGCGAACTCTCCCTCGGCTGGACGCAGGTCCACGTTGCGGGCGTCGATCTGCCCGAACTGACCGTCCTCCGGCGGCTCGTCGCCGAGGAGCGAATCAAGCTCCGGATCTATGCCGCCGCGAACGGACCCGGGCCCGCCGCGGATGAGTTGCTGACTCACGGTCCCGGGCGCGTCGGCGACGGTCGCAGCTTCACGTCGCGCACGATCAAGCTCTACATGGATGGCGCGCTCGGATCGCGCGGCGCGGCCCTGCTGGAGCCGTATGCGGATTACCCCGGCAGCGGCCTGCTGCTGCATTCGGAGGCGGAGTTGATGCCGGTCCTGCTGGCGGCGCTGCGGGTCGGCGTGCAGGTGGAGACCCACGCGATCGGCGATCGGGGGAATCGGCTCGTCCTCGATCTTTACGAGCGCGCCTTTGCGGCCGTGCCTCTGGCCCGGCGGGGCGTGCGCGAGCCGCGCTGGCGCATCGAGCACGCCCAGATCCTGAATGCGGCCGACATCCCGCGCTTTGCTCAGCTCGGCGTCATCGCTTCCATGCAGCCCTCGCACGCGATCGGCGATCTGTACTTCGCTCCGGCGCGCCTCGGTGCCGGGCGTCTGACGGGCGCCTACGCTTGGCGGAGTCTGCTCGATGCGCACGCGGTCATCGCGGGCGGGAGCGACGCCCCCGTCGAGCGCGGCGAGCCGATGATCGAGTTCTACGCGGCCGTGACCCGGCGCGCGCCCGATGGTTTCAGCGACGCAAACTGGCACCGCGAGCAGCGCGTCACGCGCGCCGAGGCCCTGCGGATGTTCACGCTCGCGCCGGCCTTCGCCTCGTTCGAAGAAGACGAGCGCGGCAGCATCGAGCCTGGAAAGGTGGCGGATTTCACGGTCCTTTCCGCCGACCTCATGACGATTCCCGAGGCCGAAATCCTCACGACGCGTTGTCTGATGACCCTTGTCGGCGGCGAAGTTGTTTTTGACGCGAAGTAAAACGCGGCCGCCGACTGAACATCGAACATTCAACGCCGAACATTGAACTTCGAAGTTCTGAGGCTCGCCTCGAGATTGGTGGGCGGACTCGACGCGAAGTCAGGCGGCACGGTCCTCGAGCTTCTTGAGAGGGAACGATGCAGCCCCTCAATTCGTCGCGAGGACTCCGCGCACGGTCCGATGATCGCCCTCGGTGTCTGAACAGCGAACATTGAACGTCGAACATTGAACTTCGAAATTCTGAGCTCGCCTGAAGATTGGTGGGCGGACTCGACGCGAAGTCAGGCGGCACGGTCCTCGAGCTTCCTGAGAGGGGACGATGCAGCCCCTGAATTCGTCGCGAGGACTCCGCGCACGGTCCGATGATCGCTCTCGGTGTCTGAACTTCGAAGTTGGACGTTCGGCGTTCGACGTTCGATGTTCGCAGCGTTGGACGTTCGACGTTCGACGTTCGACGTTCGATGTTCGCAACGATGCCTGATTCACCGACCGCTCCCGATTCCCCGCCCGCCACCGAGAACCAACGCGCGATCGAGCCGGGAATCGTGCTCGATCTCAAAGACCGGCTGACTTACGGGGGGTATCTCTGTCTCGACCAGCTCCTCGCGGCGCAGCAGCCGCTCTCGCATCCGATGCATCACGACGAGATGCTGTTCATCATCCAGCATCAGACGTCCGAGCTTTGGATGAAGCTGATGATCCATGAGCTCACCGGTGCGATCGCTCATCTGCGCGCGGACGAGCTCTCGCCTTGCTTCAAGATCCTCGCGCGGGTGAAGCAGATTCAGATGCAGCTCTTCAACCAGTGGGCGGTCCTCGAAACCCTCACGCCCTCGGAGTATCTGCAATTCCGTTCGGTGCTTGGAAACTCGTCCGGCTTCCAGTCGATCCAATACCGGACGATCGAATTCCTCCTCGGCAACAAGCACGCCGGGATGATCGAGGCGCATCGGCACGATCCGGTGGCGTATAGAACGTTGAAGGCCGTGCTCGAGGCGCCGGCGATCTACGATGAGTTCCTCGCGTACCTGGCGCGCTGCGGCTTTGCCGTGCCGGCGGATCTCGTGCAGCGCGATTTCTGTCAGCCGCACAAGCGCGACGCGCGCCTCATGCCGGTCTTCAAGGAGATCTACGAGAATCCGCACAAGCACTGGGCAGCCTACGAGATGTGCGAGAAGCTCGTGGACGTGGAGGAGTACTTCCAGCTCTGGCGCTTCCGGCACATGAAGACGGTGGAACGCATCATTGGCTTCCGCCGCGGGACCGGCGGATCCTCGGGAGTGGGCTTTCTCCAAAAGGCACTCGAACTCACCTTCTTCCCGGAGTTGCTCGATGTGCGCACCGAGCTGAAGCAGGCCTGAGCTGCTTTCCCCGCCATGCCCGATCTCGCCAACTACATCAATGGCCGGAACGTGCCGCCCGTCGCCGGGGCCTATCTGGACGTCGTCGATCCCGCGACCGGCGAGGTGCACGCGCGTGTGCCCGCGAGCGGTCCGGAGGATGTCGCCGCGGCCACCATCGCGGCGGCGGCGGCGTTCCCGACGTGGTCCGCGACTCCGGCGGCGGAGCGATCTCGTCTGCTGCTCCGGCTGGCGGATCTGATCGATGAGAATCTCGAACCTCTCGCGCGGGCGGAGTCCCTGGATACCGGCAAGCCGCTCGCAGTCTCCCGCGCGGTCGACATCCCGCGCGGCGCCGCGAACTTCCGCTACTTCGCCACCGCGATCCTGCACACCACGTCCGAGTTTCACGACTTCGACGGCGGCGGCACGCCCGGCGGCATGCCCGCGGTGAACTACACGCTGCGCCGGCCGCGCGGGGTGGCTGGTCTGATTTCACCGTGGAATCTGCCGCTGTATCTCCTCACCTGGAAGATCGCGCCCGCGCTCGCGACGGGAAATACTGCGGTCGCGAAGCCGTCGGAAATCACTCCGCTCACCGCGGCGATGCTGGGTGATCTCTGCACGCAGGCGGGGCTGCCGCCTGGCGTTCTGAACATCGTTCACGGCACGGGTCCGGACTGCGGTGAGGCGATCGTGAATCATCCGGACATCCCGACGCTCTCTTTCACCGGCTCGACCAAGGTCGGGCAGTGGATCGCGGGCGCCGCCGGGCCGATTTTCAAGCGGGTCTCGCTCGAGCTGGGCGGAAAGAATCCGTTCATCGTTTTCGAGGATGCGGATGTTCCGGCCGCGCTGGAGACCGCGATGCGGGCCGGTTTTTCGAATCAGGGCCAGATCTGTCTCTGCGGCTCCCGCGTGCTCGTGCACGAATCGATCGCCCCGGCGTTCATCGCCGGACTGACGGCGCGGGCGCGGGCCTTGCGGATTGGCGATCCGTTCGATCCGACGACCCAGCAGGGCGCCCTCACGAGTCAGCCGCATTTGCGGAAAGTTGCGTCACTCGTGGAGCGCGCGCGGGCGTTGGGCGGGATCATTCACTGCGGCGGCGAGTCCGTCGCGCCCGCCGAGCTGCCGGAGCGTTGTCGGAACGGCTTCTTCTATCGACCAACGGTCATCGGGGGGCTCGATCCCGCGTGCGAGGTCGAGCAGGAAGAGATCTTTGGTCCCGTCGTCACGGTCCAGACTTTCAAAGATGAGGCGCAAGCGATCGCCCTCGCGAACGGCACGAAGTACGGTCTCGCCGCGACGATCTTCACGCGGGATCTGGCGCGCGCGCATCGGGTCGCTGCCCGGGTGGAGGCCGGCATCGTCTGGGTGAACTGCTGGATGGTGCGCGATCTCCGCACGCCGTTCGGCGGGGCGAAGGCGAGCGGGGTCGGGCGCGAGGGCGGAACCGACGCGCTGCGGTTCTTTACCGAGCCGAAGAATGTCTGCATTGCGACCTGACTCATGAGCACCCGCATCGACAGCCCCGGCGCCGCCGAACCCGTCGGGCCGTATCCGCACGCGCGCCGGGTGGGGAATCTGTTGTTTCTTTCCGGAGTGGGCCCGCGCCAGCGCGGCACGAAGGACATTCCTGGCACCACGCTCGATGCGCACGGGACGGTGGTGGACTACGACATCGAGGCCGAGATCCGGTCGTGCTTCGAAAACGTCCGGACGATTTTGGCGGACGCCGGATCGGGCTGGGAGCAGATCGTCGATCTCACCGTCTTCCTGACCGATCTGAAACGCGATTGGGCGATCTACAGCCGCGTCTACGCCGAGCATTTTCCGCCGGGTCCGAACCAGCCCGCGCGCACCACTTGTGAAATCTCCGCGCTTCCCCAAGGGGGGAATTCCCCGATCCATTTCGAGATCAAGGTCATTGCGACGGTGGGGTAGGGGGCGCCCCGCCCACGATCGGCCGCAACACCGCCCGCACTGGGCTCCCGTCGAAGCCGATCAACTTCAGCGGCGCCGCGATGAGTTCGTACTCACCAGGCGCGACGCCGTGGAGATCGAGTCCTTCCAGAATCGAAATGTCGTGGCGGAAGATCGCGAGGTGCGCCTCCAAATCCTTCGACGCGATCAAATCGACGCTCGGCGTGTCGATGCCGATCGTGATGACGCCGCGCGCGGCCAGCGCGTCCACCAGCTCAACGGAAAGCGCCGCAAAATCGTCGTTCCACCGGGTGAAGTCTGGGAAGGTGCCGGTGCGAAGCAGCACGCGAGGATGCCGGATCCCGGCGAGTCCGCCGATGACGTCGGAAAGCCCGACGCGCGTCCCCCGCGCGACGGGCGCATCAAGCACGTGGCACGGACCAAGATACGGTCTCAGCGAGCGCTCGCCGATGCCGGGTGCGCCGGCGCCGTAGTGATTTGGTCCGTCCGCATGCGCGCCGAGGTGGACGGTCGTGCGCAGCGTGCTGAGCGTGATGCTGTCGCCGCGTCCGATGTCGCAGAGCACTTCGCGGGTGAGCGAGGTGTCGCCCGGCCAGACGCCGGTCTGCCCGGTCAGGGCCGGAGTGATGTCGATGACGTCGGCCTCGAAGTTCAAATCGGGCGCGCTCCCATCGAGAATGCGGGCCGCCGCGGACCGCACGTGGAGCTTCCACGCATCTTCGCCCAGGTCGGTCAGACGCGCCGCGGGAAGACCGACGATGATCTGGTCGACGATCGCATCGAGCTCGCGGCCGCGTTGGAGGGCCTCGACGTAGGGAACGGTCGAGAATGAGACGAGGTTGTACTGCGGGGTGACCCGCTCGGGGAACGCCTGATGGACGGTCTGCTCCACCTTTTTCCGGTAGAGAAAGGCGGGTGATCCGACCTTGTCCCGCATCTCCCCAAAATTCGCGAGCGCCATGTCGGCGATCGCGTCGGCGTTTGGTTTTCGGAGCGCTTGGAACTGCGCGAGGGCGGCACCTCGATCGAGCGGATGTTGCGCGAGGCATTCCGCCAGGGCGCGGCAGTCTTCGAAGGCCGCATTCATTCCCTGACCGTAAAACGGCACGATCGCATGGGCCGAGTCGCCGAGGATGCAGACCTTGTCCTGCCAGTGCCAGGGCGAGCACCGCACGGTCACGAGCGAGCCCGTCGGGTTTCGGAGGAAATCCGGCGCCAGCGTGGGCATGAGGGGAACGGCATCGGGATACTGCGCCTCGAAGAATCTGGTGACATCCGCCTCCGCCTCGAGCGACGAGAAACCGTGGTCGCCCTCGAACGGCCAGAAGAGCGTGCACGTGAACGACTGATCGCGATTCGGGAGCGCGATCATCATGGAACTGCCGCGCGGCCAGATGTGAAGTGCGTGCGGATCCAGGGCGAATCCGTCCGGTCCGGCGGGAATGTGGAGCTCCTTGTAGCCGTGGGCGAGATAGCTCTGGCCGTATTCGAAGCGGTCGGTCTTTTGCAGTCTCGAGCGGATGGGCGAGAAGGCTCCGTCCGCTCCGAGGATGAGATCCGCCTCGACCCGCTGGACGCCGCTCGCGGTTTCGAAAATGGCCGCGGGGGCGTCGAGCTCGATGTCGAGACACGCGCACTCGAAATGGATCGTCAGGTTCTCGTACGCGTCCGCGGCCTGGAGGAGCGCGAGGTTCAGGCCGCCCCGCGAGACCGAGTTGATCGCGTCCTTCGGATCGTGGCTATACGGCTGGAAAATCGGGCTTCCTCCGGGAGAGAGGGTGATGGGATGGATCATCCGACCGCGCATGGGGATCGCCTCGGTGTTCATCACCATCTCGGCGAGACCAGCGCCGGCGAGACCGCTGAGGCCGCGAATCGAGAGCGCCAGATTGATCGAGCGTCCGCCCGCGTAGCCGAGCGCGCGCGGATCAGAGCGACGCTCGAAAATGCTCACGCGGTATCCCGCCCGCCCGAGATAGCAGCCCATGAGAGACCCGGCGAGTCCGGCGCCGACGATGAGGACGTGGGGAGGGGGATGGCTCATGAATGGTCCGAAGGGAGATTCACCGCGCGGCAAACACCTCGATCATCACCTGCACGAGCCGCCAGCAGTCGTGGAACGAAATATAGAGCGGCGCGGGCGCAACGCGGATGACGTTCGGTTCGCGGAAGTCGCAGAAGACGCCGCGGGCTTGCAGGGCGGCCGCGTTGGCGCGCGTCGCGCCGTCGAGCGCGAGCGAAAGCTGGGCGCCGCGATCGAGGGGAGTGTCGGGGGTCAGGATGCGGAGGCGACTGGCGATCGACGAGCGGCGGAGCAGGCCTTCGAGATACGCGGTCAGGGCGATCGATTTCGCGCGCAGCGCGGGCATCGTCGCGCGGTCGAAAATCTCCAGCGACACGCGCACCGGGGCGAGAGCGAGGACCGGCGGATTGCTCAACTGCCAGGCGTCGGCGGATTCGACCGGCACGAAGTCGGGACCCATCTTGAAGCGGGTGGCCGGATCGTTGCCCCACCACCCGGTGAAACGCGGCAGCGAACGATCCGCGTGATGCCGCTCGTGGACGAATGCTCCGGCCACCGCGCCGGGCCCGGCGTTCAGATACTTGTAGGAACACCACGCCGCGAAGTCGCAACCCCAGTCGTGCAGCCTCACGTCCACGTTCCCCGCCGCGTGGGCCAGGTCCCAGCCGACCACGATGCCGCGCTCCCGGGCGAAGCGGGTGATCGTTGCGAGGTCGAAATACTGACCGGTCAGGTAATTTACGCCCCCGAGCAGCAGCAACGCGATCGACGAGGACTGCCGGTCGATCGCGCTGAGGATGTCGTCGGTGCGCAAGGCCGACTCGCCCTCGCGCGCCTTCAAGCGGATCAGGCCATTCGCTCGATCGAACCCGGTGCCGGCGTGGTGGAAATCGAGCTGGCTCTGGACCGCGTAGGAATCGGAAGGAAACGCCGTGTCTTCGATGACGATTTGATACCGCTCCCGGGTCGGGCGATAAAACGAGACCATGAGGAAGTGGAGGTTGGCGGTGAGCGAATTCATCGCCACCACTTCGCTCGGCAGCGCTCCGACGAGGCGGGCGAGCGATTCGCGTACTTCCTCGTGGTAGGGCAGCCAGGGGTGCTTCGCCTCGAAGTGCCCTTCGACTCCGAGCGCGGCCCAGTCATCGAGTTCTTGCTCGACCGCCACGCGGGTCGCCTTTGGCTGCAGACCCAGGGAGTTGCCCACGAAGTAGAGCGCTTCACCGGCCGCACTCCGCGGGAAGTGGAAGCGGTCGCGGAAAGAGCGCAGGGGGTCGTCTTCATCGCGCCGGAGCGCGGCGGCTTCGTCGGTCGGAAAGGAGGAGGCGGGCATGGCGGGGTTCGCGTCGTGGGGGGAGCGCAGACCGGCGATGGTGCACCGCCGAGGGGACCGGCGCAATGCGGGCATCGGCGCGCATCGATCCGACCATCTGCCGGTCGGGGACTGCGGCAGCCTGCGGCCGCTGCTTCCTGGCGCAGTTGCGGCGCTTCCATCGGCGAAGCCGGCTCCTTTGGATTCGGCGGGAGGAAGCCGATCGCGCGGTCCGCGCGAAGTTCGCTTGAGCGCGGGTGGAACCGACCGCACGCTGAGAGCGAACGATGGAGAATGGACCACCCGCCTCATTCCCCGAGACGCGGTGGAGTCTCGTTTTGCGCGCCCAGAAGAACGCCGTCCCGGACGAACAGGCGCGGCGCGCCCTCGATGAACTCTGCGGGATGTATTGGTATCCGCTCTACGCGTTTGCCCGCCGGCGGGAGATTCCGCCCGCGGAAGCGGAGGATCTGACCCAGGGATTCTTCGCGTTGCTGGTTTCGCGCAGCCTGCTCGACAAAGCCGACCGCGAACGCGGGCGGCTGCGTTCCTTCCTGATCGGCGCGTTCAAACTCCACCTTTCTGACGAGCGACGCCGCGAGCAGCGCCTGCGTCGTGGTGGCGGGCAGAGCATCGTTTCGTTCGACCAGGTCCAAGCGGAAGAGTGGTTCGTGGCCGACACCGCCGACGAAGCCGCCCCGGAGCAGCGTTTCGATCGGGACTGGGCCGAGTCCGTCGTCGTGAACGCGATGCGCGCCTTGGAGGGGGAATGTGTTCAGAAGGGGAAGGGTGCAGTCTTTGCGCGGCTGCGAGAATTCCTTTCGTGGGACCAAGCCGAGCCCGAGGTGGCCGCAGCGGCGCGCGATCTCGGACTGACGGAAGGCGCGCTCCGCGTCGCCGTTCATCGGCTCCGTCACAGCTTTCGCCTGCAACTCCAGGCCGAAGTTGCCCAGACGGTGACGACGCCCGAAGAACTCCGGGCGGAACTCGATCACCTCTTCCGCACGCTGCTCCGCGAGTAGCCGCAGAAATCCGCGACAAATGCGCGACTCCGCCGTAACGCCAGACTCGGCGAGGCCGATGAAAGGCACCATGTCTTCGCGCTCCATTTGTCGCCGCTGCGGAGCGCCGCTTTCCCAGCGGGTTTCGACTTTCGGCGATTGCCCGCGCTGCCTCGTCGCGCGGGCGCTCGCCCCCGCTGCCGAGGAGACGGTCAAGCCGGCGGATTTCGGGGACTACGTCATTGGCGAGGAGATCGGTCGCGGAGGAATGGGCGTCGTCTATCGCGCGCGGCAACTTGCGCTCGATCGCGAGGTCGCGCTGAAGTTCCTGCCGTTCGCACTGCTCGAAAGCGAAGACTTCCTGGAGCGCTTCGAACGCGAAGCGCGCCTGATGGCCCGCCTGACGCATTCAGGGATCGCGCGCGTCTTTGAGGCGGGCATTAGCCCGTGGGGTCGGCCGTTCCTTGCGCTCGAGCTGGTCGCGGGGGAACCGGTGACAGCCTACTTGCAGGCTCGCTCCCTCCCGCTGCGCGCGCGGCTCGATCTTTTTCTGCAGATCTGCGATGCGGTGCAGCACGCCCACCAGCGCGGCATCGTGCATCGCGATCTCAAGCCGTCCAATGTGCTGGCTTTCGCTGCGGAGGCTGGCATCGCCGTCAAGGTGATCGACTTCGGCCTGGCTCGTCCAGCGGGCGATCAAGCGGCGGATGTCGCGCTTTGGCGCTCGCAAACCGCTATCGTTGGCACGCCGCTCTACATGAGCCCGGAGCAGGCCGATGGCGGCGAAGTGGACACGCGCACGGATGTCTACTCCCTCGGGGTCCTGCTTTGTGAGATGCTCGCTGGCGCGGCGCCATTTGCGGGCGCAGCGCTCTCCCTCATCTCGCGCGCGCAGGTCGCCCGCGTGCTCTGGAAGACAGCCGCCCCCGCACCCAGCGAAGTCCTGGCGAAGCTCACCTCCCCGGTCGCGTCGCCGATCCGCCGGAACGAGTTGCTGGGCGATCTCGATGCCATTTGCCTGCGCTCGGTCGAAAGGGATCCCGCCGCGAGGTATCCCGCGGTGGCCGCTCTGGCGGACGACATTCGCCGCCATCTGGCGGACGAGCCGGTCAGCGCGATGCCGCCCACGGCGCGCTACCGGTTCGGCAAGTACGTCAGGCGCCATCGCCTGCTGCTCGGCGGGGTCACCCTCGTGGTCCTCGGCTTTGCCGTCGCGGCCGTCTTCAGCGCTTCCCAGGCCCGCACCGCCCGGCAGCAACGAGATCGAGCGGAGCGGGTGAAGGCGTTTCTCATCGACGTCCTCGGCGCACCCTCGCCCGGAGCGGATGGACGCGATGTCCGCGTCATCGAGGTGCTCGCGAAGGCGAAGGAACGAGCGGAGAGCGATCTCCAGTCCGATCCCGTGGTGCTCGCCGATGTCCGGCTCACGCTGGGCACGACTTACTACAACCTGAGTCTCTACGGCGAAGCGGAGCCGCTCTTGCGCGGGGCACTGGCGGACGCTCGCCGGCTCACGGGCGAACGTTCGCTTGCCACCGCCGAGGCGTTGAAAGCGCTGGGCGAACTTTGCAACTGGACGAGTCGCCAGCAGGAGGCGGGAAAATTCCTGACGGAATCCATCGCCATCTACCGGGATTACCTCCCGGAGAGTGCGGCGGCACTGGCGCGCGCCCTGCAGAGTCTCGGTTCGGTCGAGATTCACTCTTCTCGGCCGGCGTCCGCCATTCCCCTGCTCGAGGAATCGGTCCGCCTGGCGGAGCGAGCAGGCGGCGCCGGGTCTAGCGATGCCGTGGTTTCGATGGGCGATCTCGCGGCTTGCTTCGACAAGCTGGGGCGGAGCGCGGACGCGCGCCCGCTCTTCGACCGGGTTATCGCCGGCATGCGGAAGACGCCGGCGCTGCGCGAGAATCTCGCCACGATGCTGAGCTCATTGAGCGATCTCCTGGCCGAACGCGGCGACCTCGCCGGTGCCGAACGGGCTCTGGAGGAAAGCGTCGAAAGAAGGCGGGAACTCTATGGTCCGGAGTCCGCACCGCTGGCGAGCGCGCTCGGCAAGCTCGCGTGGGTGCGCTATCGGCAGGGCGATTTCGTTCGCGCCGAGGCTGGCGGCCGGGAAGGGCTCGCACTTTACCGGAAACTCCTGACGCCCGGCGCGCGGGAGTCGTTTTTCGCCCTCCGCCCGCTCGCCTTTGCGCTCTTGAAGACTGGGCGCGCCGCCGAAGCTGAGCCGCTTTTGATTGAGTTGGTTGCGGTTGTCCGGCGCCACATGGCGGCGGATGCCACGCTCATCGCGCAGGCGGAACAAGGGCTCGCGGAAGCCCGCGAGGCACGCTGAGACCCACGTCGAGAGCCGGGCGCCCCGCGAGTTTCTGCGCCGATCGCACTTTTTTCGTAACGCGGCCGCCGCGCCGCCCGATGCAGGATTGTGAAATCGCTCATCCGCCCGCTCGCTTCCGCGGTCTTCGCCCTCGTTGCCGCCAGCGCCTTCGCCTCCGCGCTTCCCGCGCAGGGAGTCCAGCCGAGCCCGCCGCCCTGGCGCTGGCTCTGGATCGGCAGTTCCAATCCCAGTGACACTTGGGGCAGTCCAAATTCCCTCAACCCTGGCGCGCAGACCGGCAATTTCCTCCTCTTCCCCAACAACACGCCCAATCCTCCCATCTTTCGGCCGCATACTGGATCGGATCAGGTCGTGATCGACCCCGGGCAATCCAGCTTTGGCACCCTCGGCGAGGTCATCACCGGCACAGTGAGCTGCCGGATCGAGGCGAATGCCTCCTACAACGTGGGACGCCTCGTCATGGCCGGAGGCACCTCGCTCTCCCTCGCGACGAACAGCACGCTGCGCGTCACCACCGCGCCCGACTCGGGGTTTCCCAGTTTCGCGGGTTCCGGCACGATCAGCAGCAATGGCGACATCCGGCTCAATGCCGGAGCGGGCGACAGCTCGCTGCGCCTCGGCTCTTCGGTGAGCATCGACGGCACGGGCTCTGTGACGATGGTCGATGCGCCTTTTTCGGGCGGATCCACGAACTATATCGGCGGCGACACGGCCGGGCTCGGCCTCGTGATCGGCGCGGGCTTCACGATCCGCGGCGGGGGATACCTCGGCGGTGGGGCCTTCGGTGCCCCTCAATCGATGAACATCACGAACAACGGGATCATCGATGGAACTGGCACGATCAATCCGCTCACGATCTTCCTCTCGAACCTCATCGGCTCGAATCTGACCAACAATGGCACGCTCCGGGCGAGTGCCGGCGGGACGCTGAGCTTCAACTCGTTGAGCAGCACGGCGACGATCACTAACCTGGGCAGCATCCAGGCGCTGACCGGATCGACCGTGCGCGTCGGCCGGGGCATCACCGTTTCGGGCGGCGCGCTCGCCAGCAGCGGGACGGGTGTCATCCGCGGTGAAGGTGGCGGCGGCGTCTTCTCAAACGTGACCAACAGCGGCACGATCGCGATCGGATTTGCCGAGACGGTGCGTCTCGCCAGCACCTTCACGAACAACGGGACCATCGCCTTTGATTCCACGGTCGCGGGCGGCGGCGGCAACCTCTTTCTCGCCGGAAACGTGACGCTGGCTGGCACCGGCAACATTACGCTGAAGGTCGAGGGCCAGGATGCCATCACAAGTCTCGCCCCGGCCTCCACGCTCACGAACTCCGTCAGCCACACCATCCGCGGTGCGGGCCGCTTGACCTCGCTCGGGAGTGTGGGCATCGAGGGCACGTTTTTCTTCACGCTCGCCAACGCCGGGCTGGTCGACGCGAACGTACCCGGCAAGTCCCTCGTGCTGACTTTGCGCGATTCCGACAACGGCCGCGTGACGAATACCGGCATCCTGCGCGCAAGCGGCGGCGGCATCCTTGCCTTTGATGGCAACTCCGGCCCTGGCACCGTGACGAACACGGGCGGAAGCATTGAGGCGCTCGATGGCTCGACCGTCTTTCTCGGCACCAATTCGATTATCAGCGGCGGCACCCTCGCCACCGCCGGAACCGGCCGGCTGCGTCCCTCCGGGAGCGGCGGCCGCCTCACCGGCGTCACGAACACTGGCATCATCGGCATCGGTTTTTCCGAAACGCTGCGCCTCGCCGGCACCGTGACGAACAATGGCAGCATCGCCTTCGATTCCGCCGTCGCGGGCGGCGGCGGCAACCTCTTTCTCACCGGCGACGTCACGCTCGCGGGCACCGGCGATATCACCTTGAAGGTCGATGGCCAGGATTTGATCACCATGCTCACGCCGTCTTCCACGCTGACGAACAGCATCGGCCACACGATCCGCGGGGCTGGCCGGTTCACTGCCGTCGGCCAGGTCGGCCTTGAGGGGACCTCTTTCTTCGCGATCGCCAATGCGGGCCTGATCGACGCCAACGCCGCCGGGAAATCCCTCAGCATCGTGTTGCGCGAATCGGACAGTGGCCGCGTCACCAACACCGGCACGCTGCGCGCCAGCAATGGCGGCTCTCTCACGATCTCGAGCAATTCCGGACCGGGCTTCGTCACGAACACAGGCGGGCGGATCGAGGCGCTCGCGGGCTCCGTCGTCAATGTGCTCTCGGGCGTAACGGTGACCGGCGGCACGCTTGCTGGCACCGGCACCGGTGTCGTGCGCGGCGGCGTGCTCGGTTCATTCAACGGAGGCACCTTTTCGAACCTCACCGTCAGCGGAAACTTCGATCCCACGCTCTCGACCATCAGCGGGGTGGTCAGCGCGTCCGGGGTGACCACGATTCCTACTTTCGCCGGGGCTACGCTCGCGAGCGGTGCGACTTTCAACAATCTGGCAGGCGGCAATGTGGTGCTGTCCGACACTGGCGCCTTCAGCGGCGGAGGAACTTTTAATAATGCCGGAACGTTGACGAAGAACAGCAACGGCCAGTCGGCCCTCACCGGCACAGCGTTTGTAAATACCGGCACCGTGACGGTCACGGCCGGCTCGCTCGCCTTCCAAACTTTTGCGCAAAGCGCCGGCACGCTCCGCTTCACCGGCGGGACCAGCGCTTCCGTCGCCGCCGGCCAGAGCTTCCAGTTCACGGGCGGTGCGCTCGCGGGCACAGGTACGCTCAGCAGCCCCGTCGTGAACGCGGGTAACCTGGCCATCGGGAGTTCCGATGCTTCGACCTCCGCCCTCACCCTCAGCAGCACCTTCACGCAAAATGCGGGCAGCACGCTCACCGCCAACATCGGCGGCACGACCTCCGGCAGCTTTGGTGCGCTCACTATCACCGGCGCAGCGGCGCTCAACGGCACCCTGAATGTCGCGCTCGTAAACGGATTCAAATTCCGCGTGGGCGACTCGTTCCGGGTGCTTAGCGCTGGTTCCGTCACGGGATCTTTCACCGCCGTCGCCTTCCCGGCTGGCGTGCAGGGGAGCGTCTCGACCAGCGGCGGCAACGTCACCCTGACGATCACCGCCGCGCCTCCGGCAGCGTCATTGATCAACATTGCGACACGGGCGCGGGTGGAGACGCTGGACAACGTCATGATCGCGGGGTTCGTGATTGGAGGAACCGGGAACAAGCGGGTGATGGTGCGGGCGATTGGGCCGGATCTGACGAGGCGCGGAGTGGCGGGAGCGCTGTCGAATCCGACGCTCAGTCTGTTTGGACCCAGTGGGCAGCTGGCGGTGAACGACAACTGGAAGGACACGCAGGCGGCGGAGATCGCGGCGACGCCGTTTGCGCCGGTGGATGACCGGGAGAGTGCGATCATCGCGACGCTGCCGCCGGGGCCGTATACGGCGATCGTGTCGGGAGTGGGCGGGGAGATGGGAGTGGGCCTGGTGGAGGTCTATGACCTGGACACGGCGAACGTGGCGGGAGCGAGGCCGGTGAACGTGGCGACGCGGGCGCGGGTGCAGACGGGGGACAAC